>NZ_DBFV01000011.1:0-227443 GCF_002295255.1 Clostridium sp. UBA871 | reverse complement strand
TAGATATACTTTCAGGGTTTGTTTTTACTATCTTTCCATTTTCAGTGATAATAGCAGTTAGTATTTTCCCTGAAGGTATATATCCTTCTGGAGCTTTTGTTTCTTTTATTGCATACTCTCCATACTCCACATTTTTGAAATTTACTTTTCCATTTTCGTCACTTATAGCTATTGCTATAGGATTTGAATAGGAAGTGTCTGAAATCATATAGAGAGTAAACTCAGCTCCCTCAAGAGGGATATTATTTTCACCAGTTTTAAAGAATTCAATTTCACCTTTAATCTTTTCATCTTTATAATTATATGTTATATTCTTTTCATCTTTAGTATTTTTAAGTTGAAATTTATACAATTCACTACTTAATGTATATCCTGTTGGAGCAACCTTTTCTCTAACGTAATAGTCTATATCAAACTTCAATTTACTAAATACAATCTCTCCAGTTAAGTCTGTTGGTTCTGAAGTTTTTATAACATTTTCATACTTATCAAGAAGTTCAAATACAGCTCCTTCCAGTTTAATGTTTTCGTTATTTTTATCTACTTTTGCAACCTTAATGCTACCAGTTTCGCCAACTCCACCACCGCCAGCACCTTGGAATATAACATCAACATTTCCTGAAGAAGAAGTTCCCTCTATTCCTGTACCTTTAAAGGATATAGCGTTAGTAAATGGTGACTTACTTTTGTCCACTACATCAGTTCTAAAGGTTAAAATATATGCTTCTTCAGTTGGAGAAGGTAATATAAAGGTAAACTCTCTTGTTTCAGCATTATATTTTACATTGCTTTGATTTAAAACAACCTCTTCCCCTTTTTCAAGGTTTCCATCAGGTTTTAAAATCTGCTTATACAGTTTTATAGATGTGGTATCAAGTTCAAGTCCCTCTTGAAGGATATCTGTTAAAGCTGCATCCTTAATTAATATTTTGTTAGAGTTAATGGTTACATTCCAATCAATATAAGAATTACCTCTTTCATAGATAGCTTTTTTATCTATTAAAGTACTTTTTATAGTACCTTTTCCTGTACTTTCTACACCTCCAGGCACTAAATCAGTTATTAGCTTTGCAGTATTCTCAACCTGCTTTTCTCCATTAGTGTTAAATATAGAGGTATCTGTAATTTTAGTCTTAAAAGTTATTATTTGCTCATCTTTGATTTCACTAGGGAAATTATATCTTAAGGTTTTGGCAGTTTCATCATAAACATAATTTGATGGCTCTGCAAGAATTCCATTAATCAAAACAGAATTAGGGACAAACTCCTGCCCACCCTTAATATTATCTATTATATAAGCATTAGGAAGAATCATTTTATTTTTATTAACTACAATCTTCCAGGTAATTTCTCTTGTTATATAATCATAATCACTACTAGACTTATTTATAACTTCACTTTTTAAATACTGCCAATTAGAAGCATTAGATTCTTTAATATTGTCCCCTGTTAATCTAGCTTCATTGTAATAATTTTGATTATTGTAACTATATCCTTCCATATTTCCTGCATAAACCTTGGGATCTGTTACTTTTGTTCTAAAGGTTACTGTATAAGTTTCGTTAATATTACCATTAAAGGTATAAGTTAATGTTCCAGTTTTATTAGCATCACTCTCTGCTGCTTTCACATAGTTAAAGCTTCCTCCTGGAACCTCTTTATCTATAGTAGCAGAACCCTCTACATACTCTTTTCCTAATCTTATTTCATCAGTAACCACTGGATTTTTTATTGCTATCTTATTACTATTTATAGTAACCTTCCAAGTAATTTCTCCTGTAGCTGGATTATATCCTGCGCCTTGTTTAGAAATAATGCTAGTAGGTACTCCAACACCCTTTTCATCTGAAGCATCGCTTGGTACTCCATCACCAGTTAAAGTTGCTTTATTGTTATAGGTTTTCCCTGTATTGGAATTAAAAGCATCTCCATCAGTTACATCTGTTGAAAATTGGATTATATGTGGCTCATTAATAGCACTTGGGAAAGTATAGGTAAATTTTTGTCCAACTAAAGAGTAATTATCCTCAGTTTGGTTTCCATCCATCTTAACAGTACCATCTACAAAAGTTAACCCTTCTGGTATATCATCAGTAACTACAGCATTGGGAATATTTTGAGCATTCTTATTTATATAAATAGTCCAATTAATTCTCTTTGCCTCTACATCGTACTTTCCATCTTTTCTAATAAAGTCTGTATAAATAGCTACTGATGCCTCATTAGATTCTATAAAAGTTCCATCATGATTAAAGATTGCTTTATTCTTCTCATATACTGTAGCTCCCTCAGATTTAAAAACTTCTGGATTTACTACCTTAGTTTTAAAGGTAATTACTTGCTCTGTTTCTATTACACTTGGGAATTTATAAGTTAATCTATTATTGTTATAATCATAGTTATAATTTGCTGTATCTGCACTAACTCCATTTATAGTAACAGAACCAGGTATAAATTGTTGTCCCACTGAAATGTTGTCCACAATATCAGCATCATTAACCGTGACTCCTTCTGTATTCACAATTACTTTCCAAGTAATCTCATTTTTAGAAGGGTCATAACTTCCGTACTTTATAGCAGAAGCATCAGGAACTTCCGGTTGTTCAAAGTTTACGTTAATTATAACAGAAGAAGAATTTCCTCCAATTTCAAATGTAATAGGTACTGGACTAGGTCCTCCTATTTGGTCAGGATCAAATTGAGTATCAATAAAAAAGAATCCTGAAACATTGGAATTATTCTCTGCAAATTCATTAAACGTAATGGTAACATTACCATCAGTTTCTATTTTAACATTTGCAATTGTATCACCATTATCAAGAGTAATAGGGAAATTTAGTATACTTATTATTTGGATTTCCTTAGGTATTTTCAAAGTATAAGTATCACCATTTTTTACCGTCCCCTGATTTGGTATAGTAAACTTATAGGTTAGTTTTACCTCTTCATTTTTACTTATGGGATTTGATGACTCATTTATAGGATTCCCATCATTACCTGTTAATCTTACTTCAGTAATAAATGGGAAATCTCCTGTAATATCCATAGCACTAGCTTGCATTGTAGGAACAATATTTAAAACTTGACAAACTACAATAACTAAAGCCATAAAAATAGATAATCTCTTCTTTATCTTAGGTGCAGACATAAATTTCTTCTTTTTCATAATTCTCCTCCTTAATAATTTTTTTCAATAAAAAAAGACCGACCCTATACCAATCTTATATAAATATAAGATTGGTTATAAAGGTCGGTTGCACTACTTACTCCATATATACAAAGTGCCCAAATTAGTATATACTTCAATGTTTCCTTAAAACTATTAGTAAATTGTATTTAATATTTTATGGAACAAAATTAAATCAATCTATGCTTAAATATAAAAACAGATAGTTTCTTCTTTAGTTTGGATATGGATTTAAATTTCTTTTTTAATCTTCCTCCTTAATAATTTTTTGTAATAAAAAAAACGACCCCATACCAATCTTATATAAATATAAGATTGGTTATAAAGGTCGGTTGCACTACTAACTCCGTATATACAAAGTGCCCAAATTAGTATATACTTCAGTGTTTCCTTAAAACTATTAATAAATTGCATTAAATGGTTTGCAAATAGAGCTAATCAACTTAATATTTGTTATTATTTAATATATTTTACCACTTAAGTATAACTCTTTGTTTAGTATTTGTCTATACACTTTTAGGTTTTTATACTAATATTTTCTATATCCAAGTTTTAAACTTATATAACTAAAACCGACCCCATGCAATCTTATATAAATATAAGATTGCTTATAAAGGTCGGTTGCACTACTAACTCCATATATACAAAGTGCCCAAATTAGTATATACTTCAGAATTTCCGTAAAACTTATAATTAATTAATCTACTATTTTATAAGAGGATATTAGCACAAGTATATATAACAGTCAACAATTTAATTACATTAAATACATAATTATCTATAAATATGACTAAAAATAATATATGTATGTTTATTGTTTTAACCTACAATTTTATACATTAACAATATTATATTTTTACCTAAAAACAATAGGCATGAAACATTGATAACTCAAGCTTCACACCTATTTGAAATTTATAATATTATAATTAGGGGATAATTATAAGTATTAACTTTATTATTCTACTACTAAAGTAGCTTGCATTGTTTGACCCTTTCTTACGAATTCTATAGGAATACTATCTCCATCACTGTAGGCTTCTTTTTCCTTATTTAATTCTTCAACGGTCTTAACAGTTTTCTTACCTATTTTAGTAATTACATCTCCAGGTTGTAGTCCTCCCTTTTGTGCTATACTAAAATCTTCAATACTTTGAATATATATACCTACAGGTAAATTATATTGTTTTGATAAATCTTCAGTTATATTTCTAACTGCTATACCAAACTTTATTTTTTGTTTTACTAAGGCATCTAATTTTTCAGTGGCATCATTTATTGGAATTGCAAAACCTATTCCCTCTACTCCAGTAGAGCCTATCTTAGCTGTATTTATACCTATAACTTCACCTTGAGAATTTATTAATGGTCCTCCACTATTCCCTGGATTTATAGCAGTATCTGTTTGGATAAGGTTCATTTTCTCTCCACCTTCAGTTAAAGCTACTCCTCTATTAACAGCACTTATAATTCCTGTTGTTACAGAGCCTAGATATTCTTTTCCAAGTGGATTTCCTATGGCTATAACTTGTTCTCCTGCTTGAAGACTATCAGAATCTCCTAGTTCTACTTTACCTGGCATTTCAACATCATCAGTAATCTTAACAACTGCTAAATCTGCATCTTCCTGATAGTTTACAACCTTAGCACTTACTTCTTTACCTGTGCTAAAGATAACTTTAACTTGACTAGCATTTTTAACTACATGATAGTTTGTAAGTACATAACCATCATCTGAAAAAATAAATCCTGAGCCAATGCCTTCTTGTTCACCCATATCAAATCCAAATACATTAGTTGAAACTGAAGTGGTTGATACACCAACTACAGCTGGGGAAACCTTTGCTACTACTTCTGGTATATTCATACTGCTTATAGGATTAATATTTGTTGTTGTTCCACCGTTATTTGTTTTTGATTTAGCTTCCTTAATTGCTGATTGTATAGTGCCTCTCATAGCTCCATAAGTAACACCTGTACCAATTGCTCCTCCTAATATAGAACATATTAGAGCTATAGCTATATATGATTTAGCTGAACCTTTACCTTTATTCTTTTTATCTTTTTTCTTTTTTTCTTCTTCTTCTTGCCATGATGAAGCATTAACTTCATTCAATTTTAAGTCATCATTTGTTGTATATTCTACATCTTGAATCACAGTGTAGTTTATATTGTCACTAGTATTATTGTCATTATTATCTTTATTAATACCGGTGTTTTCATTTAAGTTATTATTGTTATTAATTTCATTATTATTTAATTCATTATTGTTTATATCTTTATCCATATTAAATCTTCCCCCTTATTAAAAGTTAAGTTGTTTACTATTCTTATCTATATATATTATTATCAACACTTATGTGTCAGTTAAGTGACTAAAATATGAATGAATTCTTAATTGTCCTTAAAGGATTAAAATTTAAAAATACCTATATGTAAATATAATATTCTAAAAAACTACTAAAGCCTTATAGCTTCAGTAGTTTCCTATGTGAACCCTAAATTAACTTAGAGGAAGAATAAATTCTTCCTCTAAGAAATATTAATATAATCTTTTCTTAGCATAATCTCCGTAATCATTACCATGATCACTCATGTCTACTTCATCTATAATGGAGTCAAAGTCAATTTCACTTTCGCTTTTTATATCTTCATTTAAATCATCAAAAGCAATTTCTTCACTAGTCTCCATATTGTAACTTCTTCGACTTTTTGTCTTTGCAGCTTCTATCTCAGCTTCTCTTACATTTTCCCAAACTGAATCAGACATAGGGGTTATGCTTCTAAAATCACCAAAATAGTTATGTGTATCTGGTGGATATATTGGTCTTGATTTATCATTACTCATATTATATCGCCCTCCTCAATCACTTTACTATAGTGTGTATTAAGGAGTTAATTTTTATGTATGAGTATTATAAATGTTAGAATTTTTTATTTTTCTGCATAAAGAGTTATTATCTTAACTATAGTTTCTACTGCCTTTTCCATAGAATCTACAGGAATGAACTCAAATTTTCCGTGGAAGTTATGTCCACCTGTAAATATGTTTGGTGTTGGAAGTCCCATGAAGGATAATCTTGCTCCATCAGTACCTCCTCTTATAGGAACTATAATTGGCTCGATAGCAAGAGCTTTCATTGCTTCAACAGCTGTGTCTACTACATGAATTACAGGTTCTACTTTTTCTTTCATGTTGTAGTATTGATCTTTTACTGAAATTTCTATAGTGCCTGCACCATATTTTTTATTAATAAGTTCTACTATTTCTTTAATTAAAGTTTTCTTTTCTTCAAAGGTATTTCTAAAGAAATCTCTTATGATATAAGACATAGTAGTCTTTTCTACAGTTCCTACCATATCACAAAGCATGAAGAAGCCTTCATATCCTTCTGTGTATTCTGGTCTTGCATTAACAGGTAATAATCCATTTAACTCCATAGCTATTTGCTGAGCATTTACCATTTTATTTTTAGCACTTCCTGGATGAACATTTCTTCCGTTAATAACTATTTCAACACCAGCAGCATTGAAGTTCTCATATTCGATTTCTCCAACAGCTCCCCCATCTACAGTGTAAGCAAAGTCTGCAGCAAATTTTTCTACATCAAAGTGATCTGCACCTTCTCCAATTTCTTCATCTGGAGTAAATCCAACTTTAATTGTACCATGTTTTATATCTGGATTTGCAATTAAATATTCCATAGCAGTAACAATTTCTGATATACCAGCTTTGTCGTCTGCTCCTAATAATGTAGTTCCATCTGTTGTGATAAGAGTTTTACCTATATAGTCGTTTAATTCAGGAAAATCTACTGGAGATAAAACTGTATTTGCATTTAATTTAATATCTCCACCTTCATAATTTACCATTTGAGGCTTAACATCTTTACCTGAATAATCTGGAGCAGTATCCATATGAGATATAAACCCAATAGTTGGTATTTTTTTATCTGTATTAGCAGGCAATGTAGCCATTACGTAATTGTTTTCATCAATAGTAACATCACTCATTCCGATTCTTTTTAATTCTTCAAATAAAACTTCACCTAAAACTCTTTGGCTAGCAGTACTTGGAGTTGTTCCCGTAGAATCACTTGATTGTGTATCATACTTAGCATATCCTAAAAATCTTTCTATAACTTTTGACATAATATCGCCGCCTTTTTTAAATTTTATAAATATTTCATATTGTTTATCATATTTATTTTGTCTCATAACCCTAGTATATAAAACTCTAATTTTTTTTACAAGTTAATAAATTGTATATATCTACTATTTATCAATTTTATTTGTTATAATAATCATGAACAAGTTATATCTATTCGATGCTAACATAATGTATTATATTGAATAATTTTAATTTAATACAATACATTCTAATTTATAAAAGACAAAATTTAGTTATAAGTAATTGGAGGGTAAGATAATATGTTAGATTTTAATAAAGCCTTAAGCTTTGAGGAGTATGTAGAAAAACAACATGCCAAATATGGAAATATCCAAGATAAAACCTATGCAGACACTGAACTTTCTAGTGATACTAAGGAAGAAATAAAAAAACTAGACAAGGTTGTTCATGCTGCAATATTTACAGAAGGTTTTTGCCCTGATTGTATCGTAACTATTCCTTTCGTACAAAAACTTTCAGAAGAAAACCAAAACTTAAAGGTTCATTTATTTCCTAGAACAGGCTACGAAGGTTTTCTTGAAGAAGCAGTAGGCTGCAAAAGTATTCCTGCAGTAATCACTTTTACTGAAGAAATGGATCCTAAGGGTGCCTATGTAGAAATGCCTAAGGAGTTATTTAGAAAACTTCCTGTAATCTCTAATGATGAGAGAAAAGTTCTTGTTGCAGAATATAGATCCGGAAAATACAATGATTTAATAGAAAAAGACCTTTTAGATATAATACTCTAATTTTGTGATACATTTTAAAACTCATTCCTATATTTATTCATATATGGATGAGTTTTTTGTATTAATATTATATATGTTAATTATTAATGGGGTGATATTATGGGTTATAAAACAGAAATAATAACAAAGGATAAAATAAAAACTTCTAATTGGAGTGGGGGAACTACTAATGAAATATATATTTATCCTAAAGACTCTAATTACAAAGATTTAAACTTTAAATGGAGAATTAGTTCTGCCACTGTAGAGTTAGAACACTCCACCTTCACTAATCTTCCAAAAGTTTATAGATATATAACAACTTTGGAGGGTTCCATGGATGTTTGTCACAATAAAGGTCCTCTAATTCACTTAGAACCTTTTGAAGTTCATGGATTTTCTGGAGATGTAAACACAGAAAGCTTTGGAACTGTTACAGACTTTAATTTAATGATAGGACCTGGATGTGATGGGGTAATGAATGCACTAACTTTAAGTGAAGGTTCTTTACTAAAGCTGAATTTAAACAAAAGGAAAAACAGATACTCTTATCATAATTATATATTTTTCTCACCTAATTCAGACCTAACCCTTACAATAGATGGGAACAATATATCTCTACCTAAAAATCACACCTTAATCATAGAAAGTTGTGAAAAGGATAGCCTTTCTTCTATAGAAATTGCCTCCTCACAACCTTGCAATATCATTAGTATAGAAGTAGGCTTTTAAAAGTTATTTATTCAAATCTATGGCTCTGTTGAAAATTACAGTGATAAAATATAAATCTAATTTTTATAAAGTATGGAGCATGTACTTTAATATAGGTACATGCTCCATATTTTTAGTCTCTACAGACTTGCTACTCCCATTTCTCTTGCTATTCTCATAACTTCCTCTGCTACTTTGCCTGACACTCTCTTGTCTAAGGCATTTGGGATTATGTTTTCTTCATTTAATTCTTCTTCTGGAATTAGGTTTGCTAAAGCTCTTGCTGCAGCTAACTTCATTTCATCGTTTATTTCTGTTGCTCTAACTGTAAGAGCTCCCTTAAATATACCAGGGAATACTAGAACATTATTAATTTGATTAGCAAAATCTGAACGGCCTGTTGCTATTACTCTAGCTCCCCCTAATTTAGCTTCATCTGGCATTATTTCTGGAGTTGGGTTAGCCATAGCAAAGATGATTGCATCCGAATTCATAGTTTTTACATCTTCTGAATTTATCATATTAGGTCCAGATACTCCTATAAACACATCAGCTCCTACTAAAACTTCTTTTAATGAACCTGATTCTTTATTTTTATTAGTAACCTTTGCTATTTGCTCATGAGACTCAAATAAACAGTTACCACCATCATAAATAGCACCCTTCCTATCACACATGATAATATTTTCTGCTCCCGCCTTTAAAAGCAATTTACAGATAGCAATTCCAGCAGAACCAGCGCCATTTATTATTATTTTAACATCTTTAATATTCTTCTTAGTTAACTTTAATGCATTATATAAACCTGATAATACAACTACTGCAGTTCCATGTTGGTCATCGTGGAATACAGGAATATTTAACTCTCTTTTTAAAGTTTCTTCTATATAAAAACATTCAGGAGCCTTTATATCTTCAAGGTTTATTCCTCCGAATACAGGACATATTAATTTTACAGTTTTTATTACTTCTTCTGGGTCTTCACTGTCAATACATATTGGGAAAGCATCTACTCCAGCAAATTCCTTAAATAATAATGCCTTTCCTTCCATTACTGGAATTGAAGCTTCTGCTCCTATATTTCCAAGTCCTAATACTGCTGTTCCATTTGATACTATAGCTACAGTATTAGATTTTATTGTATAATCATAAACCTTATCTCTATCCTTAGATATTTCAATGCAAGGCTCTGCAACTCCGGGAGTATACGCTATAGATAAGTCTTCTCTTGTATTAACAGGAATTTTACTTATAACCTCTAGTTTTCCCTTCTTCTCCTTGTGCATTTTTAAAGATTGTTCACCATATGACATAATTAAATCCTCCTAATTAAAATAATCTATTTTTTTGAAGATGCCTTATTTAAGTAATCACAATAAGGTGCTATAGGACATTCATGACACTTTGGCTTTCTAGCAGCACATATTTTTCTTCCATGCCAAATAATATAATGATGTGCATCACTCCACATGTTCTTTGGTATGTACTTCATAAGTTTTTCTTCAACAATTTCTACATTATCTCCAGGTGCAAAACCTGTTCTATTAGAAATTCTAAACACATGGGTATCTACAGCTATAGCAGGCACTCCAAAAGCATTAGATAAAACCACATTAGCCGTTTTCCTACCTACTCCTGGAAGGGCTATAAGTTCTTCCATAGTTCTTGGAACTTGACCATTATGTTTTTCTACAATGGATTTACATGCCCCTAATATATTTTTACTTTTATTTTTATAGAATCCACAACTATGAATCTTTTTACCTAATTCTTCTTCACTTAAAGTTAGTATAGCCTGTGGAGTATTATACTCCTTATATAATTCCTTTGTAACTATGTTAACTCGCTCATCTGTACATTGAGCAGAAAGTATAGTTGATACTAAAAGTTCAAAGGGTGTTCTAAAATCTAACCCGCAGGCAGCTCCTCTATAGGTCTCTTCTAATATTTCTAAAATTTTCTTTCGTTTTTCTTTATTCATAAAATCACCTCAATAAATTTCAATGATTGTAGTATTCCTAGTTAGTTCACTTCTATTATATCAGATTTTTATTATTTTACTTAATTAAATAAGAGTTTAATTAGTATGTATTTATTTATAAAAGAATAATATTATTTTATAAACAAATACTATAAAAAACTTAATACAATAAGGAGGATTATTAAATGGATAATGCAATGTTTTGTTATCAATGTGAACAAACTGTAGGGGGAAAGGGATGTACTAAGTTAGGTGTTTGCGGTAAAACCCCTGAAATATCAAATTTACAAGACTTATTAATTTATCAGTTAAAAGGAATTAGTTGTTATGCTAAAGATTTACTTGATAATGAGCAAGTTATAGATAAATCAGTTGTTAGTTTTGTAGAAAATGCTCTATTTACAACTTTAACTAATGTTAACTTTGATGCAGCAAGCCATTTGAATATGCTTAAAGAATCACAAAAAATTAAAGAAAACCTAAGAAGTAAGGCATCTACCGATAAGGCGTATCCTGATCAAGCAACCTATAATTTAAGCAAAACTAAAGAAGAAATGCTTAAGGATGCCGTTAAAGCTGGAATTATGTATGATGGAGATTTAGATGCTGATATACGTTCTTTAAGACAAACTATTGTTTATGGTCTAAAGGGAGTAAGTGCCTATGGACACCAAGCTAGATTTTTAGGTTACTATGATGACCAAGTTGATAACTTCTATTTTCTAGGATTAGAATGTACAACTAATGATAACTTATCTGTTGAAGAGTTAATTAGAATGACTATGAGAACTGGTGATATGAGTGTAGCTGTCATGAAAAAACTTGATGAAGCTAATACTGAAAGTTATAAAAATCCAACTCCTCATCTAGTTAATGTAAAAGTAGAAAAAGGACCTTTTATAATTGTATCTGGTCACGATTTAAAAGATTTAGAGATGCTATTAAAACAAACTGAAGGTATGGGAATAAATATATATACCCATGGTGAAATGCTTCCTGCTCATGGTTATCCTGAACTTAAAAAATACCCTCATCTAGTAGGAAACTATGGTAGTGCATGGCAAAACCAACAAACAGAATTTGATAACATTCCTGGCTGTATACTCATGACTACTAACTGTCTTATGAGACCTAGAGAAACCTATAAGGATAGAATATTTACAACTAACGTAGTTGGATGGGATGGAGTTAGACATGTCACTCTTAAAGAAGATGGAACAAAGGACTTCTCTGAAATCATAAATAAAGCTTTAGAATTAGGTGGATTTACTGCTTCTGAAGACAGAAAAGAAATTCTTGTAGGCTTTGGTCATAAGGCTACCTTAAGTAATGCTGGTAAAATTGTTGATGCAGTTAAAAAGGGTGAAGTGCGCCACTTCTTCTTAATAGGTGGTTGTGACGGTGCAAGACCTGGAAGAAACTACTATACAGATTTTGCAAAAATGGTTCCTGAGGATTGTATTATCCTTACTTTAGCTTGTGGAAAATATAGATTTAACAAACTTGAATTTGGTGAAGTAGCTGGATTACCAAGACTTCTTGATGTAGGTCAATGTAATGATGCTTATTCTGCAGTAAGAATTGCTACTGCTTTAGCGGATGCCTTTGAAACTGATGTGAATGGATTACCATTATCTATTGTACTATCTTGGTATGAGCAAAAGGCTGTAGCTGATTTACTAGCTTTATTGTCCTTAGGAGTTAAGAATATATTCCTAGGACCTTCTCTTCCTGCATTTATAAGTCCAAATGTACTTCAATACTTAGTGGACACTTTCCAATTAACTCCTATAAGTACACCAGAAGAGGACTTAAAAACTTGTCTTAAACAAAGAGTTAACTAATATATTAAATGGTAGCCCATAGGACTACCATTTATTTTTATATTTTTATATAGTTCACAAAAACTTACCCTTGTGCAATCAGCTTGTCTTTTTCAAGAATGTGACTTACTAACCACTGATTTACGAATTCTAATAAATCAAGAATATATTTATGTTGATTCTCATCAATTTTATTTAAATCTATTTCCTCTAATTTTTTTATAAAGTTATCATGATCTATTTTTTGAGTAAACATTTTTTTATAATTTATACTCTCCATATAGGCTTCTTCATCTCTAAAGTGAAGAGCAGCATACCCTTTTAATTCTTCAATTAAATTTACTATTCTATCATATTTATCAATAATGAACTCATTATTTAATAACTCATAAATTTTATCAGCTATTTCAAAAAGCATTTTATGTTCATTATCAATAATCTCTATTCCTGTTTTAAATTCTTCCTTCATTTCGTACATTTAAATTACCCTCCAACTTCTCTCAATAGTGCTAGTTAAATACGTTCAACATGAATTTTTTGAACTATTTCACTCTAGGACTACATAATACCATATAAGTCAATATTCTTCTATAACTTCAAGTAATAAAATGGTGTATAATCCCTTAACTTAAACTTTTATTACTTATTATTTATTTCCATTATTATCTTATCTTGAGCCTGAAGTATTTCATACAATTGAACACTTCCTAATTTTCTTCTCGCCTCTACAAAATCAATATCTGGAAATATATTTTGAATATAATAAATAACTCTTGGTGAAGCTCCTAATATAGCTTTACATAGAGTATCCATATCTAATTTACACAGAACTGTTTTCACTCTTTCCCTATCTATACTAATAATATCCTCAAAACTAAATAGTTTCATAGATATTTTGTTAAATAAATATATGTCATTTTCTTGTATTGTCATCATTAATCTAGATTTTTCAACATCTTCAAGATTCCTTAGTAATTCTATTATCTGTTCTTCAACACTTAAGAGTTCTTTGTATGTTTTTTCTAGATAGTAGGATATTTCCTTCCAAAGTTCTTCTGTTACTTGTCCATTCCTAATAATTTCTTCATAATATTTGGTCCTTAGTTCTACTGATAGCAATGACACAAAAAAAGTTAAATTCATAATAATTCCCCCATAAACCCCATTGGTATAAATAAATTTATAATTATATACTCGTACCACTTTCCTAAAAATGAAATAATAACCTGTATTTGTTTCAAATAATTAACAATTATTACTGAACTACTTTGTGTGTACAGACAAAAACCTACAATAGGAAATAAATTTAGTTCTCTTTTAAGTATTAAATAAAAATATGGCATAGTAGTTACATGATGACATTCATTCCTTTACAAATTTAAGTACCTTCATTATCATAACTCTTTTGAATTCAGCAAGGTCAAGTAGATTAGTTCTTATTAAATGAGGTATAATATATTTAAAAAATATAGGAGGCAATATGTTTTGGCACATTACGGGAATCTTCAAAAAATAAGGGATGGTAAAAGAAAATATGGTATAACACCTCATATTCCTGGAGGTTTTATAACTCCAGAAAACCTTGAAAAAATAGCTAAGGTAGCTAAGAAGTATAATGGAGTTATAAAAATAACATCTGGACAAAGAATCTTAATAACTAATTTAGAGGAAAATGATCTACCTCAAATATGGGATGAACTACATATGGAACCCGCTGTTAAAACTCAAAATTCCGTTAAAAATGTAGAGATGTGTCCAGCAGGATATTGTAAAAGATCAAAATTTAATACAATTGGTATAGGTATGAAATTATCTAAAAAATATCAATGGATGGATATGCCTTGTAGAACTAAAATAGGTGTAGCTGGATGCAGAAATGCTTGTGGAAGTGTTTATAGTAAAGATGTGGGTGTTATAGCAGATATTAATGGTAAACTCATGGTAACAGCAGGTGGTTCAGCTGGATATAACCCTAGGATTGCAGATATTATAGCTAATGATTTATCAGAAGAGGACACTTTAAATTTAGTAGATGCTATATTTGATTTTTATAAAGAAAATGCTCATGATGGAGAAAAATTAAGTTTTTTTATTGAAAGAATTTCAATAGAAAACTTTAAAAAAGAAGTTCTAAGTAGGTGTTAGAATTTTTTATGATTTTAGTAAATGATGAAGAAAAGATTAACCATGTATTATAAATAAGCTAATTAAAGGCAAATAACAGGAGTTTTTATTAACTCCTGTTATCTTTTCCCTTTATTATTTTTTCACTTCTTCTAGTTTACCCATGAATAGTATGGTTCCACTTTCTTCATCTTCTATAATAAATACAAAAGGTCTATCAGCTATAAACTCTTTAGGGTCATTAATTATTGGCATTGCAGTTTCCCTAACTTCAACTATAGTAACTGCAGCTGCTTCACTTCCCTTTTCATTTACTTCTATTTTCCCTTGATGTAAAACGCTACTAACATATATATTTTCCCTTATTTCACTAAGATTAGCTCTATCACTAAAAATATCCTTCATTCCTAGGGCCACTAGAGATCCTTTTAATTCTTTAGTTCCATATTCCATTTCAAACTTCGGAAAGCTTACATTAACAGCTTCCGGCTCTTTTCCAATGGATTTTTTTATAGAATTCCACTTATTCATATCTAAATTATTTATAAAATTATCTATACTTAAACCTTCCTTTGGTAGTACTGCATACATAGATACTTTTCCACTATCATAAGGCATTTTTATAATTTTAAAATCATCCTTTTCTCCATAAAAGGTTTTATCATCAGCCGCAACCTTCCTCATAAAGTCTATCTCTGTTTTATCTCCCTTTGAATTTGTAAACTCACCTATAGTATTATTGTTTGTATCAAAGGGTTCTTGCCATTGTCCCTTGAAATATATAGCATTAATTAAATACATAATAACATCACCATCAATAGGACCTTTTAGCATATCTTTAATCATGTTATTAGTAGATTTTTCAATCCAATTATTAATTTTATCCACAGATGAGGATTTAGAGAAGTCCAAGTTATCCACTTTTGCACCAAAGATATCCTTATTAATGTTTATAAATTCTTTATTTATATGCTGACCTTCTCTTATCCATATAGAGTTACTTAGATTTAGCTTTACATTTTCATCTACATTCTCCAAATAACTATGAAGAATTTTATAACTATTATTTATCTTATCATCATTCATTCCTTCATAGCCTAGTACCTTATTCATCTCTGCCTTTGTATTCTCTTTAGCTCCATTATAGGTCATAGTAAGTGCCATGGAAATGCTCAAAGGAGATATAAACACATTCTTATTATTTTCATCCTTTGAAATTTCTTTGAATATATTGAATGCAAATTTATTATTGCTCTCAACCACTTCTTTATCCACCTCTTTAGCTGAAATCTCTTCCTTATTTTTACTATAAAATTTCTCACATCCAATTAAAGAAGTAGCTATTATAGCTATAAGCATTAAAGAAATTATCTTTTTTAATTTCATAACCTCACCTCTAAATTTAGTTTCACTTTATATACGCTGTTAAAGTGTTATAGTGCTATTTTTTATATTATTATAAATCTAATAATCAATTGATTAAATTATTTTCTATTGTATAATGGACATGTAATGCCTTAATAATTACCTATATCTTGAAAGCATTTTACTAAATTTAAGTATAGGTATTACTAAATTATGATATAAAAAAATGTTAATGTAGAATAAAAATATTGAATTAATAAAGTGAGGTTTATATGACTAAGGATTTAACTAAAGGAAATGAAACCAAAGCTATAATAAGCTTTGCCATTCCCCTTATTATAGGAAATATATTTCAGCAATTATACAATATCGCCGACTCCATAATCGTTGGTAAATATATAGGAGCATCTGCTTTAGCGTCAGTTGGATCTTCTTTTACAATTATAGTATTTTTAACATCTATTATTCTGGGACTTTGTATGGGCGCATCCGTTGTATTTTCTCAATGCTTCGGAGCTAAAGATAATGCTAAATTAAAAAGTAGTATTTTTACTGCCTTTATCTTTATCGGCTTAATAACTATCATAATTAATTTATGTGCTATTTTCTTTACTGACAATATCTTAATTTTTATGAATACCCCACAGAGTTTATTTAATGATGCTAAACAGTATATAATTATAATCTTTTACGGTATAAGCTTTACCTTTATCTATAATTATTTTTGCTGTTTACTTCGTTCTGTTGGAAATTCCTTTATACCTCTTGTATTCTTAATAATAGCAGCCATAATTAATATAGTTCTTGATATTGTTTTTATAACTGTGTTTAATCTTGGTATTGCAGGGGCAGCTTATGCTACCATAATAGCTCAAGGCATCTCTGGAATTTTAACAGCCATATATTGTTTTATCAAACTACCTGAAATTAGATTTAAAAAATGCGACCTTAAAATAGATATAAAGATTTTAAAGTTAGTAGCAAATTATAGCCTTCTAACAAGTATCCAACAATCTATAATGAATTTCGGAATTTTATTAATTCAAGGCCTAGTAAACTCCTTTGGAGTATCAATAATGGCAGCCTTTGCAGCAGCTGTTAAAATAGATTCCTTTGCTTATATGCCTGTTCAAGATTTTGGTAATGCTTTTTCCACCTATATTGCCCAAAATAAAGGTGCCGGTGAAGCTTTAAGAATAAAAAAAGGAGTAAAATCTTCATTCAAGATTATTACCTTATTTTGCATTATAATATCAGCAATTGTAGTAATATTTTCAAAACAATTAATGACTATATTTATATCTCCATCAGAAGTTGAAATTATAGCTTACGGCTCTCAATATCTATGTATAGTAAGTGTATTTTACTTTCTCATTGGATATCTTTTCATGTTCTATGGTTTTTATAGAGGTATAGGTTCCACTAATATATCTATTTTTCTTACTATTATATCCTTAGGACTTCGTGTCGGAATTTCCTATTGGCTAGCTCCTACCTTTGGTATAACTGCAATTTGGTGGTCTATTCCTATAGGTTGGTTCATTGCAGATATAATTGGCATATCCTTTATAAAAAGGTTTATAAGGAATATAAATAAATAATAAAAACCTCTTACAGATTACTCCTTTAAGTATCTATAAGAGGTTTTTATATAATATTTTAAATTTATAAACTAATAGTAGTTTCTTTTTCTATAGATATATTTACTTTATCTGCTGCTTTAAATATTATAAGTCCAAAAATAAACATTACCACAATTCCTGCTACCCCAGCCTTAGAGTTTCCTGTTATATGGGTTGCTATACTCATAAGCATAGTTCCCATGAAAGCAGCCCCTTTGCCAAATATATCATATAGTCCAAAGTATTCACTAGATTTCTCCTTAGGAATAATTTTTGAGAAATAAGATCTTGATAATGCTTGAATTGCCCCTTGAAATACTGCAACACATACTGCAAGAATCCAGAATTCCCACGCTTTATCTAGCTGTAATGCGAATATGGTTATTGCTATATAACCCATAATTGAAGCTGCTATTAACTTATCACTTTTAAACTTTTTAGATAATCTTCCAAATAAAATAGCACAAGGAAAAGCAACTACTTGAGTTAAGAGTAATGCTAATAGTAAATTACTATCTGTAATTCCAACATCTTTTCCATAGGATGTGGACATGCTTATAATTGTATGAACTCCATCTATATAGAAGAAAAATGCAAGGAGGAATAAAAAAATCTTCTTGTTTTTTCTAATGTTTAAAAGAACCTTACCTAGCCTCTTAAAACTTTCTGCCACTGGCTTATTTCCTTTTTCAACATAATACTTTTGTTTATAGTTCTTTAGTAGGGGCATTGTTATTAGTAACCACCATAGAGCAGTTAATATAAAGGCTGTCCCCGTTGCCATGGCAGTTGTAAGTCCAATTTTATCTGCAAAAAGTACGAGAAGTAAACTTACTGTAAAAGGAATGCAACTTCCGATATACCCCCAAGCATATCCATGAGATGATATCTCATCCATTCTATCATCAGTAGTTATGTCGTTGAGCATGGCATCATAAAAAATAAGGCTTCCTGAAAAACCAACCTTTCCTATGACAAATATAGCTAGGAATACAATCCATGGTACTGGAAGAGCTAAAGCTGCACAACCTAGCACTCCAAACATCATGAATAATGAAAATAGTGGTTTTTTATAACCTTTAGTGTCCGCTACGGTTCCAAGTATAGGTCCAAGTATCGCTACAATAATTGTAGATAAGGATACAGCATAACCCCAGTAAGCTGTTGAATCTGCTGGTGAAATCCCTGATAAACTCGCAACATTTTTAAAGTAAATAGGAATTATAGTAGACACCAACATGGTGAAAGCTGAGTTTCCTACATCATATAGAATCCACTGCTTTTCTAACTTAGTAAATTTACTCATTTTACCCCTCCTATAGAAAATTTCTATTGAAGAATTCCCTCAGGTTGTCATTACTTTTTATAGCACTATAGTACTCTTCAACTCTATGTACTGCCTCATCTATAGCCTCTTCATAAAGCTTTAAAAGCCTTTTATTTATTTCTATACACTTTATATTTGGTTCTACATTAATTATCATACGGCTAAAGCCTTCTCCACCTTTAATTAAGCCTAATAAGCCTTTTATAATCTTTCTTTTCAAATTGTTTTCACATAATAGTAGTTTATTATAAAACCTTACAGACTTAAGGCATTTATATATTTCTTTTCCACTAACATTATCATAAATGCTAGCAATATGTGCTGCTATAACCTTATTAGGAATAATATGAGCTCCTGCACTATGCCTTTGTGGACTTAAATTATTTCTCCTCATTAATGCTCCATCTAACTCTGCTTCTATTTCAGCATGAGATATATTACTTTCCTTCATAGCTTCTGCAATAAAAGGATGACAACTACTATCAAGGACAAAGTGACATACAAATCCTAAAATATAAGAGAGACAAATCTCATCCTTACTTTCTTTAATATACTTTTTCGACCTTTCTAAAAATCCATAGGCCTTTTCATCATGTAATCTATGTCCATACTTAATTATTTCATTCTTAAATAAGGGCTTATAATAAAAAAGTATATCTGGACCATTAAGCCCTATATAATATGCTTCTTTATTTTGGGTTATAATATCTTTTATCCCATGGGGCAGTTTTTCTAAGACAGTATGTCCAAAACTATAGTGAGTATAACTTGCGGGCATATAAATCCACCTTTCAAATTCATTAAATATTCTGACTTCTGTTATAATTATATATTTCTTATGTTTTAAGTGAGTTATATTAAGGTAAAATTCTTGTAAATCCTTATACTATTAATATTCCTAATTTAATTATAAAAGCACCAACTAATTAAAGCTAGTGCTTTTATAATTTATTCCACTATGAACTGCCAATTACCCTCTTGATGAACTAAAATATTATTTACATCTATATATATTTTTCTTAAAAATCTTTCTGTAATACTTAAATCTTCATTATCTAGGTATACCTCACCTTGCTGATTTTCCATATCACCCATGGCACCACCAGTTCTAAAATTTTCTCTTACCATAAATATTGTTCTACTTTCATCATAATTATTACTAAAATAAAAGTGTATAGTATACTCTCCACCTTTATTTGTGATAGAAGCAGCTTTAATACTATCTTGAAGCCCTTTAAGTTTAAGGTCTTCATTTATTTCAGAAGTTTCACCCTTCTTAGGAATTTTTATAGCTAATTTACCTCCTTCTTTTAAAACATAATTTATATCTATATCCTTTATTTTTATATCTAATTTGCCTTTGTAAGGATCTAATATTTTAAAAGCTCTCCCAGTTCCATCATTAGCATTTTCTATAGATAGTAAAGTACCTTCTTCATCCCTAACTTCAACTTTTCCAATGGCATCTAAACTAATGGTGTAATCTTCACGCTGCTGATAATCTATATTGCTCCATATTTTAAAATATCTTTCTCCCTCTTCATAATAACTAGTTGCCCCTAAAAGAACTTCTTTATCTATGGCATTTCCACCAATTTCATCATAACTATTTTTAAAATCTACCTTTTTTAAATTAAACTCACCTATATCTTTATCCTTATAGTGCAACTTAAAATCTGTTATTAAACCCTCACCCTGCTGAAAAGCAAATCCTGCATACCCTCCACTTGCAAAGCTAGTTAATCCTACATTATACATATTTCCATCACTAGTCTTTAATTTTAAGTTGTTTATTATTTCTCTTTGATTCCCAATGTCTTCAGCTTCTGCATCCTGGTTAAACCACATTTCAACATATATATTCTCACCATCATTTGTAATACTTTTTACTAATGCAGAACTATCATCAATATTAATTCTTACTGGTTCTTCTAGCATATATAGCTCTTTATCTACTTGCTGTTTTATAATGCCTTGGGAAGGAGTAAATATTAGTTTTTCAGCTATCTGCGCAATGACTTCCTTGCCTAAAGGTGACATGCCTATTAATAGGGCTAATATAGCAACCACTGCAGCCACTTTATACTTCTTCATAGACTTTTGCATTTTCCCGTTTTTCTCCTTCAAGGATTTCTTCAATCTCTGTTTTTCAACTTCATCCATAGGAATTTCTTCAAACTCACTTATATCAAAATCAATCTCATTAAATTTATCATATATATCCTTATTATCCATAACTATACCCCCTCCCTAGCTTCCTTATAGTACTCTCTTCTTATCCTTTCTCTGCCTCTACTAATTCTAGTATTTATATTACTTACAGAAAGCTTTAATGCTTCACTAATGCTTTTACTCTTCTCTCCAAGTAAAAATTTCATTATAAATATAGTTTTATCTGGTTCCTCCATACTTTCTATAATACTTACTAACCTGCTATTTTCTATATCATCAAGATAATGATCTTCTGCACTTTTACCATCAGTGATGGCTTCATCCATAAGCTGGTTATTTTCTTTTTTACCATACTTTCTGTAGTAATCAATTGCTTTAAATTTTGTGATAGCCCCTATCCAACTTTTAAACTTAGAACTATCCCCAGTAAACTTATACCCATTAACCCAAATTGCCATAAATACATCTGACATACATTCCTCAATTAAACCTTTATCCTCTACAGAACATAAGGTTTTAGATATAATTCCTTTTACTAAGGGCCCATATATATCAATGATATAATCAAGAGCTTTAGGATTTTTTCTTTTTAATTCTGCAATAAAATTGTCTTTATCCACCCTCATTAAATCTCCTCCAAATTTCCTTCTTCACCCTATATATCGAAAGCAATATAGCTTTTCTTACAAAATTATAAAATTAAATATAAAAAGTGTCTTAAAATATACTATACTTTAGTTTTTACTAAAATATAATCCAATATTTTAAGACACTCTTAAATTAAACATTATTTAATTATTTACTTCTCTAATTACTTACTTATCTAATCTACAGAATCTATTTCCTCTAATGGTTTAAAGAAACTTTTATCCCTTTTACAAACAGGACATCTCCAGTCTTCTTTTAATTCTGCAAAAGATACCTCTTCTTGGCTTTCATCATACAAGTAGCCACATACACTACATTTATAAATTTTCATATCAATTCCTCCTCAATATAAAATTATATTAATAAACTCCTTATGTTAGTTAAATTACCAACTCAGGATTATTAATCTCTTACCCTTTGATGTAGCTTTAGTCATCCTATTTAAATTGTAAATCTCCTTAAAGTCCCATGAACAAAACAACTATTTAACTAGTTATATATATTCCTAGTTGTAAAGTTTTATATTTTTATATTTACATAGTTATATACTTGCCTTTTCAAGATTCTATGGCTCTACCTGTATAAAAGTATTTCCCCCAGAGGACTCCAACTTATTAAGTGTACCATTATTATTAATTGACGTCATAGGGTAATATTTATATTTAAATCCATAGGTGTCTTGAACCTCAACTAACACATCTAACATATCTCCATTTTTTAATTTATATTTCTCTTTGATAGTTCCAGTATAATTACTAACTTCACTTGAAGATTCATTACTTTTTTCTAATTTAATTTCATCTATAACTTCCTCATTTATTCTTATCTTACATGAAGCTTCTTCTACAGAATTTCCTTTTATAGAACTTGGATAAATGACACTTTCAATCCGTCCATCAATTATAACTTCATCACCCTTTGTTTCATATTTCCCTTTAAAAGGTTGAGGCATAATTTGAAGTTGATACTCCATTTGATCTATATATTCATCTTCCCATGTTTCTTTTTTCACTTCTTCTCCATAGTCTAAAGTAAATCCAAATTTAACAGTACTCCTTATGGGAACTGCTATCTTTGCACTATAGTTTAAAGCTTTATCTAATTTACCTTCAACACTCTTACTATCTCCATCGCTACAGTCATAGTTAAAATAAAACTTTAATCCTTCTTTATATACCTTAGGAGTTCCTTTAAGATTAATACTAATGGTTTTGTTTTCTGCATCTAGCCCTTCTACTGAGTAACTAAAGTCACTTAAAATACTCCCTTGCTTTTTTAGGGTTTCTCCTACGGTGGTATTAATGCTACTTAAGGATGTCCTCATATCATTATACTGATTATAAATATCACCTCGTAAGCTATCTAGGTCTTGTCTAAGAGAATTAACTTTTAACAAACCCCACAGATTAAGCAATATCAAAACTATAAATCCTATAATAACTCTTCTTTTTACCTTTTTATTTTTCTCTAATAATTTATTATCTTCCACTTCAATCCCCTTTCATAACTATATTCTTATCCATCTATCTTCTAATGCTTTATTAACCATATCTTCATCACATAAATATTCTCTTAATATATCTCTTATGTATCTATCATCATATTTATGATTAGAATTATTCTTTAAATCTTTATATCCAGAACCTCTATGAAGATAATCAGAGCTACTTACCCTGTAAACTTTATCTTCCTTAAGGGGTTGTCCATTTATAATAACTTCTAGTACTTCTCTTTCCCTATATTTAATCTTTACATTTCTAGAAAAATGAAGTCTTCCTACATATTTTCCTCTAAAACCTGGTCCCCTACCATCAGCTAAAACTATGTCCCCATCTAAACTTTCCTTAATAGCTTCTAATATATATTTACCTTCAATTTCAAAGTATGTAGGATTTAATGGAGATGGCTCTATTTGTAATAGCTTAAGATTAGTTACTGCACCTTTTTTTATTCCTCCATTTAATACTCCACTATTTATGAAAGCAAAATCACAATTATAAACTTTAGATAGTCCATCTGCTAATAAGTTAGTAATAGGATTTTCTTCTATTACATCATGCCATAAATTTTCTTTAACTTCATATAGTGGTATAGAAAGATTATTTAAAGCTATCTCTTTATTCTTCTTTAATACTTTAATTATACCTTTATCCATATCTAAGCCTTCTATATTTATATTTTCGCCTTTTACTAAACTTACTTTATTATCTTTTATAGATAGTTTCAATACTCCCAAGTGTTCTCCAAACTGTCCTGAGGTATTGATTATGGTATTATTTATGATCTTAGGTTCATCCATAAGGATATGAAAATGTCCTCCTATTATTACATCTACCTCTGAAATTTTTGTTGCAATCTCTTCATCCTTATCCATACCTAAATGGGATAGAACTATACATATATCATATTTACCCTTATTATTATTTATCTCCTTATTTATTCCCTGAAGATAATCTAAAATATCTAATCCACAGCTTGTACTAAACTCATTTAAATTTGGAGAAGCACCTATAATTAATATCCTTAATCCTGCTTTATTAATTATTATACTTTTGCTTAGCCCTTCTATTTCCCCACCATTGAGTTTTCTTATATGACAACTCAAAAAAGGTATCCTTCCATCAGAGGTTAATCCTTCTAAAGTATGAATTCCATCAAAGGTCTCATTATTTCCAATGGAAATAGCATCATATTCAGCTTCCTGAAGTAAATCTATTGCAACCTTCCCCTTAGTTCCATTAACTTCTACTCTTTTAAAATCTGCTAGATCTCCTGCATCTAATACAATTGTATCATCATTTTTTAACTCATTAATTTTTGTAGTTATTCTTGCTAAATTTTCAAAATTGCTATGTATATCGTTAGTATGTAATATTTGTAATTCCATAATACATCTCCTTTGTATATGTTAATAAATCGTTATAAAATTTACATAAAAATATTTTTAGCTAAATCAACGAACATTATATATATCCATATATATAAATATTTTACAACATACCATGGAATATTTATATAAAAACTTCGTTGAAATTGAAATTTATTTTCACAAATATTACATATATAACATAACATACTATTAGGTAGAAATTAATTCAAGGAGAAAACAAATGAGCAATTATAGTAATTACTCACATAGAAAAATGGAATACGCTTGTGCTTTTGTATTACCTCAAGCATATGAAAATTTATTTTTAGTTAAAGATGCTCTATCAAAGGGCACAATATTTAAGGATTTATATAAACCTTACAACGAGAAGAAAAACTCAAGATGGGAATAGAGGGGTGAGATATTATGTATGATCAAGAATTATTAAATAATATAAGAAAACTTCAATTTTATTGCATAGATTTAAATCTATATCTAGATAACTTCCCTGATAACGAGGAAGCTACTAAGGATCTACAAGCCGTATCTCATAAGCTCGGAATATTAGTACGTCAATATGAAGAAAAATATGGCCCACTTACTAATTTCGGCTCAGCCTCTGTTGAAAGTCCAATGTGTTGGACTTCATTACCATGGCCTTGGGAAAATTATTAACACAGGAGGATTATAATATGTGGTATTATACAAAAATGTTAGAATATCCAATAAATCTTAAATCTAAAGATCTTAGAATGGCAAAATTTCTAGTAGCTCAATATGGTGGCCCAGATGGAGAATTAAGTGCAGCACTTAGATATTTGAATCAACGTTACACTATGCCTACTGGAAAATCTAAAGCACTACTTACTGATATAGGTACAGAGGAGATGGCTCACGTTGAAATGATAGCTACTATGATTTATCAACTTATGAGCAATGCTACTCTAGAAGAGCTTGAAGAAGTAGGACTTGGTGGTCACTATACTAATCATGGAAGAGCTTTATTCTACACAGACCCTAATGGAGTACCTTGGACAGCAGCTTATATACAAGCTAAAGATGATGTAGTTGCAGATCTTCACGAAGATTTAGCTGCAGAAGAAAAAGCAAGAGCAACCTATGAGTGGTTAATAAATCAAAGTGATGATTATCAAATTAAAGAAATTTTGAAATTCTTAAGGGAAAGAGAAGTTGTTCACTTCCAAAGATTTGGTGAAGCTCTAGATGACGTGCAAGACTGTTTTAAAAGAAAACCATTACTAGATCCATTGAATAGATAAATTAAAAATTTATATTCTAAGTGAATATACTTATATAAATAAGGGGCTTGCAAAACAAACTAATTTTATATATTTTGCTAAGATCTCTTATTTTAATTTTACTAGATAACATTGTTATGATTACTATAAAATTTCATATAATATAATAATCAATAAAAAAGGAGATTAATCATGGATAAGAGTCAAATTAAATCCTTAATTAAATGTGTTGTTTGGGGAATAATCTGGTCTATTATCTTAGTGTTAATTGGATTAGGTATTGTTCATTTTACTGCCCATAACTTAAAGGATGTTTTATTTATTGAAGGTATAATATTAGTTATTTTAGGAATTTCTTCTTTCCTAGGAGGAAATCCAACGGGATTATCTCTTCAAGGACTTTGTCAAGCCAATGCTCAGTATATAGCAAATGCCAATCTTGAAGTAACCAAAATGGAAAAAGAAAAAACTAGTACTATTAAAAAGAATTTTAAGGCTAGCATAAATACTATTTCACTAGTTATGGGTGGTGTAATATGTATAATAATCAACTTTATTATTTAGATTTTAAAAATATTATAGGGGATATCAATAAATAAACTTCTAATCTTTCACTATGTTGAGCTTGTACTTATATTAGATGACAAGCTCGACATTAATTTAAGATTTAGCTTATTTTGAGATATCCCCTTTCTTAAATCAGAAGTTTTAACTATATTATAGTTGTATCTCCATTACTACTTCTCCCCACATTATCTTTCCAGTTTTTCTAAAACCTACAGCTTCATATAATTTTTCAGCGACACTATTTTCTGGTTCAAAGCTTGTATAAACTTTTATATTTCCATGTTCTTCTTTTAATAGTTCTAATAGTTTTAATATAGCAGCTCTACCATAACCCTTACCTTGATATTTCTTGTCCATCATAAGTCTACACATCCACCAGCTATTATCATCACTATCAAAGCTGTACATTAAAAATCCTACCATAACTTCTCCATCATATATTGCCAACGGATAGTTTCCCTCTTCAAACTTAGACTCTAATATAGAGTATGCATTTGATGCTACGAAACACTTCTGGTTTTCTTCTACAGAGAGCTCAATACACTCGCTCCAATTGTCATTATCTATTGCTTTAAAAATAATCTCCATAAATATTTTCCCCCTAATATTATATTTCTTTCTTATAAAAAACCTCATCCTCAGCTTCAAATCCAGTTATAAACTGTTTAAAGCCAAAACTAGAGTATAGATTTTTTGTTACTATATTCTCTGGATGAAAGCTTAAATATATGGTTTTATATTTAGACTTTTTCTTGATATCTTCTAATACTAATGCTAATGCTTTTCTCCCATAACCCTTTCCTTGATATTTTTCATCTACCATAAATCTTCTTAATTCGGCCATTTCATCCTCATCTTCTTCTCCATGCATAGCAAATCCAATAATTTTATCATCCTTATAGATTCCTAACAGTGTATAATTAGGATAAAATCTGGATTCTGCAATAGACTTTAAATTAGAATGAGGCAAGTATGTCTCTTGCTCCTTTGATATTTTTAACTTAGCACATTCTTCCCAATTTTCTAGATTTATATCTTTAATGCTAATATTCATTTATTCACCTACCTAGAACTATTTAATTTTGAAAACACAACTCTATACTCATATTTATCAGTTGCTTTGTTATAAACTTATTCTCTACTTATCCCTTCTCTTATATGTCTTCAATTTTGTCTCCTATTAATTCTATAAGTCCTGTTCCCAGAGTTTCTCCCCAACTTAGATAATCATGCCCTGATGGAAAGTTTTCATAACTTACTTCATATCCTTTTTTATTAGCACATCTCTAATATTATTTATTACATCCATCATTATAGGTTCAGTATCATAAGGAGCATCTTCTAACACTCCAGCATTTAAATAAAATTTTATTGGTAACCTTTCGCTCTCTTTAAATTTATTTGTAAGCCACTGCTCATCATACCAATAAGAGCCTGACTGAGATAATACATTTCCAAAAATACTTGGATTTTTATAAGCCATATAAGTAGCGGCTAAACCTCCAAGACTCACCCCTCCAATAATAGTATCCTTTGGACTCTTGCTTACATTGTAATTTTCATATATCCATGGTATTAATTCCTTAGCTATAAAATCAGAATATTTATCACTACAAGTTAATTCTTCATACCTGTTCTTTGTACTTTCAATTAGTACACAAATTACATTAGAAATCTTTTTATCATTTATTAAATTATCTAAAACTGTAGCAGCCGAAATACTTAAATATTCAAAACCATCACTAAGAATTAACAGTTTACATGGCTCTTTAATTTCTTTATACCCATAAGGTACATATGTCCATATTCTCCGGCCACCTCCTAGGATATCACTATTAAGTCTATATAATTTTACTTCACCCTTCCTTGTATATTCCCTAAATTCTGTCCATAGCTCTGTCTTAACCTTAGGCATCATTACTAAAGACGATATTAACTCTTCTGATTCTGAACTTTCTTCATCCTTTGGAAACACAAATTGATTTGGATTTAATATATCTATAACAGAATTCTTCTTTATCTTTTTATAATCATCATTAAATTCATAATTGAGTGAAAAATTGTATTTAAACTTTACACCATTTCTTACCTTGTATGTTCTAAACCAAACATCAGTGTTTTCTATATTCTCCATAATATTTTCATTATATCGAAACCCTGGAACTCCCCCATAAATCATCACATTATTAATATCTTTTCCTCTATATAAAAAAGTTACTAATGCATTATTATCATCCCCTTTAATATTCTCTATCAAGGGAGTACCTTGTTCTTCTACGTATTTCCAAAACTCCTCTATAACATTAAATCTTTCAGTTTCTATATTCTCAATTAATTTTTTATTCTGCTACTTAATGTATCTTCCATACTATCATCCCCATTCATAAATACACCTTCATTATTACACAGCTAACTATTTTTAAGGCTACTTATTACTGAATCAAATATCTATAATAATCTAATTGTGTTTTAATCTTAAATCCATTATTAATATAAAGGTTATATGCTGTATGATTTTTGCTATCCACCTCAAGATATATATCTTTAATATCCAAGGTCAACGCCTTCTCTATTCCCTTACTTAATATCTCTTTTCCATAGCCAAGTCCTCGATACTTAGTTGAAATTCCTAATCCACAAATAAACGCATTGCCACCTTCTAAGCTAATACTACATATACCAACAATTTCATCATCTACTTTAGCCATATAGGATATCCTATCTTTAGATTCTATTGCTCTATTAACAATTGCATTTCCTTCTTCCAAAGTTTTATTAAAAATGTCTATGTGTAGCTTTGCTATTTCATCTACATCTTGATTAATTATTTGATATAATTTTAGCTTGTTCTGTGCTTTAGTAAATTTATCCTTTTTATAGACTAAGAGATACTCAGAAAAATCATATTTAACATTAAATTTCCTTAAAGTTAACCTACCATCATTGCTTGAAGGCTCATGCACAAAAAGTATTTCTCTAACATCATACTTTCTTAGCTCATTAATAGCACTTTCTAAAAGTATTTTAAAGAAACCTTTCTTTCTCTTCTCTGGCAATGTATATGTAGAAATCTCTGCCTGCTGTGATGTTGGTATAAACATAGCTAGAAAGCTTACAAGTATTTCTTCTTCATATAATAGGAAAAAACAATTTATTTCCTTATTAAAGTTAATTTCGTTTGATAGAAATGCACCTCCTTTAGTTTTATCGTAGTTTTTGCAAGCCTCTTCTAAGTTTTCAATATCTTCAATCTGCTTCTTATCTAGTTCTCTTAACTCTAAAATTTGCATTAATTCTAACCCCCTACATAAAAATGGCCATATCCTTCACCGCAGATGATAGGATATGGCTAACTAGCACATATTTGCTTTAAACATAGTCTTAAACTTAAATATTACTTTTAAGTTCACTATGCTATTTAAAATATTTAGATATAAAAAGCCCTAGGAATACCCCTAGGGCTTAATTACAAATTAATACTTTAAATTCAACTTTAAAAACCTATAATTTCAGGTAGGGCGTTATTATATATTCTATTTAATTTTATATTATTTTTATAAAAATCTCTGTTCATAAACAACGTATTCCCACCTTTCTCATTACTTATATTTACATTATAAGTTTTATTTGTATCACTTGTCAATATATTTATTCTCAATCCCAAATAAACCATGCTGCTTCTAATTTATTCCCCTCAAAATCTTTGAAATAGATTAATTCCCTCCCTTGTTATCTTTAAATTCCACTCTTAAAAGTCTGGTCTTACTTACGAATCCGCTACTTTCTAAAGTTTTTTTAGAATTTGTATTATAGTACCAACATCCGCAAATTGGAATTTCTCCTTGCTTATAGCAAAGTTTCTTTAGCTCTGCTATAATAGTTCTTCCAATACCCTTTTGTCTATATTCTTCTCTAGTAAACATACCTATACTAGTATATCCTTTTAGTACTTCTCCTTTTTCTTGTATACCAAAACCTAACACGTTAGTACCCTCTTCAAAAATATATAATTCTCCATCTTTAACCTGTTTGTATACGTCTTCAAAGAAGTCACCACTGAATTCCTTTATCACATCAATATCTTTATCCTCTGCTTTTCTTAGATTACCATTGTTATAATACCTTATTTTCTCTGGGTTACCTTTATGATCCTGGAAAAAATAAGCTTGATTTTTTACTTCTTTATTTTCTATATCACATATACAACTTAAATATAACTCGTCTCCTGTAAATACATAGGCTGATTTTGGATTAAACTTTTTTAATATAGCATTAAAATACTTTTGAGCGTATTTTATATATTTACATTTGATATAAAACAGTGTTAATAATTCATCATCATATATAGCAAAATATCCTATATACTTTGAATTCATAACTATTCTATAAAACTTAGATTTAATTATATGGTCCTCTAAATATGAATCGAAGGGTGAAGACAGGGTTTTTATATAATCTTTTAAAAACTTACTTATATCATCACAATTAGTTAATTCGAAGCTTATACTTGTTTTCATATGTTTCCTATAATCTCCAATAAATTAAACCCCTGTACCCTTATTAAAATACCTTCTTTTATGCTACAGCTTATATGTCGCATAAATAATCTTTCTTTAATAATTTTACTCATTTTTACCTAGTAAGTACCTGTTAATAGTACCACTAAATTCCCCCCTTTTTATTTTATTTACCCCAGTTATTTTCTTTACTTAGTAGCTTGTCTTTCTTTTATTGCAATAATAGTTCCCCCCTAGTAATTTTTTAGGTTACTAATTTACTATCTAATTTTAAACTTAGTTACCCCTATTATTAGCAGTACACATTTCACAGTCTATAGCTAAAACTATAGCTAAGCATAATATTTCATCAACCTGATCAGATATATTTAGTACATAGCTATCTCCCCAAGTAAACCATTCCTTGCTCACCGTCATAACAGCATATTCACCTTGATATAATGTATAATCATGGGCCCAAAAATCACCTGTTAACCTTAAGTCAGTTCCATCTAGATAATAATTTTGATTAATAAAAGTAAATTTTTTTATCAAATCTCCAATTACCATGCCATTTATGATAATTTCAAACTTAGGCATAAAGGTAAAGAGTTTCTGCCTTATATAGCCCACTTCCTTATGACTTATATCATAAATATGAAGTTTATGCCCCATGGAAAACATTTCACCTTCAACGAAATATTTATCTTCCTCTTTTTCATCTTTAACTATAAATCTATCAGTAAATGAAAATACTTTTTGCTTAATATATAATTTCATAGCTTCCTCCGTCATATATACTCATTATTAATATTATCTCATAAATTTTAGAACATTAATACAAATTTATGTAATTATACACCCAATTATTTTAATATGTTATTACTAATAAAATTATTCAGATTATATTTATAGATAAATGTTCAATAATATTTAATAATTTCTATAATATTTTAAAAATAATTCGATTAATATGAAAATATTTTATTTTAAATGTAAAAAGAATGTTTCCCATGATATAATAATATCGTAATTTAATATAGGAGGGAAATTTATGTCTGAAAAAAAGGATAAACAAATTCTTTGGTACACCTTAGCTTTTATGGCATTTTCAACAGTATGGGGTTTTGGTAATGTTATTAACGGCTTCTCTGAGTACAATGGACTTAAAGCAATTGTATCTTGGGTATTAATTTTTACTATTTATTTTGTACCTTATGCACTAATGGTAGGTGAATTAGGATCTGCATTTAAAAACTCTGGTGGTGGAGTTAGTTCTTGGATTCATGAAACCATAGGACCAAGAATTGCATACTATGCTGGATGGACATACTGGGTAGTTCATATGCCTTATATTTCACAAAAACCATCTGGTTTTATGATTTCAGCTAGCTGGGCAATTTTCCAAGATAAGCGAATCAGTAGTATGAATACAACTCTATTACAATTATCTTGCTTAGTAGTATTTTTAATTGCATTATATATTGCATCAAAGGGATTAAATCCATTAAAAAAGATAGCTACCTTTGCAGGAACATCTATGTTCGTAATGTCTATTCTATTTATCATCTTAATGTTAGCAGCTCCAGCAATTACAGATGCTAATCTAAATGCTATAGATTGGTCATTTAAAACTTTTATGCCTACATTTGATGTTAAATTCTTTACCAGCTTATCAATCTTAGTCTTTGCTGTTGGTGGATGTGAGAAAATATCACCTTATGTTAACCAAGTTAAAGACCCTGAAACTGGTTTTTCAAAAGGTATGATTGCATTAGCAATTATGGTTGCAGTATGTGCAATTTTAGGAACTATATCATTAGGTATGATGTTTGATTCAAATAATGTTCCTAAAGACTTAATGACTAATGGAGCATATTATGCTTTCCAGAAGTTAGGTGAATACTATCACATAGGAAATACTTTCGTAATTATTTATGCTATTACAAATCTTATTGGACAATTTGCAGTACTTATAATATCAATTGATGCACCTTTACGTATGTTACTTAATAGTGCTGATAGAGAGTTCATACCTGAAAAATTGTTTGTACAAAACAAATATGGTGCTTATACAAACGGACATAAACTTATATTAGTTATTGTTTCAATTTTAATAATTCTACCTGCTTTTGGTATAGGAAGTGTAGATGAATTAGTAAAATGGTTAGTAAAACTAAATGCTATATGTATGCCTCTACGTTATTTATGGGTATTTGTTGCATATATAGCTTTAAAGAAGGCAGGAGAAAAATTCAATCCTGAATACAAATTTGTGAAAAATAAAACACTAGGTATTATTATCGGAGCATGGTGTTTTGCATTTACCGCTTTCGCATGTATTGGTGGTATATACTCTACAGATCCATTCCAATTAGTACTTAATATTGCCACACCATTCTTCTTAATAGGTTTAGGATTAATTCTTCCTTATATTGCGAAGAAAACTAATCATTAATTTTATAGTTATATAGTACAAGCATATAAAAATAAAGGACTGAATAAAGATATTTTATCTTCATTCAGTCCTTTATTTTTATCTCTATTTTATGCCTTTAGCTTTTAATTTTTCAAGCATATCTGCTGTCATCTTAGCTAAGTCATATTCAGCTTTAAAGCCCCACTCTTCTTTAGCAGCAGATGGGTCTATTGAATCTGGCCAAGTGTTTGCAATTCCTTGTCTTACTGGGTCTACATCATAAGACATTTCAAATTCTGGAATATGCTTTCTAATTTCTGCAGCTATTTGCTCTGGTTCAAAGCTCATTGCAGTTATATTAAATGCATTTCTGTGCTTTAATTCACTTGGATCAGCTTCCATTAAAGTGATTATTGCATTTATAGCATCTGGCATATACATCATATCCATGTAAGTTCCTTTACCTATGAAAGAAGTATACTTACCAGTTTTTAATGCTTCATAATAAATATCAACTGCATAATCTGTAGTTCCACCGCCTGGTAATGCTACATAAGAAATAAGCCCTGGGAATCTTACTCCTCTTGTATCTACACCATACTTAGAGTGGTAGTAATCACATAATAACTCTCCAGAAACCTTAGTTACACCATACATAGTGTTTGGTCTTTGAATAGTATCTTGTGGAGTATTTACCTTAGGTGTAGATGGTCCAAATGCACCTATTGAACTTGGAGTAAAGAATTTACAATTTAATTCTCTAGCAACTTCTAAAGCGTTTACAAGACCACCCATGTTAATAGTCCATGCAAGTTGTGGTTTTGCTTCTGCAACTGCTGATAAAAGTGCTGCAAGATGAATAATAGTATCTACTTCATGTTTTTTAGCTATTGATAAGAATTCGTCATAATTTGTTACGTCTAAAGTTTCAAAAATTCCACCTTCAACGATTGGATTTCCTTCTGGTTTTCTTACATCTGTAGCTACTACATTATCTACTCCGTAAACTTCTCTTAATTTCGTTACTAATTCCGTACCAATTTGACCTAAGCATCCGCTAACTAATATTCTTTTCATATTGATTCTCCCTATCTAATGTTATTTAAATTTTATTTAAATGTTTTTTTAGTTAAAATCTATAACCTCTAGAGGAGGATATTCCTCCTCTACTTTTAATACAAATATTATTTTATTAAGCCCATTTCTCTTCCTACTTTTGCATATTTAGCAATAGCTTCATCTAACAATTCTTTTGTGTGAGCAGCTGATGGCATGTTTCTTACTCTAGCTGTTCCCAGTGGTACTGTTGGAAATACTATTGATTTAGCATATACGCCCTCTTCATATAATCTTCTACTGAATTCTTGAGCCTCAGCAGCCTCTCCAATTATGCATGGAGTTATAGGTGTTTCACTATGTCCAATATCAAATCCTAATTCTTTTAAGCCCTTTTTAAGGTAATTCCCATTTTCCCATAATCTATCATGAAGTTCCGTACTTTCAGTTAATATATTTACAGCCTCTATACAAGCTCCTGCTGCTGCTGGAGTTAATGATGTAGAGAATAGGAATGGTCTACCTCTAACCTTTAACCAGTCGATAAGGTCTTTAGATCCTGCTACATATCCTCCAACTACACCGATAGCTTTAGAAAGTGTTCCTATTTGGAAATCTATTTTGTCTGATAATCCAAAGTGGTGAACTGTTCCAGCACCTTTTCCTAGTACCCCAGAACCGTGAGCATCATCAACATAAGTAATTAAATCAAACTCTTCTGCAATCTCAACAATTTCAGGAAGTTTTGCAACATCTCCATCCATTGAGAATACACCATCAGTGATTACCATTATTTTTTCATATAATCCTGATTCTTTTGCTTCTTTAGCCTTTGCTCTTAAATCATCCATATCAGAGTGTTCAACTCTTATGATTTTAGCTCCTGATAATCTACATCCATCTATAATTGACGCATGATTTAGTGCATCTGAAAGTATTGCATCTTTTTTGTTCATTACAGCAGATATTGCTGCCATATTACAGTTAAATCCTGATTGGAAAGCTATTGCAGCTTCAGTATGCTTAAATGCTGCTAACTTCTTCTCTAATTCTATATGTATGTCTAATGTTCCATTTATTGTTCTAACAGCACCAGCACCTACACCGTACTTTTCTGTAGCTTTGATTGAAGCATCAATCATTCTCTTGTTAGTGGCAAGTCCTAGATAGTTGTTTGAAGATAGGTTTATTAGCTTCTTTCCTTCTATTTCTATCACAGGTCCATTTTGTCCTGTAATAACATTAATTTCATTATAAAGCCCTTTACTTTTAAGGTCCTCTAAATTAGTTTTAAGGAAATTGTTTAAAGATTTGCTTCCCATTTGATTACCTCCATTTAAATTATATTAAATAAAATTTACTATACATGCTAATATATTAATAACACATATAAGTATATTTATACTCCATAATAATATTTTTTAACACTTACCTTTATAAATCAGCTACTTATACTTTCCCTTTACATAATTAGAATATCATCTACTATAAGTTTTTCAATGAATCCTTATTTATATACACCTCTATATTTTTCTGGTAAAAGAGCAGCTATAGATTTCATAACTTCCAACATAGCTCTTTCATTATATTCATTCTTATCTTCTTCTTTAAGTTTTTCAGGTAAATATATAGGTTCTCCAAACCTTACAGTAACTTGAGCTGTTTGGAAGTTTTCTTCCCCCATATCACCATCATTTATAGGTAAAAATTCTTCTGTGCCTGCTAACCCAATTGGAATTATCTTAGCCTTAGATAGCTTAGCCATTAGAAGAAATCCCTTCTTGCCTTCTATCATTGAACCACTTCTACTTCTTGTTCCCTCTGGAAATATCATAATATTTTCTCCAGCTCTAAGTTTCTTTACAATTTTACTAATGGCATCCTTATCTGCAGAATTAGGTTTAATTGCTATGGTCTTTATAAACTTAAATCCATTCTTAGTAAAATCGTTATTGGAAAGCTTTACTCCCGCAATGAATGTGGGGTCAAAGTCTTTTAATAGTTCGTTAAGTATTAGTCCATCAGCATTACTTAAGTGGTTACATATAAATATTATTGGGCCCTTTATACCTTTAATTTTTTCGTAACCTTCAACCTTCATATTAGCATACTTTTTTATTGATGTCTTTACATAACTTCTTGCTAATTTTCCAGAAAGACTCTCTGGTAATTTATTTAAAATTTTTGTTAATATATCTCTTTTCATAGAAATCTCCTTTATACCTAAGACTTACCTCCATACTACTTCTTGAATAATCTGTTATAATACTCCTTTATGTATGGTGAGTTAATACTCTCTTCTATATTATCTATATCTTCATTATACCTCAAATAATAATTGATAAGCCCATTTCTTATTAATAAATTCTTTCCACGCCATCCACAAGAATGCATGATATACTTTTCTTTAAAGTTTTTATTATCAAGATTTATAAGCTCTAATAAATCAACCTTTTCCATATACTCCTTAGGTAGAAATTCTTTAATAGGTGAAACTTCCACATTTAAATTATGTGGACATACTTTTTGACAATTGTCACACCCAAAAATCTTGCCTTTAACCATATTTAATTCTTCATTATTTAAGTGCTTTTTTTGAGTTAAATAAGAAACACATTGTGAAGAATTAAACTTTTTAACATCTTCTATTATAACATTTGTTGGGCATTTTTCCACACATAAATTGCACCCTTTACAGCCATATTTTTTTGATTTATCCCCTTGTAGCTTAAGATTTGTTATTATTTCTCCTAAAAATACATAGGAGCCATACTTTTCCGTAATAAGAGTATTATTCTTCCCTATAAATCCAACTCCACTTATAGCTGCGATATATCTCTCTGGTAATGGGTTACTATCTACAAACCATTTAGCCTCTCCTCCTAAGGATTCTATATAATCACATATTTCCTTTAAATATTTTTCTACTACTCTGTGATAATCTAGCCCCCTTGTATATAGAGAAAATTTATCTCCTTCTCCTTTATCACCATGATAATAAGGAAAAGCTATTGATATAATAGTTTCTCCATTTTCCATTAAAAGCTTTGGATTAATCTTTTTTTCTATATCTTCCTCTTCAAACTCATTAAAAAGATTATTTTCTTTTCTATCTATGAAAAATTCTTCTAGTTCATTAAATCTTCTACACTCTGTAAACCCAATAGTATCTAAAGAAAGTTTCTTTGCATAGTTTATTATTTTCTGTTTTTTATCTATATATTCTCCCATTGATTTATATATTTCCTACTTTCTCTTTTACATATATCCTATCCATATCCTGAGCTCATTATTAGTTTACCCTTGCTCTATTGTACTCCACACAAATACTCTGCTGCATACTTAGCTGCTAATTTTCCTTGATTCATAACCTTCTCCACATTAGTATACCCATCAACCACTGCACCACAAGCAAATATTCCTTTCATTGAGGTCTCCATTTTATCCGAAATAAATATACCACCCTTTTCTTTCTCTATATCTATTCCCATTTTTTCTGCTATTGCAGTATCTGATTTTAAGTTCATACATAGCACTAAAGTATCACAATCCACATATTTACTAGTTCCTTCAATAACATTATATTCTTCATCTAGATGTACGATATCTACACCAGTAACTCTATGGGTACCATATATCTTTACTACTCTATGGTTAAAGAGTACAGGAATATTAAAGTCTTCAACATATTCCTTAGCTTTATTACTTACAGCTCTAATAGCTCCACTGGTTTCTATCATACTTATTACATTGGCTCCCTCTAAAACTAAAGTTCTCGCTGCAAGTATTCCTATATCATCTGAGCCTAATACAATGCATCTTTTTCCTGGTAATACACCTTTTCTATTAATATACTTTAGCGTTGAGCAAGCTGTGGTAATTCCGGCCAACCCATAACCCAATATGTTTTTATAACCAAAGGGTCTCTCCCTTGAGCCCATGGCAAAAATGATAGACTTAGCTTTTATAGTCTTTATTCCTTCCTTACTATTTACCATAACAACTTCTTTATTCTTTTTTATTTCCAAAACTGTAGTATCGCACTTAATAATTAAGCCTAAATTTAAGGCATCATTTACTAATCCTGATATTAATTCAGGGGCAGCTAAATTTTCTTTTATACTCTTATAGTAAAAACCTGCCTGAACACATGAAAGCATAGCTCCACCAGGTTCTATATCCCTATCTATTACAATAACCCTATTTACTCCTCTAGATTTGGCCTCTACCGCAGCCATAACTCCACTTACTCCTGCACCTATAACTATTAGGTCAAAAGCTTCCATGAAATCCCCTCCTATTCCCAAAACGCTATAAAATCTACCTAGATTATTATACTATTATTCTTAGTATTTATCATTATTTTCTAAGTTTCTTCCATCTATTCAACCAAAATACCATAATAAAACTAAATACAACTACAATTGCTACCAGCACATTTCCCTGAGTTCTATTTCCACTTTCCATAGCAAAATATATTGCTATTGGTATAGTTTGAGTTTTTCCTGGTATATTACCGGCAACCATAAGACTAGCTCCAAATTCACCTAAAGCTCTAGTGAATGCTAAAATAACTCCACTGATAATACTATCAAAAGCCATAGGTAATACTATATGAAAAAATATATAACTATCACTGGCACCAAATATTCTAGCTGCCTCTATACATGTAATATCTACGTTTAAAAAACCAGCCTTAGCACTTTCATACATTAATGGCAATGCCACAATTGCAGCTCCAATGGCAGCACCTTGCCACGTAAATACTAAAGTACCTCCAAATACAGCTTCAGTAAGCTTTCCTAAAGGACCATTTCTACCCATGACTATTAGCATTCCATACCCTACTACTGTAGGCGGAAGACACATAGGCAAGAGTATTATTGTTTCTAATACTGACTTCCCCTTAAAACTATATCTACAAAATATCCATGCTAATGCTATACCAAAAATAATAACTATCCCTGTGGCAACAAAAGCTACTTTAAGCGAAATCATCACTGGTGTTAATATGGATTCCATCATATATTTATCATCCTCATCTTATATTGTTTATATATACTATAGGAATGCTGTTTTGTATAACATGTATAATTTATAAGCTTCATAAGGCAATTGTTTCCTATGAAACTTATAAATTATCCTTGTTTAATAACTAATTAATCTTAAAACCATACCTTTCCAGTATTCTTTTACTTTCACTAGTAGCTAAGAACTCTAAAAAACTTTTAGCCTCAGCTTTAACTTCAGAAGTCTTTATTACCCCTCCTGGGTATATGATCTTTTTATGACTTGATGTATCAAAAGTAGTGACCACAACAGAATTTTTTATACTAACTGTATCAGATTTATAAACAATACCACAAGCTGCTTCACCATTTTCTACATAACTAACAACTTGTTTAACATCCTTTGCAAAAACAATGTTATTCTCTATGATATCCCACTTATTATAGTGATTTAAAGCTTCCTCAGCATATTGTCCTGCGGGTACAGAGCCTATTTCGCCTAAAGCTATATGTCCATCTAGGTTATCCAAATCATCTAGCTCCTTTATTTTATCTTTATATTCATTATTAACAATTAAAACAAGTTCATTTTCTACTATGTCTTTCTTACTTCCACTTTCTATAAGTTCCTTATCCTCTAGAGCTTTAAATTGCTTTTCTCCTGCAGACATAAATATATCTACCGGTGCCCCTTCCTCAATTTGTTTTTGAAGCGCTCCTGATGCCCCAAAGTTAAAAGTTAAAGTTATATTATTTTTTTCTTCATAGATCTTTTTAATTTCCTCCATAGATTCTTTAAGACTTGCCGCTGCTGAGATTATTATTTCTTTTTTTTCTCCACTATTATTAGTTTCTTCTTTATTAGCTTGTCCATTTGAACATCCAACAAAGGCTATAGCTAAAACTGTAATTACTATTATACTTCTTAACTTTTTCAAATCACTTCCACCTTTTTCCACAATTATGTATTAATTATACATCTTATTGTATAGATTTAAAATACATTTTAACCATTTTATTGCTATTGTTAAAAATGTTCTTTTTATCCTCATATAGAATATGCTGATTTTTTAAGATTGAGTTTAAAGTCATATATTATACATAAAAAAGAACAATCATAAACTGTCTTCTCAGCCTTGAATGTTCTTTTCTTATTTAAAACTTATATATTTTATACTACTATTTTAATTTGAATCTAATCTGAATTGTAAAGACTTCATCCTCTAAACTAGCAGAAACCTCATGTCCCATACTTTCTGTAAGTTTCTTTACAATAGTTAATCCAAGACCTGTATTTTGTCCTGTCCTCATTCTGTCTGTAGTAAAAAATCTATCAAAAACATGTTCTAAGTCTTCCTGTGTAAAGTTTTCTACCCTATTACTAAAAGTAGAAATAATTACTCCATCTACTTGCCTTTGACATATAGACATAGTTTTACTACCATGCTTTAAGGCATTTTGAAATATATTTGTAAAAATTCTAATTACAGCATTTTCATCAGCAATTATAGCTGGTAATTTTTCTTGTAGATCAACTTCTACTTCAAAGTCTTTATCAACAAAATCATTATAAAAAGCTGCTACAATTTCACGCAATAAACTTTCAACATTAACCTTTTTAAATTCTAGGTCATATTCATTGGCTTCTAATCTAGATAAATCATAAAAGCTAGTAATAAGATTTTGCAACACCTTAGAGCGTTTTTCTATAATATCTAAGTACTCCTGTTTTTCTTCTTCACTAGTAGACTCATCCCTAATTAGCTGTACATAGCCTAGAATAGATGTAAGAGGAGTTCTTAAATCATGAGATATATTAGCAATTTGCTTTCTTAATTCACTTTCACTCTTTTCATGAGCTATTCTATCATTTTGACTTTTTTCTAATATAAAATTAATTTCACCTATCATCTCTTCAATATTTTTATTAGGGGCTGCTAATTTTAATTGTTCATTGGTTTTTATATTTTTAAGCTTCTTCAATTCCTTATTTATATTGTTTATATTATAGCGATTTAGTAGAAAGAGCACTATAAATAATGCTGCTATACCACCAAATAAAATAGTTATATATATCATTTAATGCTCCTCCCAAGACTTACGCCCTAAATATATTTCTTCAAATAACGAAACCCTCTTAACCCCCATAAACAGAACAAATAGTTAACTATTTTAATATTTAACTATATTCCTATTTTACTATTTAACTAGGTTTATATTTATATAGTTTCATATTTAAATAAGTATGAATTTATATATGTGTGAATTTAAATAATTAATTCTATTTTATCTCTCTTCTTCTAAAGGAAATAATTCCTATAACCGTTATTAAAGTAATGTATACTATACCTAGTACATAAAATTTTGTAATATCCTCAGAAAGAACCCTGTCTTGACCTACTATAAATTTAATGTTGTAAGAAACTAAATATAATTGTATTTTTGCAAATATAGGTTTATAGTAACCTAGGAGCTTAATTATTCCTGGAAATATAGCTACTACCCCTAGATAAGCAAAGGCAAATATATTATTATTCTTAATATTAAAAGCAAGTAAGTTTGCAATAGCAATTCCTGTTAACCAAAGTGGGAATACAGCAATGAGTTTATTCCCAAAATTACCAAGTGTTTCTGCCATAGTTGCTCCACCTAAACCAAGACATATATAAGAACTTAATATTAACACAGTGGCAACTATAATTAAAGATACTGTGGCTACAATCACTTCTACAATAAATTTCCCTAAATATATTTTTGTTCTATTAATCCCAAAGGATACTGTATTTTTTAAAGTTTGATGCTTATGTTCATCTGAAAATACAATATCTACAATCATAATTACAGAATAATAAATCAATGTAAAAAGACCTGTTGAAATCATTAGCATATCTGGCATTGTTATTCTGTTAATTGCTTCTTGGTCTTTCATAAACCATAATGCTAATACATTAACTAGAATACATATCAATGAAGAAGTTCCAACTAAAACATAAGGATATTTACGATGAGTAGTTCTATATAATTCACTTTTTATATAATTAAGCATTGATAACACCTCCAACTAATGAAACAAAGTATTCTTCTAAATTGGTTCCCTTTATATTCATAGAATTTAACTCTACCCCATTTTTAACAATTGTACTGCTTACCATGGAAGGTGTATCTTTAAATTTATAAATTCGAATTATGTTATTAGGTAATACCTCATATTCATGACAATTTAGTTTATCCTCTAACAGTACTGCTGCCTTCTCAGCATTATCTACTGATATCTCTAAACATTCCTTACACTTCTCCTTAAGTTCTTCTGCAGAAATCTGTTCTACCATCTGTCCTCTCTCAATAAAGCCATATTCCGTTGCTATACTAGCTAATTCACTTAGTATATGACTAGAAATTATTATGGTAATATTCTTCTCTTCATTTAGTTTTAAAAGAAGATTACGAATTTCAACAATCCCCATTGGATCAAGTCCATTTATTGGTTCATCTAAAACTAAAAAGTCCGGATTATTCATCATTGCAAGAGCTAACCCTAATCTCTGTTTCATACCTAAAGAAAAACTCTTAAATTTTTTCTTTTTAGTATCTTCAAGTCCTACATCTTTAAGTAATTGTTTTATGCATTCTGAACCAGCTATTCCTCTTTGAACTCTATAATACTCAAGATTTTCCTCCGCCGTTAAATATGGAAAAAAACTTGGAGTTTCAATCATTGCGCCTATTCTTTTTCTTGAAATCTCTAAACCTTTTTCTGTAGTTTCTGAGAATAATTGTATCTCACCACTAGTTATCATAGTTTGGCCTGCAATCATCCTTAATAAAGTAGTTTTACCAGCACCATTTTTTCCTACCAATCCATATATTGAGCCTTTTTTTATATTTATATTAGTATCCTTTACTGCCTCAAATTTTCCGTAGGATTTACTTAAATTTCGCGTAATTAATATACTTTCTTCCATAAATCTCACCCTTCCCTTTTCTTATTGTCTTTATTATAAAATTCAAAACTCAATAAACACTTAAGAAAAGTTAAAGAAATCATAAAGTTTATTCAGCCATAGTAAACCCTATACCCCAAATAGTTTTTATATACTCTGTATCCTTATCTAATTTTGATATCTTAGATCTAATATTACTAATATGCACATTTACAGTATTATCTTCTCCATAGAACTCTTCATTCCATATATTCTTATACAAGTTTTCTCTAGTAAATACTTTTTTAGGATGAGTTAGTAAAAGCTCTAGTATAGAAAACTCTCTTACCGTTAGTGTAAGGTCATTTCCATTCACTGTGACCTTCATAGCTTCCTTATCCAGCTCTAAATTCTTATAAGCTAAGACCTGCCCCTTATCCTCTGAAGTACTAAATCTTTTATATCTTCTCAGTTGGGCTTCTACTCTTGCAGCAACTTCACTTATCTCAAAGGGTTTAGTAATATAGTCATCTGCACCTAATTTCAGCAGCTTTACCTTATCTGAAATCTCAGTTTTCGCAGAGATAATAATAATTGGCATAGTTTTTGATTTTCTGATTTCTCCTATCAACTCTTCTCCAGTTAATCCTGGTAACATTAAATCTAAAAGAATCAAATCATAATTATACATGTTAATGCACATTCTAGCTTCACTACCTGAATATGCACTACTCACCTCATAATTTTGCTTTTTAAGAATTTTGCATAGTAATCCATTTATATCTACATCATCTTCTACTACTAAAATAGATATTCTTTCTTCCATATATAACACCCCTCTTTATTAGTATCGTAATGGAACTTACATATATATTCTCTATATACTTTATATCACATAATTAACTATAGATAAACAGAGTAAAAAAGAACCTATCCTGTTACAGATAGATTCTTTCTATTTATTCACATTCATATACAAGAATGCTTTCATTACCCTCAATTTTAAATATCTTTTCAATATCTTCAGTTATCATATTGTTTATATCTCTGTCTGTAATAAATTTAACCCCAATTCCACAGTTAGAGCTAAGTCTTCTTGGAACTGGCATAGTTTCATTAGCAATTTCAATACTATCTAAATATCTGTGATATTTTATAGCCCCTGAATGGGTGAAAAAAACTCCAATATACTGCATTTTATTTAACTGCCTTTATTAGAAAATCTTCTTCTACTTCTGTAACTACAGCATTTAAACCTGCATTTTTAATAAACCTTGAAACATTTTCCTTAGCCACATTATTATCAACTAATATTTCAAATCCATCTTTGTTTGCACTTAATGCTTTTTTAGCCATTAAAACTGGTTGAGGACAGCTCATTCCCCTTGCATCTACCTTAACCAATAGAAACACCACCTTTGCTATCAGCCTTACTCTTACTTATGTTAAATGATTTATTCATACAGAAATAAGAAATCCCTAATAATATTGCTATTCCTATAAATATTGCAATCTTTCCATTGCCAGTAGGACCTTCTCCTGAAGATGCTAATTTGAAGTTATGTGCAAAAGCTGCTCCAACAATCATCCCCATTACTGTGATTGCAGAATCTGCATTTCCTTCCCCAGCAAGTATTAATTGTCTTAATGGGCATCCTCCTAAAAGTACTGAACCCCAACCTGCAACTAACATACCCATAAAGTTCCATAGTGCATCATTATGAGCTATAGGTTGTTCAACAAAGCCTAGTTTGAAATCTCCTAGAACTAAGTTTCCTATTAATGTTACTACAAATATTGATATAAATCCCCACATTAAATAACTATCTTTAAACATGATTAAATCCCTAATTCCACCTACCATGCAAAGTCTTGTTCTTTGTGCTACAATTCCTATAATAAGTCCTGCTGCTAAAGCAAACCATATAGGTGCATGCATAGAACCTGGACCCTTTGCACTAAAGAATATAAATGCTGGAGCAGATATTAATAATACTAATAACATTATTGCTATTACTGGCATTGCATATCCTTCAGCTGTAGTTAAATTATAATTTCTCTTTAAAGTAAAGCCTCTGTTTAAAAATTGAATTCCAACAAATATCCCTGCTGCAAATCCAAGTAAGCCTACTACAGCATTTAAGTCTCCACCAGCAATTCTAAGAACCATTCTAAGTGGACATCCTAAGAATACTAGAGCACCAATCATCACTATAGCACCAAGAATAAATCTTAAGAATGGTGAAGAACCACCCTTTACTTTGAATTCCTTTGTAAATAGTGCAATTATAAATGCCCCTAAAACTATACCAATTACTTCTGGTCTTATATACTGTACAACTTCAGCTCTATGTAGTCCTACCGCACCTGCTATGTCTCTTAAGAAACATGCTATACAAGCACCCATGTTTTTAGGATTTCCTAAATACACCAAAGCTACAGATAATAGACCAATGATTCCACCAGCAAAAATTATGCCTCTTTTTTCTTTCATGGTTTACTCCCCCCATATATTTGATAAATATAATAAATTTTGATAATAACTCATCCAAAGTAAATTTTAACATATACTTATATTTTTATTAAATTTTTATTACGAATAGACGAAGAACAATCTATTTGTTTTTTTAATACTTATGTAACCCTAATATATAAAACCTTTATATTTAATTCTCTATGATATAATAATGTAGGAAAAAATGTTTATTTTTAAAGCTTTAATTAGATATAGGATATATAGATTTCAGGAGGTAATTATGAGAAAAGTATATTTAGATAATGGTGCTACATCCTTTCCTAAGCCTAATTCTGTAGCTGAAGCTATGACAAATTATATTGTTAATGTAGGTGGAAATGTAAATAGGGGTAGTTATGATAGTTCCTTTAATGCAGAAAACATAGTCTATGAAACTAGAGAACTACTCTGTGAACTATTTAATTTTTCAAAACCTGAAAATGTAATTTTTACTAGCAATATAACTCATAGTCTTAATGTTATTTTAAAAGGATTTTTAAAGGCTGGTGACCATGTGATTACTTCTTCTATGGAACATAATGCAGTACTTCGCCCTTTAAACGCCTTACAAAGCAAAGGTATAGAGCACTCTGTAGTACCTTGTAATTCCCTAGGACAGTTAAATCCATCTGATTTACATAAATACCTTAAGCCTAATACTAAAGCTGTAGTAATGACCCATAGCTCTAATGTATGTGGAACTATTATGCCCTTTGAGGAAATAGGACAGTTCTGCAAGGCAAATAATATTTACTTCATTGCAGACACAGCACAAACAGCTGGATCAATTCCAATAGATATGGAGAAAATGAATATAGATGTTTTATGTTTTACTGGTCATAAGGGACTTCTTGGACCTCAAGGTATAGGTGGGTTTTTGATAAAAGATGAATTAGCTAAAATAACTACTCCTCTTATAGAAGGTGGTACTGGTAGCTTCTCTGAATATGAAATTCAACCTGATTACATGCCTGATAAATTTGAAGGTGGTACTCCAAATATACCTGGAATATTTGGCTTAAATGCAGCCTTAAAATATCTAAAGGAAAAAGGACTTAGTAGTATAAAAGATCATGAAATGAAATTAACTAAACTATTTTTAGATAACATTAAGGATATAAAAGAAATTAAAGTTCTGGGACTACCTTCTGCTGAAAATAGGATTTCTGTAGTATCCATTGATTTTCCTAAGGGTGATAATGGTCAAATATCCCATATGCTATCCAAAAACCACGGCATATCTGTGAGATGTGGGCTTCATTGTGCACCATCAGCTCATAAGACCCTAGGCTCTTTCCCTAACGGAACAGTAAGATTCGCCTTTGGCTCCTTTAACACTGAAGATGATGTATTATATGCTGTTAATGCTATTAAAGAAGTAATTGCTTCATCAGATAATAACACTCTATGGTTTTAGCAATATAATAATTAAAGGCTCAAAGATGCAATATCTTCAAACCTTTAATTATTATATATAAATTTTTTATAGGGCAATAATTACTAGGGATTTAAAGTTATATATTTACTCAACAACAAAACCCCTTAACTCTTCAGTTAAGGGGTATAAAAATCACAGAAAATTACATTAAAGTATATGCTATGCTTTAATATATCCATTCTTTTATAACACCCCTCCATCTACCGTAGAGTATCTAGTGTATTAATATAGGCAGGTCTTCTGACTTTGGTTCACAGTTGCTTCAGCCTTCCCAACATTCGTCAGTGGCGCTTTAAGAAGCTTCTCCCCATTACAGCGGCGGGACCGTATAAGATTTTCACTTACTTCCCTTTTAAACAAAGTATTAAACTTTGTACCTCTATTATTTTTATATTAAATTTTCTCTTTATTAATCAGCTTATGTAAGCTAATGCTATATATTGTTTTTTAATATAATATAGTGTATCAACTACAATATCATTATACTACTTTTACCCATGTAATTCAAGGATTTTCCTTGATTTTCATTTAGTATCTTATACAATACACTTATTATTCTTATTAATTTCCTTCAATATAAAAGTATAAGTAATCTATACATAAAAGTTATATCCTTAAGCCTTTAATAATATATTACAATATATTGTATTTAACATAAACTTAACTTAATTAAACTTTAAGTTTATACACTTTAAGTTTATAATACACTTGTTTAAATATATCTTAAAATATAAATTTGAGGTGCTTATATGAATTTTGTAAATGATTTTTTAAATACAATAATAACTACTATACAAGGATTTGGATATCCTGGTGTATTCTTAGCGGTATTTTTAGAATATTCCTGTTTTCCATTGCCTAGTGAAGTACTGTTACCTTTTATAGGTCTTTTAGCTTCTTATGGTAACTTTAGCTTTATTGGAGTTATTCTTCTTAGTACTGGAGCAGGATTAATTGGTTCAACTCTTTGCTATACCATTGGATACTTTGGAGGCTCTCCTATAATAAATTGGCTTTGTAGTAAATCATCTGGTGCAAAAAAAAGTTTCAATAAGTTAGATTTATTTCTTGATAAGTATGGAAAACCTGCTGTGTTTCTAAGTAGATTATTCCCTTTAACTAGAACTTACATATCACTAGCTGTAGGGGCTGTAAAAATGAGTTATTCTCAATTTATATTATACTCCCTTGGGGGTATAACTATTTGGAACATAATTCTTATATCTTTAGGATATTTTTTAGGTGAAAATACTGACCTAATTCAAAGGATTTTGAAAGATTATTCTATTGTAGCTATAGCTATTCTAGTAATTTGTTTTGGATTCATAGCTTATAAATTCATGAAAAAAAGAAAGAATTCCTTGGAGTAATTAAAAAATAAGAAAGTACCTTCAGTGATAATAGGTACTTTCTTATTTTATATATTTAACTAATGTTGGCATTGATAAAAATTAATTATTAACTCCATCCTCCCAATATTTCCATATCACAGTATCACCTTTATTATAAATCCAACTTCCGGTTCCCACATTAGGTTTAACAAATCCATTACTCCCACTTTTCTTTACATAGTAGCACCATCCACTTAAAGGACCAGCAGCTTTTTCTCTAAGCCCTGCAATAGATGCAAAGTATGTTGTATCGTTAAAGCCTGTAGTTCTATATTTTATCCCTAACTCATCTAAAACCTTGAATGTTAATTGAGCAACAGTAATATTATCATAATCTACATATTTAGAAGCTAGTGTTTTATTACTTATTGTATCAATTACTATAAAGTTTGGAGTTTCATCTTTTACCGCTGGAGTTGGCTCCTCCTTTTTAGGTTCTACAGTTGCTTTAGAACTATTGGATGAATTTGATGATTCTTCCTTTTTACTTGCAGTTTTTTTCTTTTCAGTAGATGAATTTTTCGAATTATAGCTATTAGCATTAGATTTCTTTTCAGTGTTAGAATCAGAATTATCTTTAACTTTAGATAAATCATTAACTACAACATTTTCTTTATCATCAGTCTCTTTATTGCTTTCATTAACCTTACTATCTTCTTTATTATCAGTCTTATCCGTACTAGTTTCCTTATCACTTACTTCCTTATTAATTTTATCATTTTTGCTGTCTTCTTTATTTTCTTGCTCAGCTGTGATTGTAGCTTTTTCAGCAATTGTATTATTGAATGACTTTTGAAGTTTTTGTGCAAAAACAAACATTCCCGCAAAAATAATAAGAGCGGAAATTATAAGTAATATCTTATTTTTCCCCTTCAACATAGCACCTTCTCTCTAAATTCTAATAAATACACAAGGAAGCCTACAGCTTCCTTATGTATTTACTATTTTAGTTATTACTAATTCTTTTTCTTTTTATTAAAACAATCCCTGATACTATACAAATCAATGATCCAACTACTAATAAATTCAAATTCATAGGTTTTCCTGTTTTAGGAAGATCGTCTGCTTTATTACCATTAACGGTATTGGACTCACTCTTACCACCATTGTTTGTTTTGTTATTTGTATCATTATTTGTTTTATTATTTATTTCATTATCTGTTTTATTATTTGATTCCTCATCTGTTTTATCACTATTATCCTTAGATTCATCATCTTTAACCATCAAGCTATAAATACTAAAATGTGTAGTTTCAAAGGTAAATGTTAAATTATTATTATCAAATTTACCACCATCTATTTTTTCCCACTTAGTACCATTGTAATAATATGCTGCTAATTTTGAAACATCTATTCCCTTTATATCATCTTTTGATAATTTTATTACGACCTTTACTTTATTGCTACCAAAATCTTTTATTTCAGTTATCTTTCCTTTATTATCTTTTACTGACATAGTATAATCAAAAACCTTACCTATGATCTTAGTTCCATTTTCTATATTTAATATATTAGAATTTTTATCTAAAACTTCTCTTTTTAAGATAACCTGATAATCTTCTAAAATTCCTGTATATGAATCAAAAATCTTAGATGGTATATTCAAAGATGTATCATTCCAATTTACTACTACTTCATTTGACTCTGGACTCTTAATTATACCTATAGGTATTTTGATATCATCTGTATCTTCTGGAACATTAACTACAGGAGTATTATTACCTTCAACATATACAGGTAATAATTTTGCATCAATATTACTCTTATAATAATTGTATTTACCATTTCCTCTAAATTGCTCTAAGGCAATTAAAGCTCTTAATGCCTGCTCACTTGACATGTAATTATTATTAGTATCTGTTGTATGCTTAAATTGACCATCAGTGCCCTTAAATGTAAGCAGGGCAGAAACTAAATTATTTAGGTCTTCTCCATTTGATTTAGTGAATAACTCACCAGCTGGGTCAACACCTATTGATGTAAGTCCTAAAATTGTAAAACTAATACTTTCACTAGCTTCACTTCCCCAAGCTTCATAACATCCATTTTCTTTTTGCATTAATGCTAATGTTTTAACTGCTTTATCAATAGTATCTTTAATTTCTTTATTATTATCATAATAGCTTGATAACGCATTTATTGCAGCAGCAGTTGTATCAACATCTACATCAGAACCCCATATATTCCATCCACAATATTCATCTCCATCTACATCATAAACTACTTTACTATTAACTAACTCCTTAGCTAGTATATCTTTTGTAATTTTATATTCTCCACTTACATTACAGTAATCGTAAACCATCAGTCCAAATATCTGTGCATATCTATTAAATTCTTTTACATCTCTGTTAAATAACTCCTTAACCAAGTCATGACCTAAGAAATTATAAGGATTATAACCTTGGCTAGTAACATACATTATCATTTTTTCAAGATCTGTATCTTTATAAAAATACTCAGATAACCCATCTTCCTCTACTCCACTCTTAAATTGCTTAACTATATTGTTAAAGCTTTCTTTATTACCTTTGATTCCAAACTTACTTAAACTTAAAGCTGCCCACTCATCACCATTATTAGCAATCATATAGTTTTTAGTTTTTTCTAATTCACTCTTAACATCATATGAATCAATAGATGATAATTCTTTATAGTTAACTACTATAGTCTTCTTTCCTTCATTTCCAGCCTTATCTACTGCTTTAACAGATATTCTATTTTCGCCCTTAGAAAGATTAACAACATATTGTCCATCTTCATTAGGTTCAATAACATTTTCCCCTAATTTAACTTGACTATTAACCTTACCATCAACATCATCAATGGCAGATACTATAAATGTAAACTCACTTTTTGTCACTGTTGTTTTACTTATATTTGTTGTTATTTGTGGAGCAACTTTATCCTTTTGTTCAACAACAATTTTACAGTATGGTCTTGCTAGCATTCTATTGTCAAGAACTTTATCTTTAAAGGGCCTGCCAGTTTTACTGTAGTCAAAGGGATCACAATCCTTTACCCTTTTATCTGCAGTAACAATGTAGGTTCCTGGTTTATCGAAGTTTAGTTTTACTTGTCCATTTTCATCAGTAATATATTGGGTTTCTTTATCATTAATAATTATTTTTGCCTTATCTACTAAAGCCACATCATTTGGTATTCCACCCGGGAAAAAATATTTACCAGTTAAATCTAGTGAAATATCTTCCCCAGTTTTTGCGCTAACTGCTTTCTTATTAAAGTAACCATAACGTGCGTACACATAATTTTCCATGTGGAATAGTACTATACTGTCCCCATCTACTAAATCATGACCACCAACTAACTTATCTGTATAATTATCATTAACATAATATCCCCAACCATCAAATGACCCAAATGATCCCTGAGATACTCCATCAATATTGGATATATAGCTTCCACGTCCAAAGTTAAATTTGCTTTGATCTTTTGGATTAAGACCATTGGCTTCTAAAGCTTTGATTATAGCATGTATTGCCTTAGGCTCACCGCTAACTTCATTACAGTTATAAGGTTCTAACTCAAAATTTGTTACATCCACTTCTGTTTCTGGAACGATAGTATGGTCACTAGCTTCAATCCTAACCTTCACCTTTACAGATTTATCAGCAGCTTCAACTTTTTGTGTAAAAATTGTAGAAAACTGAGTAAATCCAATTAGTAATGCAACTAATAAACATAATAGATTCTTTTTAAATGTCTTCTTCATAAAATCCCCTCCATTAATTTTTTATATAAGTTATATCAAGCCTTCTTTTGTATCTTAAAAGTACATCAATAAAGCTATCATAGAATATAATTGAAAAAATAAAGCTACCTCCTCCATGTAAAATATCAAATGTTAATCCTGACAGATAAGCCATGATAACACTTTGTATTGTAATTGGTTTTACAAAACCCAAAACATACCAAAAATTCATGATCCAATCAAACATAAATCCATAGATAAAACATATAATTGAAAATTTTAGAGCCCTTACTCTTTTTCCCTTTCTACCCCAAATACCAGATATAATTCCCACAAGTCCCCAGGAAAACATCTGCCACGGTGTCCATGGTCCCTGACCAAAAAATATATTAGATAAAAATGCTGATGTACTCCCAATAAGAAATCCTTCATAGGGCCCAAATACAAAACCTGATAATGCCACAAGGAATGTTACAGGCTTCACATTTGGTATAGGAGCAAAGGCAATTCTCGATAGTGCAGTAAATGCACTTAAAGTTGCAATTACTGCAATCTCCTTTGTACCCAGCATACTTTTCTCAAAGTAAAAATAACTTAAAAACAGTATTCCCAAAACCCCCAATGTAGAAAGTAGGGCAAAACTATTTTGGATATCCTTTTGCAGTGTAAGTATCATAAGAACTAAAATAATAAGGGAGGTTATTATTAAACTAATTTTTTTCATTTGCTTCTCCCTCTTTTAGTAAATATTTTTTTCCTTCATCAAGTGTAAAAATCTTCTCATTTACATTCTTAAAAAGTTTATTTATGGAAGTTGTATAGTAAATTCCATGTCTTAGTACCTCATCTCTACTTCCCTTTGATACTATTTCTCCATTAAACATAAGAGCAAAACTTTTGCAAAAATCACAGGCAAAATCCACATCATGGGTGACCATAACTATTGTAGTTCCATTATTATTTAAATTTTTAAGAACCTTACCTAATTTATTTTTAACTTCAAGGTCAAGGCCTCTTGTTGGCTCATCAATGAGAAGTATTTTAGGCTTCATCACTAATATAGAACCTATGGCTACCCTCTGTTTTTGACCTCCACTTAAATCCCTTGGATTTTTATCCTTAAGTTCATAAATATCTAAATCTTTTAAAACCTTTTCTAATTCTTCCTTATCAAAGGAATTATAATTATCCATTGTAAACTTTAGTTCTTCATACACCGTTGATTTCGATATGTAATCATTCGGATTCTGTGATACATATCCAATGATACTTGCCACATTATTAACAGTTAATTTTTTCACTTCATTACCAAATACCTTAATACTACCTTTATACTCTTTAAGCCCAATAAGAGAATTTAAAAGTGTACTCTTACCGGCCCCATTTGCTCCCATAATAACTATGAAATCTCCATTTTCAATATTTAATGAAAGATCTTTTATGGCATGAATTGAATTGAAGTAACAATTTAATTTTTCTATTTTTATTGCATTATTACCATATTCGCAAACTTGTTTCTTAACATGATTTTTATCTATTTTAAAATCTAAACAATCTATGCTAATGTCAGAATATTTATCATCAATTCTACATCTAGTTTCTTTGAAATTATTAGGCATATTACCCCATGAAAGGTTTTTGCTAAGCTTCAAATAATCAGGTAAAAAATTAATAACTTCTTCTTTAGATTCTTTATAAAAATCATACCTACTATTATAAAAATTAACTTTACCATCATTCATAAAGGCAATTTTATCAGCTATATCAAACCATTTATTTACTCGCTGCTCTATAATGATTATTGTTATTCCTAATTCTTCATTTATTTTTCTAATTAGATTCACAATGCTTTCTGCCGCAGAAACATCAAGCTGAGAGGAAGGTTCATCAAAAATAATACATTTTGGCAAATATGCCACTGCAGAGGCTATTGCAACTTTTTGTTTTTGACCCCCTGATAAAGTTGTTATATCTCTTTCTGCCAGGTCAGTTATTCCTATAAACTCCATGACCTCCCATACACGTCTCTTAATAGTTGATTCACTTACCCCTATATTTTCAAGTCCAAAAGCAATCTCTCTATGAACCTTATTCATCATTAATTGTTTCTCCGGATCCTGAAAAACCATTGTAACTGTCTTTGCCCTTTCGCTATGGCTCATCTCTTCTAATGGTACTCCATCAATGATAATTCCTCCTGATATTGTGCCCCCATAAAAATGAGGAACAGCCCCAGTAATTGATTTAGCTAAAGTTGATTTCCCTGAACCCGATTTCCCAACTACTAATAAAACCTCTCCTCTACCTAATCCTAAATTTATGTTATTTAAAGATTTCTTTCCTTCTAGAGGATATGAATAACTTAAATTTTCAATCTCTATATATTCCATAGTCTTTCTCCCTACTATATTTTAAAATTAATAATGTAATAGCTAGAATAATCACAAATATTGATGTTGTTCCATAGTTAAATATATTTACTATACTTACCCCATCATATATTTTGAAATCAACAGCTCCTTTATATTGAGCAAATATATATACTATTAATAAAACTCCGCTTAAAACCATAATAGAAATATCTTTTTTTCTAAACTTCTGTCTGTCATAGGTACTTCTTTCATTACTTAAAAATCCTCTAACAAAAGCTGCTTCCCCTATATCAAAAGAACTTTCCATAGAATTTTCAAGTAATATTGACAATACTGGAACATAGCTTTTAGTCTTTTCTCTTGAACTCTTTTTATTAAAATCAACTCCTCTAATTGTATAAATTTCTTTAAGTTTATTTAATCTATCTCTAAGACCAGGAACTAACTTAAAAGCAATAACTAGAGTTAAAGTTGATTTTGGCATCTTGCTTGAAAAATATGAAATTGCCCTATCTGAATCAATAATAAATTCAAAGGATATAAAGAGACTGGCCACTGCAAATAACTTAAGTGCCATTGTTAATGCATATATTAAAGCCTCCAAGGTAAATCTTTTACTTCCAATTTTAAATAAAATCATACTACCTTGTGTAACAAATATCATATTTAGAAGAATTATAAATATGGCAAAGGGTATAAAATAGACTAAAACTTTTTTTAATTTATATGTGTTTCCGCTATATATGAATAATGAAAATATATAAAAATATAGAGAGAAAACCACTGCCGGATTATCATTAGAAAAAATTATTATTATTAATGATAAAAATAGAATAATATATGTTAGAACATGAAAATCAAACTTTCTTTTGTTAAAACTCAATTTTTCGCCCCCTTTTAAAAATATTAATTTATTACTTATTTCAAATAAATTTAAACGTAAAAAAAGTCCATTTAACTCTAAGTTAAATGGACTTAAATAACATCATATTTACCAACCATATACATCATAAAAATATATAAATACAAAAAATATATTAAAAATATATTTATGTATACATATGTATATAAATATCTTGTGTTACACCACTCCATTCTCCGCAGAGTTTACGTGTTAAAACACAGGCAGGTCTTCTGACTCAGGTTTCATGGTTTTTGTACACCTTCCCAGTTTCCCAGTGGTATAAGTACAAAACTCCACCTTTACAGCGGCGGGACCGTGTAGGATTTACACCTACTTCCCTTTTAATTGATAAAATCAAACCTATATTTCATTATTTAGTTTTATTTATTTTTTCAAATTTTACAAATATGATTATACTACAACAAATATTTACATTCAAGGGTAAAAAGTCAATTGTGACTAAAATATATTATTTTTAATACTTAATCCCATCCCAATACATGGTTTCTTGAACAACAGTTTTATCAGAAAGCTTAACTCCCTCCATGGCCCACTTTTTAAATTCTGGGAAGCCTGTTCTATCTACAATATATCCTATATGCTCCTTACCACCTGGTGCATCCTTATCTATATATTCCTTAACATAGCTGTAGGTGTTACAGATTATTTTTATTATACTCTCTTCGTCTACCCAAGCTATAAAATCCTTAGCTAAACGTGGATTTTTCTTTCCTGTTCTACCTAAAAGAACAAGCTTGTAATATTTTTCTCTGCTTCTAGTCCATGCATCTGTTGGACATGCTATTACACACTCTCCACACCCTATACACTTCTTATGATCACGTTGAATTTTATAGTTATTCATAGTTAATGCTCCAGTGGACTTCTTTGTACATGCTCTTACACAAGCTCCACAGGATACACATTTATTCATATCATATTGAGGTTCTGTCATCCCTATTATTCCAAAATCATTTAGTCTAACTTTTCCACAGTCATTAGAACATCCTGTTAAAGCTACTTTGAAGTGTAAATCATTGGGGAAGATGGCCTTTTCTATCTTCTTTGCAAATTCCGTTGTATTGTAATTAGCATATGGACAGATATTGTTTCCTACACAGGCAGATATATTTCTAGTTCCAGCTGCAGAGTAACCCTTTCCTTCATCTGTTTGATTAATTTCTAATCCTTCAATGATTGGTTGCAATAATTCATTTACTTTATCCATATGTTCAAAGCTAATACCTGGTACTTCAAAGCCTTGCCTCATAGTAATGTTTACAGTTCCATCACCGTATTTTTCTGCAATCTCTTGAATCATGGCTAAATATTTAGCATCCATCTTTCCCCCTGGAACACGAATTCTTGATGCTGTATATCCTCTTCTTTTTGTAACCCTAAATGCATTCTTTTTTAGGTTTTTAGTGTTTATATCCATGTAATTCACCTCCAATTAATCTATTAACTCTTTGCCCTTTGTATAGTTAAACACAGGTCCATCTAGGCATATATACGTATCATCTATCTTGCAATGTCCACATTTTCCAATACCACAGCACATTTTTCTCTCTTGAGAAATCCAAATATTTTTTTCTGGAATTCCTCTTTTTAAGAATTCATCCACAGTAAACTTCATCATAATTGGTGGTCCTACTACAACTACTTGTACATCATTAATATCATCTATCTTCATATCTGGAATGTACTTAGTCACCATTCCAACATTTCCTCCATAGCTCTCCTCTGCCTTATCTACAGTAAGAATTAATTCCATGGTGTTATTCCATCTCTTAATATCTTCTTTAAATAAAACATCTTCAGGAGATTTAAATCCACAAATTAGAGAAAACTTTTTAGCATCCTGTGGATTATTACCAAAATAGTCCACAATTCCCCTTACTGGAGAAAGTCCTGTACCTCCAGCTACTACTATAACTTCATGATCTTTATAATTATCTATATCGAAACCATTTCCATAGGGTCCTCTTAAAAATAATTTGTCACCCACATAGTTACTAAATATTTCATCAGTAACCTTTCCTACCTTACGTATTGTTAAATCAACAGTTCCTTCTCCAATACCACTTACTGATATAGGTGCTTCTCCATATTTAGGTATTGATACTTCAAAGAACTGCCCTGGTTTCACATCACCAATATAGCTCATTCTAAAGGTATACTCAATTTCTGTATGCTTTATTACTTCCTTTATTTCTGAAATAAAAGGTATATATTCATTCTTATTCACCTATCTCACCTCATCACATGCTGATTGCAATTTATTAATACAGTTACTAAATGAAATGTATTCCGGGCATATATCATCACATCTACCACAGCCTACACACATATGGTAACCCCATTTTTTCTTGTAATCATATACTTTGTGTAGCACCTTAAAACGCATTCTTTGACCCTTATTTTGTCTAAAACTATGTCCTCCAGCCATATCAGTAAATCCATCCACTTGACAGGAAGACCATACTCTTCTACGCTCTCCTACATTTTTATTATCTTGATAGAAAATATCTTGCATAGTGAAGCAAGTACATGTAGGACAGACAAAATTACAACGACCACAAGCAATGCATCTTTGATTATATTCCTCCCACATGGTAGATTTCATAACATCTAGACTAAGTTCTTCTGGAATGTTAACGGTAACATTGCTTTCAGAAATAAATTTAGGTTCTACCTCTATAGTATCAACCTCTTTTTTCTCTAATAAAATGTCAAAAGTTTCACATTTACTATCAAAGTAAACTTCATGATTTTCTACCCTAATGTATCCATCATAATTATTTGATTTATTAGTTCCCATATCTACACAGAAACAATTTTCAAAGGTTCTTTCACACCCCATCAATATGAATTTTGTATTCTCTCTAAGTCTTTTGTAATAGTAATCTTCAAAGCCATTTCTTAAGTATATATCATCCATTCTTTTTACAGCATGTAAGTCGCAACTTCTTAAAAATACTATTGACCCTTTAGATTTAGGGGCTGCTTCCTTTACTTCATCTTCAGTAAAATAAAGTAGAGTTTCAGATTGTGGTAATAACACTTCCTTAAAGGAAAAATGAGATTTTTCATCAAATACTATATCTTCAACCTTTGATATTTGCCCATATCTAACCCTGTCTGTATCGGAAAAGTTTGCACCACCTTTAATTAATATAGGAGCATATATTATATACTCTGATGAAAGCTCTTTTAAAATTTCATTGAATTTTTCTAAATATAATTTGTAACCCATAATTCACCTCTAATTTACTTTTTTTCTTGATATAATGTAGTATGGAAGAGCTACGAAGAAAATACCTCCAACCATATTACCAAGTGTTACAACTAAAATATTATATATATATCCACCTATGGTGACATAAGCATCAAAAGGTGATAATAAACCTATTGTTAATACTGTCATATTAGCGATACTGTGCTCAAATCCTACTGTAATAAAAATAAATAAGCACCAAAATATCATAATTAATTTTGCTACTTCTTCTTTGCATTTAAATCCACACCAAACTGCTAAACACACTAATATATTGCAAAATACTCCACGGAAAAATAGTGGTATAAGTGGTATTGTCATTTTTATTTCTGATGCCTTTGCAATGTATTCACCGACACTACCTGTAGCTAAACCTGATAATTTAAACATTACTCCTGCTATAATTGAACCTAGTAGATTTCCTAAAAAACATACTAACCATAACTTCATAGTACCTTCCCATGGTACATCCTTATTTAGGGATGCTGATGCTAGTACAAAGTTATTTCCTGTAAATAATTCCCCCCCTGCCATTATAACTAGACTCAATGCTCCACCAAAAGCTAATCCCATAACAATCTTTACAGCACCTGAACCTGCTGATGTCAGTTGACCTCCTATGGTAAAGATAAGAATAGAACCTAATCCTATAAATAATCCCGCCAACATAGAAGAAATAAAATATCCTATAGGGTTTTCATTTAACAATTGCATCTTTGTTTTACCAGCTGCACATACTTTGTTAAAATCTCCACAAACCATAATAAATCCCTTCCCTCTTTTATAATTATAGCTTCATTATAGGCTTATAAAATTTAAAGCACCGTGATAAAAATCACGGTGCTTTAAAATATTCTAAAAGTTTTTCTTTATTTTTTATTATAAATTTTTTATTATTGTATTCAATTAATCCCAATTCACTAAGTTCTTTACATGCCCTTGATATGGTCTCCCTTTGTGCTCCAAATAAGTCTGCTAGATAGGTTATACTAATCTCCATATCTATTAATATACCATTGTCATCAGCTACCCCATAATCCCTACCTAGTTTCCAAAGCTTTGATGCAACTCTCTTTCCCATATTTAAAACTCCAGTAGTATTTTTAAATTGTCTATACATTCTTCTTACTTTTAAAGATAAAGATGACAGTACCATTTTTGTAAACTCAAAGTCTGATTCCATGACTTGTAAAAGCTCCATAGTGTTACAATACATTATTTGAGAGTCCTCTATGGTTTCACAATTTATAGATGCAGTAGAACTTTGTAATATAACTTCATTTATAAGATCACCTAGCCCCAATATAAATATAACCTTTTTTTGACCCTTTTCATTGAACTTATATAGTGATACTTTTCCCTTTAATACTATGTAGATATTATCTACAATATCCTTATCTCTAAATAGTACCTTCCCCTTTTCATACCTAGTGACTCTAGTAATATTAGATAACTTTCTTAAAGTATTTTCATCTATGTTATTAAAACCTGGAAGCTCTTTCAATTCTTCTAAATTAACATATCTCATTTTCTAAATTACCCCAATCATTTTTTAATTAATTTATTATCCATATCCCACATGTTTTTCAAGATTTATTTATGTAAATGTATTACAAGTCTCCACTTAATTATATATTAACAAATATGTTTACTAAATACATTAACTTTTAATTGAAAATTATTTTCAATTATATTGACATATGTAAAATATTATAGTAATATGAATTTATTGATAATAGTTATCAATTATTATTAAATCCTTAATCTTTTATATTTATCTTATATAGGAAATTTCCTTCTATTTACTTCAGGAGGATTTTCCCTATTTTTTGTCCTTTTAAGTTCTATACTTTAATTTATATTTTTAACAGTCTGTATTATATAGTATATATCTTTAACCATATACACTACAAAATTCTATATTAAATTAAGAGAGTTATCTAAAAAAATAAAAAGTATACCCAGCTTCTAAAACCACTTAGGTATACTCACCAAAATAATAAGAAATGTAATATATCCTACTATTATAGCTACTCTTTTATATGACAAATGGAACTCTTCAAAGCCATAATAAATATTTCCTCTATAGCCTCTACTATTAATTCCATCCTTAATTTCTTTCCAACGTTTTAAAGTATTAATAAAAAGTAAAGCAGCAAGACTTCCTGAATCCTTAACTTTATTCTTAAAACCACCAAAGGCACCTCTACATAACATACTCTTTCGTAATGTTTGAAATTCATCATCTATAAGTGTTAAAAATCTCTCCATAGATTTTCCTATATCACAAATATCTCTAAGCCAACTTATCTTAGAGAATATATAAAATACATGATCTGTAGGTGTAGTTAAAGTTAAAAAACTAACGGATATCCCCCCAGACACCGCCTTTAATATAAGTATTAAAGTACTATACCATCCATAATCAAATACAAAGGTTATAGAAGAAACTAAAGCAAATAAAAAAGTTGCCTCTATAAAGTGTTTTACTATATGCATAGGGTTCTTATAAACAATATGAAGTACAAGAAAAAAAATTATATTTATAACCAAAGGATAGCACCTAGTACTAAAACTAAGTGCTGTTATTGGTAATATACATAAAATTATTTTCTCTATAGGATGAATATTTGCTAATTTACTTAGCTTTGAATATGAAAGTACTGTCCTTAACATTCTTTCACTTTTCCACCTACATTAGTCTTAGCTCCTTTGTTCTTTGAAGCTCCTTTTTTAACACCAATGTAGTATCCTATGAATCCAGCCCCAATTGCTGCTTGTAAACAGAAAAGGAAGCTTTCAATTTCTCCTGATGGTGGCTCCCACATAGGAGCTGCCCAAGGTTCATAATCTCCATTTAATTCTTGGATTTTAACTTCAATTTCTCCATCGGCACCATTAAATTCACCATTTCTACCTAAGAATAAAGATCCTACCACAATTGCTATACATAATAAAATTAATCCTATATTTTTTTTCATATTATCTTACACCTCCAACTTCTAATAACTCCTCAGAGGCATGTTTTTCTATAAAGTCAAATATCATAACAGTTATTATTCCTTCTACTACAGCAAGTGGAACTTGAGTTATAGCAAATATTGATACAAACTTTATAAATGCCGCTGCAAATCCACCTGTAGTAGCTGGGAATGCAAGTCCAAGTTGAATGGATGTAACTAGGTATGTTGCTAAGTCCCCTAAAGTTGCACCAAGGAATATTGCTAATTTTTTATTTTTATTTTTAAATACCTTATAAATTGCAAAGGCTACTATTGGTCCTGCAATACCCATTGATAAAACGTTAGCTCCTAAAGTTGTTAATCCTCCATGAGCTAAGAAAAGTGCTTGGAATAAAAGAACTACTATAGAAACCACAGACATAGCAAATGGTCCAAATATCATTGCTCCAAGACCTGTACCTGTTGGATGTGATGAACTTCCTGTAACAGACGGTAGTTTCATTGCTGATAATACAAAAGCAAAAGCTCCAATCAATGCTAAAAGCATTTTTAAATCCTTGCTACTCATAGTTTTTTTTCTTATATCTCTAATTCCTAATGCTACAAATGGAATGCATGCTACAAAATAAAACGCACACCAAGCCATTGGTAAAAACCCTTCTGCAATATGCATACCATAAGCTAATTTAGGCACTGTAAAGAATAGTGCTAATGCCCATATAAATACAAATGATTTTTTAGTAATACTTGATTTATTCATAATTTTTCCCCCTTATATTTAGTAAAAATGATTTAATTTAAATATAATACCGCTAGCAATGCTTATATTTAAATTCCTATATACTTAACTGTAGCTAAATAATGTGATTATAAAGAATATACTTAACGTGCACTTTAAATATATTAGTATATAATCTATAACATAACTTTTTGTTTTGTATAATAAAAGTTACTCCCACCGTCACCCGAGTCTTTTATTACACTTTGAAATGTTACTAATAGTTTTCTTGGTTGCTACAGATATAGTGACTTAACTTTTCTTCATCATTAAAGACAATGCCGTAATCCATTGTCTTTCTTTCTACTACAAAAACTTTAATTCCCATGTCTATGGCAGCCTTTATTTTTTCATAAGTTCCACCTTGTGGACCACTATCCTTTGTTATTAAAGCCTTGCCATCATATTCTTTTATAAAGGCTTTATTTAGTTCATAGCCTATAGGTCCTTTTATGAATATCAAATCCTCTACTCTAACACCTAACGCAAATACTTCCTCCATAACTTTTAAAGAAGGTAGAACTCTATGAACTATTCTATTTTCAAGTTTTAAATCTAATATCTTATCTATATTTCTACTTCCTGTAGTATTTAAAATACATCCATCTATATCTTTTAGGGCTTCTCCTAATTCTTCATAGGTCGGCACCTCTATTATCAAATCATTTTTAGGTAACGTATCTAAAGTACTTTGTCTTTCATACCTTACATACTCAATTCCCATATCCTTTGCTATCTTCATAGCTGTTCCACTTATTAGAACTGCATAGGGATGAGATGCATCTACAATTACCCTTACACCACTTTTCATAAATAATGCTTTTAACTCTTCATAAACTAAAGGTTTATCATTTAATATTTTATATTTATAATCCACTAAAAGCTCTCCACCATAGGTTGTAGCTGTGGATACTAAAATGTTATCTGTATATTTATTTAGATGGGAAAGAATTACCTTTCCCTCTGATGTACCTACTATTAAAGCTATCATTGTAATTCTCCCCCTTAATGTCTACTTGTTTTCTAATTTATATCCTCTTGGAGTTATAAATAATCCATCTTTTATATAACTCTTAGTATTTCCTATAATAACCATAGTCATCATATCTACTATAGAATCATCAAAGGTTCCTATAGTGCAAACTGTAGCTTCTTGACCTTCTCTTAATGCATGCTTAACAATAGCAACTGGTGTATCTTCATTTCTATATTCCTTTATTATATCTATAGCTTCTCTTAAGTAATGAGGTCTTCCCTTACTCTTTGGATTATAAAGAGATATTATAAAATCTCCTTCTGCTGCAAGCTTAACTCTCTTCTTTATATCTTCATATGGAGTCATTAAATCACTTAAGCTTATGTTGCAGTTATCATGCATAAGTGGAGCTCCAACTATTGATCCTGCTGAAGATGATGCTGTAACCCCTGGGATTACCTCTACTTCTTCATCCTTTTTCATTTCAAGAATTAACCCAGCCATACCATAGATTCCAGCATCTCCTGTACTTACTACAGCTACCGTTCCTTCACTAGTTAATCTTAAAGCTTCCTGGCATCTTGCCTCTTCACCCATCATTCCTGTAGAATAAACTTTCTTACCATCTAAAAGTGGCTTTATCATTTCTATATACTTTGTGTATCCTACTACTATATCACTTTCTTCTATAGCCTTTACAGCTTTAATTGTCATGTAATCAAGTCCTCCTGGACCGATTCCTACTACATATAATTTTCCCATTATTTTTCCTCCATTATCAGTAGACTAACTTTCCAATACAAAGGGTTATACCTTCAAAACTAATTTTATCTGTAAGTAACTCTCCCCCTGCTAATTCAACACAAGGCTCACATACCGCTCTCACACCTATAGATTTCTTAACAAAATCACTGCCCTTGTATTTATGTTCTATGCTTTCTATTTCTTTTAAAGAATGAATTTCCATGGGACAGTTTAAAAATTCACTTAAAGCAATTAATGCTCCTTCATTCTTTTTAACTTCCACTGTAGAAATAGTTTTTATGGCTCTTAAATCTATATTATATTTCTTTAAATTATCCACAACAAAGTTTTTAACTTTGTCCTTATCCACATCTTTTCTACATCCCATACCTAATATGATGTTTCGCCTTATGAGCTTAAGGTGAATCAAGCCTTCAACAGGTGGCAAGTTATCCACATCTATTTTATTAGATACTGTAACCATACCCTTAATATCTCCTTCAGGAATTACATATCCCTTTGGCATTTTTATTTGGCCTTCATCATCTAAAAAACCAACCTTAGCTTTATCAACTAATTTGGCAGCTATATCTTTAGCTATTTTCATATCATCTATAATCAGGTTATTATTCTTAGCAATCATATCTGGAGCATCTATTCCCATGGTATCTGTGGCTGTAGTTATAACTGGTGTAGCCTTAAGAATTTCTGACACTTTTAAAGCAAGTTCATTAGCTCCTCCAAGATGTCCTCCTGCAAGACTTATGGCGAATCTACTTTCACAGTCTACTACTACCACTGCCGGGTCCTTATCCTTTCCCTTTAGAAAAGGTGCTATTCCTCTTACTGCAATGCCTGTAGATGAGATAAAAATTATTCCATCTACAGTATTCATAAGCTCTTCACATACAGATTTTAGTTTGAAGTTTTTGTTATTATAACTAGAGTAAAGCTTAAGCTCTAAAGCTTCACTTAGTTTTTTTGCAATATTATCTCCTTGTCTTGTTACAGACACCGCTGCTAACTTCATAACTCTCCTACTTTCTAGAATTGTACATTCTAAGAATTATTTTTGTCCTTCTCTAAACATATGAGTAAAGGATTTATCATATAGAAGACTCTTATCATAATCGCAATTTATAAAGTCCCCTACTAATATTTGAGCACATTTAGTGATTCCTGCTTCTTTAACCTTTTCTGCTATATCATCTAAAGTTCCAATTATAGCTCTTTCATCTTCCCAAGTAGCTCTTTCAATTACAGCTATATTAACATTCCTTCCATAACCTTTTCTTAGCTTTGCAACTACCTTATCTATCATGCTAATAGAAAGGAATATAGCCATAGATGCACCAATTGATGCAAGTTTTTCTAAGCTTTCAGTTTCTGGTACTGGAGTTCTTCCCTCAACTCTAGTTAATATTACAGTTTGAGTTACTGATGGAAGTGTAAATTCCTTTTTTATTACAGATGCTGCTGCTGTAAATGAACTAACTCCTGGAATTACCTTGTACTGAATATTTAATTTATCTAGTTCATCCATTTGTTCTTTGATAGCTCCATAGATAGCTGGATCACCTGTATGAAGTCTTACTACCATTTTATTTTCTTTTTCAGCCTTATCCATAACTTCTATAACTTGTTCTAAAGTCATAGATGCTGAATTATGTATTTCACATCCAGCCTTACAATAATTCATATGCTCCTTGCTTACAAGAGAGCCTGCATATATAACTACATCTGCTTTTGTCAGTGTATCTCTTCCCTTTACTGTGATTAACTCTGCATCTCCTGGACCTGCTCCTATAAAATAAACCATTCTTCTTCCTCCTAATCTCTATTTGCTATTATAAGTGACATGTATTCTTTATTATCTAAAATATCTTCTCTCTTATGTAAAATCTCTTGCCCTTCTCTTCCAGCTTTTTTTATATATACATAGTTAAAGCCTTTTTCATCAAGAACGTCTAATACTTCTTCTTCTCTTTTATAGACCTTCATTATAACTACATACTTTTCATCCTTTATATCCGAAACTCTGCTAGCTGGGGTAATAAGTAATGGTTCATCACCTATAACTAATGGTTTTTGCGCAAGACTAGCACTAGCACAGAAGGAAGTTATTCCTGGAATTGTTTCAACTTCAAAGCCATGCTCTTCTATATACTTTAGTAAATATATATATGTACTATAAACAAAAGGATCTCCTAAAGTTAAGAAGGCTACATTCTTTCCTTCCTTAAGCTTCTCTTCTATAGCTTTAAAGGCTTCATAGATTTTTTCTTCTTGGTCTTCTCCACCCATTGGAAATTGCTTTATCATAATTTCTTTATCCTCTGATATAAAGTCCTCTGCAATGCCTAAAGCTATACTTTTCCCACCTTTCATAGCACTTGGTGAAACAATTACTTCACACATTTCTATAGTTTTAACCGCCTTTAAGGTTAATAGCTCTTTATCTCCTGGTCCTACTCCAACTCCATATAACTTTGCCATCTATTTCACTCCTCTATTTCTACTATAAAACAATATTTTCAATTCTTAACTATTTTCTATTGCTGTATTTCCTTGTACTACAAACCTACTACATTACAATATTTCTAATTCTTATAAGCCTCTACAATAAAAATTGGATTATATCCAAATAACATATAACTTTGGCCTCTTGTTTTACTTACGCCAACTTGAGTACAGCTAATTTTCATGTTTAATTCTTTTAAAGTACTCATTGCTTTATATACATTATCAATGGTTATAAAATTTAAAACCATTACTCCATCATCTTCAAGAAGGTTATGGCATTTCTCAATTATTTTTTCAAGATTTCCACCACTACCTCCAATAAAGATACTATTAAACTTTTCCTTAATAGAGTCTAAAGCTTCTAAAGCTTCACCTTCTATAATCTCTAAATTATCACAATTAAACTTATCTTTATTTTTATAGATTACCTCTAAGGCTTCTTCATCTCTCTCTATTGCAACAACACTACCAGAAGTGCAAATCTTACTTCCTTGAATTGATATGGAACCAGTTCCAGCTCCTACATCTAGAAGTTTAGAATTTTCCTCTAAATTAAGTTTTGCTACACTTAGAATTCTAACTTCTTCCTTTGTCATAGGACAGTTTCCTCTTATAAACTCTTCATCTTTTATATATTTCATTTAAACTTCCTCCACTACAAAGACACTTAATGAAGAAAATTCCTTCTCCATTATCTCTTCTGGTGTACCTACTGTTATTTTCTCATCTTCATAGGATAAATTTTCTCCTACCCATATATTACAACTTATATTTTCTATAAACAGTTTATTTGCTAAAACCTTAGGTGAATTTTTACTATCTGTTAAGAATATACACATGCTATTTTCTTTAACAACAGTTAAAAAATCTTCTTCTCTTCCATGGACACTGCCTAAAAATTTTCCATTCCAACTCTTCCCTATCTTGCTCATTAGATATTGAAAAGAGCTAAGTCCTGGTATTATCTCTATAGGCTCCTCTTTTATATTTCTCTTTATATAATCAGTAACTCCATAAAAACATGGGTCTCCCGATGCAATTATAGATATTTTCTTGCTCTTATTATCTTCTACTATCTTCAAAATATCTGATAAAGACTTAACTGCCACTCTTTCAGTATTTATAAAATTTACACTTTCCAAAGCTCTAGAAAATCCTACTAACATATCACTATTTTCTAAAGTTTCAACAGCCTTAGGAAGTATATACTCCTTACTTCCTGGACCAAGTCCTACTACATAAATCATCTTTCCACCTCTATAATGTTGTAGCTAATATCTTAGGATTAGTTGCACCCCAATACATAACTACATCACATTTAAGTTCACCATAGCTATAAAGCTCCATTCTTTTCTTCACTTTATCTACAATAGTTTTATATATCTCACTATATTCACCCTTTAAAGCTTTTATAGCACCCTCTGTAGTCTTTTCATTATATATACTTCTAACTAAGTCATGTGGAGCTCCTGCTAATGCTAATTCTAATGCTATTACTTCTAGTCTTACATCACATACTCTACTGTGAGTGTTAAAGCTACCAGCAGATATCTTACATATCTTACCTATATGACCTATTATAATTATCTCTTTAACTCCACAGCTAACACAACATTCTATAGCAAATCCAACAAAGTTTGATATTATAGCCACTTGATCTATAGAATATCCCATAGATTCTGCAACCTTTTCTCCCATGTTTCCAAAGGCTAATATAAGAACCTTATTTTTTAAAGCCTTTTGAGTTATCTCAATTTTTATTGATTCTTTAATTGATTCTTCAGACATAGGATAAACAATTCCTGTAGTTCCTAATATGGATATTCCTCCTACTATATTAAGTCTAGGATTAAAGGTTTTCTTTGCTACTTCTTCTCCCCTTGGTACAAATATAGTAATAGTAACTCCTTCATCCTCTGAAAGCACACTACTTACCTCTTGCTCTATCATAAGTCTAGGTACTGGATTAATAGCAGCTTCACCCTTTTCAATATAGAGGCCTTCACCATTAACTACTCCTACACCTTTTCCACCTTTTAAAATATATCTTTCTTCACCCTTTTCAGCTCTCGCCCATATAGGTAATCCGTGGGTAGCATCTATGTCATCTCCACCATCTTTTATAATGGAACATTCCACATAGTCATCACCAAAAACAACTTCATCTATTACTAAGTTTAAAATTATTCCCTTTGGTGTATTAATCTCTATCTCTTTAATTTTTTTACCAGTAAAAAGCATGTAAGTAGCTGCCTTAGCAGCAGCTGCTGCACAGGACCCTGTAGTATAACCACATCTTAACTTTTTACCATTACTGTTAACATATAAGTCTAACATTCTAATACCTTCTTTATTATCTCTCTACTAACATATACATAAGAGCATTGACTATAGCTGCTGCTACTGCACTTCCGCCCTTTCTTCCTCTAACTGTCATCATATCTATATCTTTTAATTTTTCTATTTCTTCTTTTGATTCAGCTGCTCCTACGAATCCTATTGGAGCTCCTATAATAAATTTACAATTAGACTTTCCTGATTCAATAAACTCTTTAAGTTTGAATAAAGCCGTTGGAGCATTTCCAAATACAAAGAACTCTACTCCATCTCCTACTGCCTTTTCTACTGCAGCCATAGAACGAGTTATGCCTCTTTCCTTTGCAATCTCTGCAACTTCTGGTTCTGATACATAACATACAACCCTGCAATTTAACTTTTCTAAGGCTCTTTTATTTATTCCTGAAAGTGCCATATTAGTATCTGTATATATAGTTGTTCCCTTTTTTAGAATCTCTAGGGCTGTATCTATAGCATCATCTGTCATATAAACTAAATCCTTATATTCAAAATCTGCTGTAGTATGAATAACTCTCTTAATTATAGAAAGCTCTCTATCATCGAAATTATGAGGTCCCATTTCTTCTCCTATAATTTCAAAACTTCTCTTTTCTATGTCCATTGGTATTTTTATATAATCCATTTCTCCTCCTACTTAAGGAAATAACTTTCCTTAATAAATCTCTATTTTAAAATTACATCTACTTAATTAAGCTATTAAAAAAATCAATATTAGAAAAGAAATGTATATGTCCATAAGCTGCTAAAACATTATTTTTTACATACCCACACTTCCACTTCTTTGTGGTTCCATCGTAGGCTTTCTTTTCTAATTCATATATTTCTTCTTCTTTTAAATCTACCAGTGATTTATGGAATTCATGACAATTAATCATCATATCCTTTGGCACTATAGAATTTTTCTCTGATATCTTTATAGTTGCGTATCCAAAATTATTAAGTTTTCCAGTCATATAAGATGTTCCATTAAAGAAACCTACTGTTTCAACTCCATCTATGCTCTCTGTAAGATACATGAGTCCACCACATTCTGCATAGCATTTTACTCCACTGTTTAAGGCTTTTCTAACACTATTTAACATAGATTTATTAGAAGATAACTCTTCCTTGAATACTTCTGGGTATCCTCCACCTATATATATAAAATCTACATCCTTTGGCACTTCTCTATCTTTTAGGGGGCTAAAATATTGAACTGTTCCAACCTCTTCCAAAAGCTCTATATTCTCTTTATAATAAAAACTAAAGGCTTTATCATAGGCTACTGCAATCTTTATATCTTTGTTTTCAGCGTGGAAATCTTCACTGTTAGTAGATTGAATATCTGAAGCTTTAAATTCTTCTATAAGGCTATCTACATCTACATACTCTTCCATAAGGCTACTGCATAACTCTATCTTCTTTGATAAATCTTCAACCTCGCTACTCTGCACAAGGCCTAAATGCCTACTTTTTAAAGCTAACCTCTCATCCTTAGGTATGTATCCGAAAACTCTAATCCCGCTGCAATTTACTTCAATAGCTTTTTTCAAAAGTTTATAGTAACTTTCACTAATATTATTAAGTATTATCCCTACTATGTTCACATTTTCATAATTTCGAAGTCCTTCTATTTCAGCACATAAAGTTGCTGATTGAGCTTTAGGAGATAATACTAATACCACAGGCAAATCTAAAGTTCTAGATACATGAGCTGTAGAAAAATTAGTATCTATACCTTTTCCATCATAAAGTCCCATAACTCCTTCAATGATTCCTAGATCACCCTGACCTCTTAGATAACTCTCCTTAACCCCTGGTTCTCCCATTAGAAATAAATCTAAGTTTCTTGTAGCTACTCCTGTTATTTCTCTATGAAAGGCTGGATCTATATAGTCAGGTCCAACTTTATATCCTTGAACCTTATATCCTCTATCTATAAGAGTTTTCATAAGTGCTAATGTAACAGTGGTCTTTCCACCGCCACTACTATTTGAAGAAACTATTATACTTTTCATAATTTACTCCTTTATGGTGTTTTCTTCGTATCTCCCAAATGAAGATATTTATTATCTATTACATCTTGTACATGATTCACATATATATGTCTAAACTTCTCAATCTCACCCAAACCATGAAGATATATGTCTACTTTAATTCCAGCTTCTTCTAAAATAGTCTTCCATGAATCTTCTTCATCAGAAGCCATATCATTAGTTGCATGGTCTCCAGCTACTAGCATAAGTGGTGCTAACTTAACGTGATCAATACCTTCTCTTTTAAGAATTTCTACTATCATATCTACGGTAGGATATCCTTCTACTGTTCCAACGTATACATTATTATAATTTAAGTAAGTAAATACGCTTTGAAGTGCTACAAAGGCTGAGTTAGCTGGATGATTACTTCCATGTCCCATAAATACCATGGTCTTATCTTTTGGTATAATTTCTTTTATAGCATCTATAAACACCTCATAATCATTAGGTGTTTCTTCCCCTCCTTGAAAGTGAAGGGCTGGTCTACCTACTTTTATTGATTTAAATTTATTACTCTCTCTAAACTTATCAACTACTAACCTAACATATTGGAACTCTTCACCTGGTATTATATGAAGCGGCTGAACTATAACTTCTTCATAGCCTTCTTTATATAGTTGCTCTAAAGCTTCCTCCGGAGTAGGTACAATTATTCCATCTCTATTTTTTATTTTCTTAATTATCATATGGGCTGTAAAAGCTCTCATAACATGATACTCTTTAAATCTTTCTCTTATTTCATCCTCAATTTTTTCTATAGTTAATTTTAATGTATCCTTATAAGTAGTTCCAAAACTTACTACTAATATAGCCTTTTTCATTTTAGTTCCTCCAAATTTAATAAATTAGTGCAAAATAAAACCTCTACCCAAAAGGTAGAGGTTAAAATTCAATTTAACTCATAACAGAATTATAATTTGTAATAAATATACAAACTAAACTATTAACTCCCTTCCCTCCGAAGTGTCATATCTATGCTTTAGGCAGGTCTCCTGACTCACGTATCATCCTCCATCTCACCTTCCCAGAAATACACTCCAGTGGTTTTTCTATGAGATTTCGTCTTCGTACACAGTAGCGGGGGCTGTAGTGGACTTTAACCACTTTCCCTATTAAACATAATGTACCTAAAACTATACTTTATTCAATTTAAATCAACATATTATTTACTATTTCTCTTTAATCCAATTTAATTATACCCTATGATTTAATTTAATTCAATATGAATATACTAGTATTTATAAAATAGTATAATATATTCATGCTAAAATAATGATATACTATTTAAATAGTATTATACAACAGTAATAATTATTCTAATTTTTAATATATTTTATATGAGGTAAAGATATGTTTTTTGTTTATATATTAAGATGTAATGACAATACTTTATATACAGGATGGACAACTGATTTAAACAAAAGGCTTAAATGCCATAATAGTGGTAAAGGAGCTAAGTACACCAGATGCAGATTACCTGTAGAAATTGTTCACTATGAAAATTTACCTGACAAATCTTCAGCTTTAAAAAGAGAATGTGAAATAAAAAAACTTTCTAGAGCAGAAAAACTTATTCTTATAGAAAACATCATAAATAGCACGGAGGGAAATCAATGAAAAATACAAAGTCTTCTTTTGCTTTATTTTTCAAATGGATATTTAGATCAATTTTATTAATACTATTTGTTTATTACTCATTTGTAAAAACTGATAATAATTCAAATTACATCAGCAACATTCTATTAATTCTTATCACGTCCTTTATACCAGATATAATTTTATATATATTTAAAGTTAAATTATCTAGTTTATCTGACTTTTTATTGCAGTTTTTTATATTTTTAGCTCTACTCTTAGGTAGGATGTATAATATGTACTCAATACTACCTTGGTGGGATATATTTCTTCATTTTGCTTCAGGGGCTCTTTTAGGGTTTTTATCTTTAATAATTTTAAAACCTCTTATAGGTGAAAATAATATCAAAACCCTTCCACCATTATTCATAGGGATGTATATATTACTCTTTACTATTTCTGGAGCTGCACTGTGGGAGTTCTGGGAATTTGCAGGAGATCAACTATTGGGGTTTGATTCTCAACTTAATAGTCTTACGGATACTATGACAGATATGATAAGTGGTTCTTTAAGTGGTGTTATATTATCTATAATGGGATTTTTACACATTAAAAATGGTTCATTTAAGTTTTTAGATAAATTTATTAATGCCATTAAAAAATCTCATAAATAAACCTAAAGACTCGTATTATAAAGTCAAATTCTAAATATTCCCATCATAAGATTAAAAGACCAAGGTCTTAAAAACCTTGGTCTTAATTATTTAAGTTTTATGCAATTTCTGAATTACATTCAGCTTCATTTTCTTTCATTAATCTTCTTATAAGTTCTAGTAACTCATTTGTTGAATTTGATTTATCAAAAGTCATACAGTTTTCTTTAATCTCTCTTAATTTGTTTTTGTCCTTAATCAAAGCCTCTATAGCTTCAGTACAATTATCACCTCTGCCTATAGATATGGACATGCCATGATCTAATAGAAACTTTGCATTTGCTTCTTCTTGTCCAGGTATTGCATCAAAGGTAATTAAAGGAAGATTTGCTGCTAATGCTTCTGATACTGTAAGCCCTCCAGGTTTAGTAATTAAGACGTCTGCTAAGTTCATATATCTATGAACTTCATTGGTAAACTTAATAAGCTTTGTCTGTTTTTTACTAAACTTAATCTGTTCCTTAATTTTATTATATAGTCTTTTATTATTACCCGTTAGAATCACAATTTGAAAATCCATAGGAATATTATTTATATTCTTATAGATTTTTTCTATATTATATACTCCGAAGCTTCCAGCCATGACTAACACGGTCATTTTACTTTCGCTTAATCCCAGCTCATCTAACAGTATTTTTTTATCATCTTCATCTTGATGAAAAAAACCATCATATACAGGGATTCCATAAGGATGAACTTTTTCTGGAGGAACTCCTCTATCTATCATACCTTCTACCATGTCTTCACATGCTACACAATATTCATCTACATTAGGTTTTATCCATGTTTTATGTGGTGCATAATCAGTCATTATACATATTGATGGCACCTTTATACTTCTATTTCCCTTTAATATAGAAATCATTTCTGTAGGAAAGGGATGAGTAGTTATGATTACATCTGGAGCAAATCCTTCTATTAAGGGTATTAATTTTTTCGAAAATAAATAAATTAACTTTGTTACTAAACATGTTAAAACCCCAGACTTGTCCGTTAAACTATATATATTTTTATATAAGGAATTTAAATACTTTGCCAGTACTATATATCCCTTAGTTACGATTTTATTTATAAATGGATTAACATACTCTAAGGTATCCACTACTTTTACTTTAGCACCTAACTCATTTTCTAAAATATATGATTCTAAAGCCTTTGATGCTTTTAAATGTCCTCCACCAGTAGATGCAGATAAAATAAGAATATTCATATTTACAATCCTCTCTCTATTTACTTCACATGGTCTTATGTAGTAAATTTAACTATTCTATTTTACCACACCTATTATGCTTTAGTCCAATTAATTAAATCTAACATAATCCATTTAAAATCATAAACATTTCATATACTTTTATTATCAAATACAAATTTGATAATACATTCATGGTAAGACTGTCTTAGAATAAAATATATTCACTATAAATATTTATATTACTTATACTTCTCTATAGATAGTTCTAACACTACAGATAAAATGTTCTTTTCTATTGTATTTAAAACTTCTATCAACGTATCTACACAGGTTTCTACTTTTTCAGAAGTAGTACCGTAGTTTTCTCTATCTTTTAATTCTACTACTATAATTTGTGATAACTTAAGTACATTTTGTGCATATTCATTTATCTTTTTGTCATTAATATAACCATTTACAAATTTATAATTATTTATAATCTCTTCAAATTCTATTATAAATTCGTCTCTATAATAGCTTTCTACGTTTATCCAATTAGGTATTGTGTTATTTTTAATTTTATCTCCAAAGACTTTAATTTTTTTATTTAGTTCAAATAGCTCCTTATAACTTTTTATTTTATCGTTATTAATATCTATAGCACGTTCTTTCTTAGATTTTTTTCTCTCTTCCATAATTAGTTTTCTCATAATTAATAGAGATATACCTCCACCAAATGCTGCAGATATTAATGGAACTATTATTCCTAACATCCAAGTTGCCTTGTCCATAAATAAATCACCTCAAATATAATATTCGTTGCAAATATTACATTTCTGAATGAAATTAGTCTTCATATCTTTTTCTATGTTTAATCATTATTTCATTTAATATATCACTAGTACTTTGTGGTGTATATGTTATAGCATTAGCCCCAGCAATTATAGTTTCACGTATGCTCTCATCTGTAGGACCTCCTGTTGCTATAATAGGTACATCTGGGTACTTACTTCTTATATGTCTAACAATATTCGCAGTTTCTTTAGCTCCTGATACATTAAGTATAGTTGTTCCTGCTGCTATTCTTCCATCTATATCATCTTTTTCTGAAACAACGGTAACTAATATTGGTAAATCTATAGTTTCTCTCATCCCTGCAATAACATCATTGCCTATAGATGAATTAACTACAACCCCCATAGCTCCCTTAAATTCAGCATCCAATGCTAGATTTATTACCCTTTTACCTGTAGTAATAGATCCACCTACCCCACAAAATACTGGGATATCTGATGCTAGTAATAGTGCTTCAGTTATTCTGGGTTGAGGCGTAAATGGATATACTGCAATAACAGCATCTGCATTAGTATTTCTTATAACTGCTACATCAGTTGAAAACACTAAAGATTTAATTCTTTTCCCAAATATAACAATTCCAGTAGCGTCCCTAATAACCTTAGGTAACTCAATCATATGACTTCTTAGTAAACCTTTAAATTCTGGCACACGTTTTTCCATAAAATTTCTCCCTTCACCATATAAAGCTATGTCCTTTCTAAAAACATAGCTTAAATCACGCCTCACATAGATAACTTTAACTTACATATATAAACTTAAAATGTGATTAATAACTTATTTTATTTTCTTAACTTACAGATTATATCACAGGTTTATTACTTCCTCAATAAATTTATTTAATTATTTTTATGGAATTATACGGTACATTTTTACTCTCTTTATCTATGTAAAAATAAGATAAAAGAAAACAATAAAAAAACCTAGCGATTACTAAAATCACTAGGTTTCTATGGCAGGGGCACGAGGACTTGAACCCGGAACCAACGGTTTTGGAGACCGCTACTCTACCAATTGAGCTATACCCCTTCGTTACTCGTTTATTATATTATATAATAAACATAAATGCAAGAGGTTTTATATAAATTATTCAACATATTCTTAAGTCAATACTAGTATAAATAAGTGGAAGTATTCTCACATATTGAAATATTTAGCATCTTATTATTCATTACCTTTTTATAGGAACATAAAAATTCATTTAACTCATTATCAGTTAAATCTATTTTCCCAAAACTTTTTAATATAACATTCTCATCTTGAAGCATTATCTCTAAATCATTCTTGTCATTCTTAATGCTATATGAAGTTACACTTTTTACTTTAAGCTTCCCTTTATACTTTTCTTGAAACCCAACCATTTTTCTTGCATCTTCATACTCAATACCTAATCCACTTAGAGGATTTTCTACACCCATAGACTTCATTTGGCTTTCTACATCTTCAGTAGAAATTCCATACCTCTCCATGACCTTATTCTGGATATTCATAAATTTCTCTTGAGATATATTATTTTCCTTCATATACTTAAATATTTCTCTGCTCATTTCCGCCATAGATAGCTTCCCTTGAGCCATTGAATAATACATAGAATATATGTAATCCTCAAATTTGTCTACATCTTTATCTGTAGCCTTATTTTTCAGTTCATTAAAATCTATTACATCACTAATTTTAACCAGCTCCTTGAATACAATATTTCTTCTATCACATTATTTATTTTATCCCATTAATTTGTATTTTAGTATCTTATTATTTATTAAATCTAATTTATAATCACTTTTATTCCCCATAATCATAGAATATGGGAAATAAATTTAAGAAATATGTTTGTAAATTAGTATATTATAAAAGTATTCAAATTACTACTGTATTAATTATGTATTTAAAATATATTAATCTTTTCTTAATATATAGTTATGTACTGTTGAGTATGTAGTTCACCTACATACTCAACGATATGCTACTGTATCTTGAATCCAGCTTCTTTCACCTTCTCAAGAATTTCATCCATATTGTCTGTGCTTAATCTTATTACTATCTCTTTAACTTCTGTTATGCTCTTAGGATCAACAACTACAAAGCTTATAATTTGCCCTTTGTTTTCAGTAATTATTTTTGATAGTTTAGATATTTGTCCAGGTATGTCATAAGCAATTACAGCTAATCGTTTACCTTTATTTAATCCAAACAATTCTGTAAATTGATGAAAAATACCGTGATGTGTTACTATTCCTTGCATTTCTCCATTTTTATTTATTACTGGTACAAAGGAAACACTTTTAGTTTCTAGGAAATGTGCAGCCTCTTCAATTTCATTAAAAGGAGTTATTGATGGTACATCAGTTCTCATTACATTTTCAACTAGAAAATCTGATAGTAAACACTGTCTCTCTATAGATTTTTCATAGTAGTATGTGTATATTTGCTCTTTTGAAATTACTCCACAGAATTTATCTCCTTCTACTACTGGTATGGATAAAAACTTATTTTCTTCCATTACCTTAAGAGCTTCTCCTATGGTTACCTTTGGTGTTACAGTTATTAACTTTTCTCTAGATAACATCAAATTATTTACAAACATAATTTATCCTCCTCTACTTATTTGTTATTCTATATTATACCTTATTTTAGTATACTATGTTAGTATTTTAATATATTTCATTATTAATATATTAAATATATTTTGATTATTGCATCAATTATTACTATTTTACGTATCCAAAATATAATACGTAAAATATATAGATTTGTTTACTTAAATATAAATTTACTTTTACAATATTTAGTACCATTCCACTGCCAAATATGCTAAAATTTTTATATAGATAAATGGTATGCTTTGGAGGACAAAATGAATATTAGTATAAAGAATATAGTTTCTGCTCTATCATTATCCTTGGATCTTACAGACAATGATTGGGGTAAATTTGAGGATGTTATAAACCCAACACATGCTAAAGATATTTCAAATAAGCAATTTTCTAATCATTCTAGATGCACCTCATATATAGCCTTAGAAATTGCTCAAACTATGAAACTAGATGAAAATTCTTACTACAATTTATATATTGCTTGTATGATTCATGATATTGGAACTCAAAATATATTTGATGAGTCTCACACCTCAAAATGGTATATAAAAAAGCATTGCATTGCTGGCTCTGAAATGATTCAACGTATTCCATCCTTAATACAAGTATATGATATAATACGTTATCATCATGAAAATTATGATGGTAGTGGATGCTTAAAATTAAAAAGTTCACTAATTCCTATAGAAGCTCAAATTCTCAGAATAGCTGATTTAATTGAAATCCAGGTAGATTATTCTAAACCTTACCACATCCAAAAGGATATTCTTATTGATTGGGTAAAACTACACAATGAAACTTTATTTTCACCACAGGTTGTAAAAGCTTTTCTCATGGTAGCTGACAAAGAAGAGTTTTGGTTAAACCTTATAAATTTACCTAATATGAATTTCATACTTGATAATATAATACCGGAGAAAGATATTTTTATCTCTCTATCGGAATTTGAAGCAATTGCTGATGTATTTGCAAGCATTATTGATAATAAGAGTTCTTTTACTGCAGAACATTCTAAAGAAATTGCTACTTTAGCTTATAATGTTTCTAAGCATTTAGGCTACACTGAAGAAAAGTGTCTTAAAATGAAAATTGCAGGATTACTTCACGATATTGGAAAATTAGCTATTCCCATCAGTATATTGGACAAAGATGGTCCTTTAACAGAAGAAGAATATTCTATTATCAAATCTCATACCTACTATACTAAATTAATTCTAGATAAAATAGACCACATATCTGATATTAGTTTATGGGCTTCTAGTCATCATGAAAAATTAAATGGTAAAGGCTATCCACGAAGACTTAAGGCTGAGGACCTTAGTGAAGAATGCCGCATTATTGGAGTATGTGATATATATCAATCTTTAACTGCTGATAGGCCCTATAGAAAAGGTATGTATATGTACGAAGCATTTAATATATTAGATGATATGGTAAATAGGAACTTAATTTGTGGTAATGCAGTAAGACATTTTAAAAATACTTTAGTATCTCGGGTAGAAAAGAAACCTTAATTTAATTATTATACAGTTATTTAATGAAAAGTAATTTTACTATTTGCTTTTCATTTTTTTTCTTTTAGGCTAAAATATTAATGAGGTGAATCATATGGAATTTATAGTTAGTAATGTTGATGAATTAGATTCCCTAGGTATACAGCTAGGAAAAATGTGTAAAGAAAATGATGTTTTATGCCTTATAGGTGATCTTGGTACTGGTAAGACTCATCTTACCAAAGGAATTGCAAAAGGTCTTGGCATAGATGAATGTATAACTAGTCCTACCTTTACAATTGTTAATGAATATGAAGGTAGATTAAAATTGTATCATTTTGATGTGTATAGAGTAAATGATCCCGATGAGATTGCTGCCATCGGCTTTGATGAATATATATTTGGAAATGGAGTTAGCGTCATTGAATGGGCTAACTATATCGAAGATTTAATACCAGAAGAAAGTTTAACTATAAACATAGCTAAACTTCCAGACTTAGGTGAAACCTATAGAAAGATTACTCTTTCCTATACTAATGATAGATATAATTATATAAAGGAGTTGAAGCTATGAAGATTTTATCCTTAGATTCTGCAACTGAATGTGCAACTGTGGCTATTATTGATAGCGATAAGATATTAGGGGAAACTATTATAAATTATAAAAAGCAACACTCTGTAATTATGATGCCTATGATAGATAACCTTTTAAAAAATTGTGGTTTATCCATATCAGATATAGAAGGCTTTGTAGTTTCTAGCGGCCCTGGTTCTTTTACTGGTCTTAGAATCGGTATGTCCACTATAAAAGGTCTTGTGCAAGCAACTAATAAACCCTTTGTGTCTATAAATTCTTTAGATGGACTTGCAAATAATCTCTTTAATATCCAAGGTATTATTTGTCCTATAATTGATGCGTTGAGGGGTAATGTATATACTAATTTCTATAAATTTGAAAATAATAATTTAGTAGTCTTAGGTGAGCCTGAATTATTATCAATGGAAGATGTAATAAATAAATGCTCAGGATTTAATGAGCCTATTACTTTTATAGGTGATGGTACATCAAAATTTAAGGATGCCATATTAACTTCTCTACCTAATGCTTCCATAGCACCTAGTCATATCAATGTGACAAAGGCATCTTCTATAGGCTACTTAGGCTATCTTAGATTAATAAACAATGAAGGTGATAATGTACTTAGTAGTTCACCTGTATATCTTAGACTTTGCCAAGCCGAGCGTGAATATGAAGAAAAGGTAAAAAATCATGACTGATGTAACCGTTGAAAGAATGAGTTCCCTTAATATATTAGGAGTTAAAGAAATTTCAGACCTAAGCTTCTCAAGCCCTTGGTCTCTCCTATCTATGGAAAAAGAACTAATTAATAAAAACGCTGTCTATATAGTTGTAAAGTTAGGTAATAAAGTTGTAGCCTTCGGTGGAATGTGGGTTGTCTTTGATGAAGGTCATATAACCAATATAGCAGTTCATCCCGACTATAGAAGAAATAATTTTGGAGATGTGGTAGTAGAAAACCTCATTACAATTGCTAAGGATATAAATATTGTTTCTATGACTCTAGAGGTTAGAGCCTCTAATATAGCTGCAATAAATCTTTATAAAAAACACCATTTTTCTGTAGAAGGTATAAGGAAAAACTATTATCAACATCCAAAAGAAGATGGATACATTATGTGGAACCACAACATATAGGTGGTATATATTAAAATTTTAAAGACGATAAAAGAATTTTTCTTTTATCGTCTTTTTGTAAATTATCTTTATATATTTTAATTTTAACTTCAACTTATTTTTTAAATTGTTAAAGATATGATTTAGTACATTTTTATTAGGCACCCTTTTTCATAGCTTGTTCAGCTAAAACATTCTCTCTATTTAGTAGTGGTGATATTCTCTTATAAGATACGAAGGTTATAAGAGATACTATGGCCCCTTTTATAATATTAAAAGGAGTTATTCCTAGAACAATTATTCCTGTTAAGCTAGAAATATTAGAGTTTCCTGCTGCTGATGCTCCTATAACATTAGCCATGCCACCCATTATTGTAGCATATAATGGAATTAGTATAAAGTAATTAAATACTGCTCCTACTATAGTCATTATTATAGTTCCTAAAATTAATCCTATAATTGCACTCTTTTTAGTTTTATTTTTATGATAAACATATGATGCTACAAACACAAAAGACCCACCAATTAAAAAGTTAGCAAATTCTCCAACTCCACCGGTGTAAGTGCCATGAAAAACTAGATTTAATATTACTTTTCCACCTTCTATAATTACTCCTGCCACTGGTCCCAATGCAAATCCACCTATAAGTGCTGGTAAATCACTAAGATCAAGTTTTAAAAATGGTGGAAATCCTGGTATTGGAAATTCAAATAACATTAATATAAATGCTATTGCTACTAATAAAGAGATTTTTACTAACCTGTTTACATTTTTAGATGTGTTCATTATTAATACCCCCTAAGTTTACTGCATACTTCATAGGGTGAATTTATCCGATGACTATCCACTCTAATATTCTCATCTTCTTCGAAGTGGGTATTAAGAGTGTCTACGTCTCTGGATAACGATTCCTAACCTTCAAAGAAGCTAAGAATTCTGTTTATAGTACCCTAATGCCTTCAGATTTGTTATTTCTCTAATGACTGTCTCATTAATACTGTTCATTAGAACTTGATTGTTAAATATAATACTTATAACAAATCTAAAAAAGCCCTGATTAAAAATCAGGGCTAAAACAAGCATCACTAAAATACTATATACCTACTTCTTTCATCCAGACTATACTGTCGGCTTCGGAGTTTCACCGAATCAGCCTTTCGGCTCGCGGGCTTTACCGCCGGTGGGGAATTACGCCCCGCCCTGAAGTGCATTATTAACTTTTATTACACTTTAATCTTACCATTAAAATCATTACACTTCAATATATTTTTTAAAATTCATAGATAAAATAGATATTTTTTTAACGATATTTTTAAACTTATATCTTACTTTTTAAGTGTTATTCCACATAAACAGAGTTTATTTTAACTCTACATCTTTTTTCATTGATAAAGATATCCTATTTCTCTTCTCATCAATATCTATTACTGTAACCTCTACTACATCTCCTAGCTTAACCACATCTAGTGGATGCTTAACAAATCTATCACTTAATTGACTTTTATGAACAAGACCATCTTGGTGTACTCCAATATCTACAAAGGCACCAAAATCCGATACATTTCTAACGGTTCCTAATAATTTCATTCCTTTTTTAAGCTGAGATAATTCCATAACCCCAGTTTTAAATATTGGTTTTGGCATTTCTTCTCTAGGATCTCTTCCTGGTTTTTTAAGTTCTTTTATGATATCTAAAAGAGTTGGTTCTCCTATACCTACTTCTTTAGCTAAATTAAATACTCCTACCTCTTTAACCTTTTCATCTATACCCTCTATATTTTTACTACTTAAATCTTTACCATCATATCCTAGGATAGTCATAAGTTTTTTGCAAGCCTCATAGCTTTCCGGATGGACAGATGTACCGTCTAAAGGTTCCTTGCTACTATCAACTCTCAAGAATCCTGCACATTGCTCATAGGCCTTAGCTCCTAACCTCTTTACCTTTAAAAGCTCTTTTCTTGATTTAAACTTGCCTGTTTCATCCCTATAGGCAACTATATTCTGAGCTATACCAGAATTTATTCCAGAAATATAAGATAAAAGTGCTGGTGTTGCTGTATTTAAATCTACTCCTACATTGTTAACACAATCTTCAACTATATTTTTTAGAGATTCATCTAATCTTTTTACAGTAACATCATGCTGATATTGACCTACTCCTATAGATTTAGGATCTATCTTTACTAACTCAGCAAGAGGATCTTGAAGCCTTCTTCCTATGGATATAGCTCCTCTTACCGTAACATCTAAATTTGGATATTCTTTTGTTGCAAGCTCTGATGCAGAATAAACTGAGGCCCCTGCTTCAGATACTATTACATAATATATATCTTTACCTGTTTCTTTCTTTATCTGTGCTATAACTTCCCCTAATATCTCTTCTGACTCTCTACAGGCAGTACCATTTCCAAGAGAAACTACATCTACATTGTGTTTTATCATCATCTTCTTTAATATTTCTTTAGCCTCTTTAACCTTAGCTTCACTTGCAGCTGTAGCATGAACTGTAACATACTCTAAAAACTTACCTGTATCATCAAGAATTGCTACTTTACATCCAGTTCTAAAACCTGGATCAAAGCCCATTACAGTTTTTCCCTTTATAGGTGGAGACATAAGAAGCGCCTTAAGGTTTTCTTTAAATATTTTTATAGCCCCATCTTCTCCTTTTTCTGTAAGCATATTACGTACTTCTCTTTCAATAGATGGATATATTAATCTCTTTATAGAGTCATCAATACTGGTATTAATACACTCATTGCACTTCATATTATCAGTGACCATAAATTTGCTTATATAGCTTTTTATTTTTTCTACATCACAGGTAATCTTGACTGAAAGAACTTTTTCATTTTCTCCTCTATTTATAGCAAGAATTCTATGAGAAGGTATGAATTTTACCTTTTCACTATACTCATAATACATTTCATATTGAGTTCTCTCTTCACTGCTTCCTTTAGTTTCTATAACTCCATTGTTTACCACATAATCTCTTATCCACTTTCTAAACTTAGCATTATCACTAATCTTTTCACTGATAATATCCATAGCTCCTTGTAATGCTTCATCTATAGAAGTTACGCCTTTATCTTCATCTATAAACTCTGCAGCATACTCCTCAGGAGATTTTTCTCCCCCTCCAGATAAGATATACTCACTTAATGGCACTAATCCCTTCTCTGTAGCTATTATAGCTCTTGTTCTCTTTTTAGGCTTAAATGGTCTATAAATATCTTCTACTTCTGTTAAAGTTTCAGCTTTATCTAAAGAAATTTTAATTTCATCTGTTAGTTTTTCTTGCTCATCAATTAATCTAATAACATCTTCCTTTCTATTTTGAAGATTTCTTAGATATGTAAGTCTTTCTGAAAATTTTCTTAAGATTACATCATCAAGACCACCGGTTTTTTCTTTTCTATATCTGGCTATAAAAGGCACTGTATTACCCTCATCTAATAATTCTATTACATCCTCCACTTGAGACTTGCTCATAGGAAACTCTTTAATTAACTTCTCGTTTATAATTGACATCTTTACTCCTCCTGATTGTTCTAAGCATAGTATTCTTTAATTTTATCACATTATTAGCAAATTTATCATAATCAAAATAACTTTTTCATACATATACTAATATAGTAATGTTTAAGGTGATGCCATGAAAAAATTTATAGTTTCTTCTCTTTTAACCTTTTCCCTAATCCTTTCTTCCATCAGTTATAATAGCCTAATGCTAACTAAAAACTTCGATGCTAAGGAAGTAAAAGAAACTATCCATTATCTATCTTCTGATGAGTTTAAAGGTCGATTAAGTGGAACCTTAGAAAATGCTTTAGTTGGCGCCTATATAAAGGATGAGTTTGAACACATAGGATTAGAACCCCTAAGTAATGGCTATTACCAAAGCTTTCAAGTAAATTACCCTAAGAGTTTGTCAGATGAACCTATGATTGCAGTTATTGATAAGGATAAGAAAATACATAAGATTTTAGAATACGGTGTTAATTACAAAGAAGATTTGCTTAACTTTAGGAATACAGAGATAGAGTTTGATAACTTAGATGTCTCTTCTAGAAACAATGATGCAATAGCAGTTTCTAATGACATGGGGACTGCAATATTTTATACTTCTTCTAATAATACTCTTGGGTTTAGAAGTTCTTTTTACGAAGAGAGTAACAAAGGACTGTTTATTACAGTGACAAAGGAAACTCTTGCCGAAATAGAAAGTTATTTAAATGAAGGTTTTTCAATCTACACCTATATCCCTTATTCTATAGAAGAAGCAAGTATCAATAATATAGTAGGTGTAATTAAAGGTAAAGATTCATCTCTTCCACCTTTAATCCTAGGTGCCCACTTCGATCATATAGGTACTGATCTAGGTGGAACTGTTTATAATGGAGCTTTGGATAATGCTTCTGGAGTATCATTTCTCTTAGAGCTTGCTAAGTACATTAAAACCTTAGGCATTCCTGATAGAGATATAATCTTTGTTTCCTTTAATGCTGAAGAATTTGGACTTAAAGGCTCTAAAGCCTTTGTAGAAGAATATAGGGACTTAATATCTGGAAGTAGGGTTTATAACTTTGATATGATTGGAAGCTATGACGGTACCCCTCTTTGTATTATGGCTGGTAAAACTAATACGGCTAAAACTCCTATAGTAGAAGAATTAACTAAGGCATTCCAAGATAAAAAAATATATTTTAATTACATCTTTGAGAATTCTAGTGACCATGGTTCCTTTGTAGATGCAGGGATTGAGGCTGTAACCCTTTGTGACTATGATTTATCTAGAATTCATACCCCAAATGATAAAATAGAATATATTAGTGAAGAAGCAATTGATAGATGCTTTAGTGTTATGAAAACTCAAATATTTAAAGATAGTTATTCTAGTAATATACTATATAATCATTTAGAATTAATTCTATTTCTATCCTTAGGTGCTTCTCTAATTCTAAGTGCTATCTATTACAACACAAAAAAGAGTAGTTAATTGAAACTACTCTTTTATTTGCTTTAGATATTCATTTATAAACATATCTATATTTCCATCCATTACTGAACCTACATTAGAAGTTTCAGCTCCAGTTCTATGATCCTTAACTAAATTATAAGGGTGGAATACATAGGATCTTATCTGACTTCCCCATGCATTATCCTTTATTTCCCCTGTTATATCCTCAATTTTATCCTTATGCTCACGAATTTTAATGTCTATAAGCTTAGCTTTCAGCATCTTTAAAGCATACTCCTTATTAGTGTGCTGACTTCTTTCATTTTGACATTGCACTATGATATTAGTAGGTATATGGGTTATTCTTACTGCAGAATCTGTAGTATTTACATGCTGTCCACCTGACCCACTAGATCTATAGGTATCTATTTTTAAATCCTCTGACCTAATTTCTATATCTTGATTTTCAGTAAGCTCTGGTAAAACTTCACATCCAGCAAAGGATGTCTGTCTTTTTCCACTAGAGTTATAGGGTGATATCCTAACCAACCTATGAACACCCTTTTCTGATTTTAAATATCCATAGGCAAAATCTCCAGTAACCTTAATAGTAACTGCTTTAATTCCAGCTTCATCATCTGCCACATAGTTTAAAACTGTAACCTTAAAACTATGGGCCTCGCACCATCTAGTATACATTCTGTATAGCATATTAGTCCAGTCCTGGGCATCGTTACCTCCAGCACCTGTATGAAGCTCCAGTATAGCATTGTTTCTATCATATTCTCCACTTAAAAGAGTTTCTATATTAAGATTTTCTATCTCTTCTCCTATGGACTTTAATTCACTTTTTATATCCTTGTAAGAGGAGGAATCCTCCTCCTCCAAACTCATCTCTATCAAAATTTGAACATCCTCTGTTCTAATATCCAAATTATTAAAATTATCTAACTTATCCTTTATCGATTTAGCATTCTGAGTAATTTCTTGTGCCTTATTTATATCACTCCAAAAATCCACTTCCTGCATTTTAAACTCAAGTTCAGATAATTTCTTTTCTTCTGCTGCTATGTCAAAGAGACACCTTCAATTCTTGTAATTTTCCACTGATGACATTTACTTCATTTAAGCATTCTTCTAATTGTAATATCACTTTTATTCTCCTCTTCCACAACAGTTCTTATATTTATATCCTGATCCACATGGACATGGGTCATTCCTATTTGGTTTAGCTTGTTTTTTTACTGGCTCTTTCTTTAAAGAATTATCCTCATTAGTTGAAGTTATTTCAGCTACTCTTTCTCTTTCTGGAGCCTTCTCAACTTTAACATGGAATAGATACTTAACTGTTTCATGCTTAATATTTTCTATCATTTCCGCAAACATTTCGCTACCTTCCATTTGATATGCTTGAGCTGGATCTTGTTGCTTATATGCTCTAAGTCCTATACCTTGTTTTAAGTGATCCATACTATCAATATGATCCATCCACTTAGAATCAACTATCTTAAGTAGGATAACTCTTTCAATTTCTCTCATTTGCTCTTCGCCAAATTCTACTTCTTTTTCAGCATATAATTCTATTGCTTTATCTAGTAATAATTCTACAATCTCATTATTAGATAACTTAGCAATTTCATCTACTGTAACAGTATCTTTAGGTAGATATATATCTTCCATGTATTTTACTAATTTATTTAATTCATCTTCAAAAGTATCATCTACACCACTAATATGAGTATTAACTGAACTTTCTATAACATCCTGTATCATTGTTTGTATTTGATCTTTTATATTAGCTCCCATAAGAACTTCTTGTCTTTGTTTATAAATAATTTCTCTTTGTTTATTCATTACGTCGTCATATTTAACAACATTCTTTCTAACATCAAAGTTATTTCCTTCAACTTTTCTTTGTGCACTTTCTATAGCCCCACTAACCATTTTACTCTCAATGGCATCTTCTTCTTGAAGCCCTAATTTATCAATCATACCTCCAAGTCTCTCAGAACCAAATATTCTCATTAAATCATCTTCAAGACAAATATAGAATCTAGATTCACCTGGGTCACCTTGACGACCAGAACGTCCTCTTAATTGGTTATCTATACGTCTTGATTCATGTCTTTCTGTACCTAATATCTTTAAGCCTCCAAGTTCTACTACTCCTTCTCCAAGCTTAATATCAGTACCTCTACCAGCCATGTTAGTAGCAATAGTTACAGCACCCTTTTGTCCAGCTAATGCTACAATTTCTGCTTCTCTTTCATGGTACTTGGCATTTAATACTTGGTGTGGTATTCCTTTTTTCTTAAGCATAGCAGAAATTACTTCAGACTTATCTATACTTACTGTACCAACTAAAACTGGCTGACCTTTTTTATGAGTTTCAGTTATCTCATCTACTAAACACTTATATTTTCCTTTAATAGTCTTATAAACAACATCTGGATGGTCTACTCTTGCTATCGGCATATGAGTTGGTATTACTATTACATCAAGACCATAAATATCTCTAAATTCAGCTTCTTCAGTCTCAGCAGTACCAGTCATACCTGCAAGCTTAGTATACATTCTAAAGTAGTTTTGGAACGTTATAGTTGCAAGAGTTTTAGACTCTTTTTCAACCTTAACCCCCTCTTTTGCTTCAATAGCTTGATGTAATCCATCACTATATCTTCTACCTTCCATAAGTCTTCCTGTAAAGTCATCAACAATAACTACTTCTCCATCTTTTACTATATAGTCCTTTTCATTCTTCATTATGTGATTTGCCTTTAACGCTTGAACTAAATGGTGTTGAATATCCATATTTTCAGGATCTGCATAATTTTCTAAGTGGAAGTACTTTTCTGCCTTTGCTATACCTTCATCAGTAAGAATAACGGAATTTCTCTTTTCATCTATTAAATAATCTTCTTCTAATAATCCCTTAACGAAGAAGTCTGCAATTCTATAAAAATCAGTAGACTTATCTCCTTGACCTGATATTATAAGTGGAGTTCTAGCCTCATCTATAAGTATTGAGTCAACCTCATCCACAATAACATAGTTTAATTCTCTTTGAACTTTTTCTTCTTTATAAACTACCATGTTATCCCTTAGGTAGTCGAATCCAAATTCATTATTAGTACCATAAGTGATATCACAATTATACATTTGTTGTTTTTCTATCTGAGTTTGACCATGAACTATAACTCCTACTGTAAGACCTAGAAATTCATGAACTCTTCCCATTTCATCTCTATCTCTCTTAGCAAGATAGTCATTAACTGTGATTATGTGCACACCCTTACCAGCTAAGGCATTTAAATAAGATGGTAGAGTGGCAACTAAAGTTTTACCTTCTCCTGTTCTCATCTCTGAAACTCTACCTTGGTGTAAGACAACTCCACCTATAATCTGAACATCATAATGTCTAAGACCAAGAACTCTTTTAGATGCTTCTCTAACTACCGCAAAAGCTTCTGGAAGAATATCATCTAAAGTCTCACCCTTTTTTAATCTACCTTTAAATTCTTCTGTTTTTTGTTTCAATTCTTCATCACTTAATTTTTCTATAATCTCCTCAAGAGAATTAACCTTTTTAACTATTGGCATAATTCTTTTAATTTCTCTTTCACTGTAGGTACCAAATATCTTATTAAATATTTTCATCTAAAATCATCCTCACTCTTTCTATCTAAGGTTTGTTAGCTATAATCATCACATAAATACTAATTAAGATTATATCAGTTATTCTTTCTCACTTCAACTTTATACCTATAATTTTCATCCAAAATAAGTAAATTAAAGCTCTATTTTAACATAGAATTAATAATTTCTGTTACTATAAAAAACTCTATAGCTAATGCCATAGAGTTTTTATTAATATAATAAGTATATTTTTAACTTTTCTTTAAAATTAAATTTAGAAATCTTGTTCAATTAAACCATAATTTCCATCTTTTCTTTTATAAACAACATTTACTTCCTCTGTATCGCCATTCATAAATACGTAGAAATCATGTCCTAAAAGTTCCATTTGTAACACTGCTTCTTCTTGGCTCATAGGTTTTATGGCAAATCTTTTAGTCTTTACTATCCTTGGCTCTTTTTCTTCATCATAGTCAGCATAGCGTTCTATATTATTAAATCTTAAAGAATTGTCATAATTTCTTCTTTCAAGCTTAGTTTTTTGTTTTCTTATTTGACCTTCAAGCTTGTCAATTACAGTATCTATTGCATTATACATATCTCCATTTCTTACTTCTGCTCTTAATAATGCACTGTTAAACGGAATTATTACTTCAATTTTGTGTATATTCTTCTCCACACTTAGTGTAGCTGTAGCATTCTCATTATTTACAAAGAATTTATCCAATTTTGATAACTTCTTTTCTACTGCAGCTCTAAGCCCTTCAGTAACCTCGATATTTCTTCCTATAACTCTAACTTTCATAATTCCAGCTCCCCTCATATTAAAAAGGATTATTGTGGTTCCTTTTAATATTTCTATTTTGTAATTATATTTTAAGCTTTACTATAAATACTTGCAAGAAGACTTTACTTAATATTCTGAAAAGTTTTCTTTCTAGCCTTTTCTAGCTTACTTTTTCTTCACTCTACGACTTATATCGCCTTTACATAGTATATGATTTTTTTCATATTTTATGTTATAATAAAATTACATGTGCTGGATATAACATATCAAATAACTAATTGTTACATAATTTATTAATAACATCTAGAATCACATCTTATAATTAACCATAAATAAATTTTCAATTTTAAATAAATAAAAGGCAGTCTAAAAGATTGCTCATTAGTATCACAAAATATAAAGTAATATTCAAAAATAACTTTTTACCACAAAAACTAGAATTTAATTTCCCGTATTTTATAATGATAATTTTATTCTAACCTTTTCTATTTCTACTTATATACTTAAATGTTTAAAATTATATATTATAATAAAATATTTATTATATGTAATGGAGGCTAATATGAAAAAGATTAATGAAATAATAAAAAATATATCTCTTACTCTTTTGTTTGTTATGCCAATTATAATTATAGTTATAAAAAGTAATGGAATTACACTTATGAATAACTTATATATATATGCATATCTAACAGTCTATATATGTATAGCAACTATATATGTAAAAATAAAAAGAGATAAAAATGTATTAAAATTTACGCTTATACTAGTAACTATTTATTCAATATCTGTTCTTCATAATTATATCGGCACATATGAAATAAATAGATTACAAAATAAGAATACAATAATAGTTAATCGTTTTTATGATAGCTTTCTTAGTGGCGATCCTGATGAAATAAGTTCTAAATTTTATAAAAGAGTATATTTTTTCTTTAAAAAGGATTTAAATGCACCTACATTCCATGGTAATTACTCTATATATCAAGAAGATGAATATATAATAATAGCAGGTAATGCTGCTAAAAATTTTATTGAATCATATAAAACTTCTAAAGAGAACAGTTATTTTAAAAATACATTTAAAAATAGCAATTTCGAAATTCTTCCAAATAACCTTATAAAAATAAATTTAATTTATTGATGGTGTTCTAGAACCTATTATATATTATATAAGATATAGTTGGTCATAAAAAAGGTTCTGAGATTACTCATAAGATTTACACCCATATAAATAAAGAAAACACTAAGAAAGATCTTCAAAATTATAGGATAAGTGTACCTAAATAGAGGTGATTTATGATTTCTAGGTCAGGAATTTTTAAAAAATATAAAAAAAGTGCAGGTCCGTAAACCTGCAAACCCTTAAAAATAGGGCACTTTATGTCGTTTGACCTGGTCTTTGACCCCACACTCGCCTACTGGAGCTTTTGCTACCCAGAATTACCCTCTCACTACTAACCCTCTCGCATTATAATACGGTAGGACTTACTTCTAAGCCGCACCATGCTCATTAAACATTTTATTTAACTTACGTGGATCGTTTCGCCTGCGACTGGCATCGACTTTCAACCACAAACCCGACTCTTATATTATACTCTACTTTTTGCCACTGTCAATATAAAAACTTCATTGGCCTTTATTTCCTTAATAGCTTTTGCCGCATAAAAAGCTGTAGCTCCAGATGTGATTACATCATCGATAATGAGTACTCTCTTTCCTTCTATTTCTTTTTTATTTTTAACTATAAAAGAACCCTTTATATTTTCCCATCTTTTTATATTGTCTAATCCAATTTGATCTGCACTATCACTTGCTTTATAAAGCAATTCCTTGTAAGGAATTTCACAATTTTTACTTATATATTTACAAAGTACTTCACATTGATTAAACCCTCTACTTTTTAAAGCAGATTTACTACTTGGAATAAAGGTTAATATATCTATCTTATCCTTTAAATTTTCTAATATAAAATCACTCATATAACCTGCTAATATTTTTCCTGCTAAAAAACTCTTATTGTATTTAAGTTTTAAAATCAATTTCTTTAATTCATAGCCGTAGAATCCTAAAGAATAGCTTATAAATTCATCATCTTGGTGAGTTATTGAGGACTCTAGATTAATTATATTAATGCTCTTTTTACATTTTTCACAAATATAATCCTTATCTTCATATTCATCACATATTATACATTTATCATCTATCCCATATATAGTGGACAATATATTATCTACTATCTGTTTTATAATTTCAAAACTCCCTCTTCCCAAGCTCTTTTATTTAACTCCCTTAAAATATTTTTACATCTATCCATATCCTCAGTTTCACTATTGCAAAGAAAAATAACCTCTTCTCGCTCTGTCATAGATCTTCTATTTATCTTACTAGATATATAAACCAAATCCTTATAATTAAAGTTATCATTATCTGCAAAAAAAATCATAATATTCAAAGGATGCACTTCATAATAGTTCTCATTATAATTATTAGTAACCAATATACCATACTCTGCTAGTAAAAATTTAGACAGTTCCTTCTTGTCACTATCTCCTGTTATATCTTTAAATATATTTTTTGTAAGCTTATGGTCTATATTAGAAAGATAATTATAAACCTTATGAGTTTTCTCATCATCTGGAGTATATATTAAAACCTTCTTATTAGTATTTATTGACCACTCTAGGTATTCATATACACTCATAGGTATTTCTTCTTCTATATTTACTCTAGTTACCATAACCCTAGGTTCAGCAATAGGAACTTGTTTATCTCTTCTTAAATTATATAATATTACCTCATTGTGAAAAATTGGTTCCATGGAATAACTAATCATAGTTCCATAGTTATTACATAGATACTCCATTAGCTTATTTATAGATTCATTGCTATATATAGGCCTAGAATTTATTTCATCATATATAATAAAGTCAAATTTCTCCTTTAAGTATAAGGCTCTACTGTGGGTACATATATTAACTTTACCTGTATATGCTATATCATTCTCACCTTCAATAGAATTTATAAAATTTTTATTAATGAATCCTAATATCTTTACCTCTTCTATATCTGTATTTATTATATATAATATCTTTTTACTTTCTTTAAAGCACCAGTTAAATACCTTATTAAAGATTTGTTTTTTATTATTTAATGCAGAAATTATATTTATTTTATGCATCTTCTTTTTAGCGCCATCTAATATGGTATCTTCTATAGATTTCTTTGATGCCTCCACTATCTCTCTATTGGTTTTTATAAATGACATAAAATCGCTCCTACCTACATATGAATTATCTCTCTTATTCTCCATTTAAGTCCTGAATATCTCTCAAAACTTCTATTGTTATCTTTCATAAATTCAACCACTTTAGAATTACCTACCAATACAACTAACTTCTTAGCCCTAGTTATTCCAGTGTAAAGTAAATTTCTATTCATCAGTAGCGGTGGTCCCATAAACATAGGCATAATAACTACAGGAAATTCACTTCCTTGGCTCTTATGGATAGTAACTGCATAAGCTAAAGTTATTTCATCTAAGTCGCTTTCCTCATATTCTACGATTTTATCATCTTCAAAGCATACAGTAATCTTATCCTCATCCTCACTAATTTCTGTTATATACCCCACATCTCCATTAAATACACCCTTACCTTCTTCACTGGAATTATTTTTGCTCCACTTTAGAGTATAGTTATTTTTAATTTGCATAACCTTATCTCCTACTCTAAAAATCATATCTTTAATCTCAACTTCATCCTTATCTTTACTTTTAGGATTTAACACTTGCTGAAGTTGTATATTTAAATTATCTATTCCCATAATCCCCTTACGCATAGGTGATAATACTTGTATATCTCTAACACTATCCCATTCCACATTAAACTTAGGAAGTCTCGTTTTCACTAATCCAATGATTTTTTCTAACATCACTTCACTATCTGCAGCTCTTTCAAGATAGAAATCACTATTTTTGGTATTTAAAATAGGCATCTTTCCTTCATTTATTAAGTGGGCATTTTGTACTATCATACTTTCTTGTCCTTGTCTAAATATCTCATTAAGTCTTACAACTTTTACTGCATCGCTTTCTATGATATCCCTAAGAACATTTCCTGGTCCCACTGATGGTAGCTGATCCACATCTCCTACTATTATTAGTCTAGTTCCCACTTGCATTGCTTTTAAAAGAGCATTCATAAGACTTATATCTACCATAGAGGCTTCATCCACTATTAAAACATTACACTCTATGGCAGATGTTTCATTTTCTATTTCATCTACCTCTTCTTCACTATAACTTCCTATTTCCAAAAGTCTATGGATAGTTTTTGCTTCTCTACCTGTAGCTTCAGCCATCCTTTTCGCTGCTCTTCCTGTAGGTGCAGCCATAAATACCTTAAGTCCTAAACTCTCAAAAATACTTACAATGCAATTTATAATTGTTGTCTTTCCTGTTCCAGGTCCCCCTGTTATAACCTCTATCCCATTAAAAAAAGCACCCTCTATAGCTTCTTTTTGAGAATTGGCTAATTTAATATTTACTTTACTTTCAAAGTCATTAATTTTCTCATTTACATTTAAACTTAATTTATCATAATTAGTAGTGGCTAGTTCTACTATTTTACGTGTTACAGACATCTCTAGATAAAGATAGGACATATTATATACCGCATCTATATTATCTACTACCTCTACCTTAATCTTTCCATCAATTATCAGTTCATAAACTCCTTCATCAAATTTCTCACTGTCTATCTCCAGAAGTTTCATTCCCTTATCCCTTAATCTATCCATAGGTATAAAGGTATTTCCTATAGCACAAAATTCATTAATTATATATATGACTCCACTTTTTATTCTAAATAGAGAATCCTTCTCTATGCCCAAGCTCTTAGCTATGGAATCCGCTGTTCTAAACCCAATTCCACTTATGTATTCTGTTAATATATATGGATTATCCTTAACTATATTTATGCAGTTAACTCCAAACTTCTTATAAATCTTCATGGCCATATTAACAGTTATGCCATAACTTTGAAAGAAAATAATAATATCCTTAGTAACCCTCTGCTCTAAATAAGATTTCATAATGGTATTTATCCTCTTTTTACCTATGCCAGGAATCTCTTCAAGCTTTTCTATATTACTATCTAATATTTTTATTGTATCTTCTCCAAAAAATTCTACTATTTTTTTTGCTGTAACCTTTCCTATACCTTCAATGACTCCACTGGCTAAATATTTTTCGATGCCACTAGTAGTTGTAGGTATTATTTCATGTATGCTTTCTATTTTAAACTGCTTACCAAACTTAGGATGAACAGTCCACTCTCCTTGAACACTATATTCTTGGGATTCATTTATAAATGGTATTGTTCCAACAATGGTGACAACTTCCTTATCACACCTTAGTTTACATATTGTATACCCATTATCATCATTTCTAAATACAATTGTTTCAACTATCCCTTCAATGGTTATCATAAAATCTCTCCTAATACCTATTATTATCTATCTATAACTATTATTATACCAAATTATATCTCATATATATTAATAATATAATAAGATTTAGTAATATGACTCAGTTTAAAGTAAAAATAATTATCCTTGTTAAATTTCATAATCTATGCAAATTTAATTATAGTCTTTTTAATGAAACTCGACTCAGTACCTTCGCTGAGTAAGTGATTCACACCAAATCGTAGATTTGAGTTCTCTACTTAAAAAATCCACACTAACAAATCATATTGTTAATGTGGATTCTTATTGGTAAATATATATCTTTAATTACTTATATATATTTCTTTATTTCTTCAACCTTATTTAATTGCTCCCATGGTAGGTTTAAGTCATTTCTTCCAAAGTGACCATAAGCAGCAGTTTGTTTATATATAGGTCTTCTTAAATCTAATTCTTTTATAATAGATGATGGTCTTAAGTCAAAAACTTTATTAACTATATCTACTATTTTATCTTCTGAAAGTTTTCCAGTTCCAAAAGTATCAATTTGTATAGATACTGGTCTAGCAACACCAATAGCATATGCAAGTTGTATTTCTAGCTTATCAGCAACACCAGCAGCTACTAGGTTTTTAGCTACCCATCTTGATGCATAAGCAGCCGATCTATCTACCTTTGTTGGGTCTTTTCCTGAGAAAGCCCCACCGCCATGTCTACCAGATCCACCATAGGTATCTACTATTATTTTTCTACCTGTAAGACCTGAGTCTCCTTGAGGTCCTCCAATAACAAATCTACCTGTAGGATTTATATAGTATTTTGTGCTTGCATCCAATAAATCAGCAGGTACTATCGGAGCTATAACATGCTCTTTTAAATCCTTCTCAATTTGTTCTCTTGTAACATCTGGACAATGCTGAGTTGAAATTACTATAGTATCTATTCTAACTGGCTTATTGTCTTCATACTCTACAGTTACTTGAGTTTTTCCATCTGGTCTTAAGTAAGATAAAGTTCCATTTTTTCTTACTTCTGCTAGTCTTCTTGATAATTTATGAGCCATAGCAATTGGAAGAGGCATATATTCTTCAGTTTCATTTGTAGCAAATCCGAACATCATACCTTGATCTCCAGCACCTGTAGCTTCATCATTGTTCATTTGACCTGCTTTACTTTCTAAAGCTTCATCAACTCCCATAGCAATATCACCTGATTGCTCATCTATAGATGTTAATACTGAGCATGTATTGCAATCAAATCCATATTTTGCTCTATTGTATCCAATCTCTTCAACTGTATTTCTAACAACCTTTTGGAAGTCTACATAGCAGTTTGTACTTATTTCTCCCATTACAAGTACCATTCCTGTAGTAGTTGCAGTTTCACAAGCTACCCTAGCATTGGGATCTTTTTCCAATATGGCATCTAGTATTGAATCAGATATCTGATCACACATTTTATCTGGATGTCCTTCAGTTACTGATTCTGACGTAAATAATCTTCTCATTGAATTTTCCTCCTTAAATATTTAGATATTACCGACACTTAAAATTAAAACCTCTTCTTATCAGACAAGAAGAGGTTAGTATATTTCAAACTAAACTTTCTTATCTTGCAGAAAATACTGCAGGAATTGGCACCATTGCTTTTAATAGCCGGTTGCTGGGTTTCATTGGGCCTTTGTCCCTCCACCACTCTTGATAAGAGTTATATTATTAATTTATACATAGATAATAGCATAGGGAAATTTAACTGTCAACACACTTATCTATTAATATAAATAATTAATATTTACCATTATAACAACTTTATATATGCCATTAAATATATTCTAAACTTAATAAACAGATTTATTCAATTAATATAAAACACTTATTCAATTCTTATTTTATCTTTTATTAGAAATAAAATAAGACACTAAGTAAACTTAGTGTCTTATATGGTGGAGGAGGACGGATTCGAACCATCGAAACGAAACGTAACAGATTTACAGTCTGCCCCCTTTGGCCACTCGGGAACTCCTCCATTTATGGAGCTGGCAATAGGAATCGAACCTACAACCTGCTGATTACAAATCAGCTGCTCTACCGTTGAGCCATGCCAGCATATTATATAATTTGTGCAGTTTAATGAATTTAAATTCACTATGGTGGTCGCAACAGGGATCGAACCTGTGACCCCCTGCTTGTAAGGCAGGTGCTCTCCCAGCTGAGCTATGCGACCTTATATGGTGGAGGAGGACGGATTCGAACCATCGAAACGAAACGTAACAGATTTACAGTCTGCCCCCTTTGGCCACTCGGGAACTCCTCCATAATTTTAATATAACTAGATTTTCACATTAGCTTACCTGAGCTAATTCCCAATCTTTTGCATAAATAAAAATGTCACTAAACTGACAAGACTTAGTATACAATTATATTGATTTTTTTTCAACCCCTTTTTTCAATATTTTTATAAAAATTTTATTGTTTTTTTCTCAATTAATCATAATTTTTTCATTTTAGGCATTTCGTCACTTAAATTTAAATCATTATACTAATTAAAAGCATTAATAATAAACTATTATTTCAATATATTTAATTTATTTCTTACAGGATAATACCTGAAACCCGCATGAACAGAACAACTATTTTTATAGTTCTCTAGGAAACTAGATATCTATTTTCCTAGAGAACTATAAGTATAAGTTTATATTTAAATAGTTATTTATATAATTAATTTCCTTCTACTTTGTCCATATCTATATATTTAGAAAATATTTTCTTTAATTCTTCTATTTGCTCTTCATCTACCTTACGCTCTATTACATTGAGAGTTCTTAATACAGCTAATCGTTCATTATTATAAGTAAGGAATTCGTTTATCTCTGAATAGTCTTCTTCATTCAACGCTTTGCATATACCTATTATCTTTGCCTTCTCTGAAATTGTTAACTCATCTATTAATTCTTCTGGTGGTACCTTCATTACTTTGTTTTTTTCCTTAACCTGCTTATTATATTTGTCAAACTCGATTTCATCAGTTTTAACTATTTCATTATCACTCTTATAAATTTGATTTAGCTGATTTTGCCTTTCTCTATTAGCTTCAATTCTTCTTTTTTTTAATTCTTCATCTGATACACTAGTTTCATTAACCCCATTATTCTTAATTAAATCCTGTGAAGTATTTGCATCCATATTCTCCTTTTCTATACCAGTAGTAATTTCTTTATTATAATTTTCAGCTTTCTCACTGCTTTTAGCTATAACCTTATTTTCCTCTTTGTAATATAAGTTTTCATTACTTATATTAAAGCTCACTAACGCTATTATATTTACTATTGTATATAGAATTATGATTACAGAATATCCCTTTCTATTCATAACATATCCTCCTTAAATAAAAACTATCTAAATTATTCCATATTTTTTAGAATTTATACCGAAGTTGCTTCATATAAATTCATATGGAGGTGTTTCTGTGAGCAAAGTTAAGATTCATTACAAAGATTCATTAGGTTATTATACCTTATCCAACTTTTTAAAAGATGAATTAAATGCAAACACAATTATTGTTTGTATAGGAACTGATAGATGCATTGGAGACTGCTTAGGTCCTCTTATTGGTAGCATGTTAGAAGAAAAATTTTTCCCATTGCCAGTCTATGGAACTATAGCTAATCCTATACACGCATTAAATTTAGATAGTAAACTATCGGATATAAAATTAAAACATCCAGATTCTAAAATTATTGGTATCGATGCTTGTCTTGGTCCTCCTAATAAAATTGGCGAGATACAAGTTCGAGATTACCCCATTAATCCTGGAAAAGGTGTTGGTAAATCTCTTTCTCCCGTAGGTGATATATCAATAATAGGTATTGTCGATTCTAGCGATATTGATGAACCCTTTACAAGTAGAAATATACGATTAAATCTAATTTTGGAAATCTCTAAAGTAATAACTCAAGGACTTGTTCATGGGTATTATCTCAGCTCATTATGTGATTAATGATGAACGATTATTACCTAGATATTATATACAGTACATGGACTTATTTATACTATTAAAATCTTTTTAACAACCATTAATTTCGAAGATATAATTATAGTTTTTATTAACTCTCCCTTTCATAGAAAATGAGTTACTTACACCAACTAGAAATGATACAAAATAAAATATACCTACTATACAAATATTTTTTTGCATAGTAGGTATATTAAATCACATTTTTATATTTATATAACCTTTATTTTTAACTTCTATTGTTGGACATCATATAAATTTATTTACATAATTTAAAATATAGGTTTAATATTCTAACTTGTACATCTTAACTATTTATTGAAACATTATATCCTGTAAACGAATCGTCTAACTTATCTACATAGTCAAGCATTTTTCCTGTTCCAACAGCTACACAAGATACTGAATCTTCTGCTACATATACTGGTACATTAGTAACTTTTTCAATGAGTTTGTCTAATCCATCTAATAAAGCTCCTCCACCAGTCATTATTATACCTTTATCAGCTATATCTGCAGCCAGTTCAGGTGGTGTTTTTTCTAGTACAGAATGTGCACATTCAGCTATGGAAGTAACAGCTTCTTTTAATGCCTCTTCCATCTCACTAGAACAAACTGTGATATTTTTAGGTAGTCCAGTTATAAGATCTCTTCCTCTTATCTCTGCCTTAATGTCCTCATCTTTAGGATATGCGCATCCAATGTTTATTTTAAGTTCTTCTGCTGTTCTTTCTCCAATCATTAATTTATGCTTTTTCCTTATGTAACGAATTATAGCATCATCAAAATCGTCTCCAGCAACTTTAATAGACTCTCTTACAACCATTCCTCCTAGAGAAATTACTGCTATATCGGTGGTACCTCCACCTATGTCAATAACCATATTCCCACTAGCTTTAGTTATGTCTAACCCCGCTCCTATAGCTGCTGCCAAAGGTTCTTCAATTAATAAAACCTTTTTAGCTCCTGCATTTCTTGCCGCATCCTCAACAGCTCTTCTTTCTACTTCAGTAGCCTCACATGGTACGCACATTACAACTCTTGGTGTTGACATCTTTCTCTTACCGCAAGCTTTTTTAATAAAGTGCTCTAACATTTTTTCTGTAACATCATAATCTGATATTACCCCATCTCTAAGTGGACGAATTGCAACAATATTTCCTGGCGTCCTACCTATCATTTTTCTAGCTTCTTCACCTACTGCTAAGACCTTATTGGCACTTTTATCTATTGCTACAACTGAAGGTTCTTTTAGTATTATACCCTTACCCTTTGTGTAAACCAGTACTGTAGCCGTACCTAGGTCTATTCCCATATCTGTTCCTACACCGAAAAAAAACATCTTAAAATTCACTCCTGCTCTCTAGTATTTTCTTCTTATTGAAATACTATACAATATTTACTAAAACAATATACACCTATTATATTACTATTCTACCTAACCTTCAATTGTTTTATATTTCATTTTAGTAGCTTTTCCACCTCTAATGTGTCTTTCAGCTTTATTTAGATCTAAGATGTTTTTTGCTTCCTCTGCTATTTGAGCATTTATTTTAGGTAATCTCTCAGTCATATCCTTATGGATTGTACTTTTACTTACACCAAATACCGATGCTGTTTTTCTTATTGTAGCCTCGGATTCTATTATATATTTTGCTACTTCTAGTACTCTATCTTCAATATAGTCTTTCAAAGCGTTACCTCCTTAACCCTTCTATAATTATAAATATGCTAACTTCCTTATTTAAATTACATTCTTGCTAGCCTTTTACTTTAAAGTTTTAAAGCTAGCAAGAATATTAATTCTATTTTAGTTATTTCTTATAACTAACATATTTAGCTGGGTCTACTTCTTTTCCATCTTGTAATACTTGGAAGTGAAGATAATCTCCATATTCCTCATATGCAAGGTTTGTAGTTTTACCTACAGCTCCTATTTCTTTACCAGCTGTAACTTTATCTCCAGCTTTAACTAGAACCTGTTCTTTAAGGTTTCCATATATTGTAGTTAGTCCATTTTGATGGTCTATTTCTACATAGGTACCTTCTGTATTTGCATCTACTTTTTTAACCACTCCAGCACTTACTGCTACAACTGCTGAACCTTCTGCAGCTTTAACATCCATAGCTAAGTGATTTTTATAACTCTTAGTTGTTGCCCAATATACTGGATCTTCAGAATATGCTCTACCTAAAGTACCCTCTACTGGATTTTTAAAACTAACTTTAGTTTGAGATGAAACTGCTGCAGTATCATTATTCTTAACTGTTGGTACTGGCTCAAGCTCCTCTTTAACTTGTAGTGCATTCTCAGGTTTTTCTGGTTGAGTTACAACTTCTTTTTCTGTTTGTTCTAATGCTACTTTATCTTCTTCAGAATTTTTATTGTTATTTCTTCCAGCTGTTATAGCTGCAACTGTAGCAACAGCACATAGACAAACAAATAAAATTACATAGAAGCCTTCTTTTTTGAAAAATTGCTTCACTTTGTTAAGTTTATTGTTCATAAAAACACCTCCATCAGTATTGTGGACGTTTATTGGGAAATTAATACACTATAAGAAAATTTTTTTCTTATTTATCTCATTTTTTTCATATTTTTTTGCTAAAAACTAAAAAAATAGGGCAAAAGCCCTATTTCTTTCTAATTTTCATTGATTTTTTTTATTTCAATACCTGTATAATAATGTTTTAAAATCTCTTCACAACTCTTGCCTTGACTAGCCATTACATTAGCTCCCCATTGACTCATACCTACTCCATGACCAAAGCCATTACAATTTATAACAACTTGATTATTTAAAAACTCTAAAGAGAAGTTAGCGGAATTCAATCCAAACAACTGTCTAAATTTAACCCCTGTTATAGTAACATTACCAAGGGTTATTTCTTTCACTGACCCACCATCTGTATAATTATTTACTTTAATATGATCTTCTAGATTAGGTGGTGATAAATTTGCATTACTATAACTGCTATTAACCACTTGCGCAAATCTGTTTATGTCTATAGTTTCCGTACTTTTATATCTTGGTGCAATATCTTCACCTAAACTTTCAACACTTCTAAGATAAGGTAGTGCTGTAGAAAATACATCTTCAACATTTTCAGTTTTCCCACTACTTGTAGAGAAATAATACGCCCCCAATACTAATTCATTATTATATGTTAACACTTGTCCTCTAGTCTCATTCACCACATCTTCAACTAGTTTCCATTTATTTTCTCCACCTATACCTAACTGAGCTATTTTTACTTCTTTGGGTGTATATACCTGACAATGAACAGTATCACACAAATCTGCTCCTCTTCCATTGGCACATCCACTTGATACAGCTTTTGTATGAGCTAAGGTATATGTCCTTGCTGCTATAGCTTGTGCCTTCAAAGCCTCTTTATTAAAGTTTAATGGCATCTCACTACATACTACTCCCTTAATATATTCTTCTAAAGGCACCTCTATAATCCTATTTTCCTTTGTCAAATAAACCTTTATTGTATCTACATCTAGCTTAAAGGAAATGCCCTTATTTGATTTCTCACCTTTATTTTTAGATTGCATCACTTCTATAGCCTGTGATGAGTCATTTCCTTTTTTACCTATATTACCTCCTTCACCTAATATCAATTTATAGGATAATATTAGAAATCCTAGTAATACTGCTGAATAAATAGCCACCATCAATATTGGTTTAATAACAACTATAGCTTTATCATAATTAATATTTATTTTAATCCTCCCATAGTACTTCACTTTTCTTCCTCCTAATAAATAAACTTCTCTCCTATACTAGATAGACTTAGTTATATTTATTATTATATTTATGGTAATATGCTTATAATTTTGTAAATATAAAAATGCCCAGCCTTAAATTAAAAGCTGAGCTATATAAAGTATAATTATATTCTAGTTATTTCTGCGCCTAGGGCATTGAGTTTATCCTCTATTGTTACATATCCTCTATCTATATGGTATATGTGATCTACTATAGTCTCACCCTTAGCACATAAACCTGCCAAAACCAGTCCTGCTCCTGCTCGAAGATCTGGTGCTACTACTTCAGCTCCTGTAAGCTCTTTAACACCTTCTATTGTCGCAATTCTTCCGTTAACATTAATATTAGCTCCCATCCTTCTTAACTCTGCCACCTGCATAAACCTATTTTCAAATATAGTTTCTGTCACACTACTTCTTCCATGGGTAATACTTAATAATGTCATCATTTGTGATTGCATATCTGTTGGAAATCCTGGATGAGGCATAGTCATAATATCTGTGGGTTTTAATTCTACATCTCCATCTACAACAATTTTATTTCCGAATACATCAATCTTAACACCCATTTCACGTAATTTAACTATCACTGACTTGAGATGTTCTTCATCCACACCTTCTATTGTAATTTTACTTTTTGTAATGGGTGCTGCTATTATAAATGTTCCTGCTTCAATCCTATCAAATATAGGCGTATACGAAACTCCTTCTAATCTTTTTACTCCTGTTATGCATATCTTACCACTTCCTGCACCTTGAATCTTAGCCCCCATTTTATTTAAAAAATTTGCTAAGTCTACTATCTCAGGTTCCTTAGCTGCATTCTCTATAAAAGTATCTCCTTTAGCAAGAGTTGCAGCCATCATCAAGTTCTCTGTGGCTCCCACAGATGGGAAGTCTAAATAAACTGTATTACCCTCTAATTGTTCTGCAACTACTTCAACATATCCGTGTTCCTCTTTAATTGTTGCTCCTAAAGCTTTTAGTCCCTTCAAATGCAAATCTATAGGTCTAGATCCTATTTTACATCCTCCAGGCAGAGAAATTTTTGCCTTTCCAAATCTAGCTACCATAGCTCCTATAACTAGGAAAGATGCTCTCATTTTTCTTACTAAGTCATTATCTATACCTTCATATTTTAAGTTTTTTGTATTAATATCAATTTTATTATTATCTCTATCTATATTAACCTCTGCTGAAAGAGATCTTAATACCTCACATAGTACAAATACATCTTCTAGCATAGGTGATCCATTGATGGTTGATACACTATCTGTTAGTATAGTGGACACTAGTATTGGTAATACAGCATTCTTGGCTGAACTTATGTTTACACTCCCTTTTAATCTACGGTTTCCATTTATATAAAATTTACTCATGTTAATCCTCCATTTAAAATGCTATTTCTTAGTATGTTATCCTGATTACAGGTGTCCCCATTATTAAATAGCATCCTGAGGAATATCTAACTATAGCACAGTTAAAATCTATCTCCTCACCTAGTATTATTTCTTTATCGTATAAATTTGTATTGCTTATAATACTATATCCATTACTTATTTCTACTTCATCAATATTTTGTGCTTTATTTAAATATAATTGCTTTAAAATCACATCTCTTGTTTCATCTATTGTGCCGTTTAAGATTTTACTTTTTACATATAGCGAGTATTCCACCTTACTACTAATTGGGGATAAAATTTCTTTAATTTTCTTTTCTACAGTTTTTTCTTCATCAATATCTAAATTAGGTTTACAAATAGAAATTCTTAGTACAACATCATATCCTTTACCATAATCAGCTATTGAAATCCTTCCATCATATTCTTCATGGTTATAATCTATTTTAAAACTTAAGTCCTTATTAACTTCTTGGTAAACTTGTCCCATAGCCTTTTCTATATTAGTTATTATAGTTTCATATATATTTTCTTTACTTTCTTGACTATAAAACCTGCCCTCCACTACATATTCCTCAGTAGAAGCATTTACACTATTTAATATTCCACTAAACATATCCTCTTCACTCTTCCCATAAAAGGTTTTATCCCGTATAATTAATATGCTTAATGTGAACATCACCACAATTAATAACTTAATATATAACTTCATACATATCCCACCTTAATATAAGAATAAATCCACTTATATTAAATCATTAACCTTTTTACTTTTTTTATTCATATTTACATATAATGTAATAAGTTATATTTTTATTTATACTAATAATATATAGCAACTTTTAAAATGTGTTCATAAATAAATTACTTTTCAACGTAATGTAGAAAATAAAAAGATAATTTATGAAATCACATAAATTATCTTTCTATTTTCTCCCTCTATGGTACATATTTAAGATAAGGTTGGATTAATCTATATAAAAATATTAACTATACCATATTAAAGTTAAAGTCACCATATAATATCTCTAACTTGTTATACTGGTTTATAAGCCAACTACCATGTTCTTCTGAAAGATATATATCTTTATCTACCTTATGCTCCTTAACTATCTCATCTTTATCATTTTTTATAATCCAATTGAACTTAACATTAAATCTTCTCATATCATCTGACTTTTCTTTTTCCACTATCTCTACATCTTTTATTTCTGATGTGCAATTTTTTTCATAAAGTAGTTTAAATCTATAAAAAAGAGTTCTATTAATTCTATATCCATCAAATCCTTCTTCAGTCATATACTCTGCCATCTCTTTATCTTTTTTGTTTAAATTGTCCCCTATACCAATTCCATTTTTAACATAATCACCACAGGCTTCTAAATCATCTTTATCTGCTACATAGTGCCTTTCTATAAATCCTCTTATGTTTTCTTCTGCATCATCTTTCTTCGGTGTGCAGGCTACTAAAAACATGCCTACCATCATGAATGACATTATTGCTGATATAATCTTTTTTATCATAATTCACACATCCTAATTTTATTTAAATTTAAAAACCTTTTTACTATATACAGTAAAATATAAAATCATATCTGAAAATAACGCTATATAAAAACTTTTTTCTACTCTAAAAACATTGACTATCCCTTTAGAAGCCATAACCCATAACATACTAATAAAAATATTTAAGATATTTATAACAATAGCTTGAATCTTAAACTTAAAGGTTCGACTTGTAAAAATAAAATTCATAAATGTCCATATAAAAAATATGATAGTTCCTATTATGAATACTATAAAACTAAATTTAGACATGATTCTAAGGTTATAATGTGATATATCTATAATGCCTATAATCTTTAGTCGCACAAGCAATTGAATAATTATATATATAATCATACATACATAACTAGATTTAAGGATAAATAAATATTTAGTATTATTAAATATACCTGATATTCCTTCCTCAAAGTCAGAATTATTCCCTATATTATTTTTAGCTATTTCAAAAGCCTTCTCCTCAGATTTACCTGATTCTACTAAATCACTAACTTCAGTTATAATGTAACTTTTTAATTCTTCCTTTAATTCTTTAACTTCTAATGTATCTTCAAAAGCTGAACTAAAGAGCTTTCTTAAGTATCTATTTATTTTCCTCTTTAACTTAATACTTAGATTATTCACCATTAACTGCCCCCTCTCTAAACTTTAAAATAAGCTCTGTTATCTTATTAAAATCTCCATTCAATTTATTAAGTTGAACTTCACCTTCTTTTGTAATTAAATAATGCCTTCTTTTAATTCCATTATCTCCTTCTATTACTTTAGATGTGATAAAATTTTGTTTTTCTAATCTTTTTAAAGCTATATATAAAGTTCCTGTTTGAAGTTCAAAATTATCTTCAGCAGCTATATTAACTAGTTTCATTATGTTATATCCATAAATATAATCATTACCTTTAATAATAGATAAAATTAAAATGTCTATAAACCCTTTTAATAACTCTTTATCTATTTCCAATAACACCCCTCCTTTTACTTAATATGTATAATATTATTATATGTAGTAATACTATATATAGCAATACTATTCTCAAAATATTTTTATTATTTTGAATTATTGTTGAATTTTATTCCAAGGTAATTTAAAGGAGCACATTAAATGATTTTCATATCATTTAATGTGCTCCTTTTAGTTTGTCCGATGACTACCAGCTCTAATACTCCCATCTTCTTCAAAGTGGCAGTAAAGAGCTGCTACGTCCCTGGATAACGAGTTCTAAGCTTCGAAGAAGCTAAGAACTCTGTTTATATAAATATTTGAAATATATGGTACCGAAATTTATTCTACCCATTGTGCTATAGTACAGAGAATACTAACATTATTTTTCCTTACCTTTAGGACTCCGTCAGAAGTATTAACTTTGTACTTCTTTCCATCTACATCTTCAAAGGTTGTTATTGTTGGTACAAGTCCTGCAATTATAGCAGAATGATCTGGAAGAATTCCTAGTCTGCCTTCTGTAGTTTCACAGTTTAAAGAGACTGCATCTCCTTTAAAAAACTCACTCTCTGGAGTAATTATTATAAGCTTAAAGACCTTTTTCATATTTTATCACATCCAAAATAATATTAACCCAAAGTCTTAGCTTTCTCTATAACATCATCTATTGTTCCTGCAAATAAGAATGCTGACTCTGGTAAATGATCATGTTTACCTTCTAATATTTCCTTGAATCCTCTTATTGTTTCTTTTATAGGAACATATCTACCTTTTAAACCAGTGAATTGCTCTCCTACTGTAAAAGGTTGAGATAAAAATCTTTGAACTCTTCTTGCTCTATTAACAAGAATTTTATCTTCATCTGATAATTCATCTACACCTAATATAGCTATAATATCTTGAAGTTCTTTATACCTTTCAAGAATGTACTTTACTTGAGTAGATATTTCATAATGTTCCTCACCAACAATTCTAGGATCTAGTACTCTTGAGCTTGATTCTAATGGATCAACCGCAGGATATATTCCAAGCTCTACTATAGCTCTAGATAGAACTGTAGTTGCATCAAGATGGCTAAATGTTGTTGCTGGTGCTGGGTCAGTAAGGTCATCAGCAGGAACATATACTGCTTGAACAGAAGTAATTGATCCACTGTTAGTAGATGTTATACGTTCTTGTAATGCCCCCATCTCTGTTGCTAGGGTTGGTTGGTATCCTACAGCACTTGGTATTCTACCTAATAATGCAGAAACCTCTGAACCTGCCTGAGTAAATCTAAATATATTATCTATAAATAATAATACATCTTGACCTTTATCTCTGAAGTATTCAGACATAGTAAGTCCTGTAAGTGCAACTCTCATTCTAGCTCCTGGTGACTCATTCATTTGTCCAAATACTAAAGCTGTCTTATTTATAACCCCTGAATCTAGCATCTCATTGTATAAGTCATTGCCTTCTCTTGTACGCTCTCCTACACCAGTGAATACTGATAATCCACCATGTTCTCTAGCTATATTGTTGATTAATTCTTGTATAAGTACAGTTTTACCAACTCCTGCACCACCAAAAAGTCCTATCTTTCCACCCTTTTGATATGGTGCTATTAAATCTATAACCTTTATGCCAGTTTCAAACATTTCTGGTTCCACAGATTGCTCAGCAAAGCTTGGAGCTGGTCTATGAATTGTATAATAATTATTAGTATCAAGAGGACCTTTTCCATCTTTAGTTTGACCTAATACATTGAACAATCTTCCAAGTACCTGTTCTCCTACAGGCACTTCAATAGGTCTTCCTGTATCTATAGCCTTAACTCCACGTTTAAGTCCTTCTGTTGATTCCATAGATATAGTTCTAACTATATCATCACCTATATGTTGTTCAACCTCAGCAACAATAACTCTACCATCCATCTTAATTTGGATTGCATTATAAATGTTAGGCAATGAGTCTGTGTCAAATTTTATATCTATTACTGGTCCAATAATTTGAACTACTTTACCAATACGTTGTGCCATATTAATTCGCTACATCTAACTATATTAATATATAAGTTAAATATAACTCCTCCTATCTATACTTTTTATATAGGTTACTATATAATGGCTTATTAACTTTGTGCTTGAGCTCCACCAATAATTTCTGAAATCTCTTGAGTGATAGCCCCTTGTCTAACCCTATTATATTTTAACCTTAAAGAAGCTATTAATTCATCTGCATTTTGAGTCGCACTATTCATTGTCTCCATTCTATTTCCCTGTTCTGAAGCCTTAGAATTTATCATTGCATTAAGTATCATTGCATTACAATAGGATGGTACTATTGACTCTATAAGCTCTTCTTTGTTTCCTTCTATATCAAATTCATCTTCACCAATATGGTCTTCTTCGCTTTCTTCAAAAGTAAGAGGCAATAATCTACACTCTTTTGGTTCTTTTACTATTGGATTTTTAAACCAAGTATAAAGTATACTTACTTCTCCTACTTTTTCTTCACTAAACATATTGAAGCTATACTCAAAGATACTCTTAGCTTCAGTAGCTGTAGGCACATCAGAGATAGTTTGATTATATTTATCTAATGTCTTAATCCTATGTCTCTTAGCTAAGCTTTTACCTTTTTCACCAATAACTGCTATTAAATAATCCTCTTCATGGCCTTTAGTTATCCCTTTAAGCTTATCTATAACATTATTATTATAGGCACCGCACATTCCCATATCTGAAGTTATAACAATGATTAATTTCTTTTTACTTCCATTGGATTGCATATATCTATTTTCTTTTGGCAGTGATGGAATTACTTCATTCATAACTTCTCTATAGCTTTTAAAATACGTGTCATTTGTATATAAGGATACCCTTACCTTTTTTAGTTTAGATGTTGCTACTAAGGCCATAGCCTTAGTAAGCTTTTTTGTATTCTCTATAGATTTTATTCTCTTTTTTAAAATAACTAATCCTGCAACGCCCATATTTTCACCTCCTAAAAATTTAGGTGATATCTCTAAATTTCAGTTAAAAATACTTTTTTAAATTCAGTTATGGCCATATTAAGTCTTTCTTTTATTTCTGAATCTAATTCTTGTTTTTCTTTTATAGAACTTGGGATGTCTCTATAATGAGTACCTATATATTCTAAAAATTCCTTTTCAAAGGCTTTAACCTTATGAACTGGAATATCGCTTAAGAAATCATTCACTCCGCAATATATTATTATTACTTGCTTTTCTACATCCATAGGAGCATATTGTCCTTGCTTTAATATTTCTATAAGTCTTTTACCCTTTTCAAGTCTCTTAACAGTTTCCTTATCTAAATCTGATCCAAATTGAGTAAAGTTCACAAGTTCTCTATATTGAGCAAGTTCTATTCTAAGGGTTGATGATACTTGTTTCATAGCTTTAATTTGCGCATTTCCTCCAACCCTAGATACTGATATACCTGCATTTACCGCTGGTCTTTGACCTGCATGGAACAAGTCAGATTCTAAGAAAATTTGACCATCTGTTATAGATATTACATTTGTAGGAATATATGCTGTAACATCTCCTGCTAAAGTTTCTATTATTGGAAGAGCAGTTAATGATCCTCCTCCTAAGTCATCAGAAAGTTTTGAAGCTCTTTCTAAAAGTCTTGAGTGAAGATAGAATACATCTCCTGGATAAGCTTCTCTTCCTGGTGGTCTACGAAGTAATAATGACATAGTTCTATAAGCAACAGCGTGCTTAGACAAATCATCATATACTATAAGTGCATCTCCACCTTTATACATAAAATATTCAGCCATTGAACATCCTGAGAAAGGTGCTAAATATTGAAGAGATGCAGATTGTGATGCCGTTGCAGCTACAACTATTGTATAGTCCATAGCCCCCTCAGCCTTTAGTGTATTAACTATATTAGCAACAGTTGACTGCTTTTGACCTATAGCTACATAAACACAAGTTACATTTTTACCCCTTTGATTTATGATAGCATCTATTGCTAATGCACTTTTTCCAGTCTGTCTGTCTCCTACAATTAACTCTCTTTGACCTTTTCCAATTGGAATCATAGAGTCTATAGCCTTTATACCTGTTTGCATAGGACTTTTTACTGATTGTCTCTCTATAACTCCCGGAGCTTCTACTTCTACAGCTCTATATTCTGAAGTTACTATCATTCCGTTACCATCGATAGGATTTCCTAGAGAATCTACAACTCTTCCTACAAGAGCTTCACCAACAGGTACTTCTACTACTCTACCCGTTCTTTTTACTATATCGCCTTCTCTGATACCTTCTTCAGAACCTAATAATACGCATCCAACATTGTCTTGCTCTAAGTTAAGGGCAATTCCGTATACGTTATTAGGAAATTCTAATAGCTCTCCTTCTAAACAATTATCTAATCCATATATTCTAGCTATACCATCTCCAATTTGGATTATGGTTCCAGAATCTATAGTGTTAATGTGACTTTCATATCTATCTAATTCTCTTTTTATAATAGATGTTATCTCACCTGGTTTAATATGCATGATTCCACCTCTATTCTCACCACGATTTAAAGCCTGTATTACATGTCATCTCTAACATATCTAAGCTTACTTTTTACTGTTCCATCAGTAATATCATTTCCTATTTTAACTAATACTCCACCAACTATACTCTCATCTATTTCTTCATGGATTACTATTTTTCTACTATAGAACTTCTCAAGTCCTTTAGTTAACTTAATTCTCTCTTCATCAGTTAGTGGAATTACAGTCCTAACTGTGGCATTAAGAATTTTACCTTTTTCATCTAAATCTATAATACACTCTTGAGATTTAGCCTTACCAATCTTACATTTTTCACTATTAACTATCTCATCAATTGTAGCTTTAGTAGTTATATCTTCACCTATAATAACTTTGATATCATCTTTGTAAGACTCATCTACTATATTATTTATGACAATTTCTCTACTATAGAAATCCATTAACCAACCTCTTAATTTTTTTGTTTCTTCTTCATTTAGAGGTTTATTTGTTATAATATCTGCTAATAATTCTTTATTAAGCTCACTAAAGTTATATCTACCTACGTTACCTTCTGATATATTCTTAAGATCCATAAGTTTAGTCTTAATAGTTCCATCTATGGTTTCATCTCCTACAGAGATTAACATTCCACCTAATAGAGATTTATCTATTTCTTCCTCTATTATTACTGTCTTTTCATAACGTTTTTCTAACTTACTTTTAATAGTTTCTCGTTCATTATGATTTAATGGAATTACAGACTTAATTTTAGCTACAACGGTATTATTATTTTTAAGGTATACTAATCTAAACTGATTATACTTTTCCCTCAGATAAAGTATCCTTCCTTTGTCAATAAGTAATAGTAAAAAACTTAAAAGTTCATCCTCTATCTTACCCTTAAATAATTCCTCAAATATTCTCTTTTTATTGTGCTTATTAATTTGAGGATTTCTGATAATCTTTATAAGTCCTTCATTATTATCCATTTCCTCAACTACTTCACCTAGTTCTTCCAAAACAGTTTCTATATTACCTGCTTCTTTACACATTTCATAAAGAGCTAGAGCATACCGCCTATCTAAAAATTCATACATTTTTAAATACCTACCTTAGCTATAAATTTATCAATTAACTCTCTGTGACTTTCTTCATTGATTTCTTTCTCTAAAGTTTTCTCAGCAAGTTTCATGGATAAATCAATAATTTCTTGCTTAATTTCTTTACTAGCTTTTTCTCTTTCTCTTTTTATTTCTTTAGTAGCTCGTTCTTTTATGTTAGCTACTTCTCTTTGTGAGTCTTCAACTATCTCAGCATATACTTTATCAGCTTTTTGCTTATAACTCTCTACTAATTTCAAGCCATCATTTCTATATCTTTTAACATCTTCATCATACTTTTGTTTTAATAACTTCGCTCTTTCTTCTTCATCCCTAGCCTTTTTGAAAGCACTTTCCACTTCTTCTTTTCTAGTATTGATAACTGCTAAAGTCTTATTAAACACAAATTTTCTTAGTATTAAATAAAATATAAAGAAATTGATGGTTGATGGTACTATAATACTCCAATCAATATTCATAAGCTACGTTCCACATCATCCTCTTAATTTAATCACAAATATATACTACACTACCTACTATATCTTCTTCAAAATGTAACTAATTAAGATATGGAACTACACCCTCCTTCTCAATATTTTTACTAAGATATTAACCTTTTACTCCGAATAATATTAATAATAATCCAAGTAAAAATCCATATATAGCTGTTGCCTCTGATAAAGCTCCCCCTACTATTAAAGCACTCATAATTTTACTACTAGCCTCTGGTTGTTTTGCTATACTCTCTACTGCTTTACCAGTAGCATTTCCTGTTCCTAATCCTCCACCAATAACTGCAAGTGCTGCTATACCTGCTCCTAATGCTGACATTCCTGCTATAAAAGCTGCTGAATCCATTTATAATTCCTCCTCAAAAATAAATATTTTTTATATTTATAGTAATTTACTATTAATAATTTTTATTTAGTTAAATTTAGTTTTTAATGTTCTGCTGTAATCTTAATATTAATCATTGTTAACATTACAAAAATAATCATTTGTATGGTTCCATCAAATATATCAAAATAGAAATGGAACGGTATAGGTAATCCTATTGCTGCAATAAAATTTAATCCTGTAAGAGCTCCGTATAGAAGTTCCATAATCATTGTTGCTGCAAAGATATTTCCAAAAAGTCTTAGACTTAATGATATTGGAAGCATAATCCTCTCCATTATATTTATTGGTAACAATAATGGAACAGGAGATGCATATCCTTTAAAGTAACCCCAAAGACCTAACTTTTTAATAGTATGCCCTTGAATTACAAAAAAAGTAGTAAGTGCAATTCCTAAGCTTACACTAAAATCTGATGTAGGAGGCTTTATTCCAAATAACCCTACCATATTTAATAAAAATAAATAAATTCCTAAGGATCCTATGTAAGGAATAAAAGGACTTGAACCTGGTCCCATGTTATCTTTAACTACATTAGATAAAAATTCTATTCCAACTTCTACAATACTTTGTACCTTACCTGGAACTTTTTTAACCTTTCTACTATATAGAATGGATAAAACCAATGCTAATGCAATAAATACCCATTGTATAAAAACACTTGACATAACTTCATATTTATATCCAAAGATATTAATTGCAAACAAAGGTGCCATTTCTTCCATAACATCATACTCCTTTCTGGCTCTTCAAGCTAAAACCATAACATAATATAGCTAATAGCTGAGCCGTATATCCTGCAATAAAAATAAAAAAGCTCACCTCACTTTTCTTAATTATAGCGAGAGATATTCCACAAACAAGCCCTATTCTAACTATATAGGATAAAAGTATTAATAAACCTTTAAATCTCTTATCCTTCATAATAATCATTTCAGTTGTCAGTGAGTTAATAATAAAATTCACAAAACTACAAATTATCCCCAATAAAAAAAACCAGGATATCCAGTTAAAGAATAACATTAAAATTAATGAAACTATAATTCCTATAATAGAATCAAATAAGCCAACAAGCTTAATAACCTCTGAGCACTCTTTATTCATTGGATTGGACCACCTCGCTTTTGCATATATGATATTATACATCTAGGTTCAAATCTTCTAAAACCTAAATTTTCACCAAATTAGGTCAAATTAGTTCTAAAGAAGTAAATAATCAATAATAGTACAAGTTCTCTCTGCTTTGCTACATTTTTTGAGGTTTTACAATAAAAGGATTATTCCAAAAAACTTTTATTCATTTGTCTGTTAAAACTGAAAATTTACAATAAGTAGTCAAAAGAATTTAAAATATCAATTATTTTCTGAATTAAAAGATTTCTTACCAAAATGTTCCCTAATAAACTCTAATAAATCAATTTAAACCTCTACATTACACTTTATATATAAAAAAGTATATAATTGTATGCAATTTTTTATGCATTGCATTTATTAGAAAAACGGATGCTCCGTTTAATTTTACTTAATATTGATTAAATATTTACTAACTTATTCAAAATTCTAACTAATGAGGGCTACTCTCCTCTATAGAAACATTGTTTTTTGGCTTATTGCTTTATTTTTATCCCTTTAAGGTTATTTTTATTGTATCATATCGGTGCTATTTCTATACTAAACTAAATTATAAATATTTGAACTTTATATTAAAATACAGAATATTATATAATCTTAACCTTATTAAGTAATATAATAAAGTTATATTATTTTTTTATTACCTAAAAAAAATAATAAAAAATAATAATTTTCTCTTGATAATTATTATTTAATAGTATATAATAAGTTCATAAGATAAATACATCGAGAAAATCTAAAAACAAAAATTATTATAATATGAAGATTTAAGGAGGAAATATTTATGAAAAAATTTGTATGTACAGTATGTGGTTATATTCACGAGGGAGATTCAGCTCCAGAGTTTTGTCCAGTATGTAAGGCAGGTGCTGATAAATTTGTAGAAAAATCAGAAGGCAACCTAGCTTGGGCTGATGAGCACAGAATAGGAATTGCAGCAGAAGTTGATCAAGAAGTAATCGAAGGATTAAGAGCTAACTTTACTGGAGAATGTACAGAAGTTGGAATGTACTTAGCAATGAGTCGTCAAGCAGATAGAGAAGGATATCCTGAAGTAGCTGAAGCTTATAAGAGAATAGCATTTGAAGAAGCTGAACACGCAGCTAAATTTGCTGAATTATTAGGAGAAGTAGTTGTAGCAGATACAAAAACTAATTTACAAATGAGAGTTGATGCTGAGCATGGTGCTTGCCAAGGTAAAAAAGACCTTGCTACATTAGCTAAAAAATTAAACCTAGATGCAATTCACGATACAGTTCATGAAATGTGCAAAGATGAAGCTAGACACGGTGCTGCTTTCAACGGTTTATTACAAAGATATTTTGGTAAATAACTCCCATTCCCCCAATTTGATAAAATTTACCTAAATAATATATGGAGCTCTAGTATTAACTAGGGCTCCTTTTTGTATGCAATCTAATATGTTAATATTATTTTTATTAGAAAAATACCCTGATTAGAAATCTAAATCTAATCAGGGCAATATTACAATTGTAATAATATACTACTTAGTTCCGAATAAACGATCTCCAGCATCACCTAATCCTGGAACAATATATCCATGTTCATTTAATTTCTCATCTATTGAAGCTAAATATATATCTACATCTGGATGTGCTTCCATAACAGCTTTTATTCCTTCAGGAGCTCCAACAAGACACATAAGTCTTATATTTTTAGCCCCTCTTTTCTTAAGAGCATTTATTGCATCTATAGCTGAACCTCCAGTTGCAAGCATTGGGTCAGTTACTATAATATCTCTATCTTCTATATCTTGAGGTAACTTACAGAAGTATTCTACTGGCATTAAAGTTTCTTCATCTCTATACATACCTATATGTCCAACTTTAGCTGCAGGTATAAGCTTAAGCATTCCATCAACCATTCCAAGTCCAGCTCTTAATATAGGTACTATTGCCATTTTCTTTCCTGCAAGAACTTTACACTTTGTAATTCCTATAGGAGTTTCAATTTCTACTTCTTCTAGTTGCATATCTCTAGTAACCTCATAAGCCATAAGCATAGCAACCTCTTCTACTAATTCTCTAAAGTCCTTAGACCCCGTATTTATATCTCTCATGAATGCTAATTTATGTAGTATTAATGGATGGTCTATTTGTGTAACTTTACTCATATGTTCTTATCCTCCTAAAATTATTTATTATATTTTTTTTCTATCTCCATTATCTTGTTAACCCTATTCTCGTGTCTTCCACCTTCAAAGGTTGATCCAAGAAATGCATCAACTATATCTAAAGCAAGTCCGGTTCCTACAACTCTTTCTCCCATTGCTAATATATTGGCATTATTATGTTCTCTAGTAGCATGTGCACTAAAAGTATCACTGCATAGCGCCGCTCTTATTCCTGGTATTTTATTAGCTGATATACTTATTCCAATTCCTGTACCGCATATTAAAATTCCATAATCATATTCTTTAGCAACTACTGCTTCAGACACTTTTTCAGCAAAATCTGGATAGTCACAAGAATCTTCTGTATATGTACCATAATCCCTAACTTCTATATTCTTTTTTTCTAAATGTTTAATTACTTCTTTTTTTAATCTTAAACCACCATGATCACTACCTATTGCTATTTTCATATTTATCCCTCCAATTATACTTTTAATATGTTAAAGCCAGCACTTTTTTTTAGTCTATTCATTACTGCAGTACCTACTCCACTCTCTTCAAATGCTTCACAAAGAATTATATCAATGTCTATACTATCAAAACTTCTTAAAACTCTAAATAAATTTTTACCTATATCTTCTATATCACATCTTGCTCCAATAGAAATAACAGTTCCTTTATTATATAAAGATTTTGTTTCATCAGTTGCAATAATTCCAACTTTTTTACCTTGTTTAATATAATTTAATACTATTTCATTAATTTTTGCAACAACTTTATCTATATCACCGTCTACTATCTTCACAGGAGCCTTCGGTGCATAATGTCTATATTTCATTCCTGGTGCCTTAGGCTTAAAATCTTCTGTAGGCTTTGATAATACAGATGGATCTATATAAACCTTATTATCTATTTCCCTTAACATCTCTAAGGTTATAGCGCCTGGTCTTAAAATACATATAGGTGAAACTGTACAATCTACTATAGTTGATTCTACACCTACAATACTATTTTCTCCTCCTAATATATAGTCTACCTTTCCCTCTAAATCTTCAACACAACTTTCCATGTCTGTAGGACTAGGTCTACCGGATATATTAGCTGAAGGTGCTGCTATAGGTACTCCAGCGGCTTTTATTAAACCTATAGCGATATTATTTTGTGGCATTCTAATTCCCACAGTAGGCAACTTTGCACTAGTAACCTGTGGAACTAGTTCAGTCTTCTCAAGTATTATGGTTATTGGTCCTGGCCAAAACTTTTTTATTATTTCTCTTGCTACAATTGGTACATTTTTAACATAGGGCTCTATATTATAATCCCCTACATGAATAATCAGAGGATTATCTTGTGGCCTACCCTTTGCCATAAAAATTTTAGCTACTGCTTCACTATCTAACGCATTAGCACCTAATCCATATACGGTTTCCGTAGGGAAGGCTACAAGGCCACCATCTTTTATAACTTTTCCTGCTTCTTTTATCACACTTTCATCTGGAGTCTTCTCACTTAACATCACAACTTTTGTTTTCATACCTATTAACACCCACTTCAATAATCCATTAAAATAAATTTATCATTACAAACCCAAATATAATTCCAAATATAATCCACATTGCATTTGTATAACTACTATGCAATTCATTGCTTTCCGGAAGCATTTGCCCAAAAGCTACATAAAGCATAATTCCACTGGCAAAGGCAATACTATAGCCTAAAAATGCAGATGATATAGAATTAATTAACATACCTATCCAGGCTCCTATAACAGTTGGAAATGCTACTAAAAAACTATACCATAAAATTTTAAATGGTTTCTTTCCAGCAGCTATTAACGGTGTTGCCATGGCAATTCCTTCTGGGATATCATGAATTGATATTAATATACTCATCTTTATACCTAATCCCGAACCCTTAACAAATCCAAAACCCATTATAATGCCTTCTGGAAAGTTGTGCATCATTAACCCTAAAGCCATTAATATTGCAACTTTTGTATGATTTATCATATTTGGATTTCTATCATTACTGTGGCTACTTACTTTAATTAAACAATCTATAAAATATATAACTATTACTCCAATAATTATAACTATGAGAGTTCTAATAAAGCCAATCTTATCAATTGATTCTGGTATAAGTTCTAAGAAAATTATTGATATAATTATTCCTGTAGCAACTGCCAATAAAACTCCTAATAACTTGTCAGTAGGATTTTTTAAGGATACTCCAATTAATGCACCAACCATAGTTCCTATTAGAGATACTATAGCAGAAAAAACTCCTATTATAAATATAGTACTATTCATAATTTCTCCTTGAAAATTATTATTAGTAAAATATATTTATAAACTCTATATTTTATTCTGTTTTCTATATTCTTTTATATTAGCTATAGCATCCTCAGTAAATACAGCAGTTACACAATACTTAAAAAGTAAATCTAATAGCATATATTTCTTTACTCCACCTCGTTTTACTACAAAGTAATAATAGTCATCATCCTTAGGCATCTTTACTTTAACATAATATTTCCCTATACCACTGAATCTCTCTAGCACTTTATTCGTAACCAATCTCAATCTTTTATTTCTAAACTTAGACTTTGTTATTATCAATATATCAAAGTACTTTTCTTGAGGTATTGTATGAATAATTGCTACTTTACTATAGTGAATTTTATATTTTATTCTACCACCTAAAATAGATATCAGTATTTTATCTTCATATAATTGAAACTTTAAATATTCTTCATTGTATCTCATTAGTACAGAAAATAATATTAAACTTTCAATAACACAAAGATATATAATAAAAAATATATTTATTTGTTTAGCTATAAGCAACACTATAGGCAATATTATAAAAATAAAGCCCATAGATAGCATAAACCTTTTGTAAGATTTTCTTTGCTTCTTTAGGACTTTATCTATATCCATTAAGTAATCCTCCACCTTACAAACTTTAATACCTAAATACCATTTCCCATTGCCTTCATTTTTTCGGCTTGGTCAGCAGTTATTAACCCATCTAACATCTCATCTATATCTCCATCTAGGAAAGCTTCAAGTTTATAAAGAGTTAATCCTATTCTGTGATCTGAAACCCTTCCTTGAGGATAGTTATAGGTTCTAATTCTTTCACTTCTATCTCCAGTTCCAACTTGACTCTTTCTATCATCTGCAATTCCTTTAGCTCTTTCTGCTTCTGCTGCTTCATATAGTCTAGCTCTTAATATTTTCATAGCCTTTTCCTTGTTTTTAAGCTGGGATTTTTCATCTTGGCATGAAACTACAAGTCCTGTTGGTAAATGAGTCATTCTTACTGCTGAATCTGTTGTATTAACGCACTGTCCACCATTTCCTGAAGCTCTAAATACGTCTATTTTTATATCATTCATATTTATGTCGATATCTACGTCTTCAACTTCTGGAAGTACTGCAACAGTGGCTGTAGATGTATGGATTCTACCACTTGATTCCGTGTCAGGTACCCTTTGAACTCTATGCACTCCACTTTCATATTTCAGTTTACTATAAGCCTTATCACCTTTAACCATGAATACTACTTCTTTAAATCCACCGATATCAGTTTCATTAGCACTCATTATTTCTACTTTCCATCTGTTACGCTCTGCATATCTTGTATACATTCTAAATAAATTGGCTGCAAATAAAGCTGCTTCATCTCCGCCAGCTCCACCTCTAATTTCTATAAATACGTTTTTATCATCATTAGGGTCTTTAGGTAATAATAATATTCTTATTTCTTCCTTAGACTTCTCGCATTGTTCCGTTAATGCCTTTATATCTTCTTGAATCATCTCTCTCATTTCTCTATCTGATTCTTCATTTAGCATTTCTTTATTTTCAGCTAATGCATTTTCAGCATCTCTGTATTCTCTATACCTTCCTACTATTACCTCTAATTCTGCATGCTCTTTACAAAGTTTTTGCCACTCCTTTTGATTAGCCATAATACTAGGATCACTAATCATATTTGATAATTCATCATATTTGTTTTCTAAAAAACCTAATCTCTCTAACATATATTAACACTCTCCGTAATTTAATCATAAATCTTAATTTTTTACATCATTACATTATATCATAAAAATATTATTTATGGTAACTTTCCTATGACAACTCGATGATTTCCACCCAAATCCCTTAAACTATATATATCACTAAATCCTTCAGTTTTCATGATAGATTTTACTTCCATTTCCTGATCATGTCCTATTTCAAAACATAAATATCCATCAGAGGAAAGTACCTCTTTTCCTTCTTTGCATATCCTTCTATAGAAATCAAGTCCATCTTGTCCTCCCGAAAGAGCTAGGTGAGGTTCAAAGTCTTTAACATCTTCCATAAGGGTAGGAATTACTTTCTCCTTAATATATGGTGGATTTGACACTATCATATTAAATTTCAAACCTTCTTTTATAGGTAATTGAAATAAATCACTTTTATTTACATTGGTCTTTTCTCCTAAATATAAATTTGAAATATTTTTTTTAGTTACATTTAATGCTATATCACTTACGTCATATAACCATACTTTGCTATTTTTTACATAATGGCCTATGGAAATTCCAATAGCTCCACTTCCACAGCACATATCACATATTAAACTTATATTATTTTTCTTTATTATAGAAATACACTCTTCTACTAAAATCTCTGTATCTGGTCTTGGTATCAACACTCCCTCTTCTACGAAAAAGTTAATACCCATAAACTCAACTTGCCCTAGAATATATGCCATAGGCTTTTTGCAACTTCTTAAATTTATAAGTTTAAAAAACTCTTGCTCTTTATCTAAAGTTAATACTTCTGACCTGTTCATAATTATATACAACTTTTCTACATTTAAAACCCTACATAATAGAAGCTGTGCATCTATTATGTATGATTCAATATCACTACTCTTTAATATATCATATGCCTTTATTAACGCTTCATTTATATTCATATTGTTCCTCATTCACTATAATTCATTCTAACCCCTCTGCAGCTTTTAATGAAGTTATTGCAACTTCAAGCATAGATTCATCAGGTTCTTGTGTTGTTATCTTTTGCAAAAGTAACCCTGGCCATGCAATAATTTTTGATATTTTACTATCACTCTTTCCTAGCCATTTTATAACCTCATAAGTTACTCCAGATACCACTGGTAGTAATAATACTCTAGAAATCACTCTCTGACCTATAGATTGCCATCCCGTGAAGGAAAATATAATTATACTAATAACCATAACTAAGAATAAAAAATTAGTTCCACACCTTGGATGGAGTCTTCCAAACTTCTTAGCATTTTCTGGTGTTAAATTTATACCACTTTCATAGCAAAATATAGTTTTATGCTCAGCTCCATGATATTGATATACTCTTTTTATGTCTTCTAGTTTTCCAACAATAAATATATAGCTTATAAATATTATAACTCTTATTATTCCTTCTATAATATTTAAAACTACCACATTAGATGTTATTGTTTTTTTTACCAAACTAGTTAATGCCGTTGGTAAAATAAAAAAGAGTAGTATAGAAAAAGCTAGGGAAAGAACTAATGATATACCCATTAGTACACTATTTCCTTTCTCCTTAAAAACTTTATCAAACCATTTATCAAATTTGGATTCTGACTCTTCCTCATCATCCTCAAAGAAGGAAGCTGAATACTCTAAGCTTTTTATACCTATAATTAATGATTCTATAAGAGATATAAATCCTCTAATTATAGGAAATCCAAAAAATTTATTTTTCTTAGTCAAGCTTTCACTTGATTCTTTTTTAACTTCAATACTACCATTAGGAAGCCTTACAGCAGTTGCAAGCCCCTTAGATCCCCTCATCATTACACCCTCTATAACTGCCTGTCCCCCGACCGTTGTCTTCTTTTCCATTTTAACACCTGCCTTCTATTTCTTATTTCTTATTTCTAACTTCATAATATTATCTTAATATAAGCATCCTATTATTTTAGTTGTTATCTGCTATTTGCTGCTTCCTCTTCATACTTAATATAACATTCTGCACAAAGAGACTCGTACTCTACATTATCTTCATTATCAATGGCAACTTGATTACCTTCAAAAACAAATTTACCATTAATCTTTCTTCCATTTAATATAGCTTTCTTACCACATTTACAAATTGTTTTTAGCTCCTCTAAACTATGAGCTACTAGTAAAAGTCTTTCACTACCTTCAAAGCCCTCCATCTGAAAATCTGTTCTTAAACCATAGCATATTACTGGAATATTTAATTTAACAGCTATCATAAACATTTCATCAACTTGAGCTTTTGTAAAAAACTGAACTTCATCTGCTAGTATGCAGTGAATTTGTCCATTTTTCTTTATATAATCTTCTACAGTAGTAAAAATATTCTCTCCTTTAGAAAAACTTAAATCTACTTCTTTTGTAACTCCAAGCCTAGATACAATTTTATTTCCTCCCTTTGTATCAGTCTTGGGTTTAATTATTATTACTTTCATTCCTCTTTCTTCATAATTATAAGCTACTTGAAGAAGATTTGTAGACTTTCCACAATTCATTGCTCCATATCTAAAATATAGTTTACTCATAGTAATATTCCTCCAAAGTCCATCAATTAATCACATAATATTATTTTAGTAGAAAAAACTCCATTAATCAAATTAATATTATAAGTACATTTTCAAAAATAAATATTTTTATATACACTAATACTATATAATACAATTAATAATCATATTGACCTTATTTTATCTCTATGTTATAATCTAATAGTTGATAATACGGGTATGTATGTTATATCGAAAGAGGTGAAATGAAATGCAAGAAGGAATACATCCAAACTATAACGACGAAGCTGTTGTTAAGTGTGCTTGTGGTAATACTTTTGTAACAGGTTCTGTTAAATCAGAATTAAAAGTTGATATTTGTTCAAAATGTCATCCATTCTTTACTGGTAAGCAAAAGAATGTAGACGTTGGTGGAAGAGTTGACAAGTTTATGAAAAAATTCAACCTTAAAAGCGAATAATCATATATATTTTTATGTAGGAGAAGAATACTTCTCCTATTTTTTTATGTCCAAAAGCCATAGGTATAAACTCTACCTATGGCTTTTCATATAATCTATTTTAATATGTCTTGGTTTTTAGATACAATTTCAAAAAATTCTTCATTATTGTTAGTTTTTGATAAAATTCCTATAAGTTTTTCAGTAACAGCTTGAGGGTTCCCTGTCTTATACATAATCTTTCTTATGTTATAACTAACTTCAAGCTGTGATTTTGTAAGAAGCAAATCCTCTCTACGAGTTCCTGACTTATAAATATCTATAGCTGGGAAGATTCTACGTTCTTGTAGCTGTCTATCAAGGTGTACTTCCATGTTACCAGTACCCTTAAACTCTTCAAAAATCATATCATCCATCCTACTTCCAGTCTCAACCAAAGCTGTAGCAAGAATAGTTAAACTTCCGCCTTCCTCAACATTTCTAGCTGCACCAAAAAACTTTTTAGGCATAAGTAAAGCTCCTGTATCTAATCCACCTGATAGAGTTCTACCCGTTCTAGTTATTGTTAAGTTGTAAGCTCTAGCTAATCTTGTTAAACTATCTAAAAGAATTATTACATCTTGTCCTTGTTCTACCATCCTTTTTGCTCTTTCAAGTACCATATAAGCTACCTTCGCATGATGTTCTGGCTCTTCATCAAAGGTTGAGTAAATTACATCTCCCTTAATAGATCTTTGCATGTCTGTAACCTCTTCTGGTCTTTCGTCGATAAGAAGTACTATAACTTTAACTTCTGGATGATTAACTGCTATACTATGAGCAATTTTCTTTAAGATAGAAGTCTTTCCCGCTTTAGGTGGAGCAACTATTACACCTCTTTGACCTTTCCCTATAGGTGATAATATGTCCATTAATCTAGTTGATAAATCTTTAGAATCTTCAGTTTCTAATTTCAATCTCTCTGTAGGATATATAGGAGTTAGTCTCTCAAAAGATGTTCTCCCAACAGCTCTCTCTGGATTTTCACCATTTATTTTTGTTACTTGTAGAAGAGCTTGATACTTTTCTCCTTCTTTAGAGCTTCTTACTTTACCTTCTACTTCATCACCATTCTTAAGATTAAATCTTCTAACTTGGGATATTGAAACATATATATCGTTATTTCCACTTAAATAGTTATTCATTCTAAGTAATCCAAAATTAGCATTGTCACTTAATTCGAATATTCCTTTTGATGTTTCTGATTCACTTATTAAACTCTTTAATCTTTCACGCTTTTCTTCTATACTATCAACCTTTTCTTCCACTACAGTTTCCTTTGATTCTTCAATGTCCAAACCTTTACTAATAACTTCATCTTTACTATTATCTTCTTCTACATCTTTCTTAGTAAGTTTCTCCTTAAGAATTATACCTTCTTTTTTTATTTGAGCAGGTTGTATTTTTTCATCATCCTTATGGGAATCTTCTTCATTTTTAATCTCAACAGATTTTAAAGATACTCTTTCAATTTCTTCAATTAATTCATTCTTTTTAAACTTAGTAATATTTTTTATTCCTAATTCCTTTGCAATACTCTTTAATTCTATAACACTCATGCTATGTAAATTTTCACTATTCAAAGGATCACCTCCTAATTGTATATTTCATTTAAATGTAACTTTGGAAAATAATATTTATATGATTAATATAATTCGATATTATTTATAAATGATAGAAGTTTGAAGCTTTCTTTTAAAATGTATTAAAATTTTGTATTGTTTATTTTATTTGTTTAATCTATTCATATAATTATATATAACTAAACTTGCTGTAGTATAGATTTTACTATATAAGTATACACTATATTTTCAAAAAATCTATTACCAACTAAAATATTTATTGTTATATCAATAAATATTTTACTTTAAATTGAAAAATCTAAGAACTCTGTTTATTATTTTAACCAAATATTTCTATACATATACAGAACTAAGCTATTTAAATAATCTATAATAATTTAAAACTACTTATCCTTATCTATCAAATCCATTATATTATACTTAGTTATTTTATATTGAAGTGTTTGCCTTGGTATATTAAGAAATTTACTTGCTTTACTTACATTATTACTATGAATAATTAAAGCTTCCTTTATATATTTAATTTCCATATTCACAAGTTTATCTTTAAGGGACAAACTTTCAATAATATTTCCTAATTGCAAATCAGATATTTCAATAATTCCATGCCTTTTATAATTTAAAGCACCTTCGATTATATGTTCTAATTCTCTCACATTTCCATCATAGTCTTTTTTCATTAAAATTTCTAATGCATAACTATCTATTCCATTAACATTAGTACCTAATCTTTTATTATGCTTTTCTATAAACATTGATACAAGTATAGGTATGTCTTCTTTTCTAGAATTTAATTCAGGCATATTAATTCTTATAACATTAAGTCTATAGTATAAATCTTTTCTTAATTTATTGCTCTTAACTAAAAAATCAGGATTCTCATTTACTGATGCTATTATTCTTATATCTGTTTTTCTAGTGTTAGTCTCACCGATTCTTCTAAATTCTCCTTCTTGAAGAACCCTTAAGAACTTTCCTTGAAACATTATATCCATAGAATTTAACTCATCTAAATACAAAGTACCACCATTGGCTATATCAAATAACCCTTCTGACTCTATAGCTCCAGTAAAACCACCTTTTCCTACTCCAAAAAAAATACTCTCTAATAAATTGTCTGGAATTGCAGCACAGTTCTGTGCTATAAAGGGCTTTTTTCTTCTTATTGAACTATTATGTATAGCTTGTACTATCAATTCTTTGCCTGTGCCAGTATCACCATAAACGAAAATTGGAGATTTTGAATTACATACCTTCATAGCTAATTCTTTAACATTTCTTATTTCTTTACTATTCCCAATTATATCTTCAAAGCTATACAAAATTCACAACTCCTTTAATAATAGAAGCTATGCATTATATAATTATGCATAGCTTCTAAGTAAAACATTTTTGTACTATTTAACATTTATGGTAGCTACAAGCTTAGTATTAATAATTTGGTCTTTGGCTATTATTACATCATAGTCAACTTTTACTTTTCCACCAGCTTCATTAATATCTATGTTTACATCATTAGTTTTAATTTTAATAGATAATCCACCATGAGGAGTATTATAAAGAATAGACGAACTACTCCCATTTTTAAACTCCATATTAGTATTTACATCCCCTTCTCTTATAAGATTAAAATAATTTTCACCTATTCTAAAAGTAGTTAACGTATCCCCTAACCCCGAAAGTTCTGTTTCTTCATACGTAGCAACATACTCATCATCTTCTTTGAAAAATGATCCTGGACTAACAATTTCAATGCATTCATCCTCATCATTATTCTGTATACTACTTACTCTAATTATAGCATCCTTATCCATAATATTTACCTCTATTCTTCCTAAGAATCTTATTTAAAATATATTTAAACTCTAAGGCTATTTTATTTACTCTTCTAAAAACTTTTCTATATAAGATAAGAATTTATTTCCTCATCAGTTGCACAAGTCTCTTCTACAATCCTGTGATCCTTACTTCCAAACTCTGAATATCTAACAGTGACCTTTGGTTCATCTTTACCTTTACTATATCTTATAGCAATCTTAGCTGCAATAGATATTACTTCTTCTGTAGCTTCACCTATAATTACTATCATAGAACCATTAAAGTCCTGAACTAATAGTATTGTATCACCTTCCTTAAGAAGACTTTTTATCATTTCTCCTTCTTCTTGAGTTCTTGTAGATATAACCTTAGCCTTAGGTGTAACTCTAAAATGACGACCTATTCTAAGTAATTCAAGCTCTCTTTCCTCTGGATTTTGGTTATGAGATAAAAGTTCTTTTAACCTAACAGAATAATTTGGCTCTGTTAATTTGCATCCTCCTGCTGGTGATGGATATTCCTTTATACCCCACTTATCAGCAAGCTCCATTTGAATCTTTCTTCCTCTACCTTGAATATTTAAAAGTCTTTCCCTATCTACAAGGCCATTCTCTTCCATCTCTGTAGGTTTAAGATTTTTAGCACAAAGAGGACGAAGAATTTTGCTTCCTATTCCACTTTCATTCTTAACTTTATCTAATGCACTTCTATTTTGAGACATAGGTCTTTGATTTAAAACCTCTCCAGTTATAATAAAATCTGCATCTAATTTTTCTAAGAGTTGTCCACAGTACTTCATCATCATAGCATGACAATCAATACAAGGATTCATATTTTTCCCATATCCGTTTTTAGGATTTTTAACCATCTTAAAATGTTCTTCCTTAAAATCTACTACTTCTAAAGGAATATCTATCTGTTTTACCATTCTTCTTGCATTTTCTTCGTTAAAAAAATAAGATTTAAAGCATATTCCAATAACCTCAATTCCTTGATCTTTAATTAACTTTGCTGCAAGAATACTATCTAAACCGCCTGAAACCATAGCTAATGCTCTTGTCATTTTTTTCTTCACCTAACTCTCTTAGTTTCTTTATCTTGTATCTTTTACTCTAATCTATAGTATATTAATCTCTTTATATCACATTAACTTATAGAAATATTAAAAATAACACATATAATAATATTACTATTTTCTTTTATTACTAGCAACTTGAAAGTAATGGTTAGTAAATTTTACTTACTAACCTCTTTCAACTGCCAATTCAATTAATCTATCTATAAGATTACTATAGGATAACCCTGTAGCTTCCCACATTTTAGGGTACATGCTTATACTTGTGAAGCCTGGTATAGTGTTTACTTCATTTAAATATATTTCTCCACTTTCCTTATCTACTAAAAAGTCCACTCTAGCCATGCCTGCACAATCTAATTTCTTATAAATTTTAAGGGATAAACTTCTTATAGTAGCCATCTCTTCATCATTTAAATTAGCTGGAATTAAAAGTTTAGATTCTGCATTAGAATACTTAGCTTCATAATCATAAAATTCCTTAGCTGGAATTATCTCTCCTGGAACTGAAGCTTTAGGGTCATCATTTCCAAGTACAGAAACTTCTATTTCCCTAGCATTTAATCCTTCCTCCACAAGAATCTTTCTATCATGTTTTAAAGCTTCTATTAATCCATTTTCAAGACTTTCTCTATCATGAGCTTTGGTTATTCCTACCGAAGAACCACTGTTAGCTGGTTTTACAAAACAAGGATATCCTAGCTTATGTTCAATTTTATTTATAAATTTCTCACTATCATTTCCATAATCAAAGGCATTTACCACTACATAGTCTGCTTGTTTTATACCTTCATGTTCTAAAAGATATTTCGTATAAACCTTATCCATACATACAGCTGAACTCATAACTGAAGGACCTACACATGGTAATTTCATAAGTTTACATAGCCCTTGAATAGTACCATCCTCACCATACATACCATGAAGTACAGGAAAAACTACGTCTACCTCTTTATTTAGTAATAATTTAATTCCATCTTCAACTTGATTTTTATAGTCTTCTTCCCATTTTCCATTTCCTATATTCTCTATATCACCTTTATAAAGAAACCATTTTCCCTCTTTGGTTATACCTACTGGAAATATACTATATTTTTCTTTATCTATATGATTTAGAACAGATGTTGCCGATACCCTAGACACCTCATGTTCTGTTGATTGTCCTCCAAATAGTATCGCTACCTTCTTCATATTTATCACTCCTAACAATAATTTTATCCTTGGTACAATCTATTCACTGTAAAATTAAATAGTGAACATAAATAAATTATACTCCTTATATTTTATATATGTTCACTACCATATTCAATATTATTTAAACAGATTTTTCAATATATCTTCTATTTTAAATTTTATTACTATATTATCATCTTCCGTATTATCCGCTAAAGCATCACTTACTTCTTTAATCTCTTCTATTTTTTCACTACTAACATTTTCTGAATTAGTGTTATCCACCATATTGAATTCTTCATCATCTAAAACTTTTTTCATTTCCTCTTCAGTCTCTTCATAGGCAACTTCACCTTTTGTTATATCTACAAAACATATAGGAGGAAACATAACACACCACCAATTTTGGCCTTCACCAGTTCCAATTATTATTCTATATGCTTCATATTCTCCTTGAGGCAAAGTAATATTACCATAGGTTTTAACAGGAAAGTTCTCTTTATCTAGGGTAGATTCTACAGAATAGTCATAACCATTTTCTTTTATAACTTCTCTAGCTATCTCAAGAACTTTTTCGTTTTCCCTATTTAAAATCTCTCTTGATTCTTCTATATTCTTACTGTCTTTTAAAAGTGGTTGTACATATTCTAAAACTTTATCTCTAACTTTAAGCTTTAAATTTTGATCTTTCTCACTATCACTATTAGCAATAACGTGAAACCTAATTAACTTTCCTGATATATCATCTATTGAAACATTATTAGACATCTTATTTTCAGAAATAAAATTAGCTGCTTCAACTCCCTGTACCTTAACTAAAAGTATAACTATAAAAAATATGGTAACAACTATAGATATAATTTTTTTCATTGTTTCTTCCTCCTAAAACTTAAAATCATATCTTAATTGTTACCACATGGACAAGTTATATTCACTTTTAATAATATTTTTATTAATATTTTAGAACATCATACTTTTAATATTTAATTTGATAACCCTATATTTCTTATATCATTGTTTACTTCAATAGATATTTCTGCATTTTCAAGAGCCTGTGGCCAGTTATCTTTTACTTCATTCCAAATTCCTTTATGAAACCTTCTTATATCACTTCCAATATCTAATACATCTACCTTTAAATTATTTCTAGTAAAATCTATAAGCTCTTGGAAATCCTTTTTCATAGACTCATTAAATTGTTGTTCAATCTCCTTTATAACCTCACTATCTAAAGATTCAGCTTTAGAATAATACCCCTTTAAAGTACCTTCTGTATCAATGGTGTACTTAAGCTTTAATTTATTATCTTTATAATCTATATGTAAATCTCTATCTACATTTTTTATATAGTAGTCTATATTATGCCCTTCTTTATTTATAGCCTTTCTACAAGAACCAATATCTCCTCTAAGTATTTGAATATCTGTCATCTGATTATTATCTAAATAATCCTTTATGGTAAAATCTTTTATAACAGCCATACCTGTAAGCTGTATATCTTTTTCATTTTCAAGGGAAAAGACTGGTAACGCACTGGAATTGTAAGATTTAACCATGTCTATATATTTTGTTAAATTTACAGGTGCTACTGTCCCATTTTTACTACTGTTACCCATAAGACTAGTAATATAATTATCAATATTTTCTTCAGTTACAGGCTTAACTTCTACATAATCCTTGGCCTTTCCTTTAACTATAGTCATCATAATTGTTCTATTTAAACTTGGTTCTCTTTCAATATAATCCATTACTTCTTGTAAAACTTCAGGATACTTAAATAAGTCTTCACTTAAAAGTAATAGTTTACTATGTCCAAAGTGAAGAGTTCTACTACTCTTTGCAAGAGCTTTAAAGTATGTATCCGTCATTGAATACCCTTCTACCGTTATAGAAAGTTCTGAAGCAGTACCCTTTTTAGAATCCATATTTCTAATGTCTGGAAATCCATAAGTAACTCTTAATGTATTATTTTTTTCAATACTCTCTTCTGATGTATTCTCCTTAGAATTTATTATTTCACTCCTAGCTTTAATATCTTCACCTACATCTATTGCTATGGTAGATACAAAGGCTTTTCTATCAATCTCTACACTATCCCAACATCCAGTAAGAAGTAAAGATATCATCATTATAGGAATAAGTTTTATTATCTTATTCTTCACTTTGCATCCTCCTTTTCTTTATATAGCTTAATAATAGAGTTATTCCTATCACAACTATAATTGTTGTAATAAAACCAATTCTTAAATAGCCAAACTTAAAATTTCTTACTTCTATAATACTTTTAGGTATCATAGCTGCTAAATATACTATAGGAACATATATCATAGATGACGTTCTAATATCATCTAAATTAAGACTCTCTTTTAATATGGAAGAAGCAAAGTAATATATATTAGCAAAGGATGTAAAATAGAATATTACCCACAAGGACATAACTAAACCATCCCATTTTTCCAAAAATCCACTTCTTGAACTTATAGATTGTAGCATTGTTATGGTTGGGAATATACTTTCAGCAGTTTGTACTGATGATAAAGTAGCAGACACTAAGATAAATATTATCACATAGAACAGACCTACAAAAAGACTACTTCTTCTCAAAATAGGACCAATCTTTCCTTTTTCTCTTACATAGGGTATCAAAATAAAAGCAATAGAAAAGCCATTAAATAGAAATAGCATTTCAAAACTAGATATAAAGTAGTTTTGAATAGGCGAAGCACCTATTGGTAAAAGATTTTTAAAATTTGCTTCAGGTAAAGTTAACAATAAAATTATTGCTAAAGGTAAAAACATAACCCAGAAGGCTATTTCATTAAAATGTACCACATTAACAAGGCCTCCACGACTTAAATACATTCCTATAAATATAAATGTTATTATTATTACTTCAGTAGGTGTGTTAACTAAAAGATACATGGTTATAACCTCAGAAAATACCCTAAGAGAAAATGCTAAAACAATTATTATCACCAATGAATATATTAAAGATATTATTGTTCCTAAAACCCCTCCATAGGTATCTTTTAATATAGGTGTAATATCCTTATATTTATTTATTTTAACTATTTCATATATACAAAAAAGAATTAAACAAATTGCAATTCCTGCTATTATTGCAGATATCCAACTATCCGCTCCTACATATTTAGCTACAATAGCGGGAGCATAAAAAACACCTACCCCTATCATGGATACTGATAGGCTAGCAAAGAGTGCAAATTCTTCAATAAATCCTTTATTTTTCATATTTCAACCTCCCAGCTATGGTAACACCTTATTTAGTACCACCTTGTCTTTTAGTTTTCTGTCTCACTTCATCTCGTGGCTTTAAGAAATGTGGCCTATCCTTAAAGACTTTAAGCGGCATTCTTACATATAGATCCTTTAAATCACTCCAAATTAAATCTACTGCTGGAGCAAGGTAAGGTATTCCAAAACTTTTTATTCTCGTTAAATGAATTATTAAGAATATAATACCTAGCATTATTCCATACAAACCAAAAACTGCTGCTAGAATAATAATCATTATTCTAAAATAAGTAAAGGCCGAAGTTACTGTATAGTTAGGTATTAAAAATGTTGTTATTGCTGTAAGTCCTAAAACTATAACCATTATAGGACTAACGAGTCCTGCCTCTACAGCTGATTGACCTATTATAAGTCCTCCAACTATACCAATAGTAGAACCAACTGGTTTCGGTAATTTTATAATAGCTTCAACTAAAAAGGCTAAACTAGCTTCCATGAGTAATACCTCTACATAGGCAGCAAAGGGTACTCCCTCTCTAGATGAAGCTATAGTATATGCTAGTTTTGTAGGAATTAAGTCTGTGTGAAATGTGGTTACAGCTACATACAAAGCGGGTAAAACTAAAGATACCAGTATTCCTACAATTCTGATGAACCTTACCATACTTCCACTTATCCAACTTGTATAGTAATCATCTGGTGATTGAAAGAAATCCACTAACACCGCTGGAACAATTAATGCAAAAGGTGAGCCATCTACAATTATTCCTATTCTTCCTTCATATAAAGCAGCAGCTACCACATCTGGTCTTTCAGTACTTTGCACTTGAGGAAATGGAGTTCTATCATTATCTTCAATAAATTGCTCAACATAACCACTATCTAAAATTGCATCAATATCAATTCTATCTAATCTTCTCTTCAATTCTTCTAATACATCAGTATTTACTATGTCATCTATGTATACTATAACCATATCGGTTTTAGATCTAACACCACATTGTCTTCCCTCAATTTTAAGGCCTACATCCCTAATTCTTCTTCTAAGAAGTGCTGTATTAAACCTAATAGTTTCTGTAAAACCTTCTCTAGATCCACGTATTACAGTTTCTCCTGAGGGTTCACCAACTCCACGATTAGGCCAAGCTCTATTAGCTACCACTAATGCTCCTTGTAGGTTATCTATTAAAACTAAACTTTCACCTGATAATATTGCAGTAATTCCATCACTTAACTTATTAACTTCTCTCATATCAGATATAGCTATAATTCGATCTTTTATCTCCTTAGAATCAGTTACATTTCCACTCATCTTCATCATAGGTTCAAGTAAAAAATCATTTAATAATTCCTTATCTGCCATACCATCTATATATATGACTCCACAAAGAATGTCTCCAAACTTAAATTCCCTAAATACCATGTCGGATGTATCTTTAAATAATTTCTTAAGATAATCCATATTCTCTCTTGTGCTATTAGAAATATGTTCACGAATTTGATCCTTCATATAGATATCTCCTTCCCTTCAGTGCCACAAAATTAAAAATCTAATTTCTTCTGTATCTATTATTTTAGATAACGATTCCTCTCAGAATAAACATTCCAACCACAACTAACATCATAGCTATCCCAATTACTAAACTTTGTTTTTTAGCTTTTTGCTTATCCTCTCTTGAAAAATACCTTACATCGCTACCTACCATCATATACCCAGATACTAATATTAGTATTACTAGGTATATATCAAATCTTTCAATTAAAAGTCTCATCATAAATTATCATCCTTCAAATTTATATTTTAATTTATCAGCTATCTGGAACCTTAACAATTTCCTGCAAACCTAGTTTTACCTTAATATAAAGTTTATATTCATAAACAGAATTCTTTGCATAAACCTTTAACCTTCTTAAAATCTAATTTAACGAAAAAAATAAGAGTGCAATTCTCCTTGAATCACGCTCTTATCTCTAATTATATTATGGCTATTATTTTCTAAAGAAATTCTAGATGGTTCTTGTAACAAAAACCTCTTTATACTGTTCCAGTAACCTATCCGCACACTGATTTGCTTTATTAATGTCATTAAAAAAGCCGAAAACAGTAGGTCCACTTCCACTCATCATTGCTCCTAGTGCGCCTTCTTTGCACATAAAGTCCTTTATATCCTCAATTTCCTTATGATCCTTTATTGTTACAAGCTCTAGTAAATTCATCATATTATCAGCTACATATTTAACATCATCCCTAGCCATAGCTTTTATAACACCTTCCACATTAGGATGAACCTTTACCTCATTAAGCTTAAAACCCTTATAAGTATCCACTGTAGATACCCCAAAGTTGGGCTTAACAACTACCATTAGTTTATCTTTAAAATCCTTAAGGGGAGTTATAACTTCTCCAATCCCTTCACAAAGAGCCGTTCCCCCTTCTATACAATATGGTACATCTGCTCCTAGTTTAACTCCAAGTAATCTAAGCTCTTCATTACTAACATTAGGTTTATATATATCCCTCATAGCTCTTAAAGCTGCTGCTGCATCAGTACTTCCTCCTGCCATGCCAGCTTCTACAGGAATATTCTTTTCAATATGAACTTCCATCTCTCTTTTTATGCCATAGGTATCACAAAATAACTCTATTGCTTTATACACAAGGTTTTTATTATCTGTAGGGACAAACTCCTTATTACTTGTAATATGTATTCCTTCTGCTCCTTTATTAAAAGTTAATTCATCATATATATTAACAGTTTGCATAATCATCCTTAAAAGATGATATCCATCTTCTCTTTTCCCAATAATATCAAGGACTATATTTACTTTACCATAAGCTTTTACCTTCATCTATTCATACACCTCACTACAAATGAGAATAATCCTTTTTACTCTTTACGTCAAGAACTCTGTTTATAAGTGTGATACTCAGCTTATCAAAATAAAATGCCATGAAGTATAGAGCTAATACTACCCTTCATGGCATTTCTACTTAATAAATATTAAATATATCTAATTTAAAATCTTTAAACTGTAGCTCTTCCTGGTATAATTAATTTCTGAGATGGCTTAACTTCTTCCCCCTCAGCTAATTCATTAATATTCATAATTTCATCAACTGTAGTCAAGTATTTCTTAGCTATGCTCCAAAGCGTATCCTCTGGCTGAACTACATATATTATTATACTTGCTTTTTTCTCTGGAACTTCACCATCATTAATTGCCATGTTAACAACAAATTTATTTTTAATATTGTAATATGCCTTACAATGAACTTTAACAATGGCTCTAATAGATACATTTCCAGCTTCTAAACTTCCCTCTATCATCTCTAGAGATATATTAGCATTTGCTTGCATATTTGGATTTGTTCCAGCTATATCAACCTTGCAACTAAAAGGAATCTCATCCTCTACAGTAACTAAATACTGCTCTTCATCCTCAGTTGAATATAAAACATCAACCTTTAATAATCCTTCAATTTCTATCTTATCATTTTTAATATTTTTGTCAGTAATAGATACATTTCCTGTAGTCATTATAACTTTAATTGGTTTTAAATCATCATTCTTTACGTCAATATCTCCTTTAACCAAACTTTCAGTATATCCATGACCTTGTATCACATTAATATTATTTTCTTTAATATCCATGTTTAATAGTTTTGTAGGGCAATATACATCTTGTATAACTTCTACTTCTTCTTTATACATTACATGAGTAATAGCTTTAACTACAAATTCTACATCAATTACTCTGTTTTCACCCATATCATCTTGTATAACATCATATTCAAAGGATTGAACTTCAAATTCAGTGAAGTATTCCATATTTGGTTTTAACTCATCAACGGTAACTTCTTTATATAAAGGTACACTTTCTGAAACACAGAACAAATCTCTTCCATTCTTGCCTTTATATAATATAGCTACATTAGCCATAGCCTCTATCTTGAGTCCACCATCATATATTCTTACATCCTTCTTACCAATAGTAACGTCATATTTTATAACCTTTAGACACTCATTTTTATCCATGTCGATTTTAACTTCTGCTTTTCCAACTAATTCAGTTTCTATAGGTTCCATAACCTTATCTACAGTCATAGGATTCTTTAAAAACTGAATATCCTTTCCTTCATGTACATCTTTAACTATCTCAAAGGAATTTATATTATATCCATTGCACTTGCATATAATAAATCCTTGAATAGCTATCTTTCTTTCATTAATAATAACACAATCCATATGTTCAATGTTTAGCTCTATATCGCAATACATATTTGATTGGGCACCAATCATGTCAATAGACTCAAAAATGTTACCATTATATACTACTGAATGAGCTTCAGTAGCTCCTCCATCTTTAGCCATATAAAGGATAGTATACTGAAGTTGCCCCTCTAAATTTACCTTATCAGTTCCAACCTCTTTATTTGTTATCATAGGCTTTACATCTAACATTAGTATATTATCCACATCTGGTAGCGTATCAGGTATAACATATTCTTCCTTTATGAACATCTTTGTGTCATTTTCAGCTATTGATTGCTCATATTCTATATAGTCTTTTATCAAATCCAAATCCATAACTTTCCCTCCTAAAATACCTACTAATAATGTATATATGAGAATGTTATGAAATATAACTACTTATATTAAATTTTCTTAAAAGAATAATTATTTATCCGATGACTACCAGCTCTAATACTCCCATCTTTTTCAAAGCTGGAGTAAAGAGCTGCTATGTCCCTGGATAACGATTTCCCCTAAAGGACAACGAATTCTAAGTATCAAAAATACTGATACTAAGAATTCTGTTAGTAAAGCTTCGAAGAAGCTAAGAACTCTGTTTATACGCAAAATAAAAGAGGCATTCTTAAAAGAACACCTCTTCATTTTACCCTGCAAACACTAGCTGAACAGTTTTTGTTAGTACATCACTATAGCTATAACTAACAGTACGTTGCACATTATTATCAAGTCTAATTGTAAATATACTGTCATATGTTTTTTCCAAAACACCATCATTTACTACTACTTTACGTCTTCCTCCATTTGCCTTCAATGTCACTTTTTCGCCAACATGACTTTCGATATCTTTTTTTATCGTAGTCAATACATTTCCCATCTTCACAGTAGACACCCTCTTTCTAATATTTCCATAAAGGCTTCCAACTTTATTATAGCAGTTACCTCTCCTTATGTCAAGCAAACTAAATATTTTACAACATTTTAATAATACTTGTCAATGTTAAATATTCGTTAAATTTTTATGTATTATTTTGTTTTTTTAATCCTATGTCATTTATTTAGCTATAATGGCCAGAAACCAACTTGACATTATTATGTGTAGAATTTTTTAGAATATTCACATATAACTATATAAATCTATATTTTTAGATAAAAATGTATGGGAGTTTTAAAAAAATCTGTGGTATAAATTAAAACTATGCACTTTGCACTATTAAACCATACTGGATGTACCACAAAGAGCACCTAGAAACTTGATGTGACCCTTATAATTAAGTGTTTTATATTTTATAAATTTCTCCTGTTTTTATCAGCATTTTCTTAAATGTATCTTCATATATAAATATTTATATATGAAAATAGGTATATATAAACCTATATACCTATTTAACTTCATAACTATTTGCATATATAACTATATAACTAGTTAACTATTTGTTCTGTTCATGCGGGTTTCAGAGTTTTCACCCTATAAACATTATAGTTAAAATTATATAAATGACAACTAATTTTCTCATTTACTTTACATACTGAGATTTAGGATATCCTTCTCTGTATTTACCTCTAGTCTGTAATCCTCCTACCCCTTTAATACCTGTAATTGTATTTTTAATTACATCTTCAATATTTACTATATCTTCGATATTTGTGTAAGCTACCTTCTCACAAATTAATACTGGATCTAAACAATGGATGAGGACCCTACTGGGGGAAGATGCAAAGTTAGCGCCTGCATCAAGCAATGCTTCGTAGTTTGATTGACAGGCACCTGCAAAAATAACCAAATCATCATAATTTGAATTATAGCTTCTTAATAAAGAAACACATTCTACAAAGTATTTTGAGTTTCTATAGTTTCCAAGATCCATATAATCTGATATATTCTTACTCATTCCATCATGACCCGTAATTACAACTATATCTGGGTTTATTTCCTTTACTAAATCTAGTATCTGGGAGGGCTGATCCTTTTCTGCTATGACTTTACCTACAGCCTCAATGGATAATTGCTTATATGTTTTTAAACAAATATCTAGGTATTGAGGATCACCATCAATATGAAGAATTTTACCTGGTCTTCCAAAGAATAATTCACTATTTTTAAAAGATGTACCTTTCTTTTCTTTTCTGTTTATCTCAGTGTCTATAACTCTTAATGCAGCGGAACTCCCTCTTGTATATGACCTTGATAGTAAAACTTTCTTTAGAGCAGTATTTACTTTTTTATTAAATACTTTATCCTTCTCCCCAACTCCCTCACTGTCAATAACCTCTAAATCATCTTCTATGCTATCTGCCTCAATTCTTATATTTAACCCCTTTAATAAATATTTTTTAACACCCTCATCATCAATTTCTATATCTATTATTTTAAATACTATATCTTTATTATAAGATTTTCTTACTACTCTATCACCTATATTCACCTATATCTCTCCTCATGATTTCCTCTTTATATCATATGAACTTTACTTAATAATTGTGAGATATTAAACCTATGGAACTCGGTAAACAAATATAAAAATATAGTAAAAGATTGATAAAAATTTAACTAAATATGTTGAAATATTATTTTCATGGGTTATAATATAATTAGTTAAATAAATAACAAAGTTTAGGGGGTATATACTAAATGTCTACTGAAAAAATTGATACAAAATCTGTTAAGGAGTCTAAGAATGATTTCATTTCAAACTCTAGCAATTCAGCTGATAAAGCTATATCATCTGTGGATTCTGAAATTAATAACCTTGTTAAAAATGCTCGTGATGCCTACGAGGAATTTTTAACCTTTGATCAAAATTCCATAGATAATATAGTTAAAAAAATGACAATCTCTGCCCTAAGTAAACACCGTGAACTAGCTAAAATGGCTATAGATGAGACAGAAATGGGTGTATATGAAGATAAAATAACTAAAAATATATTTGCCTCTGAGTATGTATACAACAGTATAAAAGATTTAAAAACTGTGGGTATTGTGAATGAAGAAGAAGATTATATGGAAGTTGCAGAACCTATAGGCGTAGTAGCAGGAGTTACTCCAACTACTAATCCTACTTCCACTACAATCTTTAAATCCTTAATAGCTATAAAAACTAAAAATCCTATAATATTTAGCTTTCATCCTAGGGCTCAAAAATGCAGTATAGCTACTGCTAAGTTGCTTTTGGATGCAGCTATTAAAGCAGGTGCTCCTAAGAATTGTATTCAATGGATTAGTAGTCCTTCCATTGAAGGTTCACAAAAACTTATGCTTCATCCTGGAGTAGATATTATTCTTGCAACCGGTGGTCCTGGTATGGTTAAATCAGCTTACTCTACTGGAAAGCCAGCTCTTGGTGTTGGTGCAGGAAATGTTCCTTGCTATATAGAAAAAACAGCCAATATTAAAAGATCTGTTAATGACTTAGTACTATCAAAATCCTTTGATAATGGTACCATTTGTGCCTCAGAACAGGCAGTTATTATAGATAGAGAAATTAGTGATGAAGTAATTTCTCTCTTAAAAGAACGTAACTGTTACTTTCTTAATAAAGAAGAAATGTTAAAACTTCAAAAGGTTGCTATAGATGGAAAAAGGCAATCTATGAATCCAAACATAGTAGGTCAAGGAGCTACAAAAATCGCAGAAATGGCTAATATTAAAGTTCCAAAGGACACAAAGGTTCTAGTATGTGAACCTGGCGGAATCGGTGCAGATTATCCTCTTTCAAGAGAAAAGCTTAGTCCTATCCTTTCAATGTTTATAGTTGATAGTACTGAAGATGGAATAAAAGCCTCTGAAGATATGATTGCTTTTGGTGGTCTAGGTCACTCTGCTGTTCTTCATTCTACCAATGACCAGGTTATTGAGGAATTCTCTAGAAGAGTTAAGGTTGGTAGAATAATAATAAACTCTCCTTCCTCTCAAGGTGCTATAGGAGATATTTATAATGTAAATATTCCTTCATTAACTTTGGGTTGCGGAACCATGGGTAGAAATTCAACAACTCAAAATGTTAGTGCAAACAACTTAATAAATATTAAACGCGTAGCTAAAAGGAGAGTTAATATGCAATGGTTTAGAGTTCCGGAAAGAATTTTCTTTGAACCTGGGTCTCTTTCATACCTTGAAAAACTTAAGGGTAAAAGAGCCTTCATCGTAGCAGATAAATTCATGGATAGACTTGGATATGTATCTAAAGTAATGGGACATCTTAAGAAAGCTAACTTTGATGTAAATGTGTTTTTAGACGTAGAGCCAGACCCATCTACAGAAACTGTCATGAGGGGAACCGCTCAAATGAATAGCTTTGAACCGGATGTTATAATAGCCCTTGGTGGAGGGTCAGCAATGGATGCTGCTAAAGGTATGTGGCTCTTCTACGAAAATCCTGATATAGACTTTAATGGTCTTAAACTTAGATTTATGGATATAAGAAAAAGAGCTTTTAAGTTTCCTTCTCTAGGTAAAAAGTCTAGATTAGTTGCTATTCCTACAACCTCTGGAACTGGGTCTGAGGTTACAGCCTTTGCTGTTATAACTGATAAAGAGAATAATATAAAATATCCATTAGCAGATTATGAGCTAACCCCTGATATTGCTATAATAGATCCGGAGTTAGTTATGACTGTACCACCATCAGTTACAGCAGATACTGGGTTAGATGTTTTAACTCACGCTATAGAAGCTTATGTATCTGTCATGGCTTCCGATTATACGGATGCCTTAGCTCTTAAAGCTATAGAGATTGTTTTTAAATATCTACCTATTGCATATAAAGATGGAAGTAATGCTCTTGCTAGAGAAAAGATGCACAATGCTTCTTGTATTGCAGGTATGGCATTTACCAATGCATTTTTAGGAGTTAATCATAGTATAGCTCATAAATTAGGTTCAGAATTCCATATACCTCACGGAAGAGCAAATGCTATCATGCTTCCACACGTTATAAACTATAATGGAAGTAATCCAAGTAAGTTAGTAGCCTTCCCTAAATATGAATATTATAAAGCTCCTGAAAAGTTCATGGAAATAGCAAAGTTTTTAGGTTTAGCTCACTCTACCTGTGAAGAAGCTGTAAATAATTTGGTGGAAGCTATCAGAAACCTAATGCTAGAGTTAAATGTTCCAACTACCCTTAGTCAATGTGGTATTACTAAGGAGCATCTAGATTCTGTACTATATTCATTAGCCGATGAAGCTTTTGAAGATCAATGTACTATCTCAAACCCTAGACTACCTCTAGTTTCTGAAATTGCAGAACTAATTAAGGATGCCTTTTAATAAGGATTTAAATTAAAAATGAAAAGTTGTGGTATATCACATATTCCACAACTTTTTTATCTTCTCAAGGATAATCTCCTTAAATATTATAGAATTCTTTAAATTGTCTCATAAAACTTTCAAATTTTTCTCTTTCTTGTATAAGCTCCTCCATTTTCTTATTAAAAGTGTTTTGTACCCAATTTACTTCATTATAATAATACCTATTACATATTCTCCAATATCTTTGAGGGAACATCAAGAATGCATATAGCACCATATATTCATCATCTTCTATTGGAGATATTTCATTATAATTATCAATTATAAGCTTTGCTAACTCAAAATCCCATTCTCGTCTCTTTAAAACTTTAATCATAAAATTAGATAAATCAAAAGCTCTGACCTCTCTTTTACAGTAATCGAAATCTATTATACTTACTTCATTTTTTTCGTCTACTATTATATTGTGATAAGTAAAGTCATGATGACAAAAACTTTTTTCTTCCTCAGATATCCTACAAATATTATAATAATTAGATTGATTTAGAACCTCTAGGGCCTTTTGCCCTAAAACTTTATAATAATCCATTGATTTTATATAATTTAAATCAAACTCCGTCTTATGATTCCTTTTCTTTCTAACCATTTCTTTCATCTTATCAAAGGATTTTATTCTTTTTTCCATTAAATGAGGCCATCTTCCTAAGTCAGATTTTAATTTACTATTCTCAGATGGTTCATATCCCTTTGACGCTAAATGAAAATTAGCTAGAGCTCTAGATGCCAATATTAAATCATCATCACTATGGAAATCACATTCTCTCCCTTCTATCCATTGAGATAAAGTATAAATATCTTCGTTTACTAGAGCATATGGTTTTTCCTCTGTATTAAGATAATATCTATCTATGTTCTTAAACCCATTATTGTATAGATGTTCTTTAGCTCCATATACAAAGAATAATTTTTGAGTACCATAGCTTATTTTCTTTAAGCACCTGACACCTTTATTAGTTTTTAATTGATATACACCCTTATTAGGTTTAATATTTTCAATTTTAATATCAAATTGACGTTCAATTTCAAACTCTCTCATCATAATTTCGCACCCCCTCTATAATTTATATGTATCAACAGCATAATTTAGAATAGCCATAACATATTTGAGTTTAAGTGAATAGTATGGATTATAATACCTATTGTAAAGGAGCATTTATATGAATATTGGTATAGACATTAGAGCTGCCAAGTGGTACAGGGGTACAGGTATAGGAACTTATTCCTATCAGCTCATAAACGCTATTAATAAAATTGATACCTTAAATGAATACACCCTCTTTAGTGATTGTAATTCTACACCCATAAACTTTAACTCTAATTTTAAAATTTGCTCTACTCCTATTATAAATACTAATAATTTTTGGGAAAGTGTAAGTCTTCCTATAAATTTAAACAATGAAGATTTAAACATATATCATGTACCTCAAAATGGTATTGGCTTACCTTTGGATCATAATCTTCCTTTTGTTATCACTCTCCATGATACAATTCCAGCACATATGCCAGAAACAGTTGGTGATAAATATCTTAGTCTTTTTAACAGTTCCATGGAGAATATAGTAAATAGATGTGATGGTATAATTACTGTTTCTAATTTTTCTAAGGAAGATATATCAAAGGATTTTAATTTCCCAAAAGAAAAAATATATGTTACCTATTTAGCTAGTGAAGATATCTATAAACCCCTTGATAAAATTCTATGCAGTACTATAATAAAAAAATACTATTCTTTACCTAAAAATTATATTTTGTATACAGGTGGTTTCAGTCCTCGAAAGAATATTTCTGGCCTTATAGAAGCTTTTAGTAAAATTCATGGTAAACTACCTAATGAAATGAAATTAGTCATAGCAGGAACTAAGGGTAAATCCTATAGTATTTATAAGAATCTTTGTGAAAAGTTAAAAATTACTGACAAAGTCATATTTCCTGGTTTTATAGCAATGGAACATATGCCTTATCTATACAATAATGCAGCCCTTCTAGTTTATCCTTCCTTTTATGAAGGCTTTGGACTTCCTCCTCTAGAGGCTATGGCATGCGGTATTCCTGTAGTTGCATCCAATGTAACTTCTATGCCTGAAATTTTAGGTGACAGTGCACTACTATGCTCTCCCTATTCTATAGAGGAACTGGGAGAAAGTATTTTAAAGGCACTACTAGATAATGTATTGAGAAATGATTTAATTAATAAGGGTTTTATGAAAGTAAACTCTCTATCCTGGGAGAGAACCGCAATACAAACTCTAGATAGCTATAAAAAAATAACTTCATCAGATAAAAAGGAAGATACATAGAGTATCTTCCTTTTATGCTACATCCTAGGGGGGGCTAGGGTGTAGCCAATTTGTAAATATTTTTGAATGTTTCTACCATATCTTGTCTTTCCTCTATATCTTGCACTTTTTTTTGTATTTTATACAGGTAACTATTAAATTTCCAAAGTTTTTTTCTATAAAAATAATCTCTAGATATAGAGTAAAATCCTTCTGGGAATAATAACATTCCATAAAGCACTTCGTACTCTTCCTTTGATATAGGTGATATGGAATTATATTCTTTTATAATTTGTTTCAACATATTGAAGTCATAGCAACTATTCTTTGTGGTCTTATTTATAAAATTACATATATCATGAACTCTTAAATCTATTATGGAATAATCAAAATCTATAAAATATCCTTTATTATCCTTTATTAAAATATTGTGATAAGCTAAATCATGATGACAAAGAATAAAATTATTTTTCACCTTACATAGCTCCATGTAAGGTGACTTTTCTAATACTTCTATACTCTTTTTCATTCTTTCAAGGAAATAATCTACGTGAGTAAGAAATATTTCATGAAACTCATTTTTATTCTTATAACTTAAAGCCATAGTCTTCATATTTTCTAAATCCTGAAGCTTTTCCTTATAACTATTTATAAGTTTAAAACCTTTAAATCTGCTACAATCCTTAGAAAATCCTATGTCTCTTGATGCTTCATGCATCTCTGCTAGACTCCTAACTGCTATATTAATATCTAAAGGATTATTGTATTCACACTCTCTGCCTTCTATCAAATCCATAACTACATAGGTACTGTCCTTCCACACTGTGGTGATATGTCCCATATTATTTCGATAAAAATTTATGATTCTATCAAATCCATTGTTTGTTAGATAATCTATACCGTATACTATAAAATATAAATCTTCCTTGGTATAATCTATTTTCTTTAATATTTTATTTCCCTTATCTGTTAACAGAATAAATACCTTTCTTAATGGAATTACATCCGTTACTAAAAAATCATAACTATTAAAAAGTTTTATATCTAAGTTGTATTTACTAAGCCATTCCTTATAAGAAAATCTATTTTCCATAATCTTTCAGTCACCTCCTTATATTAAAGACATTTCATCCTCTTTAATACCATTTAATAACCTTCTTATATACTCCTCTTCATTCCAACTTTTTTTATTCTTCTTATATTTCTCATATATCTTAATAAATTCATAGGGATAAGATAACAGTGCTCTAATGAATACTTTACTACTTTCACCCAATCCTTCTAACTTACAAAATTCATCTATACACTTATTAAAATCCACCTTAAATCCCTTTCTCTTAAGCTTTACTAAAAAATAATAGCAATCCATCTCTACCATGTTATATGCTATGTCATCGAAATTTACAATTTCTATGGTTTCACTTTTTCCTAGATTATCAAAATCTACATTAGTTAAACATATCTCCACATTATCCATACTTCTTGCAACTAACTCCATATAGTCATTATTCATTATGGTATCAATAACCTTTTCACCCCTAGCTAAAACTCTGTCTCCTCTTTCTAAAACTATCTCTTCTACTCTATCTATTGGTCCATTTTCTTTAATTTTTTCTAGGCTACGCCTAAATTTTTTAAGCTGAATTTTATCATCTTCAATGAGTTTACAAGTGTGATTATTTATTCTTTTTCTTAAATATCCATTAAAGCCACAAGATAACTTATGGACTTCATTTATAATGTTAATTTGGTTTATTACTTTTTCCTCTAATATGCGTCTACTTAAGGTCTCATTGCTTTTCAGCATAAAATTTACTTTTTTAACACCCTTAGTACATAAATATTGCTGAAAGCTATCATAAAAAAATCTATTCATTTTAACACCTCTACTTACGTTTATTTTTTTCTACTTTATTTATCTTCTTCAGTATTTCTTCTTTCTCCATTTCAAGCTCCATCATCTTCTTTTTTCTTTTTTTTATTTTCTTTAATTCTTTAACGTAAGCTTCCATATCCTCTAATCTTTTATCATAATCCTCTATGGTTTTTAGTTCTTCCAGCTCTTCAATAAATTCATCATAATTTTTGTTTTCATTCTTACTCACATAACCCCCTCCTTAAAGATTATCTAACTTAAATTCTCTAAAGCTATTTATAAATTCCTGTCTTTCTTCTCTGTCATCGTCATAGGCTTTTAATTTTCTTAAAAAGAAATCCTCTCCCCACATTTTTTTCTCCCAATAATATTGAATACCTCGTTGCCAATAATCTTGAGGAAATTCCATAAATGCAGCCATGATTTTAATATCATCTTGTTCTAACCTATGGGTTGATTTATAAGCTTTTAATATAATTTTTACTCTTTCTTCATTCCATCTTCCATACTTCATAGCCCTAATTAAAAGGCTAGATAAGTCATGTAAATGTGTATCTAAAATACAATAGTCAAAATCAATGATATTAACCTTATTATCCTTGCCTATTAATACATTGTGGTTGGCATAATCGTGATGACAAAACCCCCATAGCCTTATCTCATCAAGGATCTTAATTTCATAATTTGTATCACAAAGATTATTAATTGCTCTGTCACATCTCTGAAGCTCCTCTTTCATCATACTTAAATAGTACAAGTCAACATCTGTCTTTTTGTCTCTTCTATCTATAATATCTTTGAAGCTCAATATTTCTCCCTTTCTTGTCCTATACACTTCTATCCACTTAAACCAACCAACTCTAGGTTTCATATCTCTACTTACTATAAATCCTTCACTACATTTATGAAGCTGTCCTAATTTTTTAGCAGCTATAGAAAGTTCAATGGGATTTTCATAAGAACTCTCCCGCCCATTAAGCCATGGCGTTACATAGGCAAAGTTCTCATGGAATTTTATATAATCCATCCCTCTTGTTGTTCTTATTATGTTTGGTACATACTGAAATCCATTGCTATCTAGATGTTTCATAGCTCCTAATATGAATAAAAAATGTGGAAGTTCATATTTTACTACCTTTAGACAATATATCTGTTTACCTGCCTCTACTCTATAAACGCTTTTTATTTTTTCTATAGAAGTTAGTCCAATGTTATATTCTTTTTTCAATATTTCTGATATCTCTAAATCTTTCAAAAAAACCTCCTCCATAAACCTTCTATAGGTAATATATGATAACTCCAATAAATGTGTGTTTAGTTTTCAAGTATTTGTAACACTTATTTATTCCCTGATTAATATGTAATATATGGTTTTAAAAGGAGTGAAATTTATGAAGTTAGCCATAGATGGTAGAGGCATAAACTGGTATAACGGAAGTGGTATAGGAACATATACAGAAAACCTTTTGAAAAACTTACTTAACATAGATAGAAATAATTTTTATCAAATTTATTGGTCTGGTGAAAACTATGAAAGTTATCAAAAGGAAAATACTAATTTAGTTATGTGCTCAAAAAAATATCAAAGATTCTTTCAGGATAATTTTTTCCCTGAAGACTTAAAAAGAGAAAATATAGATTTATATCATATTCCACAAAATGGTATAGGGTTGACTCCTGAAGTTCATTGCAAAACAGTAGTTACAATTCACGATTTAATTCCCTATATAATGCCTGAAACTGTAGGCAGAGGCTACTTATTAAAATTTTTGAAAGAGATGCCTTATATCGCAGAAGCTAGTAACGGAATTATTACAGTATCAGAATACTCAAAACAAGATATATTAAGATTTTTCCCAATAGATGAGAGTAAAGTATTTGTTACTCCCTTAGCTGCCGATAAAAAATATATGCCCTTAGACAAAGAGCTGTGCAAAAATATAATAAAAGAAAAATATGATATAGATAAACCTTTCATTCTTTATGTTGGGGGTTTTAGTAAAAGAAAAAATGTATATTCCCTTATAAGTACCTTTAGTAAATTAGTAAACCATATGGATAAAGAATATAATTTAGTAATTGTAGGCTCCTATAGAGATGAATCTCAGGAGCTAGTAAAATTAGTTGATAAACTTAATATGAAACGATATATAAAATTTACAGGTTTTGCACCTGATGAAGATTTGCCTATTTATTACAATGCCTGTGAATGCTTTGCATATCCTTCATTATATGAAGGTTTTGGATTACCACCACTTGAAGCAATGAGTTGCGGTACCCCAGTAATTTCTTCAAATACAACCTCTATCCCAGAAGTAGTTGGACATAGTGGTATTCTAATTGATCCACATAGTGATAAAGCTCTTTTAGATGCCATGGAACTTATGCTTGGTAGTGAAACCCTTCGAAATGAATTTAGCAAAATATCACTTTTAAGAGCAAAGGAATTTTCTTGGGGAAATACAGCTATGAAAACTTTAGATATCTATAATGAAATCTATAAGAGAGCCCTGGAAGAAAGGTGATGCTCTTCTAGATGACTTTATTTTAAATATATATTTTCCGTTCTCATTGAAACATATAAAACCCTACAGTCAATATACACTGTAGGGTTTTATATGTTTGAAAAGATTTAATTATTAAGCTTAGTTTTAGTAAGATATTATTCTCCTCTAAAACTAAGCTTAAATTCATATTACAAGAACTCTTCTAATTCCTTTTCTTCCTTCATTTCATTAATCAGATGCTTTAACTCTTGATCCTTATTTTTATCCATTACTAAAATAACATCCCCTGCATCTACAATAACTAAGTCTTTAATTCCAAAACCTATAATTAGATTTTTCTGTCCAAATACTGCACAGTTCTCACTGGAATTTAAGTATGCAGAACCAACTATCCTATTACCATTGTGTTCATCTAAAAATCTAGTTAAGGATGCAAAACTTCCAATATCATCCCACTGAAATTCACTTTTTATTACATATCCTTTTCTAGTTTTCTGCATTATTCCAAAATCAACTGAGATACCATCGATTATCTTATATTCTCTCTCTATAACTTCTTCTTCATCCTCTTCTCCAACATGTTTATAAATTTCACTTACAGAGCTATACATCTTTGGTAAGTACTTTTGCATTTCTCTTAGAAATACATCCGCTCTCCATACAAACATTCCAGAGTTCCATAGATAGGTACCTTTTAAAATAAAATCCTTAGCCACATCTATATTGGGCTTTTCTGTAAATCTAGCTACCTTATAAGTTTTCATAGAGCTTACCACTGGGTCTCCCATTTCAATATATCCATAACCTGTTTCTGGCCTACTAGGCTCAATGCCTATAGTTATAAGCCCTCTTCTTTTTTCTGCAAGCTCTACTGCATTCCTCAAGGTATCTATAAATTCCTTTTCTCCCTCTATATAATGGTCAGATGGTAACACTACCATAACAGCATCCTTATCTCTCTTTAACAGCTTGGCTGCTGCAAGACCTATGCAAGTAGCAGTTTCTTTATTGCTAGGCTCTATAAATATATTTTCTTTATTTAGTTGAGATAATTCTCCATGAATTTTTTCAATATATTCTTTATTAGTAACTACAAATATATTTTCTTTATTTATTAAAGGTTCTATCCTTTTTACTGTATTAGTCAAAAAACTATCTTCATTGAAAACTTTTAAAAACTGCTTGGGATTATTAGAGCGAGACAGTGGATACAACCTTGTACCTTTGCCTCCTGCCAAAATTAACGCGTATAACACAAGTATCACCTTTTATATTGCTTATTTTCATAATATGAACTTTAAAAGAAATTTGTGAAGAATAAAAACTTCTTTTGATATACCATTATAAGAAATTTTATCGTATAATTATAGAATAGTTTATGGAATAAATTTAATTTTGTAATACTTTTGTAATCTCTATATATACCATAGTTGTTAATATATAATTGACATCTAGTATAAAAAATACTTAGAAAGGGTGGTTTTACATTGGGTGATGATAAGACTTCTATTAATAGAAGAACCACTGTCAATAAAACAGCATCTATAGATGCTAAAAAAAATAGCTTAAAGAAAAAAAGAGCAAAGCAACGTAAACGACGAAGAATTATATCCATTACAATAATCTCATTAATTATATTACTTATTATATTCTTAGTAAGTATAAATTCTACTCTAGGTAGAATGAAGCGTACTACAATCAATGATGACAATTTAGAAATTAGTGATAAATTTAAAGAGGGCAATAATAATTATATTCCATTTGAAGGAATTATAAATATAGCACTATTTGGAATAGATAAAGAAGAAGATAATATTCAGCGTTCTGATGCCATAATGGTAGGTACACTAGATACCACAACTAATAAAATTAAAGTTACTTCATTTATGAGAGATACCTATGTTAATATTCCAGAGTATGGTTATGATAAACTTAATCATGCTTATGCCTATGGTGGACCTGAACTTGCTATATCTACTCTAAATAAAAACTTCGATCTTAATATAACAGATTATGTTACTGTAAACTTTGAAGAATTGCAACAAATTATTGATGCTATCGGTGGTATTGATATGAGTCTTGATGCAAGCGAAATTAAAGTTCTAAATGAATATCTAGATTACTTAAATGACTTCTACAAAAAACCTATCAAAAATGTTTATGTTAGTAAAAATGGGAAAGTTCATTTAACTGGATTTGAAGCACTTGCTTACACTCGCAACAGAAGTACAAATGGTGGTGACTTTGATAGAACTGCTAGACAGAGGCACGTTATGGAGGAAATGTTTAATAAAATCTCTAGTTCCGGTGTAGCAAAATTAACTTCTATGATAAATAAACTTCTACCACTTGTTGAAACTAGCTTATCTAACTCTGAAATTGTAAATCTCAGCACGCAAGTACTAACCCTCGGAAACTATAATATTGAACAAGAAAGATTCCCCAGAAATGGATATTGTGAAGATTCTTATATTAATGGTATTTTTTATCTATGTTATAATGAAAATATAACAAAAGAACAAGTTTACGAATATATTTTCCATGACAATAAAATGTGGGATTCACTTAATAATAATAAAGACGCTAATGATAATAACTAATATTATTCTGTAAACTGTTTGACATTAAATCCCACCTACCAATATATACGTTTCATGTAATTTTATTTGAATTATTTCGAACTATCTACTTAATTGTTATTTTTTACAACAATTGAGTGGATGCCAACTTATTTTATTATATATTTAATTTTAATGTTTATATAATTAAATATAAATTCAACTTAGGATGTGATAATTTTGGAAGATTTAAAAAATAAAGAAAAAATGAGAAAAAAAAGAAGAAAAAAGCATTTACCAATAAAGATATTTATCGCTTTGGTAATAGCACTTGTTTTATTATTAGTTACTGGGTGGTTATATGGAAATAATCTACTGTCTAAAATAAAAAGAACTGAAATTAATGAAAATGATCTTGGAATAAAAGATGAAGTTAATGAAAAAATTCAAACTAATAATATTAAAGATATAGTTAATATAGCAATTCTAGGAGTAGATGAATCTGAGAATGATGCAGGTCGTTCTGATGCAACTATGATAGCAACCTTTGACCCTATTCATAAGAAATTAAAGATTACATCCATAATGAGAGACACCTATGCAGATATACCTGGTTATGGAAAAGATAAACTCAATCATGCCTATGCTTACGGTGGTCCTCAACTTTCAATAAAAACTCTAAATCAAGATTTTGGACTTAATATTAAAGATTATGTGAAAATTAATTTTGAAGAGCTCGAAGGACTTATAGATGCTATCGGCGGTATTGATATGAAAATGGAATATATGGAGAAGTACGAAGTTAATAACTATATAGAACGTTACTCTGAAGCCAGAAATATTACAGAGGAAAAACTAGTTATGGATGAGAAAACCGGAAAATATCATCTAACTGGATTCCAAACTCTGGGTTATTGCAGAATTAGAAGTATTGGTAATGGTGACTTTGATAGAACAGAAAGACATCGTAAGATTATGACTGAAATGTTTAATAAAATCTCTAAAGCCGGCACTGCAGAGCTTGCTTCCATGGCAACCAAACTATTGCCTTATGTAGAAACCAGTCTATCTAACAAAGAAATAATTAATCTAGCTACAAATGTACTTAACCTAGGAACTAAAAATATAGAACAAGAAAGATTCCCAAGAGATGAATATACTCATAACTCAAAAATTAATGATATATTCTACTTATGCTATGATGAAGATTATACCGAGGAGCAAATTCATGAATATATTTTTAATGATAGAAAAATGTGGCTAGAACCTAACCCAAAGGTATATAATCACGATGCTGAACACTCACATGGTAATGAAATATCAGATTATCAGAATACAAATACCGAAACTATAGCTCCTAATACCAATGTGGAAACAGAGGCTCCTACTCCGAGTAACAATGGCAATACTATTGAAAATAACACTAATGATACAGGTAACTCCTCAAATGGTGATGGTTCCAATAATGTTGATAACACTGAAGGTGAAAGAACATCTACAGATACCCCAGTGGAACCACCTACAGAAGGTACTGACCAAACAACTAATCCTTAATGGGAGGAAAATTTATGAATAAAGATAAAAAAATAAAGTCTAAAAAAAAATCTAAAGGATTAACCACTGGCAAAAAGGTACTTATTATAATAGCAACGATCTTAATATTTTCCTTATCAGCTTTAGGTAGCTATTTACTATCTATGGTTGGTAAATTAAACAATGTTGGTTTAGATGATTCAGACTTAGGAATAGAAAAATCTAAGAATACATCCTCTAAAATTAAAAATATAGTTTTATTTGGTATTGACCAAACTGAGGGAGATATTGGACGTTCAGATGCAATAATAATTGCTACTGTTGATTCTCTTCATAAAAAATTAAAGTTAACCTCTATATCAAGAGATAGTTATGTTAATATAGAAGGTCATGGATATGATAAATTAAACCACGCTTATGCTTATGGTCAAGAGGAACTTGCTATAAAAACTATTAATCAAACCTTTGGTTTAGATATTACAGACTATGCAAAAGTTAATTTTAACAACCTTAAAGATATTATAGATACTTTAGGTGGCATAGATATTACTGTAGAAGATTCTGAACTAGGGGATTTAAACGGAGTAATTTCAACTTCTGGTAGACAACATGTAAATGGAACTCAAGCCTTAGCATACTCTAGAATAAGAAAAAATAGTGGTGGCGATGATAGTAGAACTGAAAGACAAAGAATGTTACTTACAGAAATATTTAACAAAGTATCTACTGTAGGCATTCTTAAATTACCTTCGATGGTTAATGATATATTACCTCATGTTCAAACTAGTCTTTCAACTTCTGAAGTTTTAAGTCTGGGAACTAAGGTATTAACCTCTGGAATCACTGATATAGAACAACTAAGATTCCCACTTGCAGAACATAGTAAAGGTGATAAAATAAACAATATATATTATACTACCTTTGATGAAGAAATTACAAAAGAACAAATACAAAAATATATATATGAAGATATAAAGCCAGAAACATCTTCTAATTAATAAGAGCTACATGGATTAAATTCCATGTAGCTCTTGCTTTTATTGTGGTAAAAACTCTTTTATACTATTTAAAACAGCATCTTCTAATTTTAATAAATTCCTATCTGAAACTTCATTGTTCTCCCCAGTTACACCTAAGTATATTTTCATCTTAGGTTCTGTTCCTGATGGTCTTACTACAAAATAGCATCCATTGTAGAAGATGAATTTAATAACATTTGACTTTGGTAAATTTATAACTTCTTTACTAGAATCTTCAACATTAATCCTATAACTTAGTTTATAGTCTTCCTTAACAGATATTTCATAATCTCCAAAACTTCTTATATTCTCACTTCTGAAATACTCAATTATCTCTTTAATTTTTTCTTGACCATCCTTACCTTTTAGCTCTATGGATATTAACTTTTCTTTATAATATCCATAACTTTCATATAGTTCTATTAATCCTTCATATAAAGTCTTACCTATGGATTTATAATAAAGAGTCATTTCACATATTAAAGCTGCTGCTATAACTGCATCCTTATCTCTAACGAAATCCCCTGCTAAATATCCATAACTTTCTTCAAATCCTAATAAGAATTTATTATTACATGGAGCTTTTTCAAAGTTTCCAATAAGCTCTCCTATATACTTAAACCCTGTTAGAACTTCCTTAATCTGAACGTGAAATTTCTTGCATATAGGTTTTATCATATCTGTGGAAACTATAGTTTTAATTATAGTGCCTTTAGAATCTAAATTTCTTGTTTCTCTTAAGGATGATACTATATAATTAGTTAATAATACTCCTACTTGATTACCCGTAAGAACTCTATACTCTCCTTTATTATCCTTCACCACAGCCCCTATTCTATCGCAATCAGGGTCTGTACCAAGAATTATATCAGGATCAAAATCCCTTGCCATTTCTAAAGCTAGCTTAAATACTTTACTATCCTCTGGATTTGGATATGGTGCTGTTGGGAAAGCTCCATCTGGTAGTTCTTGTTCCTTAACTACTGCTACATTCTTATAATACAGTTCATCTAGTACTCTTCTTACAGGAATATTGCCAGTACCATGAATAGGAGTATATATTATTTTGAGATCCTTACCATGATTTTTTACTAGCTCTTTTCTTATGGTAAGCTCCTTAACTCTTTCTATATATGAAGTATATATTTCTTCCCCTATATAGTTAACTATTTTTTTTTCAACTGCTTCCTTAGTATCCATTACTGTAACCTGAGCAAAGGAATCAATATTATTTACAAAGGTTATAATTTCATTAGCTGATTCATCTGTAACTTGACATCCATCATCACCATAGACTTTATATCCATTATACTCTTTAGGATTATGTGAAGCTGTTAATACTATACCACCTTGACAGTTTAACTCTCTTACAGCATAAGAAAGCATAGGGGTAGGAGTAAGCCTATCATATAAATATACTTTTATTCCATTACCAGCTAAAACCCTGGCAGCATACTCTGAAAACTCCTTAGACATATGACGAGAATCATACGCTATTGCAACCTTTGGAGAAGTATATTTATCGTTTAAATAATTAGCAAATCCTTGTGTTGCCTTTCCTACAGTATATATATTTAACCTATTACTCCCTGCTCCAATTATTCCTCTTAATCCTCCTGTTCCAAACTCTAGATCTTTATAAAATCTATCTTCTAGTTCAGTTTCATCAATAATGTTTTTTAATTCTGCTCTAGTTTCATCATCAATTTCAGGTGAATTAACCCATAAATTATATTTATCTCTATAATTCAATTATACCCCTCCCTATTATATATTTTACGTTCCTATACTTTTATTTTTTTGTCTTTAAATATCATATCTTTCATACTTTTAATAGTATTTCTATATAAGAATAAAACTATTAATATAACTATAACTCCAATAATTACTGTAATAATAGAAAATTCCATAAAACTTGAATGTAAAGCAAGAATTGATATAGCTAATATAGATTTTGAGGTTCTCCCTATACTATAATCTACCTTATAAAGTCTTCTAGATATTAAAGTTCTTGCATAATAAAATACTATATATGCAATTCCTGTAGAAATACCAGCCCCCTTAACTCCTAACATTGGTACCAAAATACTATTTCCTATAACGTTAAATAGACAAGCTATTGAAGCTATTATTATGTGATATTTAGGTTTCTTTTTAAAATTTATACCTCCTACTGATACCTCTGACATTGTGTATAATACAGGCATAAATACTAAAAATGGCATTATGTAAGATGCAGATCTATACTTATATCCTAAAAGCAATACAATTACATCTTTAAACAATATTAGACCGATTCCCACTCCAAACATAAAAAAACTAACTATATCATTGATATTTGAAAAAAACTTTGTATCCTCTGGAGCTTTTTCGTACTTTTCAAAAGCCACTGGTATCCAAAAGGTTGCAAATGATGTCTGTAATATGTTTAATATGGCTATTATACTATTAGCTGAGCTATATATTCCAACTTCATAATCACCGTAAAAAGCTTTTATTGCCATCTTATCAGCAGATTGGAATAACCATGTAACCAATACTGTAAAAATTAATGGTATTCCGTATTTTAAGATATCTAATTGGGAATTTTTAAGTTTTTTATCTTTAATGTTCTTAAAGTTCCAACTATCTCTCTCAGTAAATATAGATATACCTGCTACTACAACATTAGAAATCAAGGTTGCATAAGCAAGAGTTAAGAAACTATTATTATATATCATAAAGAACAATGCTATAGACATAAGATAACTAAGTTTTTGCATTACCTGTAGCATAGAATATAGTCTTCCCTTTTGCTTCATTCTTACTGTCAAAAGTGAAAATCTGCTTATAGAAGCTAAAGTTATATTTAATATAAGTAATATTATAAAATTTGGATTATATTCAGATATTATATACTTTGATATAGGAATTTTAAATATAATTATTATAATTGATATTAATATATTTAATAAAAAAGGAATCTTTATACTTTCAAATAATAATTTATTTCTATTTACTTCATCCTCTTCATAAAAAAATCTTACATAAGATTGGTCTAATCCACAGGTTATAATTAACATAAGTATACTAGCATATAAATTGAACATTCCAAACTTACCATATTCCACAGGGTCTATTATCCTAGTTATAATTGGAGATGATATAAGTCCTATGATTAATACTAGCCAATTCCCTACAGAGAAAGATATAAACTTTCCAAGTAAAGAATTCTTTTTTATACCACTTAATTTTAAATTTAAATTACTCATAATTTTTAAACCTACTGATTCTCTAGAAGTTGATCCCCTGGTACATCTCTTAAAACTTTTGCTGGACTTCCAACTACTACTTTTCTAGCTGGTACATCCTTTGTAACTAAAGACCCCGCTGCTGCAAATCCTTCCTCTTCTACAATCTTACCTGGAAGTACTACTGCTCCAGCTCCAAGTCTACCACCATTTTTAATTGTAATACCTTTGAACTTTCCAAATCTCTCCTTTGAACGGGCTGCATAATTATCATTCGAAGTTACAACACAAGGTGCTATAAATACATAATCCTCCACAGTAGAATATGCAGTTAAATATACATTAGTTTGAATCTTACAATTTGATCCCACAACGCAGAAGTTTTCTACAGTTGAGCCTCTTCCTATAACTGTTTTTTCTCCTATAGTTACATTTTCTCTTATAGTTGCCATGTCTGCAATTAATGTTTTATCTCCTATGATTGCTCCTCTATAAATTATAGTAGTAGCACCGATTAAACACCCTTCTCCTATGGTGCAGTTTGGTAACTTCTCTTCATCTTTAAATATACTGTTTATTCCCCTCATCGGAGTTTTACCTATAACAGTATTATCATCTATCCTAACATTATCTTTTATTATAGTATCCTCATGAATAACTACATTATGACCAATAATGCAGTTATCTCCTATAGTAACGTTATCTTCAATAACTGTAAATTTTCCTACCTTAACATTGGTACCAATGGTGGCTTTTTCCGATATATAATTCATAAATTACACTTCCTTTTTTTCTTTTAATTGATTTATATTGTCTTATGAATCATAAGCTTTGATACAAATCCATATATAACCTATTATGCACTCTATTTCTTATTCCTATCTAACAGATATATTATATCCTATTTCACAATTATGTTCTATAAAAATAAAACTCATCTCTATTTATATAAATAGAGAATGCTAAGATATTTTAATATACATTAACATTCTCTACTTATAAAACCTTTATATTTATGTTGATATTTTATATTAAACTCTACTACTTAGAAATGCACTCAAATTATTAGTAGTAGCCATATCTTTTCTTTCTAAATCTGTTGGTTGAAGCTTAATACCAAATACCTCTTCTATTTTTAGTAACACTTCTATAATTCCTAATGAATCTAATAATCCAGCCTCAAATAAATCTAAGTCTAAATCCTCTCTTATTTCATCAGTTCCAGTTACTTCTTCAAATATATCTAATACCTTTTCTTTCATTTAATTTTCCTCCTAAAACTTAATTTATCTAATTTTATTATACATTCTATATATTATATATTTATCAATATTATTAAATTTTTATCTTTATTTATGAGTAAATAAGTACCCTGAGAATAACAATAATCCAAAAGAAGCTACATGGAAATTAATTAAAACCTGAACTCTTTGAAACCATTTCTCTTTTTTATGTTTTTTATAAAACTTAGATTTTCTTTGTAATATATCTGTAAGTACCAAAACACTACCTTGATATATTCCATATATTATATAGAATACTTCTAATCCATGCCAAACTCCCATTATAAGCATAGTTATCATTTGAGCAAAATGAGATGCCCTAAATCTATCTTTAAATCTTTTCTTTCTCATAGAGTTTAAAAGAATTCTAGAGTATAGATAATCTCCAAACCACCTTGAAAGAGATATATGCCATCTTGTCCAAAACTCCTTCATATCCTTACTAAGAAATGGTTTGTCAAAATTCTCTGGTGTTTTAATACCAATAATATAGCTTGTACCCACTGCGAAAGAGCTATATCCCGCAAAATCAAAGAATAAATATAAACTATAAGCATACATATAGTTCAAACTATTTAAGAATGTTATATCCGTTGGAATTTTACTCATCCATAGAGTATTTATAATATACGCTATTACAAACTTATATCCTACTCCCCTAATTATTCTTTTCAATCCTTCAAATAAGTAATTATTTATATAATCCTCTTTCTCTATTTTAGTATTTATATTTTCTTCAAACCTTCTATACCTATCAATGGGACCTGAACTTAATGTTGGGAAAAATATAATAAAATATACTAAAGTAGAAAACTTAATTCCTTTTATAGTCCCATCATATATCTCTATAATTATCTGTATAGCCTTAAAGTTCAAATAAGATAATCCAATAAATCCTATAGGCCCATAGATTGATTTAACTGATACCTTTGTTATTATTATTGGTAACATTGATAAAAATAGTACTAAGTAATATATAAATTTATTATCTGTTCTATCCCGTATCTCTAAGTATGAATTGATTAATATGATTTCTCCTAGTAAAAACATTATAAATAATACAATTCCTACTGACTTTACTCCTATAATCACTCCTACCATAAATATGGATAATAATATACCATAGGGTTTTATATTCTTGCCCTTTATACCCAAGACTATAGCTGGAATAAGTGATAATAATAGTATATACAGATAGAAATAATCTCCATACTGTGTTAACTTTATCATTTTATTTCCTCCATAAGTCTTTTTCTATCTATTTTCCCATTAGTATTTATAGGGAATTGTTTTATTATCTTAATATTTCTCGGAATCATATAAGATGGTATATACTGCTTTAATTCATCTTTTATTAATATAGAGTTTCTAAGATTACTTAATCCGTTATCTTCATTTAATGTAACTGCACCCATTATATGAGATATCTTGTCATCCTTATATATAGGAAATACTGCACAGTTATTAACAATATTTACTCTTCTTAAATTATTTTCTATGTCTTCAAGCTCTATTCTAAATCCATTTAGTTTTATTTGGAAATCCTTTCTTCCGCAATAATAAATCATATTACCATCATAGTAAGCTAAATCTCCAGTTCTATAACCTCTAAGTAGTTTACCTTCTATATCTTCGTTGAAAAATACCTTTTTAGTAATTTCCTCATTCTTAAAATATCCCTTACTTATGCTATTTCCAATAGCTAGTAATTCTCCTTTTTCTCCTTCTGTCACAGTATTACCATTTTCATCTACAATTTTAAGAATAGCACCCTCCATTGGATATCCTATTGGTATTTCTCTACTATCTTCAATCATTTCTTCATTTACATCAACTGCTGATAATAATACTGTTCCCTCAGTTGGACCATATCCATTTATTATCCTAGCTCCAGGAAATCTTAACATAAGTTCTCTTACTAGCTTCTTAGATAATACCTCTCCAGCAAATACGAATGTGTTTAGTTTAGGCATTAATTCCTTATTAAAATTACTGTCTTTAATACATATTTCAGCCAATGCAGGTGTAGAAACCCATATCTTTATGTTTGAAGTCTTTAAAGCATTAAATAATCGTTTAAAGTCCTCTAGTGTATCTTTTGATAAGCTAAATAATGTTTTACCACAAATCAACCCTAAATAAATTGGTATTACTGATACATCAAATGAATAAGATACTTGATTCATAATCACATCATTCTCTTTATTTATTTTAAGAAATTTTTCAAACCAATTTGTAAAAGAGTCTATATTATTTTTAGTTATCTGCACTCCTTTTGGTAAGCCTGTACTACCTGATGTAAATAATATATAGGCATTCTCATTTTCTTTTAGCCAATTATCCGGAGATACTATAGCTCCCTTATATCTTTTTATTTCTGTTAACATTTCTTCTTTACTAAAAACATTATCATTATCTATAAGACTATTTGTAAAATTTACTATAACTTTAGGATTCACCTCGTTTATTACCTGATTAACTCTTTCTATAGGAAACGTTACATCCAAAGGAACATATGCTCTACCAGATTTCAATGCTCCTACAATTAATACTAGTATAAGATTATCCTTATTACCGTAAATAACAATAGGTGACTTATCATCTCTATACTTTTCTATCATGTATGCTGCAAATTCATCAGAAAGCTTGTCTAGCTCTTCATATGTAAGTTTTTCTTCATCGCAAATAACTGCCATTTTTTTATCTATTGAATACTCTCTTATTTTAAGTAATAAATTCACTTTTGTTACCACCTTTATATTAATCTTTAAAATGATTACTCATTTCTTCTGATACATTTAGCCAGCCTTTCCATCCTAAATGCATTACATCAGTTAAATAATACTTTTCATATTCATGCTTTTGTAAGTTTAATACATCAAAATTATTATCTTTAGCTATACTTTCTAATTTATTATAAAACTGTGTTCTTTCCTCCTCTAAAATTCCTGTATAATCATAATACCAACCATTTACATTCATTAAAATTATATATGGTTTAATGCCTAAATCCTTACATACACTTAGTAGAAACTTAAAATCTTCAAATTCTGCTGAATCTAAAATATCTATATCTTTATATGCATTTTTAAGACTAGACTCTTTATCTTTTAAATATTTATTGTAATATTCATCAGATGCATTAAACATATTATTAGAAACCTTCTCCATACCCTGGCTCTCAGCAATTTTATACTGCTCCTTAAAGTCTATTGATTTTACAGTATTAACATTAGATTTGTCTGGTAGTGATTTCATCTCTTTTAAAAGAGCAATCTTATCTCTAGTTTCAAGTAACTTCTGTTTTGTTTTAAAATAAGGTAGAAGACAATTATATTTTACTTTATCAATGAAAGTTTCTCCTATAAATAATTCTGCATAGACTCTCTCCTCTTGATATATATCAGAGTCTTTTAACAAAGTAGCAACTCTCTTTGCTAAATATGTTTTATTTTCCTTTGATATTTTAGGATTATTTAGAAACTGATAGAATTGCAAATCAGAAAATAATGGAATAAATTTTTCACTACCTATGCCATCCTTATTCCAAAACCATTGTAGCGAAGCTACCAATGCTACCTTAGAATTATTATAATTGTCACCTCCACCTAGCATAATTGCATGTTGAAGATCTTGAACATGTGCACTTCCAAATATACTTATGTCATATTTACTATCATTAAACGGAAATAAGTTAACAGGATTTTGTGGAACAGGATTGTTTAATTCTGATGATCCCAATAGCATTAAATCATTGTTTTCTAAAGATATATCTCTAAATTCAACTCCATTTTTCTTAATATCTCCACCATAAGCATGCTTAATGGTTGCTAAATCTTTACTACTTTTTAATTGTTCAATTTCTCTGTTTACTATTAAATTAAATATAGAAATAAATATTATTGCTACTATTATTGGTATAACTATAATAAATGATTTTTTCATAACTTCCTCCTACTAGAACTGATTATAAATAAATGGTATTTCCTTAGCTTCTTGAAGTACATAAAGTAAATACGCGCTAATTAAGAATAAAGTTAACATAATCATTGCTAAGATCTCACCTTTATTTAATTTATACTTCTTAAAAAATTTCTTCATATTATCTACCACCTAATTTCCTATTTTATATGAATATATAAAATTATATTTTAATCAAGAATTATAAGTAATGTGTTTATCTAATTCCTTAAAACAATTTTACATACTTAGTATTTTACTACAATATATATAATATAATCAATATAATGTATTATTTTATAACTTTTAATAAATAAGATTTATTAACTTTATTAACAATATAAAAATTGACCTAAGACTAACTATCTTAAGCCAATTCTTAACTATATCCCAGATTCATGAATATATGACGGTACTTTTGGATTAGATGTTAATCTTATAAATAATTTACTTACCGATTTATAACCTATCCCTTCTCTTATCATATCTTTATTATCTAATTTATACTCACTACATGCATTAAGAACTTTTTTCTTTTCTTCATTATTATCTGCAACACTTTCTATTAATTGATGTCTTGAAATTCCTGAGATTTTATCCTCTCTAGCTAAAAATCTACAATCTTTTATAAGTCCATTTACATACAAACTGTTAACTGTATTTCCTGTAGCTATGTGTTGCAGATGGGTTTCATATTTATAACTATGGGTAATGTGTGTTACATTTTTAAAGGTATTTTCAAAATACAATACAGTATCTTTTAAAAGTTCGTTATTTATTTTATCTTCTGGTTGATTTAGAAATACTACATTTTCTAATTTTACCCCTAATCTACCTATTGCTGCTTTAAATTCATTGTATCTTAAATTTACCTTCTGCTCATGTGTAAGACCCTTGTATCTTTCGTAATTAAATACGTTAGATCCACTTCCATCTGTAACTAGAACCATATAAACATTGTTACTTCCTACAGACTTTATAGCATCTATTACAGTGCTTCCCCCAAAAATAGTTTCATCATCTTGATGTTGCACATAGAATACCACTTTATCTCCGTATAAATAACTCTTAGCACGACTTATAGCAATATCACTTATATTTCCTAAAACAGTAGCACTGTTAGCACCTGCAATTATACTCTTATCCGAATCATCCGAAACTAAAACTACAGGTTCCTTTAATACTGAAGCTGTTAATGCATCAACTAATACATGGGACTTGCTTAAATTAACATGACTTTTATCGTGGAAAAATTGATTAATAACATTCCTATTAGTATCAAATCTATCTATTCCATCAACTCTAGTAGAAAAACTATTAAAATTAGCGCTCATAACTCCAGTACCACCTATAGAGTAAGCTTGTACATTTTTTCTATACTTAGTTGAATTACCATCTGTTAAGATTACAGGATTTCCTTTCCTTGCTGCTACTGGTGCTATACTCATAGCATCAGCTTCTCCATTAATTCCATTTACATAATATATTTCTTCTATATCATTTATTTCTTCAATTTTATTTGCTATTAAAATAGATGTATCATATCTATCTTTTCCACCAATCCTTATAGCCTTTTTACCCATCTCGGTTATCTTTGACTCTATATTGGAGGAAATTACGCCCTTTCCACCTACAATGTATACAGTACTTGCTTTTTTCAGCCTGTTAAGCGTTACTTCTGGTAGGCTATTGGATTGAGTCAGTAAGATTGGAGAGTTTACTGCACCACTTAACCCACTAGCAGAAAGTCCATCTGCTAATGAATTTCCATTAACTAAAATAACAGAAGAATATTGCATTTTAGATGCAATAATAGATGCTGTTTCATACCTATCTATACCACAAATATAGTCCATATCTATTCCATATGCACTCATTATATTGAATGTTAACAATATAAATAAACAACCTAATATCTTTGTCCAACATCTTATCATATCAACTTCCTCCAAATATCGATAAATTATCAGTATAATACTATTATTATATCATATATTTACAAGTTACATCATAATTTTCCTATATTGACTTGTTTCATTTAAACAAAGAGCAAAACATAATAAATATATTTTGCTCTTTCCTTTATGCTATTTCTTCATTACTATCTTTATTATTCTCTTCAAATCTGAATTGCCCATAAGCAAATCCTTTAAACATATCAAAAGTTAAATCATTAACTTTCTGATCTTCTTCAATCCAATTAGTAAATAATTTAAATGGTTCTTCACTAAAATATTTTGAATTTACTCTTGGGAATCCTTCTAATAGATTAAATCCTTCTTCCATAGCCCTTTTCACTTCTTCTAGATTATATCTAAAGTAGTATCTATGGTCACTATTTAAAATCTCCCCTATTACAAAACTATTGTTCTCTTCACTTTTCCATATAAGATTAATTTTATTACTCATTATAATCTCCTCCTTCTCTCAGTCTTCTTATAGTTAAAATATTTTCTTCATCATAAAATTTTATTATAATCCTTTTAATACCACGTTAAAATATCTTCTTTATTAATTCTATGTTTTTATTATTATATTTATTTCTATTTTAAATAAAATAAATTTCATGGGTATAAATACTTAATTCTTTAACCAATAATTAAACCTTTATTAGTATATAACTATGTGACCCTAATTTCAAATATATTTATCATCACTATTATATTTTTACCAAATTTTATTTTTCAATGCTTAACCTATTGCATAAAAATTAAATGATGCTATAATTAGTTTTGGTTAAAAAATTAACAATGTTATGAAATTAGGAGGGATTTTATTGTTTACTTTTGATACATCGTTAAAAAAGATTAAGCATGAGGTTCTAAAACAAATTGTCCTTTTATCTATTAATGATAATCTAAATACCAAAGAAATATTCAATATTCATAAATTTATAGTTGATAAAGATACTCCTGCATATAGATGCTGTATTTTCAAAGAGCGTGCCATAGTAAATCAAAGAGCTAAACTGGCTGCTGGATATATGCCTATAGGGGATGAATATAGTGATCTTATTGATATTAAAAATAACGAACAAATTATGTACGTCATAGAGGCTGCTTGTGATAGATGCCCCATAGACAAATATACAGTTACAGAGGCTTGTAGAGGTTGTATTACTCATAAATGTAAGGAAGTATGTCCTGCTAATGCCATGATGACTGTAGGTGGTAAATCATATATAAATCAAGAGTTATGTAAAGAATGTGGACTTTGTAAGAAAATTTGCCCTTACAATGCTATATCCGAAGTTCGTCGTCCTTGTAAAACTTCATGTCCAACTGGAGCTCTCAAGGTAGATGAAATCACTAGACGTGCTATTATTAATGAAGATGACTGTATTCAATGTGGAGCTTGTATGACAGCTTGTCCTTTTGGTGCTATATCTGATAAAAGTCTTGTAGCTCCTGTATCTAAAAAATTATATCAGAAAAAGCACAACATGATTGCAATCGTTGCCCCATCAATTTCAGGTCAAATGGGCAATAATGTTTCAATAGGTCAAATTAAATCTTCATTGAAAGCTATTGGATTTTCTGATGTGTTTGAAGCATCTTGTGGTGCAGATATGGTAACAATGCACGAAGCTAATGAATTTGTAGAGAGAATGGAAAATGGACAAAATTATATGACTAATTCTTGTTGTCCAGGCTTCTTTAGCTACATTGAGAAAAAGTTTCCTACTGAGGTTTCTCACATCTCCAATACGGTATCTCCAATGATTGCAATGGGACGTGCTATAAAAAATGAAACTCCTGATGCTAAAATAGTATTTATCGGTCCATGTACAGCTAAGAAAGCTGAAGCTAAAAGACCGGATGTAGCTGGAGTTATTGACTACGTGCTAACCTTTGAAGAGCTTTGTGCTATATTAGATGCTTTCAATACCAATCCTGAAAACTGCAGTGAAGAGACCCTTGAAGATGGCTCAACTTTAGGTAGGGGCTTTGGTATGGCTGGTGGACTTACTGCTGCTATAGAAAATTATGTTAGCACAGAAAATATTAATATAGAATTTAAACCAGTAAAAGTTTCAGGTTCTACAGAAATAAAAAAAGCTTTAAACATGGCAAAAATAAATAAACTACAAGGTAATTTTATTGAAGGAATGATGTGTAATGGTGGATGTATAAATGGTGCTGGAGTCTTTTCAGATCCTATGACCACTAAGGGAACCTTTATTAAAGAAGGTAAAAGTTCATCTATAAAAAATGTATCTGATAATAAGGCTAATAAACTTATGGGGAAAGTATCCTTAGATAGATAAACAATAAAAAAGTGGATTTTAAAATCCACTTTTTTATTGTTTAAATTATTTTATATTTAATTCTATTTATTTCTTACAAGAATCTCTTTCAACTATGTTATATGGTAATCTATAATAAGTCTCTTCAACTGGAATTTTATTTACAAGCTTTATAAGAAGTCTCATTCCCACAGAGCCCATATCGTATAGGGGACGAGAAACTGTAGTAAGCTTAGGATAAAATACTCCTGATAATGCTATATTATCAAAGCCTATAACATTTATATCTTCTGGTACCCTAATTCCTTTTTCTCTTAAAGCATTTATAACTCCAAGAGCTGATTGATCACTTCCACATAAAACTGCATCAACCTTATTATCTTTTATAATATGAGTGATTCCTTCAAAGCCGTCCTCATATTTTAAACTTCCAAGATAAACTAGTTTTTCATTGAAACAATTCTCTTCATCCATGGCGTCTTTATAGCCATGATACATCTTTTTATATTCAGTAGCATTTTCTTTAATGTATCCTATATATGCTATGTTTTTATTATTTTTTGAGAATAAATAATTTACAGCATCATAGGCAGCAGTATAACTATCTATACCTACACTAGGAACATCCCCTTCATCATCCATAGCACCTATTGATACTACAGGAGTGCCAACAGATTTTATAGCTGCCTTTATCTCTTTATCTAGACGGTCTCCCATATATATTATACCGTCTACCATCTTCTCTCTTAATATATTAAAACTTTCTTTTTCTCTACTCTTGTCTAGATCAGTATTACATAACATTATATTATAATTATAAATACTTGCTAAGTCCTCTGCCCCTCTTACAATCTCAGGGTAAAGGGAATTTGATATATCTGGTATTATTATACCAATTGTGCTTGACCTTTGAGTCTTTAAGCTTCTTGCTAAAATATTTGGTCTATAATCTAACTTGTCTATTGCATCTAGAACTCTTTGCTTTGTCTCTTGATTAACTACATCTATATCATTTAGTACTCTTGAAACTGTTGCAATAGAAACATTTGCTTCTTTTGCTACATCTTTAATTGACGCTGCCACTATATATCACCTCTCTTATTATTCTGCATATTTTTTAATACATATATACCTTATTTATACTATAAAGTAAAGTATAATTATAAAGTTTAGATGGAGCAATCTATTATCATATTAACTCCATCTAAACTACTTAATATTTTAATTTAACATATTATTACTAAACTCTTTCTACATGTAACAATAACTTTTCACCATTAATTTTAACTTCATTTATAGCCTTATCACTATTATAGGCTACGGTTAATGCTAATGTATCTTTCTTTATTTGATTTTCAAACTTTCTTATTACATTCTCTAAGACTTCATTTCCAGCAAAGTATAAGTTTATCTTGTCTGAAACTTCAAATCCTGTTTCTTTTCTCATGTTTTGTATTTTGCTTAGAACTTCTCTTATGTGACCTTCTTCTCTAAGTTCTTCTGAAATATTTGTATCTAATACTACACCTATTTCACCTTCTCCAGCAAAAGCAAATCCTTCTAAGCCCTGCATTGTTACAAGTAGATTTTCTTTATTTAACTCTATTTCAGTTCCATCTACATTTATTGTAACCACATTACCATTATTTACTCTTTGTGCAAGATCCATTTGATTCATTGAGGCTATACCTTTTCTGATTCCTGGAATCATTTTTCCGTAAGCCTTTCCTAGTACTGGAAGATTAGGTTTTATTTCAAAGTTAACATATTTAGAAAGGTCTGATCCTAGTTCTACTTGTTTAATATTAAGCTCATCCTTAACTATGTCTCCATAATATTCTGGAAGTGAGTCTACAGATACAAGCATTTTTCCAAGTGGCTGTCTATTCTTAATATTAGCCCCATTTCTTGCACTTCTTCCAAGCTTAACTATCTTATACGCCTTATCCATTTCATCTTCTAATACCGCATCTACATCAGCTTTAACGTATTCTGGCCATTTACATAGGTGAACACTCTCTTCTGCATCCTTATCAAAAGCAACAACAAGATTTTGATATAACTCTTCAGTTATAAATGGTATAAACGGTGCAGCTATTTTAGAGAATGATACAAGTACTCTATATAAAGTCATGTAAGCACCTATCTTATCCTCTGTAAGCTCTTCACCCCAGAATCTTGCTCTGTTTCTTCTAACATACCAGTTAGATAATTCATCTACAAAATCTTCTAGTTCTTTAGCTCCTTGAGTTATTCTGTAGTTTTCTAAATGCTCATCTATATTTTTAACTAATGTATTCAGTTTAGACATCATCCATTTATCCATTACATTTTCTGATTTAAAATCTTTATAATCTATTGGATTAAAATTGTCTAATTCTGCATATAGAACATAGAATGAATACACATTCCATAGAGTTCCTATAAATTTTCTTTGAGCTTCTATAACAGCCTCTTCATAGAATCTTGATGGAAGCCATGGTGCACTACCAGTATAGAAATACCATCTTAAAGCATCTGCGCCTTCATTTTCAAGTACTGTAAATGGACTAAGTACATTTCCTTTATGTTTAGACATCTTAAGTCCATCTTTGTCTAAAACGTGTCCTAGTACTATACAATTTTCAAAAGGATTATTCTCAAACACAGTTGTAGAAATAGCAAGAAGTGTATAGAACCATCCTCTTGTTTGGTCTACAGCTTCAGAAATAAACTGTGCTGGGAAGTTTGCTTCAAATAGTTCTTTATTTTCAAAAGGATAGTGATATTGAGCAAATGGCATTGAACCTGAGTCAAACCAACAGTCTATAACTTCTTCAACCCTTGTCATTTCTTTTTGACAGTGTGGACAAGTAACCTTAACCCTATCAATATATGGCTTATGGAGCTCTATACCATCTGGTACACTTACACCTTTTTCCTTAAGTTCTTCAACACTTCCTATTAACTCTCTGTGTCCACATTCACATTCCCAAATTGGAAGTGGAGTACCCCAATATCTATTTCTAGAAATTCCCCAGTCAATTACATTCTCAAGGAATTTACCCATTCTACCTGTTTTTACATTGTCAGGCATCCAATTTATTTTATTATTATTTTGAATAAGTTGATCCCTTACTGAAGACATTCTTACAAACCAACTTTCTCTTGGATAATAAAGAAGTGGCGTATCGCATCTCCAGCAATGTGGATATGAGTGTGTAAACTTCTCACTTTTATAAAGAATATTATTTTCTTTTAAATAAGCTAAAATCTTCTCATCTGCTTTTTTTACAAATATTCCAGCCCAAGGAGTTACTGCTGGAACAAAGTTACCTTCCCCATCTACTAGATTAATCATAGGAAGACCATATTTCTTTCCTAATTGATTATCGTCATCTCCATAAGCAGGTGCTATATGAACTATTCCAGTACCATCTGTTAATGTTACAAAGTCTCCATGAACTATATAAAATGCTTTTTCTTCAGGCACTTCGAACTTAAACATTTGCTCATATTCTTTTCCAAGCAATGTTTCTCCTTTAAATTCAGATACTACTTCATATTCGCCTCGAAGTTTGTTTAAAAGAGTTCTTGAAAGAATTAGATATTCACCTTCATGTAAAACTTCTACATAATCATAAGATTTATTAACAGCAAGAGCAACGTTACTTGGTAATGTCCAAGGAGTTGTTGTCCATACTAATACATATTTGTCCTCATCTTTTAGTTTAAATTTTACATAAGCTGAGCTATCCTTTACATCTTTATAACCCTGTGCTACTTCGTGAGATGATAAGGTAGTTCCACATCTTGGGCAATAAGGCATTACTTTGTGTCCTTTATATAATAAATCCTTATTCCACATTTGCTTTAAAGCCCACCATACTGATTCTATATAATCATTGTGATAAGTTACATATGGATTTTCCATGTCAACCCAGTAACCAAGCCTTTCAGACATTTCTCTCCACATTTCAACGTAAGAGAATACACTATCTTTACATTGAGTAACAAATTCTTCTACTCCATACTTTTCAATCTCAGGTTTTCCTGAAATTCCAAGTTTCTTTTCAATTTCAAGTTCTACTGGAAGACCATGAGTATCCCATCCAGCTTTTCTTAAAACCTTATAACCTTTCATAACTTTATATCTTGGGATTATATCTTTCATAACTCTAGTTATAACGTGACCTATGTGTGGTTTACCATTAGCTGTTGGTGGACCATCATAGAACGTAAAATATTCACCTTCATCATTTAAGTCGAAGTTCTTTTGTATTACGCCTTTTTCTTCCCAAAGCTTTAACATATCTTTCTCAATGTCCATAAAAGACTTTGAGTTATCAATTTTCTTATACATATATTTTTCCTCCTTACATAGTTTATCTGTACCATTTCTGGTTAATCTCATGGAATCATTTAAATATTGTTAAGTAATTATAAGGTAAAATTAATTTAATAGTATCTAGCCTTAATTTTATCCATAGCATTAATTAATTAATCTCATATATCATGGATAAAAATTAAAACTCCGCCCTACTAAGGACGAAGTTACTTCGCTATACCACCTACAGTGTTAATAATTTCGGATACTAACATATCCTATTCCTTAACGCAGAAATACGGAAAAACTTACTAAATTTCAGTTCTCAGCTCCTAGGTGATCTTCCTCTAATTATTCACTATGGGTTTTCACCTACCCCCACTCTCTTTAAGCTACCTTTTAGAGTACTGTCCTATTCTCAGCTTTTATATGTACTATGTTGTAAATTAATTTTACATCTATTATATTATATAAAAATTTTAATGTAAAGGGCTTTATTTCTAATAACATACTAAAATATTATTTAATCTATTACAATTGCATCTACTCTTATTATTGTAGTCATCTTATTATTGTAGTCTTCTTATTAAATTAAAATGTTCTTTTTACATACTAAAGCATAAATTAAGCAAAGCTGTTAATAATTAAAATAGACTAAATAGTTAACTTTACTTAATTAGGAGGTACTAACTATGGTAATTACTTGGTTTGGACATTCTTGCTTTCTACTTGAAAATTCTCATGGAGAAAAGATACTTATGGATCCTTTTAATAAATGTTTAGGTGGAACGCCCTATAAAGGTTCTGTAGATATAGTTACCATCAGTCATGACCATTTTGATCATAACTATACGGATTTAATAAACCCTGGTGCAATTATTATAAACACACCTTGCTCATATGAAAGCTCTTCTATTAAAATTCAAGGCTTTCCATCTTATCATGACAATATAAAGGGAGCTAGACGCGGTGATAATATAATTTATTTAATAGAAACGGATAACTTAAAACTATGTCATTTAGGCGATCTTGGACATATGCTAACAGCTGAAGAATTAGATTTATTAGGTACTGTAGATATACTCTTCATCCCAGTAGGGAGTAATTTTACAATTGCTCCTGAAATTGCTGCCACTCTTTGCAATAAAATCCAAAGTAAATTAGTAATTCCAATGCATTATAAAGTTCCACATATAGATTTTCCTGTTCATGGAATAGAAAATTTCATATCTTTTATGAAAAATGCTGTGAATATAAAATCTCATACATTAACTATAAACCCACCTTTAGAAGGTGTAAATTTAGTTAAAATTTTTGAACTCTAATCTTAAAACTAGATTAGAGTTCTATTCAATTAAAAAAATATAAATGTATTTGATGTTATTTGTTGTTATATATCATTTTTTACCTTATAATTTAAGTAATAATATGAAATATATTCTATGGGGAAATATTATTGAGAAAGGACTGTTAATTAATGAATGATAAAGCATTGAAAGTTTTATGTACACTTGCAACGGGTACAGCCATTGCTACTTCTATGCAAGTTATAGCTATAGCTGATCCAGCTCAAACTTCGAATTCTTCATACAACTCTACAGTTACAGGAACTATAACTGCAGATGTATTAAATATAAGATCAAATCATAATACTAGTAGTAACATTATTGGTAAAATAAATTATAATACTAAAGTATCAATTCTAGAGATAGCAAATGGATGGTATAAAATTAAATATAATAACACTACTGGTTGGATTTCTGGAGAATATGTAAAGCTAGATAGTAATTCTAATACAGTACAAGCATCTAAAACTGGAATTGTTACTGCTACTGCCTTAAATGTTCGTTCTGCAGGTAATACTAGCAGTAGAATTATTGGATCTCTTTCTAAAAATGCCAAAGTGCAAATAATATCTACTAGCAATGGTTGGCATAAAATTAAATATAATAATACTACTGGTTTCGTTAGTGCTGAGTACATTAATACTTCTTCAAGTAATTCAAACTCAGGTAATGGTAATACTAATAATAACAATAGTAACTCTTCTGATAGTACCGTTAAATCTAATGGTATCGTTAATGCAGATGCTCTAAATGTTCGTTCTGGAGCAAGCACTAGTAATAAAATTATTGGTTCCCTTCGTAAAAATGCTACAGTACAAATAATATCTACTAGTAATGGTTGGCACAAAATTAAGTATAATAATGCTATTGGCTTTGTCAGCGCTGAATATATTACCATTTCTTCAAATAATTCTGGTAATAATAACTCAAGTAGCGGAAACAATAATTCCTCTAACAACAATACCGTTATATCTACAGGCATTGTTAAAGCAGATGCTTTAAATGTTCGTTCTGGTGCAAATACTAGCTCTAAGATAGTTGGTACTCTATATAAAAATTCTAAAGTTGAAATATTATCTACTAGTAACGGTTGGCACAAAATTAAATTTAAAAGTGGTACGGCCTTTGTAAGTTCAGAATTTATATCAAACAATAATAATACTGAAACTACTCCTGGTACCGTTACCCCACCTGAGACGACTCCACCTTCTCACACTGTGGAAGGTAAAGTTGCAATTGTTAATGCTGATGCTTTAAATGTTCGTTCTGGTGCTAGTACTAGTTATAGTATAGTTACTACAGTAAGATATGGTAGTAAGCTACCTATAATTTCTTATACTAATGGTTGGTATAATGTTAAGGTAGGTAATACTAATGGATATATTAGCGGTGACTATGTAACCATAGCTGATGAAAATCAATCATCAAATCCCATAGTAAAGGAAACTCCTCTTATACAAAGTAGTTATACTGGAGAAAATATAGTTGCTAAAGCTGAAGAATATCTTGGAGTTCCATACCTTTGGGGTGGATTTACCCCTGTAGGCTTTGATTGTTCTGGTCTTGTTCAATATGTGTACAAGCAACTAGGAATATGCCTAGAAAGATCTACATACTATCAAGTACATCAAGGTATCGTCGTTGATCGTAAGGATTTAAAACCTGGAGATTTAATTTTCTTTACTACTAACGATGATGATCCTAATGATATATCTCACGTAGGAATCTATAAAGGTAATGATTTATTTATCCAAGCTCCTCAACCTGGTGATTGCGTAAGAGTTTCTAATTTAAATTCTGCTTATTATAGTAATAGATATTATGTTGCTAAACGTATAATAAAATAGTATAAAAAGTTTCAAATTGAGAACACTATAGTTAATATCTAAGAAGTTAGATATGGTCAAATATTTTGAAAGGAGATTCCGTGCTTATCTTAATAATATTAAGATTTGATGCCCTCGAGTACACGACCAACAGGAGTAGCACCGCAAAACTGAGTATGTTGAAAAGGGTGCAACTATTTAAGTTGCTTAACGGAGATTATATGGAAGTAGGAACAGTAAAATGGTTTAATAGTGAAAAAGGGTTTGGATTTATATCTATGGAAGGTCATGAAGATGTATTTGTACATTTCTCTGCTGTAACGGGAGATGGCTATAAGGTCCTTGATGAAGGACAAAAAGTTCAATTTGAAATAGTTAGTGGGGATAGAGGCCCTCAAGCAGCAAATGTTACAAAATTATAGATATATATTTTAAAGAAATATGTATTATTCATCATTTTAGAGACACGATTTAAATTCGTGGTCTCTATTTTTATTCGGTTTATATAGGGCTCTATTGAACTATAAAACTATGTATGCTATTATGAAAATATAAAATAATATATTGTGCTAGGGGTGCTCCGGCTGAGAAATGATTTTTCATTACCCTTTACCTGACCTAGATAATGCTAGCGTAGGGAAGCGATTAATAAGCTTAAGTTAATGCTTAGTTATTTAGCCGTGTTCTTACGAACATGGCTTTTTTTCAGAGTATAACTTCTGCTTTAACATTAGTCCTTAGCACTACTTAATTTAAGGAGGACTCTTTATGAATATCTTAGAAAATATGAAAAATATTCTAGCTAGTTGGACAACTCTTGCCACCTTACTTGGTGTCCTAATTCTATTATGTGTGTTTATAAAAGTTAAACACATCAAGTTTACTTCTAGGTTAACAACTCATATAGCTTTAGCAGTTGCCATGTCGGTAATTCTTCAATTTTTCAAATTTTTTGAATTTCCTTTAGGTGGAAGTGCAACTCTTGCTAGTATGCTACCTATAATTATAATATCTTTAATTTATGGACCTACTATAGGAATGTTCACTGGCTTTGTGTATGGTATATTAAACTTCGTTATAGGACCTACATATATTCTTCACCCCATTCAAGTTCTTTTTGACTATACTCTGCCTTTTATGGCAATTGGACTTTCAGGATTTTTTAAGAAAAATAAATATTTAGCTATAATAGTTGCTTTCTTTGCACGATTTACATTCCATTACATAGCTGGAATAATTTTTTGGGGAAGTTATGCTGCTAAATATAACTTAACTCCAGCAGTATATTCACTAGTATATAATGGTACTTATATTCTTATAGATTGTATAATTTGCATAGCTGTATGCTCAGTTATAAATTTAAATAGTCTTACAAAAAGATTAGCTCCTTATACTAATAATTCTATATAAAATAATTTAAAAAGGATATAGCATGACGATCATTCAATCATCATGCTATATCCTTTTAATTACTATATTTATTTTACTTTTAGAAATCTTCCGGTTTTTCATCACTTATGCTAAACTTCCATTCTCCACGATCATAAACGTTACTTATATAATAGCTAGTAGAGGAAGCATTTTTAGTCTTTTCAAATGTAACAATACCTTTATATTTCTTAGATGTATATCCTTCTGTTTTTATATTCATAACTACATTAAAATCATCTCTGGTAACAGAGGTATCCATGAATGTTACTGATTTAAGTTTATTTACTTTCTTCTTAAATTCCTCAATCTCTGTGGATATTTGAAAACGTGCAGCCATATTATCACTAGATACATTAACTCCAACATTACCTGCATCTTTATTAGCGGATACGTACTTATCTATACAACTTAAAATAGAAGTATAATATACATACTCAAAGTCGATAGGTTTTCTTATATTTGCAAAGTTTTTTATGATATCATTATCAAGCCTCTTAGAAACAATATACTTATTATCATCATTATACAGATTTGCCCCATCCTTTTTGTCAAGTCCAGCTACATAATTAAAGGTCTTAAATTCTGTTGGGCTCTCATATATCTCCAGAGTATAGTCTGGGTCTAAAGTTGACTTTTCTTCAACAACACTTGCACTAGAAAGTATACTATATATATCATTTATTACATCTTTGTCAGTAACAGTAAACTTATAACTTTTATCTCTAGTACTCTGAATTGTAACCTTCATAATGTTCCTTTCTTGCATATAGTTAAAATCACTATTTCCCCTTATACCACAAGCGGAAATTAGTAATGATGATATTATTAATAATATAACTATGAAATTACTTTTTACTCTTCTCACCTTTGCCCTCCACTTGAAAAATTCTTAGAATTTTTCATTCTTTATCATATGTTTTATTATAATAGTTGTTATACATTAAATCAAATAACTCTTTTACTTTTCAAAGGAAAAAGTTTTAACTATATTTTCAAATACCACTTGTGTATTCTCTCTAGCTTTTTTATCACTAATTATAAATGTTATTCTAGCCACATAATCATCGTATGGAACATAATATTCATAGGTTCTTTTTACATTTTCTTTACTACTTTTTAAATCATACTTAATATAATCTAATTCTATATTATCTATCTTCACTTTTTCTTTTTTATAGTCTTTTATTCCCATACCCTCTACATCTGCTATGCACTTATCTATTGTTGCTTTAACACCTTCGCTGTTACTTATAAGCTCTATAGAACCATAAGTATTAGCATCATCTGAAACAAATTCATTTAAGTATACAATTTTATCATCTTTATTCTCTTTTATTGTAGTTAACCAGCTACTAGGCAACTTATATTTTATTTTACCATCTAGAATATCATATTGCTTAAATTCAACCATACTATTCTGAGTTAATGTAGCTGTTCTTAGACTTTCTTCAAAATATTTTCCAACTCCTAATATAACTATCATAAGCCCTGCTAGTATTATTGCTAATCCTAATTTTCTCATATTATCATCTACTAATTTCATATGTTACCCTCCCTTTATTAATATACTATGTCCCTTTTTCAAAAAATAGAATAAACTCCGAATAAAATTCGGAGTTTTAAATTCACATATTATCTTACCTCTTAACTGGTACAACCACAGTATTGCCTTTTATATCATAATACATTAACCAATGACCTGTTTTATCATTATCTTCATCTGGCATGAAAGTTACGAAACCAGTCTTTCCTTCATATGGTTGGTCTGCCAAATCTCTTGTGCCTGGTATTGCATATATAATATATTTTAAATTACCTTCATCATCACATTTATATCCAACCATGAAATTTCCATGTCGTGATATATAAGGATAATAGCAAATCATAGGGTAGAACACCACAGAATATTTATTGTAATCATAAACACAATACATATCCTCTAATTTTTTTACATGAGCTTTGTACCAAAAACAATTTTTAATATTCTCATTACTACCAATCTTTTCTAAGCCATAGATAACTTCTTTAAAAAATTTACCCATAGTTCCCATTGGATAATCCTTATCATTCCATTCACTTTTTTTATGTTTCTCAGGTTTGCAATCTTCACATTTTTTATCTATATCGTCATAATCATATGATTTTTTCACCTTACAATCATCATATTTATTCTTCTTTTTAGAGTGTTTTTTTCTATAATCTTTTAACCTTTCTATTTCTTTTTCATATTCTTCAAATATTCTATTCTCATCATCAATATAGTCTTCATCATTACTTTCTAATTGTTCATTTATTAGATCATTCTTTACTAAAGGTTCAATTTCTTCAACATCAATAATATCTACTTCATCACTTATATAATTTTCATCGCTCCTTGTATTAGACATTGGAGTAGGGGTGATTCCAGGTATATTGATATTAGGAATAGGAGTAGAAGTACTTCCAGGTATATTAGGAATAATTCCACCATATGGAGTATTAGTAATGTTTGTATTATCAGTTCCTATATTTTGTGGCATTCCTGTTTGTTGCTGTATATTATTGGTGTTGTTTTGTATAATTCCAGCATTACTTTCTTGCTGCCCTAAATTTGTATTTTGAATTTGAGGCACTACTTTATTCATATTTCCATTATCTGATTTTGGAGTTTCTTTTACTGGTGTAGTTGTACTATTATTTTCTTTTACAGTATTACTATCACTCTTAGCTAGAGGATAGTTCTGCCAGTTTTTAAGCTCTTCCCCTCCAATAAACCCTACCATTACAGGCATAACTTTATCTGCACTTATCTTACCAATAGCTGCTCCTTGCACCTTGTTCATACCTATGTTTGTATTTACTAAATTATTGGCATCAAACTCATTGCTAACATCAGCTTTTCCGCCATCATCTATATTGATTCGACCAAGATTTATTAGTTCATTACCATTGTTTCCTTGAACTATTAAAATCATAAAGTATGGGCCCTTTTGCTTTTTAAGATTTTGAGCATAAAATGAGGCTTTTGCTTTATCATTTCTTACCTCTAACTTAGCGTAGCCTGAAGGTGTTTTATTGGAATCTAGTCCATATCCTTTTTGATCTTCTTGTAATATTATAAAAAATCTATTATAGCTTTTTCTAGACGGCATACTCTCTACCTCCATTTTTATTTATACATTATAATATATGACTATTATGTATAAAAAATGAAGGATATTCTTTATTTATTTTTATAAGAAAAAAGATTCGTCTATTTAAGGCGAATCTCGTATATCTTATTTGCTAAAGTAGCAAACTCTTCTATTGTTAGAGTTTCACCTCTTCTAGTTGGATTAATACCCGCATCTTCAAAAGCCTTTTCTTGCAGTTCCTTAGATAATCCTATAGCCTTCATACTATTCCATAGAGTTTTTCTTCTCATATTAAAAGACTGCCTTATTATATTAAAGAAAAGTTTTTCATCCTTCACTTCAACTCTAGGTTTATCTAATTTATCTAATCTAATAACTATAGAATCTACTTTAGGAGATGGTATAAAACAACTTGGAGGTACATTCCTTATAATTTTTGTATCACAATAATACTTTGCAAGTAGAGTAAATGCTCCATATTCTTTAGTACTTGGTTCTCCATTAATTCGTTCTGCAACTTCCTTTTGAATCATAATAGTTATAGATTTTATATCTAATTTATCATTTAAAAGATTTGCTATTATAGGCGTAGTTACATAATATGGTAAATTAGCTACTACCTTTACACTTTTTTCTTCACCTATTAGTTCTCTATAATTTACCTTTAAAGCATCTTTATTTATTAAACTAAAATTCTCATAACTAGATAACTCTGATTCCAAAATAGGTATTAATCTAGAATCTAACTCTATACTAGTAACTCTTTTAGCCCTTTTAAGTAACTCCCTAGTTAAAGTTCCAACACCTGGACCTATCTCTATTACGTAGTCATTCTCAGTTATATTTGCACCTTCTACAATATCCTCAAGCACTGTGTAATCAGTTAAAAAATTTTGTCCTAAACTTTTAGTAAACTTAAAATTATATTTTTCAACTAGTTCTTTTGTATTTAATTTATCCATACTAAATCTCCTTATCTACCTTCTTCATAGCTTCTACAAACTCATCCTTAGATATACCATAATTATTTAATCTAGTTAATAGCTGATTTGTATTACTATACCCTATTCCTAATTCTCTTCCAATAGCATCTCTTCTTTTTTTAGCATCTTTATCTGCTGTTAATCTAAAATAGTGCATATCTTGTATAGTAAACTCATGTCTAGGCTCTTTTAATTCACACTTTGCTCCATTTAAAGCCTTGATAATAGTTTCTGGTGAAGCATTTTCAACTCCTATATTATCACCTTTTCTTCCTTCACTTTGAGTTATATAAGCATGCTTAATATTAGGGACTCTTTTAGCTATAATTCTTCTTATTTTTTCTCCAGCAAAATCAGGGTCTGTTAAAACTATTACCCCTTGTCTCTTATTAGCCTCTTTTATTCTTTCAATAACTTTACTATTTATACCAAATCCACTAACTGATATTACTTCAGCATCAACAGCTCTTTTTACAGCTGTCACATCATCTCGTCCCTCTACCACTATTACTTCCTTAATCATAAAAGCCTCCGTCCTGCATTATGCTATATAAAATATTATGTAACCTTTATATAAAAATTATCCTATGACTACCTGCTCTAACCCCCCCCATCTTCTTCAAAGTGGGAGTAAAGAGCAGCTACGTCCCTGGATAACGATTTCTAAAGCTTCGAAGAAGCTAAGAACTCTGTTTATATATTTCTTTGTATTTTAAAATTTCTCAATGTAATTATATCATAGCATATTTAATTTTAGGCATCTGAAATAAAAAAATAGGAGCCTATGCTCCTATTTTAAAATATAAACGTTAACCTGTCTTCTTCCCCAGTTAACAGCTTCATCATAGCTATTAACATACACATCAACCTTATTACCTACTATGGCTCCCCCTGTATCTTCTGCAATGGCAAGTCCATATCCTTCGATATAAAGTTTTGTTCCTAATGGAATTACTCTTGGATCTACAGCTACAGTGCTGTATCCATTTGGATTACGTCTAACAGTTGTACCTGTTGCTGTTATAGTACCTGAATCTCCCCTATCGGAAGTATATGCAGTTGATACACAAGATATCATACTTGAATATGCAAAGTCTTTTGCATTGCCACCACGTGATGGTCTTACAACAGCTAAGGTTCCTATATCTATTATCTTATTTATAGGATTTTTACTAACAACCTCTTTTACAACTCTTCTATTAACCTCTTTACCATTTTCATACACAACCTCTGTTGTGATAGTTCTCTCACCCATAGAGCCTTTTTGAACTTCTTTTTCTACTCCTTGGTTAAGTTCAGAGTTTTTTCTTGTTTCAGTTTCAAAAGCTATTGGTTGAACTTCTTTTAAAAGCTCCTTCTTTACTCTTGTAACCTCAACAGTCATACCTGCTTGTAGATTTTCATCCATAGACGGAACTATCTTGTCCTCTTGACTTATTTTAATATTCTCAGCTTCTAACATATCTTCTACTGTTTTCTCTGCTGATGCTATTGATAAGTTTTTTCCGTCTACCATTACTTCTACATCTACTGCCTTATTAATATAAATTATGTCACCATCATTAACTTCGCTGTCTAGTTCCACAGAAATTTTATCCTTCTGAGCAACTGTTATGCCGTTGTTCTCTAGTATAGTATTTAAATTTTTTGATAATGTAGTTATTTCTACTTTTTGACCATCAACTACTACTTCAACGGTATTCCTTAACCCCCAAATAGTAACTGCGGCACTTAATAGAATTAATACAACAACGAACACCGTCTTTGGCCAAATTGAAAAATTGCTTTTCAATTTATCTTTGAATTTAATCATCATAAAGATTACCTCCCTCAGACAAGAGTACTTTGCTATTATATATTAGATACCATAGTTATGTCAAATTTAGCACTCTAATCATTGAATTGACTGAACTTAATGCATACTATGCATAATAAAATAATAATTAAAATAATAGCTTTTCTGTGTTTTAGTTTCAGTCTTTCCGGGGTGATAAGTACAGGTTTATACTATACATATGCAAAAATAAGTTCATTTATTCTTTATATACATTTGACTTAAAAACTAATGAAATTTATATCTATAATTTAATATATCTAAAACTACACTTTCAAATTTATATTTCAAATTATACCTCACTAATTTAAATTAAACAAGCTTTTTGTGTTAAATATTGTAATTTCTTCAATTTGTTTTCTGCTTGTACCTTTAATGTTAGCTATTTCTTCTATGATAAACTTTATATAATTTGATTGATTTCTCTTTCCTCTATTTGGTGTTGGTGCCATATATGGACAATCAGTTTCTACCAATAACCTATCTAGGGGTAATTCCTTTACCACTTCTTTTATAACCTTAGAATTTTTAAAAGTAACTACTCCAGTAACCCCTATATAATATCCTAATTTTAAACATTCTTTAGAGAATTCTACACTTCCTGAAAAGCAGTGAACTACACCTATTACATCAGGAAATTCCTTTAATATTTCTAGGGTATCTCCATGGGCATCTCTATCATGAATTATAACAGGCAAATTAAATTCTTTAGCTATAGCCATTTGCTCTCTAAAAACTTTCTTTTGTACTTCTCTTGAAGGGTTTTCTTCCCAATAGTAGTCTAATCCTATTTCTCCTATTGCAACTATCTTCTTGTCCTTAGCCAAGCTACGTATTCTCTCTTTAACTTCATCCCTAAATTCATCAGCATTCTCTGGGTGAATTCCTGCAGCGGCATAAATGAAATCATAATCTTCAGCTAGCTTTACAGACATTTCAAGACCTTTCAAGCTAGAACCACAATTTATTACGCCTATAACCTCTTTATCTTTTATCTCTTTTAAAATAACATCTCTGTCATCATCAAATTGTTCATCATCATAATGAGCATGTGAATCAAATATCATATTATCCCCGCTTTCATAAGTTAAATTTTTATCGATTCCATCTTTATCATTTAATTTATCATATATGGTAAATTAATCTTTGTCCATAGCTAAAATTCACTAATAAACAGAGTTCTTTACTTCAGAGGGAGTTTTTTACTCCCTTTGAAGGTTACTAATAGAATTCTAAGTATCAATTTATTTGATACTTAGAATTCGTTGTCCTTTAGGGGAAATCGTTATCCAGGGACGTAGCAGCTCTTTATTCTCTCTTCAAAAAAGATGAGAGTATTAGAACTGGTAGTCATCGGATAAATATAAAAGCTAGTAAGGTATTTAGATTTTATCCAACATATGTAAATTTATTCATGATACCAAAGGAGTAAATTTCATACTGTGTTATAATTATATAGTAATATTTAAGGGGGTAATCTTATGATTTTTGATAGCCACATACATACTTGTTTTTCTACTGATTCTAACATGAAGCTAACTGATGCTATTAATACAGCAGGTAAACACAACATAGGTTTAGTTATTACAGACCATATGGATTTAAATTATCCTAAGGAAGCTGGATTTCGTTTTAATGTAGATGATTATTTTGAAAAATACGGAGAATACAGAAGTAATAATCTATTATTAGGTATAGAAGTTGGAATGTCTCTAGATTATAAAGAAGATAATGAAAAGCTTATAAATTCCTATGGCTTTGATCAGGTTATAGGTTCTCAGCATACAATAAGCAATATTGATATTGGATACTGGGATATTTATGAAGGCTTATCCTATAGAGAAGTTCTAATTAAGTACTTTCAAGAAATTTGTGACTGTATAAAAACTCATCCTTACATAGATACTTTAGGTCATATAGATTATATATCCAGATACGCACCTGTAAGTGATAGTGAGATTTACTATGATAAATATAATGATTTAATAGATAGTGTTATAAAAACTTGTATTGATACTAATACTGCTATGGAAATAAATACTCGTAGAATAAAAAGCAATGTAACCTTTGATAATCTAAAAAAAATCTATAGTAGATATAAAGAATTAGGAGGAAAGTATATAACTATTGGTTCTGATTCCCACACCCCTTCTGCTATTAATAACAATTTTAAAGAAGCTCTTTTATTATGCCATCTATGTAATGTTAAACCAATATATTTCAAAAATAGAAAGCCTGAATTTTTCTAAATACTCAGGCCTCTATTTTTTTATTCTATAACTTCTCCCTTAACTTTCACCCTTCCTCCATCTGGACATGAAAGCTGAAACATCTTTCTACGTTCATCTCCAAAATCTAAATCTCCTCCATTAAGTAAAGTATATACACTTGGATAAATATTTTGCCACAATTCATGACAAATAGGAGGACAAATATCTTCCACTTCATATATGTCTCCTTTTTTATGATATCCACACCTACACTTACTTTCTAAAACAGTTATTCTTACCTTTCCCATATAATTCCCCCAATGATTTATTTACCTTTAATTATATAATAAAAAAAGCTACATCCAAAGGATGTAACTTTTTTTATTATCGTACTATTGAACCTGATTCAATGTCACCTGGATCTACTACACATAATTTTGAATCATCATCTGTAGCTGCAGAAAGAATCATACCTTGAGATATTTCACCTCTTAAAGTTACAGGTTTAAGGTTAGCAACTAAGACTACGTTCTTTCCAATTAACTCTTCTGGCTTGCAGTGCATTGCAATACCTGATATAACTTGACGAATCTCTCCACCCATATCTACCTTAAATTTCAAAAGTTTTTTAGCTTTCTTAACTGGCTCACATTCTAAAACTTTAACTACTCTAAGGTCAATTTTTTCAAAATCATCTATAGTTATTTCTTCCTTTATTGGAGTTATTTCTCTTTTTTGTGCAGCTTTTTTAGCTGCTTCAGCGATTTCTTCAAGTTCTTTTATTTTAGCTTCCACATCTATTCTTGGGAATATTACAGCGCCCTTATTAACATTAGTTCCTGCAACAGTACCATCAAAAGAAGTCAAACTTTCCCATGTAAAATTAGAAATATTTAATTGCTCATTTATTTTGGCACTTGTTGTTGGTAAAAATGCTGAAGTTAAAGAAGATATTATTCTTAAACTTTCACATAAGTTATAAAGAACTGTAGCAAGTCTTCCTTTTAAGTTTTCATCCTTACCTAATATCCAAGGAGTTGTCTCATCGATGTACTTATTGGTTCTTCTAATTAATGTCCATATAAGATCTAGTGCATCAGAAACTCTTAAATGCTCTATTTCAGCTTCAACCTTCTTAGGTACTTCTAATGCAACGGAAATTAACGCTTCATCGATAGCCTCCTTAACATCTGGAGCTGGAATTACTCCTCCAAAGTATTTCTCTACCATAGTTACAGTTCTTGAAACTAAATTTCCAAGGTCATTAGCTAAATCTGAATTAGTTTTCTTTATGAATATTTCATTATTGAAAAGTCCGTCAGAACCAAAAGGTATTTCATGTAGTAGGTAATATCTTACAGCATCTACTCCAAAGTGATCTACAAGTATCACTGGATCTACTACATTTCCTTTAGATTTAGACATTTTACCACCATCAACTAAAAGCCATCCATGACCAAATATTTGTTTTGGCAACTCTAATCCTAATGCCATTAACATAATTGGCCAATATATAGTATGGAATCTTAATATATCTTTTCCTATTAAGTGTACATCTGCTGGCCAGAACTTCTTATAAAGCTCCGTGTTTTCTTGGTTATAACCTAATGCAGTTATATAGTTTGAAAGAGCATCTATCCAAACATAAATTACATGACCATTATCAAACTCAACCGGTATTCCCCAATCAAAAGATGTTCTTGATACACATAAATCTTGTAATCCTGGTTTTAAGAAGTTATTTACCATTTCATTTTTTCTTGATTCTGGTTGTATAAAGTCTGGATGAGATTCTATATACTCTAAAAGTCTATCTGCATATTTAGACATTTTGAAGAAATATGCTTCTTCTTTTGCCTTTTCTACTGGTCTACCACAATCTGGGCATTTTCCATCTACTGCTTGAGTCTCTGTCCAGAAAGCTTCACAAGGTGTACAATACCAACCTTCATAAGAGCCTTTATATATATCTCCTTGTTCATATAGCTGATTGAATATTTTTTGTACAGAGCTTTTATGATAATCATCAGTAGTTCTAATAAATTTATCATAACTAATGTCCATAAGCTTCCAAAGATCTTTAATTCCAGATACTATTTCATCTATGTATTCTATTGGTTTAACGCCCTTGTCTTCAGCTATTCTTTGAAGCTTTTGACCATGTTCATCTGTTCCTGTTAAAAACATTACTTCATGACCTGTAAATCTTTTAAATCTCGCTATAGCATCAGCTGCCACAGTTGTATAAGTATTTCCTATATGAAGATTAGCTGATGGATAGTATATTGGTGTAGTAATATAAAATGGTTTCTTTGTCATATTTCTTCCTCCTAAAATTATTGTATTTTTATTATATCTTTTGGCTTTAAGTCTAAAAAAAATCTCTATGCAGAAATATTTCTACATAGAGACGTTATATACGTGTTACCACTCTAATTCATATCTACTTCACAGTAGACACCTCAATAAGTAACTTAGCCTTAGCCTTTATTACTTTGTCCTATAAGGGGGACTTCCCTATTTTCCTTGGTGACTACACTTCAGAAAATCTGCTCCAAGACCATGTTCCTAAACTTCTTTTTCGCTAGTTTTCACCTATTCTAGCTCTCTTTAGAAAATTTCATTTAGTACTCTTCTTTTCTTCGCATTAAATATCAATATTAATTAATATGATAATACTATAATTATTTTATGTCAACGGTATAATTAATATATTATGTTTATTAATATATTATTAAATAGTAGCAATATAATTATTCATAACTTCCCTTTAGATATATGTTTAATCACACCTTCAAAGGGTAGAATAGCCCTGAAACCCGCATGAGCACAACAAATAGTTAACTATTTAACTAGCCTTATAGTTTTATATACAGTTATTTATATAGGTATATATTTATATAGTAATTTATTCACTTTTATGAATTTTTATACTTTATTTATTTTTATTTGTATTACATCTATTTTTTTTTGGAAATATGAATTATCATTATATATGTGCCATAATTTTCTTACATTATTATTAGGCAATTAAAAGGGTATTTTTTAAAAGGAGGTAGTTATATGGAATTATTAAAAAAGAACCTTTATTTAAATAAATCTACAGTAAAGGATGTACTTAAACTATCCTTACCAGCTGTAATAGAAATGTTATTATATACAATGATATGGACTGTTGATACTATGCTTATAGGTCAATATGGAGGGGATATTGCTGTTAGTACTGTAGGAATGTCTAGTGAAGTTATTTATACCTTTACTAATATTCTAGTTGCTCAAAGCTTATCTGTTGGAATCACTTCAATTGTAGCAAGAAGATACGGTGCTAAAGAATTAGATAAGGCTAATGAATATGCAACCTTAGGATTTTCTTTAGGATTCCTAGTAAGTATGGCTACTACACTATTTATATTCTTATTTAGTAAAAAATTGTTAGTTCTAGCTGGTGCTGAGCCAAGCATAATAGGATTAGGTACAACTTATATAAACATTGTATGTATTGGCTTGCCCTTTAATATGTTATCTAGTATGTTAAATGCTGTTAATAGATCCTATGGAAATACTAAAACTCCAATGATTGTTTCTATTGTTATGCTTGTAGTTAACCTTTCATTAGATACTATATTAATATTTGGTTTACTTGGTTTTCCAGAACTTGGAGTTAAGGGTGCCGCTATTGCTACAACTATAGCTAATATATCAGGATTTATTTATTCAGCTATATATACCTATAAAAAATCCCTAATAAAAATTGAATTTAAGTACTTAAAGAAATTCAGCGGTGCTAGAATAAAAAATATTACTTCTTTATCTGTACCTGCTGGAATGCAAGAAGCTGCCTATAGTTTAGCTAGACTTTTTACAAGTATGATGATTATGCATCTTGGTACCATCGCCTTTGCTGCTAACCAAATCACTTTAACCTTAGAATCTATTTCTTTTATGCCTGGGTGGGGATTTGCCGTTGCTGCTACAACTCTAGTTGGAAATAAAGTTGGTGAAGGCGACTATAAAAAAGCTAGAGAGTATGGTCGTACTGCTATGATTTTAGGAATAGGTGTAATGTGCATATTTACATTACTATTCTTAATATTCCCAGCACAACTTATTAAAATGTTTATAGATAGTAGTAATACAGAAGTTATTTCTCTTGGAGCAGCTTGTTTAATGATAGCTGCTGCAGAACAGCCTGCCATGGCACTATCGATGATTGTAGGTGGAATTTTCAAAGGTTATGGTGATACTAAAACTCCATTTATTATAGCCTTCGTAACCTCTTGGTTTATAAGACTTCCACTAGTATTTATATTCATTTATTTACTAGGCACATCAATAACTGTGTTCTGGATTATATGTTTTGTTCAATGGTCTGTAGATGGACTTCTTCTTTATATATTCTATGTGAAGAAACTGAAGCCTATCAATAGTCATATAACAAAGCTAGACTAAAATATTGATAGCTATATATTAAAAACTGCCTAATAAAGTATGCTAATGCTCTTTATTAGGCAGTTTCATTTACTATTACTTTCTTAAGTAATCTCTTATATAATTTAATTCCTCTCTAGTGTAAAATTCTTTTTATTGTTGCAACTACAGCTCCTATTATAAAAAACAAGATAAGAAGATAAAAAAAATTCTCCATAAAAACATCCATAACTTTTTCTCCCATCTAGAATCTACTTATATATCATACTTTACAAAATATGTTATATATAGGCAAATTCTATACTTTTAATTAAACTCCTCCCCTGTATTAACAAATTTCTTTATCTCATTAACATTACTGCTAAATTAACTGCTAAGAGTACAGCACATAAATCAACTATTAGAGCTACCCATAAACTGTGTCTTACCTTCTTTATACCAACAGCTCCAAAATACACAGCAATAGTATAAAATATAGTTTCTGTACCACCCATTATTATAGATGATAGAAATCCTAAGAAAGAATCTGGTCCATAGCTTTTTACTATATCTGTGAAAACCCCAATTGCTCCACTACCTGATAGTGGTTTTATAAATATTAACGGAACGATTTCTGGAGGTATACCTACCACGTTAACAGCTGGCTTTATTAAGTTTATAACATAATCCATAGCCCCTGAAGCCCTAAAGCAATTTACTGCTATAAGCATAGCTAAAAGATAAGGGAAAATCCTTACACATACATTTATACCTTCCTTAGATCCTTCTACAAAACATTCATATACTTTTACCTTAGCAATAATGCCATATAGTACTACAGCACCTATAATTATTGGAATTATTCCCTTTAAAAAATAATCAAATATATTTCCCACGGCATTTTCCTCCTTTAAAAGTATCTTTGTAAAAACTTACATAAAATAATTCCAAGTATAGATGCAAAGGTTGTAGTACATAGTGCTGGTAGAATTATTGAACCTGGATTTCCAGAATTAAATGCAGCTCTAATAGAAACAACTGTAGTTGGCACAAATTGAATACAGGCTGCATTTAAAACTAGAAATAGTACCATATCGTTGCTTGCCACATCTTTATGCCCATTTATTCTATCCATTTCCTCCATAGCTCTTATACCAAAAGGAGTTGCTGCATTAGATAATCCAAACATATTAGCTGTAAGATTCATAACTATAGCTCCTAAAGCCTTATCATCTTTTCCTGCTTCTTTAAAGATTATTCTAAGTATAGGTTTTAATAATCTGGCTAATTTGTCTGTAAGGCCACTTCTCTCCGCAATTTTCATCACCCCACACCAAAGACACATCATTCCTAATAGCTCTATAATAAGCTTAACTGTATCTGATGTAGTTGATACTATGGTTTTAGATAAGAGCTCTCCATCTCCTGTAAGTACGCCAAAAGCTATACCTATAAATAAAATTCCGAACCATATTACATTTATCATACAAACTCTCCTATATCTTTAATAAATTAATATATATTTATATGTAATGTATATGTTCTTCCTTTAAACAATATTTAGCTTTTTTATTATATAGAAAATTCTATCCTCTATTTTATCATGCATAAAAACTGTCAATTTAGGAAAAACTATTAAAAATCATACTAGGAGGTATATTATGTTATGGATTTAAACGAAATAATAGAAATGAAAAATCAAAACCCTGGAGCTACTGGTTATTATAACAATAGAGAGTTATTCATTAGAAAAGTTTATGATAATTCTGGTCTTGTAGAAGTTGTTGATTTAGTTAATGGAGAAGTATACTCCCTTCATAGTAGCAAAATTGATAAGTCTTATACTAACTCCTATAATTCATTTCAATAAATTTATAGTTGAATTTAAATCTTCTCAATGATAACATTTAATGTATAGATTAAATAAAACAACTAAAGGAGATTTTTTATGAATGAAACTAATTTAAAGCAAGCGCAAAAAGAGATTGATGAAGCACTTTCTACTATTGAAAAACTAGAAGAAAATATTAAATTTAATTCTGTATCTGAGGATATGATAAAAGAAAACTTTATTTCTCTTGCTAAGAAAGTTCAAGAAATTGAATCTGTTCTTAAAAATGAAGGTATCTTATAATTAAATATTTACATAATGAAAGAGTATAACTTTATAAATTCAAAGTTATACTCTTTTATCATTAAAAAACCTGTGTTTCCACAGGTTTTTTATGTTTATTAATATTTTTTAGCAATTTCATATAATAATCTTGACCCTACTCCTGTTGCACCCTTTGAGAAATATTCTCTATTTGGTGTCTGTGATGTGAAAGCTGTAGCTGCAATATCAAGGTGTAACCATGGCTTATCTTCTACAAATTCACCAATAAATAATCCTGCTGTAATTGCTCCTGCACCTACAGGGCCAGTTGAGTTAACTAAGTCTGCATTACCAGTTTTTATTTTTTCTTTATATTCATCAAAGGTTGGGAATCTCCAAACTCTTTCATCACAATGTAAAGAAGCTTCCTCTAAAAGTGAGTAGAATTCATCATCATTAGTTACAACTCCTGTAGCGGCACTTCCTATAGCACCACCTACAGCACCAGTAAGAGTAGCAATATCAACTACCTTAGTTACATTTTCTTTTCTTATTATATAAGTAACTGCATCTACTAAAGTTAATCTGCCTTCAGCATCTGTATTTATAATTTCTATGGTTTTACCATTCATAGTATTAATTATATCTCCAGGTCTATATGCATCTCCTGAAATTAAATTCTCACAAGCAGCCACTACAGCTACAATATTTTTCTTTAATCCCTTTCTTGCTATGGTAGACATGGCACCGATAACAGCACCTGCTCCCCCCATATCACTCTTCATAGTCCACATACTTCCTGCAGTTTTTAGGCAATATCCACCTGCATCAAAGGTTAATCCTTTACCTACAAGACCTAATATATTTTCTTTATTATCAGCATCACCCATGTATCTCATTACAATTAGCTTGGGTTCATTTGAAGAACCTTTACCAACGGATAAAAATGATTCCATACCAAAGTTTTTAATTTCTTCTTTATTATATACTTCAACTTGGAATCCATGATCAAGGCCTAACTGCTGAACTTTTTTAGATAATGCCTCTGGAGTTAAAATATTTGCAGGCTCATTTACAAGTTCTCTTGAAATTAAATTTCCTTCTGCAAGTAGTCTTCCTTCTTCTACAGCTTCATTTAATTTAGCTAAATCTTGGTCCTCATGAAATATAATTCTTACTTCTTCTAATAGTACTTCTTTTTTATCACTTTTATATTTATCAAAATTATAAGTAGTCATTATAAGGGATTCAGTAATAGCTTTAACTTTTTCATAATTACAACAACAATCCATAGATTTCACATGTAAATCTAGAGTTTTTATTTTTTGTTTAATTACTTCCTTGATTAACTTAGAAGTATTATTTCTAACATTATCTACTTTACACTTAGATTTTTCACCAAGACCTACAAGTATAGTTTTTTGTATAGACCCATCTTCTATATTAGTTAATGTATATAAATCTCCTTTTTTGCCAGCGAACTCTTTACTTTCACTTAAGCAACTAAGGATATTATCTAATTTGTCACATGAAAATCCTTGTTGTAGTTCCATATAACTTTCAAATAAAAATATACCTTTGGAATTGTTATGTGATTGAACATTTTTTAAGTTCTCCACTTTTATATTCATATTAATCACCTATCCTTTCAAAATTGAATATACATCTTATACTTAAATAGTTTCTATACTTATTTTCTAAATCCTTCTATAATGTTCTATTTTTCTTCTTTGTATCCATCATACTGTGGTTGAGTAAATCCTCTTCCTACTACTTCTCTTACATCATTTATTATTATAAAAGCTTCAGTGTCTACTTCTTTTACAATTCTTTGAAGCTCAATTAATTCTTCTGTAGAGCATACAATATACAATATATCTTTACTTTTTCCAGTATATACACCCTTGCCATTTATACTTGTTATTCCTCTATTTAAGTGCTTCATTAATTCTTGTGCTATTTCACCAGACTTTTCTGAGATTATATGTACTTCTTTAGAGTAATTTACACCCTCTACTAAGGTATTTACTACTTTAGAAACTATAAATATAGATATCAATGCATACATGGCTTTTTCTACGCCAAAAACAAATAAACCTACTACTATTATCATTCCATCTATGCACATCATTATTTGATTTATAGGTATTTTCTTCAAATAATGCTTTATAATTATTGCAAGTAAATCTGTACCTCCTGTTGATGCAGATGATCTTAATACTAATCCAACTCCAGCTCCTACAAAAAGGCCTCCAAATACACTTGATATTAATAAGTCAGATTGAACCGGCGGGATAAAACTAGTATACCAAAGGGCAACAGATACAAAAGCTGCTCCAAATATAGATTTTTTTGCAAAATCCATCCCTTTTATTTTTATTCCTACTATAAATAATGGTATATTTACAATTACATTAGTTAACCATAGTGGAATGCTAAATACATAATCTAATATAATAGCTAAACCTGATACTCCTCCGGTAACTAAATGTTGTGGTGAATAGTATACGTTTATTCCTATAGCCAGTATTGTTATACCAACCATTATCATTAGATAATTTTTAAGTTCACTTTTGTTAAAAAACTCCTTCATTTTGCCCTCCCGTTTATTTTATGTTATACTATATTATTTATGTTACACTAGTTTTATAGCATAGAATTATACATGTTGCAAACACTAATTTCAATTATACTTTTATTATTATAATAATTATATAGTTTTTATAGTTTTTTATATGTATTTTTTATATGTTATGCTAAAATTTAATTATTATATTATAATAAGGAGTTTTTATGGATAATTATACTGTTTTTTTAAATATTATAAACCTTATATTTGTTGTAAATATTGCTTTTGCTATAATTGTAATTATATTTGAAAAGAGAAATACTAGTAATACTTGGACATGGCTTATGATAATGTTGTTTATACCATTTATTGGTTTTATAATGTATTTATTCTTTGGTCAAAATCTTCGTCGCAAAAAATTCTTTGTTCTAAAAAAGGAAGAAGAATCTGTTCTTATGCAATTCTCTGAAGAGCAAAAGCGCCTTCTCAGCGACAAAGCTATAGTTAATAATAACTCTCTATTAAAAGAATATCATGATGTAATAAATTTAAATCTATATAGTGATAATTTTATTGTTACTAATAACAATAAAGTAGATATTCTTAATAATGGAAATGAAAAATTTCCTATCATGATAGATTGTATAAAGAATGCCAAAAATTTTATTCATATTCAGTACTATATCTTTAATGATGATAATCTAGGCACTGAAATACTTAATCTTTTAGTGAAGAAAGCAAAGGAAGGTATTGAAGTTAAACTTCTTTACGATGGTATGGGTTGCATTCATAATAAAAAGCATTTTTTTGATCCACTGGTAAAAGCCGGTGGAGAAGTGTATTGCTTTTTTCCACCTTTTATACCTTATATAAATGTGAGAATAAACTATAGAAATCATAGGAAAATCTGTGTTGTAGATGGAGAACATGGTTTTGTTGGAGGTTTAAACGTAGGAGATGAATATTTAGGCCTATCTAAGAAATTTGGCTTTTGGAGAGATACTCATCTTCATCTTCAAGGTGACTCTGTAAATTATCTAGAAGTCAGATTTTTGATGGATTGGCGTTTTGCGAGCAAAAAAGACTTTTTCATGGAAGAAAGGTATTTTCCTAGAAAACCATACATAGATAATACAGCTGTTCAAATAATTTCTAGCGGACCTGATTCTGAGTGGTGTAGTATAAGAAATACTTACCTTAAATTAATAAGCAAAGCTGAAAATTCCATTTATATTGAGACTCCATATTTTATTCCAGATGAAAGTATCTTAACAGCTCTTAAAATAGCATGCCTATCTGGTGTAGATGTTAAAATTATAATACCTTGTAAGCCAGATCATCCATTTATTTATTGGGCATCTAAGTCCTATATTTGGGAACTTGTAGAATGTGGTGCTAAATGCTACACCTATGACAATGGATTTATTCATAGCAAAATGGTATCAATAGATGGTAAAATGTGTACTATAGGAACTGCTAATATGGATATACGTAGTTTTAATCTAAATTTTGAAGTTAATGCCATAATATATGGTACAATAACTACTTCTGAGGTTGATAAAGCCTTTGAATCAGATATATTGCAAAGTACTTTACTCACTCCTGAACATTATTCTAATAGATCTCTAATAATTAAATTCAAGGAAGCTATATCTAGACTACTATCTCCTATTCTATAAACAGGATTTTAGCTATTCTATAGATCATTTTATTGAGTATAACAAAAGTACTGTGATTATTAAATAAACCGTCATATCTATAACTATTAGAAGTTTAAAATAGATATGACGGTTTAAATTTTTATATTATTAATGGAGCATATATCATCAAAGTTAATAATGCATCAATTAATAAACTTAAAACAAATTTTGATATAAATATTCCCTCAAATTCACTTGTATAAGTACAGTATCCATAACTATATGTTATAACTGCTATTAATATACATAAGACAATACCAACATAAATAGGGGCTATAGCCGGTGGTAACATATATACATATTTAACATAGAACATTTTTATTATAAAAAAGATCTTTGCACAAGTTGTTAATATAGCTACTATTATATATGCAATCTTCTTTTGCTTATTAGATAGCTTATAGTCTAGGAATGTAACTGCTCCACTTAAAACTAAACCTATTGCTATCCATGGGAATCCAACAATTATTATAGATACAAAGCTATTCATAAGTCCCTCAATAGTATAAGTAAGTGCACTTTTCTTCTCTGACTCTCTTGGTAAATTATTTATAGCCTTAAATCCTTCATCTGTTGATGCTATGACAACATCATATAAATCTTCATCTCTAAAACTTAAGTAACTAATATAATCCTCATTTACATAAGGATTAATGCATACTCCTCTTGTTCTTGTAACTGGCTCAACTTTATTTATCTTACCATCTTTTACAACAAAGGATGCTATTCCTCTTCTTTCCTCTTTCTTCCCATAAGAGTTATCTATTGTAGAAAAAAACTTCCCACCTTCTTCGTCAGAGTAAGTTCCTATAGCATTTATTAGTTCATTTGATTCATTAATTCTTGGTTTACTTTCCTTAACCTCACCTCCAGCTATAGGAAACTCGAATAACCTACAAGAGTGAAGTTCACCTTTAACATATTGCTCGAACATTGTATATCCATTTTCTCTATCTGAAGAACAGGACATATTCTTATAAGTAACTCTATTATTCTTAGCTATTTCTTCCACTAATATAGGTTCTGAAACCCTATCTTCATTAAATGTAATTGCTTTAATATATGAGTTGTCTTCCATGTAACATATTAGAAAACCGTCTTTATTCTTACTGGCTGAAATCATGTCTGTATTTTTTGCTGGAATAGATATCATTTTATCTTCTACTGTATTTATTATCTCAAGTTTATCTTTGTAAGCAACTACTATATTGTTATTATCTAATTGATAAGTACTATTTATTCCTTTAATATTCTCTCTACTAACCTCATTTAAATCTTTATCTATATATACCTTTAATAAGTATCCCTCACAATCTTCTATGGAGTTAAGCATTAGTATATACCCATCTACACTTTTAGCGAGTAATACATTGTTTATTAATTCTTCATTAACTTCATATTGTTTATTATTCAAAACTTCTCCTACAGTATTGGTTTCAACAATATTAAGATTTTTATTATTATCATATGCTACAAGTATTCTATTATCTTCTTTCAAAATTACTGGAGCATTTTTCGTTGTTGCAGTTGCTATCCTTACTTCCTTACTCCATGTTTTAGATGGTGGTTGTATTTCTAAATTATAGTTATTCTTATAGTTTCCAGTAAGTATTAATATACACGTCACAATAATAAGAAAAATTAAAAGCATTTTTTTCTTTTTCATTTATATATCTCCTTAAACTATTTATTATTATGCATATGTTTTATATAACTTTAAGAGATTATTTCAATTAATTATAAGAAATAATCTCTTTTTAAATTCTAATTAAACTTTATTATTATATTATAAGAGGTACAAATATCATTAATGTAAACAATGCATCAATTAACATGAATATACTAAACTTACCTAGAAATATGCTCTCAAAATCATCTGTATAGACCATATATCCATATCCATATACAACTAGTCCAATTAAGGAGTTTATCAATATGCCTACAAATGATGGAGCTAAAATAGTAGGTAACATATGTGAATATTGCACATAAAAAGCTTTATTTATAGTATATATTTTCATTACTACAACAATAGTAGCTAGTATGATATACATATACCTTTTCTTTTTATCATCAAATTTGTAATCCATAAAAGATACTGCTCCTGCTATAACTAAACCAGGAACTATCCATCTAAATCCTATTATTATAATATAAGATATACTATACATAAAACCTTCTACTAAATACCCAAGAGATCTCAATCTTTCATCTCTACGAGGTCCATTATTTGCATCCTTAAAATTCTCATTACTAGATGCTATATTAACACTATATAATCCATCCTTCTCAAAACTAAGAAATGCTATATATTCTTCATCATTATATGGATGAATACATAATTCTCTTAGTCTAGTTATCTTCTCTGAACTTGAAACTTCACCATTTTTTATTTCAAAAGAAACTATAGCTTTTTGAAATTCCTTTTTACCAAAAGGCACTCCCATGGTGGCATAAAATCTTGCACCATTTTCTGAATAGGCTCCTTTAGTATTTATAACGTAACTGGATTTATCAACCACAAGCTTACTAACCTGGCCCTCTCCTCCACTTATAGGAAACTCCATTACTTCTGTAGCAAAGTATTCATTTCTATCATATTTCTCAACAAGCAAATATCCATTTTTTGCATCTGAAGACAATGACATTGCTCCATAAGTAATTTTGTCAGTTTTAATCATCTCTTTGATAAGAAATGGCTTTGATACCTTTCCACCTTTAACTGTGAATCCTTTAAATAATTTCTCTTTTTCTAAGTAACATATCAAAAGTTCATCTTTACTTTTATTAGCAGTAAGCATACTTAAGTTTTCTACTGGCACTTCTATATTTTCATTTGATACTGTGTTTACTAACTTAATTTTATCTTTATAGGCTAAAACTATATTTTTACTATCAATTTGTTCAGTAAATGTGATTCCTTCTTCTATTTCTCTTTTTACCAAATTTAACTCTTCATCTAAAACTAACTTTTCTAAATAATCTATACTTAATTTATTAGAATTATAAATCAAAGTATATCCTTTATCAGTTTTGGTAAATATTAAATTCTTAAGTAGTTCTTCTTCTACAGCATATTCTTTAGTTTTAATTTCTTTCCCATTTAAATCTGTTTCACATACTTTAATCTTTTTAGTATCCCCATATGCTACTAATAAACGATTTTCTTCTTTTATGATTACTGGTGTATTCTTTCCTAACCCACTTCCAATTTTTACTTCTTTGCTCCATTTTTCTGACGGTGGCTGTTTCAATAAATTGTAGTTATTTAAATAATTACCAATTACAATTATTAAAAATCCCATTATTATACTTAATAATAATATCCTTTTTTTATTCATATTAACTCTCCCCCAAGGTCTTAATAATTCTCCTTTTTTATCTATTAGTATAAATTATACTCCCGGTATACTGAATATTCAAACACTTTTTGCAAATATTAGCTAATATAATATTTTTTTGTAATAAAATATTTTCTTATGATGATGATTACTTTTGCTTTTATATTTTAAAATTGTATTGTAAAATATACTTATGTTGTAAATAAATTTAATTAGTGAAAGGTATTTATATGCGAAAATCTGGTAAAGTAATTAATTTTGATGATGATAAAGTTTATATAGTAACAAATAATAAAGAATTTGTTACATTAGAGAGAAATGATAAAGCTCCTATTAAAGGTAATATTTATGATGGTACTGTATATGTAGATAGGTCAAATCTTATAAAAGTATTTATAATACTAATATCTATTTGTGCATTAGTATTAAGTTGTATTTATTTTATCTTCTTTTCACCTAGAGCTAATATAATCCTCTCTTTAGATTCCAATATCAAAATAGGTATAAATAGAAACAAGATAGTTAAAATTACAGATTCTAGTGGGTCTACTTTAGGATTGGAAAGTTTAAGTTCACTAAAAGGAAACGAACTAAATTTAGGCTTAAATCTTTTATTTGACTCAGCATTAAAAGAGGAATTAATCCCGAAGTGTGATGAATATTCACCTGGCAGTATATATATATATATAACTAAGGATAACAAAAGAGAGCCTCTTAATTTTGATAATTTTAAAAAATATGCTGGAAAATATAATTATAAAGTTATAATTAATAGAAATGATAATGATCTTAATATTGACTAATATATTGATTTTATAATTTTAAAACCCTAGTCAATTTATGACTAGGGTTTTATACTATACTTATTATTTATACACCGGTATTTCAAATTGTGGTTTAACATTAGAATGCTTGTCCATTATTAATTTAATATTAGTTACTTGTTTATATGACCATACAATATCTGTAGCGTATTGATGCCATGGACTACTGTAATTGTGAACATTCCATCTCATTTCATATATAGTATCTTGAGCTGGTCTAGGGTTCTTTGCATTTTTATCTGAATGTATATAATTTTCAGCAATCCATTTAATACCACCTTTAATAGCTGCTTCTGGTGAAGTCCACCCATTTTTATAGGCTGATTCTGCTCCAGAGCTTACTGGTGAATTATCAAAGGCACAAATTCCAAAGAAATTATAAACCTTAACGGTAGTTCCATCTTCTTTTTTATAGTCTACTCCTTTTGCCAAGGTAGATGTACCATTTCCAGTCTCTAATAGTGCATGTGCCACTGCATAGGCTTGATTTACATTATTGGTTTTACAAGCATCGTAAAATGCTTGTCCCATACTAGATAATGTACCTTTACCCACTAATACATTATTTAGCGTACTTACACTTATATCTTGTATGAAGTTTAGTTTCATAAACATATATATACCATTTTTATCATTTTTATATCTGCTTGGTTCTAAATACTGTGCTATATCTGTTTTTCTTGCATCTCCAGAATATAAAGCTCTAAATATTGGTGGTTTCTTATTATATTGGATATTTGCAAAATTATCTACTGTAGTTCCTACTGAATAAGTAGACATTGTACCTAATGTGGATACATTATGGTTTGATGGCACTGTAGAAAATTCCTTTACTGCAGGTAATTCAATATATTTTCCTTCACTATCATATAAGCCAGATTTTACAATTATACTATAGGTAGTGCTTGTACTATATCCTCCAGAAGGCGGTGTTATTTTTATAGCCTTGTTAGTTGCATTGTAGCTTAAACCTACCTTTAATTCACCACCATTAGGTGAAAAAACTTTTACATAAGTACTAAGGTTATTTATTAAGTTTGTATGTAGTCTATTACTAAGCTTTATTGTCCAAGTTTTATTTGTTGGTATATTTATTTGATGGTTTAAATCCTGTATATTTACTGCTGCAAAGGCACTACCAGTTAATGCCAATGGTGTCATACACATTATAATTACTATTAAAATACTAGAAATCTTCTTTACTACTTTATTATTCATAGTTCCCCCCATATCCTCTAAAATTTTATTTATATAATATCTATTATATTGTATAATACTAATAACATTGATATTATGCTATAATTATACAATAAATTTAAAGTGAATGTAAGTAATTATATAATAACTAACATTCATTAAGTCTTATGCTAGGTGGTGATATAACTATATGGATAATAAAAACTTACTTAGACTTAATAAGTACATAAGCGAAAGTGGAATTTGTTCCAGAAGAGAAGCAGATAAGTTTATTGAATCTGGTAAAGTATATGTAAATGGTATCTTAGCTACCCTTGGAACAAGAGTTAGTCCTACTGATACTGTAGTAGTTGATGGAAAAACTATTAAACCTAAGTCAAATAAAGTATATATAGCCCTTAATAAACCTGTAGGGATTACTTGCACAACAGAAACTCATGTTAAGGGAAATATAATTGACTTTGTTGACTATCACGAGAGAATATTCCCTATAGGACGTCTCGATAAACCCTCTGAGGGATTAATATTTTTAACTAATGATGGAGATATGGTAAATAAAATATTACGTGCAGGAAATAATCATGAAAAAGAATATGTAGTTTCCGTTGATAAACCTATTACAAAAGAATTTATTAATTCAATGGAAAATGGAATTCCTATACTTGGTACTGTGACAAAGCAATGCAAAGTTAGAAAAATTGGCAAATGTACTTTTAATATAATTTTAACCCAAGGTCTAAATAGACAAATTAGAAGAATGTGCGAATACTTAGGATTCAAAGTAACTAGTCTTAAACGTATTAGAATTATGAATGTGTCCTTAAGTAATCTTCCTACGGGGAAATGGCGTTATCTAAGCTCTGAAGAAATGTCCACAATCATTAATCTTACTAAAGATTCAATAGGTACTATTTAAATTGAAACTCAAATATAAGTAAAAAAATAAAAAAGAAGAAGATATTTATTCTATCTCCTTCTTTTTTATTTTTTATTTTAATTAAAATTCACCTTTAAATAATTCTGCAAACTGTTTATGCGCAATTATGTCACTATTTTCTTTCACTTCTTTAAAAGTTATTTCAAAATCATCAGATACATCTGAATAAACTTCATATATTTTCTCTGCAGTATTATTATCTCCATAAGTAATTACATATGCAACTTGATCTTTTTTACCGTTTACATTTCTGTAATATTGATATATTTTTGCCTTTGATTTGTCTATTTTTTCATCAGTTAATACTTTATCAAGAGTAGTTTCTGCCTTTTTTACATATGCAGCTTCATCTTCATCAGTAAGTAATTTTAAAGTGTTTGCTTCATTATAATAATATTCTTTGTTAGCAAAACTATTTAATAGTGATTCAAAGCTTTCATAAGTAACCTCTGGTACTTCTGTGCTTTCTTTTTCTTTACTATCTTCAGTAGAAGCTTGCTCAGTAGTTTTAGCTGATGAATCCTCTGAAGTATTAGTTTTTGTTCCACATCCTACTAATGCTAAACCTATTGTTGCTGTTAATACTAATGCAATTATTCTTTTCATTTTAAATCCTCCATATTTCCAAATAAATTTAATACTTAGTAAATGATATACCAAATAGTATATAACTTTTTGTATACATTTACATAGTTGATACAAAATATTAAGAGTATTTCTACTCTTTATAAATCCATATAAAATTATATCATATTTTGTAATATTTTCAATACTAAATTTCTACATATTATTTTATTAACATACATTGTTAATAAAACTTTGTCGATGCTTCATAATATAATTTTATATACTGTTAAATTATCAACTTGTCCATATTATTAACATTATCCACAGGTATCCTGTTTATAACTTAGTGAATTCAATGTTAATACATAGATTTTCATCTTATAATTCTATAATTTCTCTTCTAGACTCCATATATACCTTATAAACACGTGAAATTTTATCAACATTATCCACACTAATGTGAATAACATGTTTATAACTTTTTAATTATACATCTTTACTCGGGAAATTAGATGTTACACACTTAAACTTTTTTATCTTTCTAATAGATACTAATGATTAAACTGTGTTAAACTTAAGTTGATATATTATTTATTATTTATTGGAGGTTTATATATGCGAATTGGTTTAGGATATGATGTACATAAGTTAATTCCTAATAGAGATTTAATTATTGGTGGAGTTAAAATACCACATACACTTGGGCTTTTAGGTCATTCAGATGCTGATGTTCTTATTCATGCAATTATGGATAGTTTATTAGGTGCTGCAGCACTTGGTGATATAGGAAAGCACTTTCCTGATACAGATGCTGAATTTAAAGGCATTTCTAGTATTAAACTTCTTAATGAAGTTAGAGAGTTATTAAGTAAAAATAATTATAAAATAGAAAACATAGATGCAACAATAATTGCACAGCGTCCTAAAATGTCTCCTTATATTACATCCATGAGAGAAAATATTAGTGAAGCATTAAGAATTTCTATAGATCAAATTAATGTAAAGGCTACTACTGAAGAAGGTCTTGGTTTTACTGGTATTGAAGAAGGAATTTCCTCTCAATCTATATGTTTAATAAGTAAAATATAAGATATATAAAAATACAAGTCCAAGGTTATTAAAATTCAACCTTGGACTTTTTAAAATGTTTATTACATATTCTCTATTATCTCTTCTAAATCTTTCTTAAATTCTTCTAATGGCTTATTCTCCTTAAAAGACTTCAACAATTTGGCTATTGACTCATATACATATTCGTCATCACTTATAGCTATGGTTTTGGCATTAGAATAGATGTCCTTAACTTTTTTTTCAACTTCCATTCGTAGTTCCGGAGATATATTATTGTAGTTATCCTTTAACTTTAATGCAACTAATACAGATTCATGGTTTATATAGGTTACTGATGATTGTATTTCTGGAATTTCTTCAATGTCTGCCATAATTCTCTCACAGGTGGATATAGCATTTCTAATTTCTACTTCTTTATCTATAGGCTCATCACTCATATCTTCAACAGTAGGACCGGCTCCCACAGTATCACTTTTTTTACTATTACTATTACATCCCATTAATACCACCGTTACTATAATTAATAATACTACAATAAATAATAATATATCATTTATTTTTCCTTTCATTTTATATCCTCCTATATATAATTATATTAATTTAGTTTCTATAATCTATAGAATTAATAATAAATAACTATATATAGTTTGGCTTATAAGCATAAGTATATTCCTATTCTAAATTATATCTCCACCTTTTACATCATATCTGAATTCTCAAATATATCTTTCGTAACAACAAAATTCCCATTGTTTTCAACTAAGTCAAATTCACTTATACTTGTTATTCTTTCCTCCCTTTCAACATGAAATACATATCCAACTCTTCCATGTTTCTTAAAGAATACTCTTGATGATTTTATAACTCTAAGAGGATTTTTATTTTTATCATATATAATACTAGGAACATCATTAATCATATTTACATTCTCCTTACACCAGTTGTTAATTAATGATATATAATATTATCCTATTATATAATTTATGACTATAATCATTAGTTATAACATAAAATTTATTTGCACCATCTCTTATAAAAAAATTCACCTCCCTATATAAAATCTATAAGTAAGGTGAACTTTATTACAACTTGGTTAATTATTCGATTATTTAATGTTTCTGCTACCCGGTTTTATATAAGGTATATCCTTTTTACATAGTGGGCATTCTTCCTTATCAAAGCTTTCTATTTCCAATTTACATGCACTATAAACCGGAAGAGTTAAAGCACAATTTTCAACTCTCCTATCGACTATACAACATACACCTACAACTTCTGCACCTAAACCTCTTAGTACTTCTACAACTTCCATAGTAGATTTTCCTGTTGTAACTACGTCTTCTGTAATTAAAACTCTTTGTCCTTGCTTAATTTCAAAGCCTCTTGTTAATGTCATTACACCGTCTTTTCTTTCAGTAAATATCCCTGGCTTTCCTAGTTGTCTTGCTAGCTCATAAGCAACTATTATTCCTCCCATAGCAGGACCTACTAACATATCAACATCTAAATCTTTAACCTTGTTTGCAACTACTTCCAATACTTGAGCTGCCTTATCTGGATACTGTAGTAATTTTGCACATTGACAGTATCTATTACTATGTTTACCTGATGATAGCAAGAAATGCCCTTCTAATAATGCCTCACACTGAACTAATATATCTACAATTTTATTTTCCATAATATTTTCCTCCTATACTATTCCTCTAATTTCACTAATATCTTTAATATTTTCTTTTATTAAAAAGTCTTCTATTCCTTTTATAATTTCTAATGGTGCAAAGGGATTTATAAAATTAGCTGTACCTATTTGGATCCCTGTAGCTCCTGACATTATAAACTCTATAGCATCTTCCCAATTTGTAATACCGCCAAGGCCAACTACTGGAACCTTACATGCCTTACACACTTGATGAACCATTCTTAAAGCCATAGGCTTTACTGCTGGTCCCGAGAATCCTGCATAGATATTATCAAATACAGCCTTTCGTTTTTTGTAGTCTATAGACATTCCTTGAAAAGTATTTATTAATGATAGTGCATCAGCTCCCGCTTCTTCACAACTAAGCGCCATCTCTACTATATTTTCTGCATTAGGAGATAACTTCACCATCAATGGTTTTTTACATACCTTCTTCACTTCTTTTACTGCCTCATAGGCAACCTTTGATTTTATTCCTAGAGCCATACCACCATGTTTTACATTGGGGCATGAAATGTTAAGTTCTATGATGTCTACATCAACCTGGTTTAACTTCTCGATTATACTTATATATTCTTCTACTGTAGCTCCACCAACATTAGCTATTATATTAGTGTTATATTCTTTCATCTTTGGAAGTTCATCTTTTATAAAGTTTTCTACTCCTGGGTTTTGAAGCCCTACACTATTAAGCATTCCACCTGTTGTTTCTTTGATTCTTACACCATCATTACCTTGTCTTGGATTTAAGGTTAAGCCCTTACTACAAAATCCTCCAAGTTTTGCTATATCATAAAACTTACTATACTCTTCACCAAAGCCAAAAGTACCTGATGCTGTCATTATTGGATTCTTGAATTCCTTATTACAAATATTTACCTTAAGCATAATTTCTCCTTTAAAACTCTAAATCTAATCCATTAAATACAGGACCATCTTTACATGTTCTTTTATTTCCACTAACTGTTTTACATGTACAACCAAGACAAGCTCCTACTCCACAAGCCATCTTCTTTTCTTCTGATACATATATCTTTGTACCCACTTCCTTGCACATATCAATTACTCTATACATCATAATCTCTGGTCCACAGCATAAAACTAAGTCATAATCTTTAGGATTAAATAGTTCCGTTACATATCCTTTATGTCCAACACTACCATCTTCTGTAGACACCTTTACTGATAAATCTAACTCACTTATTTCTTCTAACCCATAAACTTCATCTCTAAAGCCAGCAAATATATGAACTTCTGAATCCTTTATGTTATCTACCAGGTATCTCATTGGAGCAACCCCAATTCCTCCTGATACTACTGCAACCTTGCCTTTTATCTCTTCTACGTCAAAGCCATTTCCTAATGGACCCATAACCTTAACCTCTTGTCCTTGTATAAGATTACTTAATAATTTTGTTCCTTCTCCAACTAGTTGATATAGGAATTCTATAGAATTTGATGTTATATTATGAATACTAATAGGTCTCCATAATATAGGTTCCTTTTCCCAGGATCTTAGCATATAAAACTGTCCCGGTTCTCCTTGAAACTTACCCTCTATAGATAATTTAAATATTCCTTTAGCAACTTCTTTGTTCTCTATTACTTTACAAACTTTGTATTCATAATTATCTTTTTTCATTCTAATCTCCTAATAATTTATTCTAATATAATGCCATACAATAAAGTTGTATGGCATGAACTGTAGTTATAATTTATTTTTTTAGATTTCCTATAGCTGTTAGAATTTCATTTTTCATTCTAATTGCCTCTTCTTTTGCATACTTAGCAAAGTTTTCTTCACCATCTAGTTTTCCTTTATATGCAAGCATTATACCCCTTGAAGAGTTAACAACTCCTCCATTTCCATCCTTAAGATAAAGGGCTACATCTTCTGCTTTTCCACCTTGAGCACCATATCCTGGTATTAAAAAGAATGTACTGTCTAAGGAATTTCTTATTTCTATACCTTCATCTACATGGGTACATCCTATAACCCCACCTATAGAACTATACCCACACTTACCTATATAATTTTTACCTAAATTATTTATAGTTTCCCCTACTACATTAAATACTTTTCTACCACACTTAGTTTCTATATATTGAATATCCTTGCTACCCTTGTTTGAAGTTCTTATCAGTACAAAAACTCCTTTTTCACTATTTTCAATATAAGGTAAGTATGGCTCTATACTATCTAATCCCATATATGGACTTAGCGTTATAAAATCAGCTTCAAATTCTCCTGCAAAATGTGCTTTAGCATACATTTCAGCCGTTTTAGCAATATCGCCTCTTTTTATATCTCCTATAGATATTGCTCCCTTTTCCCTTATATACTTTAATGTATTAGAATAAGCTCTTAATCCTTCCAATCCATATGCTTCATAATATGCTATTTGTGGTTTATAGCAAGCTACATGGTCTATAGTTTCATCTATTATAGCTTTATTAAATTCGAAAATTGCATCACCTATGTTTTCAAATTTCTTCATAAAACTTTCTGGTATATATGATATATCTGTATCTAGTCCCACACATACATGTCCTTTTTTTGCAATTATATCGAATAGTCTATCTATAATCATATGATCCTCCCTCACTTTTCTATTTTTTATAAACAACTTTACCACCTTTTATGGTAGTTATAACTTCTCCATATACTTTCATACCATTAAATGGAGTATTTTTACCTTTTGATAAAAATTCTTCCTTACGTATCTCATATTCTTTTTCTAAATCTAGTATTACTAAATCTCCATCATAACCTATATCTATTTGACCCTTATTAACTCCTAGTATTTCACTAGGTCTCTTACTCATGATTTCGCTTAGCTTACTTAAATCTATATGACCTGACCTTACAAGCTTTGTATAAGAAACTCCAAAGGCTGTTTCTATTCCTGATATTCCTGGAGCTCCTTTTTTCTTATCCTCTTCAGTATGAGGTGCATGATCTGTAGCAATGCTATCCACATATCCACCTTTTATAGCTTGGATTAAATATTCCATATCTTCCTTTTCTCTAAGAGGTGGATTTACTCTATACTCTACATCATTTGTTAAAGCTATATGATGGGGAGATACTTCACAAGTAACTTTATGACCTTTTTCCTTTGCTTTAATGATATATTCCATAGATTCTTTGGTACTTACATGGGAAAAGTGAACTTTACACCCTGCATGTTTTGCTAAAGTTATATTTCTCCAAGTCATAGTATTTTCTGCCAGTCTCATATCTATATCAGATAGATTATGATTCTCACAATGGCACATAACAGTTATATCCTTCTCTTTAGCCTTAATCATAGCATTTAACATAACTTCGCTGTGCATAACATCTTTTCCATCTTCTGATATTACTTTTATATCACCTTTTTTTAGCTTATCTAAATGGCTTATGTCATCTCCACTAAACTCATTAGTTATAGATATAACTTGATTAATATCTATAAGTCCTACTTCCTTACCCCTATTTATAACATAATTAACTGTATCCATAGTGCTACATACTGGATTTGTATTTGCCATAAGGTTTACCATTACATATCCACCTTTAACTGCAGCATGAGAACCTGATTGTATATCTTCCTTATGTGTAAGTCCCGGATCCCTAAAATGCACATGTAAATCTACAAAGCCAGGCATTACTATCTTTCCTGTTGCATCTATAGTTTTACAATCCTTTATGAGATTTCTTCCTAGCTCACAAATTACTCCGTCCTTTATATAGACATCTCCAACAAAAGTTCCACTCCAGTCAACTACTGTACCATTCTTTATGCAAATTTCCATAAGTATTCTCCAATCCTATCTATTAATATAATGAAGTTACCTTTTGTAAATCATCACAGTAATGACATCTATATTCTTTTGTTTCTTCATCTACTAAGTAATGTATATGCTTTATGTTAGGTTCTATAGATGTAACGCATCTAGGGTTCTTACATTTAATAACATTTTCAACCTTTTCAGGAAGTGTAAGCTTAATTTTTTCCTTAATTTCTTCATTTTCTATTATATCTATAGTTATATTTGGATCTATTACTCCTAATATTTCAAAATCAATATCTATTCTAGTTTCTATTTTTATTATATCTTTTTTCCCACACTTATCACTATTAGCATTCATTATAAGAGCTACAGTGAAATCAGCTTTATCTAAGTTTAAGAAGTTAAATATTTTTATTCCTTCTCCAGCTTTTATATGATCAATTACTAATCCGTTTTTTATACTATTTATAGTTAACATATTACTTCCTCCTTATATACCTTAGTAAATTCCTAATAGTTTTAGTATTAATGCCATTCTCACATACATTCCATACTTAGCTTGCTTAAAGTACACAGCTCTATTATCACTATCTACTTCATATGCTATCTCATTTACTCTTGGTAATGGGTGAAGTACTATCATATCTTCTTTCGCAAGATTCATTTTCTCATTATCTAATATATAAGTATCCTTAAGTTTTATATAGTCCTCTTCATTAAAAAATCTTTCTCTTTGTACCCTTGTCATATATAAAATGTCTATTTCCTTCATAGCTTCTTCCATAGTTCTAACTTGCTTAAACTCTATATTTTTCTTTTTAAGGACTTCTTTCTTTATATACTCTGGTATTTCTAATTCTTCAGGTGAAATTAGTACGAACTTGTTGTTTTCATATCTACTTAAAGCTTTTATTAACGAATGTACTGTTCTTCCAAATTTTAAATCTCCACAACAACCTATTGTTAAATTATTTAGTCTTCCCTTTAGAGTTCTTATGGTTAGTAAATCAGTTAAGGTTTGAGTTGGATGTTGGTGTCCACCATCCCCTGCATTTACTACGGGAATATCACTATATTGTGCTGCAACCTGTGGTGCTCCTTCTTTAGGATGTCTCATTACAGCAATGTCTGCATAGCATGCAACAGTTCTTATGGTATCTGCAATACTTTCTCCCTTAGCTACTGAACTAGCATTGGGTTCTGAAAATCCGATTACGCTTCCTCCTAATCTATTCATAGCAGCTTCAAAACTAAATCTGGTTCTAGTACTTGGCTCATAAAATAATGTAGTAAGCAAGTACCCATCACAAGCATGTATAAATTTTCTTGGATCTTTTATTATTTCATCTGCTAGGTCAAATATTTCGTCTAATTCTTCTAAAGTAAGGTCCATTGGTTCGATTAAATTTCTTCCTTTTAACATATAAAACACTCCTTTTTAGCCTCTCTGGGATAATTTAAAGGTATTAAGATTTACTTATAAAATTCAATAAAAAAAAGCTTTCCTCAACAAGGAAAGCTATAAATATCTGTAAATACAACTTTGTATATGAATATATTATTGTAAATTTTATCATATTACAAATGTATTCATACCAAAATATTATCTTCCCTTGCCGGCATCTCTGTACCGTTTTTAAAAGGATTCTTTATTAAATTTTTACTATTTTTATTTTACTTTAAATAAACTGTAATGTCAATATAGTTTATCATAATACTAAATTTTTTAATTTAGCTTATTTATGTGATTAAATCACATATCTTTCTATATAAATATTGTATTATAAATTATATAAACAGTATAATTTTTACCCTAGTTTATCTTAAGAAGTAAATACCAAGCTTATCAAATATTTATCAGCATAAATGTAAAACCACATGGTATACTAAATAAAAGCAAATTAAAAGGAGGATATTAAAATGAAAATAACTTTTGATAACGAAACTAAAGATGCACTTTTAGAAAATTTAAGCAAACAAGGCAAATCTGTTGTTAGACTAGCTATTGCAGGTTTTGGTTGAGGTGGCCCTAACCTAAGCGTTGTTCTGGATGAACAAAAATCAAATGATAATGTAGAAACTGTTAATGGAATAACTTTTGCAGTTGATAAAGATGAAGAATATATTTTTGAAGATTGTATTGTTTCTTACAAAAAAACATTCTTTGGAAAAACTTTTAGAGTAATATCTAAAGCTATAGGTGAAAGTTCTTGTAGCTAAAATATAAAAAATAATGCACTCTTTAAAATGAAGAGTGCATTATTTTTTTAATATGTTAATCCCAATGACTAAAAACTTTATTTATTTGAAGTACTTACTTATTTCCTCTATTGAACTATTTAACACTGCTGCTATATTTTCTAATTCCTTAGAATTATTTAGATTTTCATGAGATATGGTTGAAGTTTCTTCCGAACTTGCCATGGTTTCTTGGGCTATACCCGATAGATTTGTAATGTTATCATGAATTTTTTCACTGCTATCTAAAATTGTAGATACCTTAGAAACCACACCTATCATTTCCTCTTTTACTGTAGATACATTTTTCTGAATAGTTGAAAATGCTTTATTTGTATCTTTAACCAATTGTTGTTGTTCATCATTAGCATGAACTAATTCTTCTACCTCTAAAACTGATACATTAGTATCTTCTTCTAGAGACTTCAGTATATTTCCTATCTCTAGTGAGTTATTTTTACTCTCAGCTGCTAATTTCTTTATTTCATCTGCTACCACTGCAAATCCTTTTCCACTTTCACCAACCCTAGCTGCTTCAATTGCGGCATTTAGTGCTAGAAGATTAGTTTGCTCTGAAATAGATGATATAACATTAGTTATTTCCGCAATATTAGATGATTTTTCAGCTAGTTCCTTCATAATGTCACTAACCTTTTTATTTTTGCTCATAATATATTCACTTTTTTTAGATAATTCATGAACAATTTTTATTCCATTGTCTATTACCTCATCAGCTTCCTCAGAGGATTGTTTAACAACAGTAGTTACCTTTTCAGTCTCTGTTATTTCATGCTTTATATTATTTACTAAATTAGTCTGACTCTCAATTTCTTTGCTAGTATTAGTTGCCCCTATTGCTATTTCATCTATAGATGAATTTACAATTTCTGTACTTTGACCTATTAAAGAAACAATTCCTCTAAGCTCATTAGATTTTTCTTTAACTACATTATATACATTGGATAAATCTATTAACATCTTTTGTTGTATCTTACTATTTTCATTTAATTCTTCTACATTTTTATTTATATCTTTATTCATTTTAGAAATAAATTGTGTAACTATTACAAGCGTTGGTAAAAACATTATAGTAGTACCTAAAATCCCACTTAATTCAGCACTATTTCCTAACTTTACCTGCATATATGCATATATTAGTATAGATATTAAATTTATTCCACCAACAGTAGTTATTAATTTTAAATCCAAGTATAAAACTAAACTTAGTATAAATGGAAATCCAGCTGCAAAAGCAGATGCACAGGATGATGTGAGTAATATATATGTATCTACTAATAAAAATCCTGTAGCCAAAACCCATCTCATTATGTTATTTGATGAGTTTTTCATATATAAGAATATGGCTATAACATAGGCTATACCTGCTACTAATATATTATATATTGCAAATCCAATCCTTCTATCTCCCCTATAAACTTGTAGAACTGAACCTGCTACTGTAACAAACATAATGCTCAAAAATACAATTAACATTAATTTATTTACTTTAGTAATATAATTGTTATAGTTATCTTTATATTCATTTTTCCCCATAGTAATCCCCCCATATTTTTACTTGATTGAATTATCGTACCATTGTATATACATCTTAATATATATTTTGAAAATAAAACCATAAAACAAACTACCTAAGTAATTCGCTTTATGGTTTTATATAAATAATTTAGTTTCTATCTTTTTTTCATAATCCGACCATGTATCATGTATTGTTTTATCTTTTACCTTTGATACCTTATTCATAGTAGCATCAAGATAATCTGCATAATGCACTATAAAAGCCTCTTCTGTATTTGGTCCTTTAGGAGATCCATACTCCGGTTTTCCATGATGTTGAACAATGCATCCTTTAATTCGATTTTTAAAGTCCTCACTATAAAATCCAGGATTATTTTTAAATGCTTCTTCTATCATAGTTATACCTATAACTATATGACCTTCCATTTCACCTCTAATGGTTGTTTTAAACCTTCCAATTGACGAATATTCATATATCTTTCCAATATCATGAAGTTTTGCTGCTAATATAGCAATTTCCTTATATCTACAATTATACCTATATGCAAGTTTCTTTGCCCAATAGGTTACATTAAGAGTGTGTTCTGCAAGCCCACCTATATATGTATGGTGTTCTAACCCTCCAATTCCTTGAGAAAAAATATTTATAAAACTCTTATTACCAAAAAAATATTTATCTAAAGACATAACCTCTTCACATTTAAATTGTTGAGTTGTCATTTCTTCTAATTCATCTAATATAAATTTTACATCTCTTTTTACACAGTTCATAAAATCATTTAAATTATAACTAGATTTTGATAAATCTATCTTCACTATACTATTGTCTTTTATACTAACATTTACTACATCACCTATATTTAATAATTTGTTGTAATTATTTTCAACTTTAAGCCTTAATTCGCCTGTAATATCTCCTATGGTATATATTATCTCATCTTTATATATTTTTTTATCTTTAATCATAAGTAACAATTCTACTAAATCCTTATTAGTACTATTAGCTACTTGAATCAAATATATTGATTTCATAACCTCATCTCCTTATAAAGTCATCTATTATGTATCTTTTCATAAGAAGATATTTTTATTCTTTGATCCATATAATATTTTACTTATATTTATCTCCAAATTCTTCAACTAATGTAGTAACCAGTTTTTTTATATTACTTGCATGAGCTACTAAAATCATAACTAATAAGAATATTAATATTCTTTCTTTATCTTCATTATTAAACTCATACTTTTCCAAGTGTCTTCTAATTATTTCTTCTAAATCCTTCTCTTCTCCACTAAAAAATAATTCTATATTCTTTTGCTGTAAATCACTAAATAATTTAAAGGTATCTTCCCATGAAAGAATATCATCCTCCCTATTATTTATATCATTAAAAGCTAATCTAAATACACTTTTTATTTCATCTGTTGTCAAAATCGGCCTCATATATCCTAATAAAACCAATTGAGCTAAATGCAGTTTAGTATATCCTCTTTTTTTACCATCTTCTGGCTTAGAAATAACTTCGCTCTTTATATAATTTTGAAGTATGCTATTAGTAAATTTATCGTGCTTAAACTTATCGTTAAGATAATCTTTAACTTGTGATAAGAATAAATCATACTGTGGTAATTCATCATACTGTATTATACTTTTTTCAGTATTCTCACCTATCATCTCCGAAAATTTAGATACCACCTCTTGAAAAATAGTCCCATTATCTCTATCTCTATCATTCATTTTCATCCCTCACTTTAATAACCTTTTTAATATTTAACATATTCTTGCCTTAATACTAGTTAAATATATGATAATGTAAATTTTTGTACACTACTTCATATTAATTATAAAAGATAATGTCTATATTTACAAATATCTTATAAAATAAAAGTCGAATTATTTATTCATGGATTATGAAATTAATATAAATTATTCATTCAAATATAAGCACATATCAATATTATTAACAATAATCACATTTTACTAACATATTATTATAAATAATATCAACATCAGCTGTTGATTAATATATACATGATAATTCCTATAATTCCATTAACTTTAGAAATTTTTATATATTATCCACATTATCCACAGATGGGTTGTGCATAATATTTTTTATTTTCTATCTAGAACACTGAATAATATGACTGTACCTCCTTCAAATTTTGATATTTTTTGTAGAATCAATTCGCAAACTAAATAAAATAGTATTGAAAATGAGCATCTTTATGTTAAAATATTAAATTATAAGTTAAATTATTCATCTTTTCCTTATTATGTGATTAATACTACTATAATAGATTATATATTAATGGCATATACTGTAATAAATTTATTTTTTTTATCATTTTTTATTGACTTATGATTTTTCTTGTATTATAGTTATTATATGGTATTAAATATAATATCTGCTAACTAAATTTTATTTGATTACATAATCAAAAATATAGGAGGAATTTATTATGAAATCAACTGGTGTTGTAAGAAAAGTAGACGAGTTAGGGAGAATAGTTATCCCAGTAGAGTTGAGAAGGACTTTAGATATTGACGTTAAGGACGCTCTTGAAATATACGTAGATGGTGAGCAAGTTATATTAAAGAAATATGAACCTGCATGCATCTTCTGTGGAGATGCTCGTGATGTGGTTAACTATAAATCTAAAAACATCTGTCAAAAATGTCTAAATGAATTAAAGAATCAACAATAAACAATAAAAACGTTACTTATTTCTAAGTAACGTTTTTATTATTTATATCGTATATACTATATAAATCTATTTACCCAACCTAAAATAAAAGACCAGCAATTAAATTACTGATCTTATCTTAAGAAATTAATATCTTCTTGCCCCTATATAATCGTGTCTACTCATAGGCGATATCTTTACAACCTCATTATCTTGAGGAGCATGAAGGTAAGAATTATTACCTACATATATACCAACATGGTACGCATATCCACCTGAACCAAAGAATACCAAATCTCCTGGTTGAGGATTAGAAACTGGCGTTCCTTTATTCATTTGATCCTGTGCTACTCTAGGAAGATTTATTCCATTGGCAGCATATACATATCTAGTTAAGCCTGAACAATCAAAAGTATTAGGACCATTTCCACCCCATTGGTATGGAACTCCTAAAAATTTATATGCATAGCCAACTATAGAGCTTCCTGAAGCATTTGGAGGTGCTATCACATTTGAATCACCACTGCCTCCCCTACTAGGTCTATTAGAACTAGTACTACCATTACTAACATACTGCGTTATTTGTCTCTTAGTCTCTTCTAATTGAGCTTCATTTTCCTTCACAGCTGCGTCAAATAAGTCTCTATTAGCTTCTGCTTTAGCTAAAGCCTTTTTATGTTCTGCTCTTTTTTCTTCTAATTGAGCTAATTTTTTATTGTTTTCTTCTTGTAATGCATCTAGCTTTACTTTTTCATCTTGAACTACTTTTTTCTCTTTTTCAATAGTTTCTATTTTTTCATTTAAACTACTAACAATTTCTTTATCAGAGCCTATCATTATATTTATGTTATTTAATCTACACATGAAATCTGATATACTCTTTGAGTTTAAAAGCGCCTCAACATAACTATCCATACCATTAATGTACATCGCTCTCATTCTCTCACTAAACATTTCATTTTGTTCTTTTATATCACTTTCAGTAGCTTGTACCCTCTTGTTGCTCTCTTCAATTTTGCCTTCTGCTTCAAGAATTTCAGCATTCAACTCTTCTATACCTATAGATATATCTTCCATCTGAGAATTTACTGACTGTATTGAAGCTTCTATCTCATCGACTTGCTCTTGAGCACTTTTATAGTTGTTTTTGTTTTCTTCCAACTTTTGCTCATATGTTGATCTATCACTATTTGGATCTGCAAATGCACTAGTTCCAACACAAGAAATAGCCAATGCTAAAGCAAGTACTAATGATATACTCTTCTTATTCAAAAAAATTCCCTCCCCCTCATTTATAAATCTCATTTACCATTATAACACTATAATGATTGTTATCTCAAGTAATTTAGAAAAAAAATGAGACAACCATCTATTTTTTAATAGATATACAGTAAATATATTCAATATAAATTATCATATTCCTTCTAATTTTAAAAACTTTTCAAAATGCTTTTGTTTATATATGAATTCCAAACTTATATACCTCTGATTTGTGTAGGTTTCTTTCCTTCGCAACTTTTTTTATTGCTTCTTTTTTATTTAATCCTTGATTTATATAATCTTTTATATGATCCTCAATACTCATATCTACCCACTTAGATTTCATTTCTTCCATAATCTCAGTCTTACTTTTTCCTTCTAACACTAGTACATATTCACCCTTAGGCTTATTTTCTTTATAATGGTCTATACACTCTTCTAATGTTCCCCTTAATATAGTTTCATGAAGTTTCGTAAGCTCCTTGCATATTGCAATATTTCTATTACCTAAGTTATCTTTTAAGAAATTTAAAGTGGATTCTAATCTATGTGGCGCCTCATAGAATATTAAAGTTTCTTGCCTATCTGCTAACCCCTCTATAACCTCTTTTCTATCCTTATTTTCTCTAGATAAAAATCCTACAAATAAAAATTTATCTGTATTTAGTCCAGAATAAACTAGCGCAGTAGTAATTGCTGTTGCTCCAGGATACACTTCAAATTCTATATTTTCTTCAATACATCTTTTCACTATAATAGCACCTGGATCTGAAATTCCTGGAGTCCCTGCATCGCTTATTATAGCTATATTTTTGCCTTCTATTAATCTATTTATTATGTCCTCACTTTTCCCGTTCTCATTATGTTTATGATAACTTATCAATGTTTTTCTTATGTTAAAATGATTTAAAAGCTTTAAACTCTGTCTTGTATCTTCACATGCAATTATATCTACACTTTTTAAAGTTTCAAGGGCCCTAAGAGTTATATCTTTTAGATTTCCTATTGGAGTAGGTATTAAATATAATTTACCACTCACTTTTACTCACCTCTTCTATCCTTTGTCTTATTAATCTAACCATTGTGAATTATACATTGCTTTAATTTCCTCTGAATAAGAATCATCCTCCATATGTACATATAATGGATCTTCTATTTTTAAGAATGCTCCCCCATCCCTTTGTCCTTCTACTAATAATATATTAGGTGCCTTTCCTGGTTTAGGATGAATAAATCTTATTCTCTTTGGTTCTATTTTATACTTTCTCATAAGAGTAAATATATCTACTATTCTATCTGGTCTATGTACCATAAAAAGTTTACCATTATCCTTTAATAACGTCCTAGCTGCGATTATAACATCTTCTAATGTGCAGCATACCTCATGTCTAGCAATGGCATTCTTATCACTGTCATTGAGTATACCAGAGCTATATAACTTATATGGTGGATTTACAGTAACTATATCTACTCTACCTAATGATTTTAAAAGTTCCTTATCCTTTAAATCCCCTTCTATGAACTTAATCTCATCACTAAAATTATTATACATAGCAGTTCTATTTGCCATTTCAGCAAACTCTCCTTGTATCTCTACACCCTTTATTACTCCACATTGACTCTTACCTTTAATTATAAGTGGAATTATTCCTGTTCCACTACACAAGTCAATAACAGTTGCATTTTTTTTTACCTTAGAAAAATTGGCTAAAAGTACTGCATCAACTCCAAATCTAAATCCCTCTTTTTTTTGTATGATATGAATACCCTTTAATTGTAAGTCATCTAACGTTTCATCTATGTTTATTAAACTCATAATATAAAATTCCTTTCTAATACCCAGATTACACATATCTTATTATATAATAAGTTGCTATGTTTTTCATCTTATCCATAATATCTATAAAATAACTACTAATTATCCAAAAATTTATTCTTAAAATTACAAAATCCCCTTGAGTAGTTATAAATATTTAACTATCAAGGGGAAATCTTTTAATTTTTACATACTATAATATAGGGGGATGCAATATGTTTTTTCTAGTATTTTATAAATAATATATACTAAATAAAACATATTGCATTTAGGGTTTATATTTATGATTTAATTTGTCATTTATCCGATGACTACCAGCTCTAATACGCCCATCTTTTTCAAAGTGGGAGTAAAGAGCTGCTACGTCCCTGGATAACGATTTCTAGAGCTTCGAAGAAGCTAAGAACTCTGTTTATATTATTACCAACATTAATAGGAATATACAATTATATTTAACTTATTACTTAAGTAGCAGTAATAACTAATGGTTTAATTTAATATAATACAATAATCATTCAGTATAATCAATTAAGAAAGGTTTGCATTATGGAAATATTATTTTACCCATTTTCATCAATAGATTTTCAATCAAGTACTTCTATATTGTTAGATGCATCATTTTTGTTAAGTTTAGTTTATGATGATGATATAAAACATACTGAATGTATAGAAGTATTCAGAATATTACTCAATAACCAGTGCAAACTTTTAGTTACAAATATAATTTCTGCTGAAGTTTTAAATCAAATTATGTATAAAATATTTATGATAGATATACGTCACAAAATTGATAAAGAAAGCGCCTTTAATTCTCAAACAAATATAAAACAAATTATATCATCCTTTAGTAAATATGATAGAAAAATTATAAAGGATAAAAGAATAGATAAGCTAAGAGAAATTCCCTATAAAAAGTATTTTGATAACCTATCTAAAAACAGTTCTAAAAGAGATCTGCTAAGTATTTATTATAAAACTGCTGTAACCATGCACAATCAACTTGAAAACACCGTTAAATACGAATATGTTGAAATAAATAAGCTCTGTATGAGTAAGACTAAAGAAATAATGATTAAAAACCTATTGTCTATAAATGATGCTACACATATAGCTACTTGTATATGTCATAATATACATTATTTATTAACTCTAGATAGTGACTTTGTTTATGCCAATTGTGATTCTGTTAAAATATTAAAAATATAGCCATGTAGTATTTCTACATGGCTATATTTCAGCCTATAAAACCTTAAAACTGTTTTATAGGCTATGGTATTACTTCAGATATCTCCTTAATCTAAAGTTAATTTATTCGTATATTATTTATTAGGTATACATAAAGTGTCTTCAACTTTTATTGTATCCTCATTTAGGTTATTATGTGCTTTAATTAATTCAATTCCATCCATTATATCCATATTGGATAAATACTCCTTAGATATGCTAAATAATGTATCGCCTGATTTAACAACATACTTAATGTGATCAGTATGTTCTGCTGCATTAGCTGAAGCTACCTCTTCTGATTTTTGGTCTGATTTTTTTTCTCCTGTTACCAATGAAGTTTCATAAGATATAATAAGTTTTTGTCCTGATGAAATAGTATCATCTTTATTCATATTATTTCTTGTTAATATTTCTGCTACTACTTCATTTGGGTCAGAGCTTGGCATGTAAGTTCTAGCTATACTATAAAGTGTATCATTAGCTTTTACTGTATAGTATCCTTCTTTTACTTCTTCCATACCTGTATCTTTTTTATCTTCTTGTCCTAGTGTAGTTTTATCATTGCCCTTTGTGCTATCAGTATTCTCTTTATTTTCATTTATAGCTTCATTAGTCTTTGAGTTAGTTGTTGTAGCTGGTTTGTTACTAGTTTCTTTATTTTGATCTTTATTTCCTATATAGCTTACAGAAAAAAATATTCCACCCAAAACAATTGCACAGCTTATAGCTATTATTATTTGTTTTTTAAATTTCATAATTAACACCTCTCTATATTTTAATACTACTATTTAAATAATTAACAAATTTATATAAAATATACATGTTTAATTAATTTTGTTTATTTTTATGCAAAAAAAATCCTTGTAGCTTTATATCTACAAGGATTCTGAGTACTTATATAACTGTATAACCACTATTCTCTATGGATTCAATTATATCCTCTATGTTTATAAAATAATTGTCATAAACAATTTCTACTTCTTTTTTAACTTTGTGTATTCCACAGGCTATAACCCCTTCATTGGCGGATATGGCATTCTTAACTCTTGTAACATCTTTACTTGTAACCATATCACAAACTTTAAGTGTAGTCTTCATATCCTTCCTCCTAATTTTCTTTAAATAGCTCTTTAATTAGTGTAGGGTCTTCAGCTTGATTTTCTAATTCCTTTAAATCAATTTCATTAATTATATCTTCATAGCTACCAGATATTAATGTTAAATCATTTATACTAACTACTTTAATATCATCTTCACCATCTTTTATGTTTACTTTTACTTTTACCGCCTCTTTAACTACACTATTAGAAACTACTTCTCCTTTTCCATAGCATGTATCTACTATAGAACCTACCTTAGGTAATCTTTTTCTTATCCCTTCATATGTTTCTTGCTCATAATTTAAACAACACATAAGTCTTCCACATATTCCTGATATTTTAGTAGGGTTTAAAGATAGGTTTTGTTCCTTTGCCATTTTTATTGATACTGGGGCAAATTCACCTAAAAATGTAGAGCAACATAAACTTCTTCCACAAGGTCCAAGACCTCCAGTCATCTTAGCTTCATCCCTAACACCAATTTGTCTTAATTCTATTCTAGTTCTAAAAATTGATGCCAGATCTTTAACTAATTCTCTGAAATCTACTCTACCATCTGCTGTAAAATAGAATATTACTTTATTATTGTCAAAAGTATATTCTACATCTATAAGCTTCATAGTTAAATCATGGGCCTTTATTTTCTCAAGACATATCTTAAAAGCTTCTTCTTCCTTTTCTTTATTAGTTTTATTTGCATTTATATCTTCCTCTAAAGCTTTCCTTATCACATTCTTTAAAGGAGCTACAATTTCACCTTCTCTGAGCTCTTTCATTCCAACTACACACTCACCAAACTCAATTCCTCTTGCGGTTTCAACAACTACAAAGTCACCTTTTTTTATATCCAAATCACCAGGATTAAAATAATATATCTTACCTGCCTTTTTAAATCTTACTCCTATTACTGTTATCATATTTAAACCTCCTGCATTCTCAAAACCATCGTTATAAATGCCAATGACGAGTTTACATTATTTTTTAAAGTTTTTCTTGTATCATCTACAACTTTAATCATACCATTTAATTTACTTAATGAAAATATATTAACTAAATCTTTAATATCGGATATTTTATCAATATTTATTATAATCTCTTCATCTCCAACTTCTTTATAAATAATTATATCTCTTATTATGGTTATAATTACATCTAAAATATCCTCTTCCATATTTTTATAATCACTAAAAAACTTTTCATATAATAAAGAAGTTTCATAATCTTTATCCTTAATTTTATATATAAGTTCAAAAATTGTATTTCTTATTAAACTAAAATCCTCATTTTCTATTAAACTCTCTGCTTTTCCTGGTATTCCTTTTGCAAAAGAAATAGCCACTAACATCTTATTTTCTTCAATTCCTGTATATCTATTCTTAAGAAATAAAATCATCTCTTCCTTTGATAGTGGTTTTAGTTTATGTATGCCACACCTGGATTTAATTGTATCCAACATGCTTTCTAATTCTTCACATAATATAAATATATAAACATTAGCTGGTGGTTCTTCTATAGTCTTTAAAAATGCATTTTGTGCTTGAAATGTAATCTTATCACCGTTGTCTATGATAATAACCTTTCTATCCCTCTCAAAAGGTTTCTTATTACATTCTTCTATAATAGTCCTAATAGTATTCACTCCTATGGATGCTTTTCCCTTATCTAAAGACCAATTAATTATATCTACATGTTCTCTTACTTCATCTATTCCTAAGAGCCTTGATGCTATAAATTTAGCTAAGACACTTTTCCCTATACCTTTTTCTCCAACTAGTATATGAGCATGAGTAAATTTATTATTATTAATTGCTTCAATTAAGCTATTTTTTATATTTTCATGACCTATCATACTCATTTGCTCCTTCCTATATAATAAATAATGTACAATAAGTTTAACCTATTGTACATTATTTTACTTAAATATATTATACTCTTAAAAACTTATCTACATCAACAACAAATATAGTAGCACCACCTATATTTACCTCTACAGGATACGGAACATATACTCCTGTAGATCCAGCAACCGGAGAAGGTGATGATATAAGTTGTTTTCTAACTTTGCAGATTTCTTCTATATATCCTAAAACAGTATCAACTTTCTCTACCTCTACACCTATCATTAATGTGGTATTTCCAGCTTTTAAAAATCCACCTGTAGTTGCAAGCTTTGTAACCCTTAACCCATTCTCTGTTAAGATATCGATTAAATCCATAGCATCGTCATCTTGAACTATCGCAATTATTAATTTCATATAATACCCCTCCTAAATATTTATTTATGCTCTATATAGGATTCAACTCTATTTACTATGTTCCTATAAATATTTTCTATAGAGTCGTCTCCATTTATTAATTCTATTTTATCATAAATACTACTAATTTTTGAATATCCTTCAAAAACTTTTTTATGAAAATCCATACCAACATTCTCAAGTCTATCTAATTCCCGTTGATTTTTCTTTCTTCCAATTCCTTTATCATATGGAATACTTATCATAAATACTAAATCCGCTTCAAGTCCACCTAAAGCACAATCATTTATAGATTTGACAGTGTCTATTCCCAAATCTCTAGCAATTCCTTGATAAACTATAGATGAATATACAAATCTATCACATAAGACTACCTTCCCTTCAGCAATTGCAGGCTTTATTACCTCTTTTATAAGCTGAGCTCTCGCCGCAGCATATAGTAAAGCCTCACACATGTTATCCATTTCTTGGTTAGCATTATCTAAAATTACCGCCCTAATTTTTTCGCTAATTTTAGTTCCTCCAGGTTCTCTCGTTCTTATAACTTCAATACCCTTATCTACAAAATATTTTTCTAATAATTCTATTTGTGTAGATTTTCCACTACCATCTGGACCTTCTAATGCTATTAATAACCCTTTATTCAAAAAACTTACCTCCAAACTTATCTTTTCCTATAGTTTCTTTGCTATTTTATTATAATTAAGTTATTTTCCTTCACTCCTAATAATGTAACATTATTATCTATATAATATCCTATTATATCAATAATATCTTTCGTAATAATCTCTCCTGGCATTATTAGTGGTACCCCAGGTGGATATGGGACAATAGCTTGTCCGCACACTTTATTTACGGAATCTTTAATACTACACTCAACTTTTTTCATATTTAGAGTTTCCCATGGTAATTTATCTATTAGTGGAATTTCATACTGCATAGGCTTTACATATTCATCTACTAAAGTATCCTTATTGCACTCTTTTAGTATTCTATAAAGTTTATCAAAATCATCTCTGGTGTTTGAAGTAGCAAAAATCAATACTACATTTCTTGAGTCACTCATTTCACATTGAATCTTATTAACTTTTAAATAATCTAGTAATAGATGTCCACTAAATCCTTTAGGTACATTTATAACATATCTAGTTTTATCTATATATACCTTATTTCTAGTTGATGAACTTTTCTTAATTATATCATGCTCATCTATTATATGATAAAAATCAATGTGATTTATTTTTTTTCTATATTCCTCACATAAATTAATTAATATACTGTAATCCTTACTTCCATACTTCTGTAAATAATATCTACTATAATCCATGCTGGCAAGAAATAAATATGAAGGACTCGTTGTCAAAAACATGCTAGTATAGAAGTTAACCTCATCTAAAAGATCATCACAATTAACGTGTAAAAATGATGTTTGTGTTAAGCTTGGTAATGTTTTATGAGCACTTTGAACAACCATATCGCAACCTAGCTTAAGCGGATTATCAGGCAATTCATCTATAACTCCAAAATGTGCTCCATGAGCACAATCTATTAATACCTTCATATTATATTTCTTGGCTTCTTTTACTATTTCATCTAACTCTGTACATATGCCATAATAATTAGGGTATGTTAATAATATTCCCCTAGCATCTTGATTTTCCTTTATTAATTTATATAGATGCTTCTTATTAATAGAAAAAGGAGCATCATATTTTTCATTTACCTCATTCATAACATATATAGGCTTTAACTTACGTAATATTATACTATTGAATACTGATCTATGACAGTTTCTTTCTACGATTATTTTTTCGCCTTCTTTAAATGTAGCAAATATCATAATCATGTTTCCTGATGTACTTCCATTAACTAAAAAGTAAGATTTTTTACTCCCATAGTAATTAGCAAGTTGTTCTTGTCCTTCTTTTATTATGCCTGTAGGATTATGAAGATTATCTAAGCCCTCTACCTCAGTAATATCAAAGTTAATGAAATTATCTAATAAAATCTTTCCTTCTTTTGTATCTTCATATGCTTTTCCCATTTTATGTCCAGGCATAGCAAAATAGCTATTTTCTTCTTTTTTATATTTCAATAGTGAATCTACTATCGGTAATCTTGGCACTTATCACTCACTCCTCTTGGTATAAGTTGAACTATATTCTTTTTAATACAGTTCTTATAAAATTCATAAAAATCTGTACTAGTTTCTATTGTTAATAATCTTCTTTCACAGTTCTCACAAATTCTTCGTCCATATATAAGTATACCATTATCTAGAGGCTTTCTGCATATAATACATTCCTTATTCATATTTTTCCCCCTCAAAATTTATCCAATAGAACTTGTTAGTCTATTATTATATTGTCTTTGAATAAGTCAACTTAGTTAAAATAGAGTAATCCTTCTAAGTTTTATCCATGTTAAGACTGTCTTAATTATCGCCCCTTATAATATATTTTATTCATGAAATCCTTTTTTTTATTTTGTCCAAAAAAAAAATTTCATCTTATAATTCATACTTTTTCTACCTTAAATAACATCAAGTATAATGTTAATAAATTAATAAACCCATATATCTATTAATCTACATAAATTGTCTAATTTTCTTGTATTCATAAATACATTTAATAAAAAACTTATTACAAATATAGATACTATTAAAATACTATTTATCTATAAATTTGTTACTGGATAATATAGATATATGTGCACATACTAATTACATAAGGTCAGATATTGATAATATTAGTATCTATAAAATTGTAGGGAGGGTTACAATTGAAACAAAATGTTCTAAGTTTTTTATCTACTATAAGATCTGAAATCCTAGATATTAATAAATTTTTATATGAAAATAGTGAAAACTGTTTTAATGAATATAAATCATCAGATTACATTATAAAACTTTTACAAAAATATAATTTTAATATTGAAAAAAATTTCATAGATATTCCAACTGCATTTCGTGCCAGAATTGGACACAGCCATCCTGAGATATGTTTTATATGTAAATATAGTAGTGGAAGTGATGATGGTCATGTTTTCGGTAATAATGCCAATGCTACTATGTCTTTAGGTGCAGCCATAGGTTTATCTTCTGTCATTGACAAAATAGGAGGTTCTATTCTAGTAATCGGATGTCCAGGGAAATACTCCAATGGTTCAGAAATTATAATGACAAAAGAAAATGTATTTGAAAATTGTAGTGTAATTTTTGCTCCTCATGTGGATAATATAACATCTATTAATAATACTTCTCAAGCATGCACAACCTTACAGCTTGATTATAATAATTTACTTGTTTCTAATGATAATGCTAACCAAAGTTCATTAGATGTTTGTCTACATACAGTACACTTTATAAACGAGTTAGTTAAAAACATCTCAAAAGAATGTTATATGGATCATTTAAATCTTACCTGTGATAATGCATTAGTTGAATATCCTTCATCTGCTAAGGTTAAATTTGAAATTAAATCAAAAGATCATAAGTTATGTCATAAAATCGAAGAAAATATAAGAAGCTATATTAAATGCATAGAAGATATCATAAATATAGATTGCTCTATTAAGCTAATTGAGCTTCCTTGCAAAGAACTTTTAGATAATAAAATAGTAAATAAATTATTTGAAAATAACTTAAAAGAAACTGGATTAATTGAAATGAACTACGGGAAAAAAATGCTATATCCCTTAGGAATTGGTACTGTAAGTCATACTACGCCTACTATATATCCGTCTATATCAATAGTAAGTGATCCATCAATTCACTGTCCATCAAAACAGTTTATGGATTTAACATTAACAGAATATGCTAAATGTAATATATGGAAAGCTATTGAAGCCTTAATTTTAACTTCTATAGATTTAATTGAACGCAAAGATTTAATCTATGAAAGCACTACCTCTCTCTCTAAAAACATTTCTAAAACTTTATAATGGAATAAAAGTGAATTCTTATGTAACATACTATATAAAAATTTATATACTAAATCTAATAATGATATACTATGATTTAATAAGTAAATAAAAAGACTTGTAAACAATATGTTTACAAGTCTTTTTGGAGGCGCCACCCAGATTTGAACTGGGGATAAAGGCTTTGCAGGCCTCTGCCTTACCACTTGGCTATAGCGCCAAACTGGTGGCTCGAGCAGGAATCGAACCAGCGACACGAGGATTTTCAGTCCTCTGCTCTACCGACTGAGCTATCGAGCCACACCTGACCTGGCAACAACCTACCC
>NZ_DBFV01000003.1:0-878224 GCF_002295255.1 Clostridium sp. UBA871 | reverse complement strand
CTCTATCGGAATTAACTGGTTTTACCTTTTTCTCTGTTTAATTTTCAAAGACCATTTGGTTTTCATTACCATCGATTACTTCCGACGACTCTTACTATTTTACTAGATAATCTCTTATCTGTCAACATTTTTTTAAGAAGTTTTCCTCTTAATTTCTTGTTGTTTTCTGCCGCATCTCTCAGCGACAAGACTTATCTTATCATGATATGATAGCTTGTTTTTTTATAATAACCGCATTATGTTAAAAGAAATACATATTTCTTTTATTTCCTTATAATAGCTATATAATTCTATTACTGATACACCAGGCAATATTGTTACCAACGATTTCAGTGTTCCTTGATTTCTAATGATTATAAGTTTAAAAATCAAACTTAACTTTGCCTTTTTCTTTAAAATTACATTGCGAAATTTTAATAATTTAATATCAAGTTGAAGAGCGTGGACAAAATCCACGCTCTTCAACTTAGAGATATTATATTAATTCCAATCCTTATCAATAATATCAAACATCATTTTCCCAACTCTTGCTAAAGAACTAACTCCATAAACATTAGATGGTAAATTTCTTGACATAACAACAAATACAAAATCACCTTTTTCTAAATTTAATAACACAATATCATTTTCTATTTTTTCTAAACTTCCTGCTTTATGTGCCGTTTTAACCTTAAAATCTTTAGGCCAATAAAATGATATCCCTGTGGTTAATTGATTCCTCCTAATAACTTCTAAGATAAATTTACTATGTTCTCCATTTAACACTTTCCCCTTGCTTAATAGTGCTAAACCTTTACATAGATCATAGCTTGTAGTTATATTTTCATTATCGAAGTCTTCTTTTTCACCTGATGGATATTTTTTTATAAATGTAGATGTTAACCCCATATCATGAATGATACTGTTTATCCTATCTTTGCCTATAGTGTTTATAAGTTTACACGCTGCTGTATTATCACTTTGGATAAGCATTGCAACTATTAACTCTTTAATACTATATTGTCTACCTTCTAATTCATGTATAATACCAAAAGATCCCGAAACCTTATCATCATTTGTTATTGTTACTAATTGATCTAAAAATATATTAGTAGATTCCACTTCTTTCATTACTGCCATAGCAATAGGAAGTTTAATACAACCAGCAGCTACCATTTTAAGATCTTCATTAAACCCATAAGTATAATCGCTTTTTAAATCTGCAAAATAAAAACTATATTCCCCTTCTCTTGTCTCTAAATAACGTTTGATTTCTTTCATACATACCCTCCACATGCCAAATGGTAATATCAATTTATAACTAGCTATATTATAATTTTCTTTATATATTATGTCAAATTTCTGACTATTGTAAAAAATCAATAAAGTGATATACTTTTTAGATTATATCACTTTATTATTCATACCAAATAAGTTAATATACAGCACTTTTATGGTGTAGTATTTTAATTGTAATACATAAATGCTTATTACACATTTATATAATCCCTATATTATTCATTTAAACGTCTTATATTTACAAATACTTAACTTATTTATTTTATTTTTATATTATATATAAGCTAAGTAACTATTACCTCAAAATTGTAAAAATCAACAATTATATTCCTGCACACAAAGCTTGTGGAAAGGTAATGTAATCTACGTCCCTAGTTTTCTCTTTTCCCCTTTCTTCTATTTCTTTATAACCACCTGTCGTAAGGGATTAGTACCGTCTAATGAAATTTCTATAGTTGTAACACCTTTTTCTATAGATAAATTATAATAGGTGTCAACCTTAATAAAATCTCCATTATTTACTCTAACATAAAACTCCTCAACCATTAAACTATTCATAAATGCTCCTAAGGTAAATTTTATATAGTTATCATCATCTTCCTTTACATTAGTTTTCGCAAATATAATAGTAGGAATTTTATCTAACTCATTATTCACTTTTTCTTCATAAGGATTAATATTAAATAAAGATTCATTATCTACAAATATAGTTGGTGGAATATAACCTTTAGAAGTTTCTAATTGAGCATCCATAACATCTTTTACATATGTTATATATGAGTTTATTATAGATCCCTCATATTTACTGTTATCAATTCTTATACTATAAGTACCTAGATGGTTATTTAATAGCTTTATAGACTTTTTATCTAAAACTCCATCTTCACTACCGCTAACCTTAAGCTGGGATAAATCTTTCTTTAAAACCTCAATGGCACTTAAAGGTTCATCACCCTCTTTAAAATATCCACCTGTAACCACATCAAACATTATCCACTTATTAAAATTAGAATCCCATACTTCTAATACAGAGTAGTTTCCATTTAATCTATATTCTCCAACTCTAACCTTTATACCTATTGAAGATAACAATTCTTGAAGCACTGTATTATAATCCTTTTGTGAAACTTTTTTACCCGACATTAGAATTTTTAAAAGCTCTTCTCCATCTTTGTTAGTATCCATATCTGAAAGGGTTATTTCCCCTTTTTCATCTAACCATTTGTTTATATCTACACATTTCATAATTTCACTAGTATTTTCACTAACTAAAGTCTCTACTTTATATTTACTTTTTAGGGTAGCTATTTCCGCTACAGTACTATCAATGTAATAAAACTTTATATTATTTCCTGAATATAAATTATCCCATTTTTCTACTTTAGCAGTATAATCATGTTCTTTGTCTCTTTGACTAAACATCCAAAATCCTACAACACTTAATATTATAACTAAAACACCTAATCCTATATTTTTTCTTTTTCTAGCTTTCAACCCATTACTCCCCTTTACATCTGCATATTGTTATATTTATATTCTATTATAAACTTTTTTCCAATAAAATAAAAGTTTTCTATACTTCATGACAAATTTTCATTCTTTAAATTATTCTATCTCTATATAAAGAAAAGAAACTCATTTTAATCTGAGTTTCTCTTCTTTATAATCACTATTTATTACATCCAGGTGCTGCCTTCAATATATCTTCACTTACGCTATCAAATTTTTTAAAGTTTTCACGGAATTGTTTAACAAGCTCGTACACTTTCTTATCATACTCTTTTTTGTCTTCCCAAGTATTTTTAGGTTTTAATATTTCAGATGGTACATTTGGAACCTCTTTAGGTATAAGAACATTAAAGTTTTCATCCTTTTCGAATTCAGCATTTCTTAAATTGCCTTCTATAGCAGCCTTAACCATAGCTCTAGTATAAGATAAATTCATTCTTTTACCTACACCATATTCTCCACCAGACCATCCAGTGTTAACAAGATATACTTCTGTATTATTTTTTATAATTCTTTCTCCTAATAGTTTAGCATATACTTCTGGTTTCATAAGCATAAAAGGTTCACCAAAACAAGCAGAGAATGTAGCTTTTGGTTTAGTTATTCCTCTTTCTGTACCAGCTAGCTTACTAGTATATCCAGACATAAAGTGATACATAGCAGCTTCTTTAGATAATTTAGATATTGGTGGTATTACACCAAAAGCATCTGCAGTTAAGAATACTACTGTATTAGGATTTCCACCAACTCCACTTATTTCAACATTTTCGATAAAATCTATAGGATATGCTCCTCTTGTATTTTCAGTTAATGAATCATCATCAAACATTGGTCTATTACTCTCATCTAAAACTACATTTTCTAGTAATGCACCAAATTTTAAAGCGTTATAAATTTCTCTTTCCTTTTCTTTATCTAACTTGATAGTTTTTGCATAGCACCCACCCTCAAAGTTAAATACACCTTCATTACACCAACCATGTTCATCATCACCAATTAATTTTCTATCCGGATCTGCAGATAAAGTCGTCTTTCCAGTTCCAGAAAGTCCAAAGAATACAGCAGTATCGCCATCTTCTCCGATATTAGCTGAACAGTGCATAGGGAATACACCCTTTTTAGGTAATAAGAAGTTCATTATAGAGAATATTGATTTCTTAATCTCTCCAGAATATTGACTTCCACCTATTAAAACAATCTTCTTTTCAAAATTAATTATTATAAAGGCTTCAGAGTTTACTCCATCCTCTTTTCCTTTAGCTTTAAAACCTGGTGCTACAATTACATTAAACTCAGGTTTAAAACTTTCTAATTGTTCTTTTTCATATCTTCTAAATAATTGATTAGACATTAGAGCTTGTGATGCCAATTCATTGACAACTCTTATATTCATGCTATACTCTTTCATTGCTCCAACATAACCATCAAATACATATAAATTCTTAGTAGATAAATAATCTATAACTTGTGAATATAAATTATTGAAAATTTCTTCTTCTATGGGTAAGTTAACCTCTCCCCAGTTAATTAAATCATTTACACTTTCTTGTCTTACGATAAATCTATCTTTAGGAGATCTTCCTGTATACTTTCCTGTTTTTACAACAAAAGCTCCACTATTAGCAAGAATTCCTTCTTCATTTTTAATAGCATGAGAAACTAACTCAGCATAGCTTAAATTTCTATAAATTTCCTTATCAGTATTAATTTTTAAATTATTTAAGTTAAAATCCATTTTACTACCCCCAAATATCTTCTAGGAATTAATGTAACACATTTTTTTAATTTCCTAATATTATAATACTACTTTTTTATAAAAATGCAACAAATATTTTATTTTTCTTTATTAAATCATATTTTATTCAGAATTATTGCAAGTCGAACTTCATTATACTGCATTTTAAATATTGTAACGGTATATAGTACATCACTTTTATCGAATTTTGCTAACTTTTAATATTTTTTTAAATCTAAATTAATATTTAAAATCATCCTTTCATTTTCAATTTAGAATGATGTCATTAATGTAGATATATGTTATAATATAAAATTGATATACTTATAAATACTTAAATTAATTTATTAAAATAACTCTGAGAAATATTTAAAGGATGTGTGAAAAATTAAGATAAATTCATTTATAGCTATAGTCACTTCAAAAATTATATTAAAATTAAGTACCAAATTATTCAAAGGGGGTTCAAACTTTCCTGGCAAAGTCGCTTTAGCCTTAGACAGAAGTATATTATCAACAGTTGCTAAAGGTTATAAAGTAATTTTAATCACAGGTACTAACGGTAAAACTACAACCACTAGCATGATTTATAATATTCTTAATAAAGCCGGTAAAAATGCTATAACAAATAATACTGGAGCTAATATGAATACTGGAATAGTTGCGTCTTTCATTTCTAATTTCAAATTTTCTAATAAGAATAAAGATATGTACGCAGTTATCGAAGTAGATGAGGCTTACCTTAAATTCATAACAGAATATATAAAACCTGAAATAATTACTGTAACTAATCTATTTAGAGATCAGTTAGATAGATATGGAGAGGTACATACTACTTATAATAAAATTTTAGAAGGAATACATAAATCTCCTCAATCTCTACTTGTTCTAAATGGCGATGAATCTCTACTAGGTAAAATTGATGCCAATAATCCTGTAGTTTACTATGGCTTTAATGTTCCTATTAAAGAAAATACAGTTTTAAATGTAAATGCAGACAGCAAGTTCTGTAAATTCTGTAAGACTCCTTATAGTTACGAATTTATTACTTACAATCATCTAGGAAAATACTTTTGTGCAAATTGTGGGTATGAAAGACCTGAACTTAAATATCATATTGATGAAGTAGCAGCTTTAACTACCGAAGGCTCAGAAGTTGTTGTTAATGAAGAAGGTTACTTTATAAATCAATCTGGAGAATATAACATATATAATGCTATTTGCGCATTATCTGTAACACTAGAATTGGGTATAGAATCAACTTCAATTAAAGCATCTTTACAAAACCAAAAGAGCACTTTTGGAAGGCAAGAGAGTCTAAATATAAATGGAAAAGAAGTAAAAATAATTCTTGTAAAAAATCCTGCTGGTTATAACCAAGCTATAAACACTTTGCTTCTTAATAATAAACCTATAAATTTAGTATTGATGTTAAATGATAATTATGCCGATGGTACAGATGTTTCATGGATATGGGATGTAGATTTTGAAAAATTAAATTCACTAGAAATAAATGATATTATAATCTCTGGTATACGTCTTTATGATATGGCTGTAAGACTAAAGATTGCTAATCTTAAAGAAGAAAACTTTAAAATCTGCGAATCCGATGATGAGCTTATAAATAATATAATAAGTGCTGAAGCAGAAACCACATATGTACTTGTTACATATACTGCTATGTTACATCTTAGAAAGTTATTGCACAGTAAAGGCTATATAAATAAAATTTGGTAAGGTTAAGGTGAGTTTATGGAAATTAATATATGTCATTTATATCCTGATTTATTGAATGTTTATGGTGATATTGGAAATATTCTAATTCTTAAACATAGGGCTGAGAAAAGAGGAATAAATGTTATAATAAGAAACGTATCAATAGGTGATGCATTTAACCCTGAAGATTTTGATATAGTGTTCTTCGGAGGTGGTCAAGATTATGAACAGTCCATAGTTTCTAAAGACTTAGTAGAAACTAAGAAACAAGGGATTACCGATTATATAGAATCTGGAAAAGTATTTATATGCATATGTGGAGGATATCAACTTTTAGGAAAAACCTACGAAACTTCTACAGGTGAGATTTTAGAAGGATTGGGTATATTAGATATTTATACCAAAGCTTCTAATGAAAGATTAATAGGCAATTCAATTATATATAATGAATTCTTTAATGAAACCTACGTAGGATTTGAAAATCATTCAGGTAAAACTTACATTGGTGATTTAAAACCTCTTGGTATAGTGAAATACGGATTCGGTAACAATGGTGAAGATAAAAAAGAAGGTTGTGTTTATAAAAATACTTTCTGCACTTATTTTCATGGAAGCCTACTATCTAAAAACCCCGAGCTTACAGATAGACTTTTATCTTTAGCCATAAAAAATAAGTATGATGAAGTTGAACTTTCCCCTTTAAATGATTCCTTCGAAATTAAAGCTAAAGATCATATTATAAAAAGATTTATAAAATAAAAATAGGTTGTTTCAAAGTGATTAAAAATCATTTTGCAACAACCTATTTTCATATTAAATCCTGATAAATAAAATTACTAACTAATAAAAACTTTTATCCATCTTAAAGGCCAAACTAAAATATTTTATTGAATCATTAACATTTCCCATATCATGATACATGGTACCTATCTTCATATACCTTTTACATATTTCACTCTTAGTTCCATATTTCATCAGAGCATCTAAAGAAAGCATCATATACGTTTCAGCCATTATATAATTCTTCTTCCTTTCGAATATCATGGCTTTATAGTAGTATGCTTTTTCCATTATGGGAACAAGCTCTAGTTCAATAGATAAATCTAGGACTTCTTCTATATAGTTTAACACTAAATCGTAGTAACCATACTCTATCAAACTTTTAACCCCATCAATTAAAAATTCACATAACTGCTCTTTATCACTTCTTGGATATTCACTCAATGCCCTTTCTACATAGTCTAAAGCCTCGTCTTTAATTCCATTTTCAAACATAGCTTTTGCAAGATCATAATACGCTCTTGCTTTTTTATCTAGCAAGTTATCATATCTTTTTAAAGCTTGCTCTTCATAGTATTTAACTTCATCGCCACCTAAATAAATTTCTATAATAGCTAGCACTTTATATATTTCTGCATTTACATACTCATTTTTATTAAATGAAAGTATTTCCTTTAAATCTTCACTAACTTTTTTTGCTTTAATTATATTATTACACATTATATAAATTACTACTTGATTATAAGTTGCCTTTATATATTCTACTGAGTCTTTTTTATCTAATTCAATAAGTTTCTTCCTTACTGTTGATATATAACTACCCGCTTGAGAGCATTCACCATTAGTATATAAATATTTTGCTATATACATATAATAATTAATATGTAAAATTTCATCTTTAGACTTTTGACAAGAATTATAATATCTAGGTATAGTAGTACTTAATTCTGCTGACATACCGTGATTCAAATAGTATTCAAATAGTATTTGAAATAGTTTACAACTCAAATCGTAATAGTGATACTTTTCTGCATAATCTACATTGTATAGTACATCTTCTAAAGAAATTAATGGCGTCATAGAATTAAATTTTTCAATATTTGCTTCTATCTGTTCTCTTACACCATGTTTTAAATACTCCATATCTAATCCAAGCTTATCTACAATAATTTCTAGAATCCAATCTTCTGGATCAACCTTATTGTTTTCTATACAACTCATTTTAGAAACGGAAATTTTATCTTCACATATATCTTTTAAAGTTAGACCTTTATATATTCTGGTCCTCTTTATTTTTTCTCCAGCCGATAATATTTCCATAGTTATCCCCCATTTTTAAAAATCCGTTAAGCATTTTGTTTCTTCAAGAATCTTAACCCCTTCATCTAAATATTTTCCAGCTTCTTCTTCTCTTCCTAAGTCCATGTAGAATTTTCCTAAGGCAATAGCAATTTCAGCACTTTCCTTATGATAATTCATTTTTTCTGTATAGTTTAAAGCATCTATTAAAGTTCTTTCTGCTTCTTCATACTTCTTCTCTAGTAACTCAATTTTATATTTAAGAATATGGTACTTGTACATTAAAGTACAATCTGTTACACTTAAATTTTGCATATTAGATACTATCTGTTCTAGTACCTTTTTTGCATTTATTTCATCTTTTAATTTTATATAGTTATTACAAATCAACATTAAAGTATTAACAGTAGATTCCTCAGAAAGCCTTTCTTTAATAGCTTTAGCATCTAAAAGATATTCAAAGGACCTGTCTACATATCCATATTCTGAAAACATTTCTCCTAACCCTGACATTAAATCTGTAATTAAAATACTTTGTTGTCTAGTTCTAAAGAGATTCAAACTTTTTTCAGTGTATGCAATAGCCTGGTTTAAGTTACCCTCTTTAAACCTTACTTGTCCAATCTTCATAAATGATTCTCCATAGTTCCTCGAATCCTTTAGTTTTAAAAGTTTTTCTTCAGCATATTTCATATACTCTATTGCTTCTTTATCAATTCCCATTTTATTAAGAGTTTTGCTTATGTAATAATAAACCTTACCCATAGCAACTTCATTATATACATCACTTTCTTCAAACACCTTCTCTGCTTGTTGAAAATAGCTATATGCAGAATGATATGCATCAAGTTCAAGAGTAATTTTGCCTAGAAGCATAAATACTTTAATAATTTCGTCACTACAATTATATTTAATATATATATTATTAGCTGAAAGTAGTAACTCCTGAGCTTCATCATATTCTTTTTTCTTTTCATGTATTAAGGCTTTTAAATACAAATTAGTTGCCATATTTAATTCAAGATCATATTTTTCAATATATAAAAATGAATCTTCTAATGCCTTCCAAGCTATCTCCAAATTATTATTTAATATATTAGATTCCGCGATATTTTGATAGTATATACAAATCTTGCCTGCTTGCGTTTCTTCAGTCTCCATAAGGTGTTCTACCGAAACTTTTAATGCACCTGCTAAATATTCTAACAAGTCCATGCTAGGATTAGATTTACCTGATTCAATTAAACTTATTTGACCAGCAGTTATTCTATCTCCAGCCAGATTTTTTAGAGTTAAATCAAGCTCCTTTCTCCTTTTTTTTATTTTTTCTCCTAAAGATAAAATTTCCATAAATTCATCCTCTTCTCTTAGCAAATGCTTCCTAATTACTTCAGATAATTATACCCCTATATTGTATCATAAACAAACAAAATACACAAAAATAAATGTCTTAAATTTTTATTAAATGTGCGTTAATTTAATCAGTTTTATTGTATTATATTAAACTTTATTTAAAATAAAGATAACTAGAGCAGAAAATCTGCTCTAGCTATCTTAAAGGAACCATTGCTTTATTAAACATATCTTCAGCTCTATGTTGAAATCTCTTAGCCTTTTTCCTTAATTTTCTTTTAGTTCTTCCATCCATTGAAGGCATTACGTAATTAACAGCTAAGGCTAAACTTGCTATCAACACCATAATCTTTAATAACATTTTCATAAAATACACATCCCTTCTCATTGTATACTTATCCACCTGGAATTCCATAGAATTTTCCATATAAATAAATATTTTAGGTTACAATAATATTTACTTATTCATAATTAGTAGATCTTAAGTATGTTTATAGGATGCACATATTTCTAATTTATATGCCTATAATTAATTTATTTTAAGTTTTGAATTAATTCTAATATAATTTTATCCTTAACCTCTATAGGTACACATTTTAAATATTTTTCTCTCTCATTTATATCTATACTATTTAAGTGTTCTATTATTCTGGTAATGTGATATTTATCTTCAATTCCTATATTACTATGAACATCTAGAGACATAACGTTACTAATATTTTTCTTAATAATTTTAGAAAGTTTATTTTTAACGTCACTAGTAGCAACCCTTAAAGTATTATTTTCAACAGCTTTATCTACTACAGAATCAAATTCTACCCCAGCACCACTTTTTGCCAACTCATCTGCAATATCATTATATAAATCATTAGTATGACTATCTACCTTAACAAATATAATGTTTATATTACCTTCTTTTTTTAACTTGTTAATAACTTCATAGTATTCCTTTGATAAAACTGTATTTCTCTCCCATGCGCCTGTTGCATGTTGACAGACTCCAGCATAATCATAAAATAATACTATTTCTCTATAGTTATTATCTAATGCATATTTTACACCATTTATAGCAGCCTTCAGCTCTCCATTTACTTGCCTTTGATTGCACTGATTATTCTTGCCTCCACCATAGTTGACATATGTAATTATATCCTTTTCAACTACAAGTACCCCATATCCAAACTCTTCTGTAGATATGTTATAGCTTCCATCAACATATATATGAGGCACATCTAAAGGATAGTTGTCCACACCTTTCTTTAATTCTGAACTATTATCTAAATAATCTTTTGCCTCTTTTTCTGTTAAAAAACTCTTATATATAGCACCTTTCGCTCCTTTTACATAGGAAAGACACTCACTCCAACTTTTAACAATAATATTATTAACGTCTACATTATTATTAAAATCTCTTCCTTTTTTTATCGCATAATATTTAGTTGCCATAATAACCCCTACCTTAAACGTAGATTTATTTAGTAAAAAATACTATAGACTTTTTTATAGATATTCTTACTACATCTACCATTTTTCTTATTTCTTTTGCTCCAAACTTGTCATTTAGTAAAGTCATAGCTTCTCTAGAAACCTCTATAATATTGCTCTGGCCTTCCCAATTATCAAGAATTATTTCTTCTGGAATATCACAAAGCACCTTTTGAAGTATAAAGAATGTAACTGCTAAATCATCAATCTTACCTATAATAGGTAATGTATCTGGTAATATATCTAAAGGAAACAAAAGATATCCTAAAGCAATAGATATATTAAACTTTACCTCTTTTACTACTCTTTTGTCCTTATATAACCTCATAAATAAAGCAATTATATCTGGTATCATCACTACATAGGGATACATCTTTTCATATTTTGCAGAAAATCTTTCTTTAAATTCTTTCCTAAACCTTCTATAAGTATACTCTTTATGATTATCTAAATTTTTTTTATTAGATTCTACACTGGAAATTGGCACTTCTTCTTTTTTTTCTTCATTTTTATCATTAGATTTATCATTTTCATTTTTAAAATTAAAATTACTAACCTCTGCTTCAAGACCATATGGGATTATAGATAAATCTTCTAATTTAAAATCAACCATCGGTATAACTTTACATAACTTGTATAAATCTATAATTATCGTATCATCAGTAAACTCTATGCCAAAATTAGCTACTTTTGAGCTAATTACTTTTAATGCCACATTTACAATGCCTTTAAATATTTTAAGACTTTTTACATTGATTTTATCTATACTTAAATATAGTTTATTATTCTCAACTTTGTTTATAGATATATCAACAGAAAAAGGAATAGATACTTTATGCTTATAACTTCCAACTACATTAATATTTTTATCTACTAATATTTTGTCAATTTTAAGTCCTTCAACGGGTACATAGTCTCTTAATACATCTACAACAATACTGTATAAATCTTTTTCTGTTATTGAAATCTTTATATTAGATATCTTCATTTTACTTTACCTCCAACTGTACTTTAATCATAATAGAAACAGAGTTTCTTGTTTCAGATGGGGTTTTTACTCCCTCTGAATAGACATCCTTATCCAAGGACGTAGCAACTCCTTACCCCCACCTTGAAGAAGATGAAAGTATTAGAGCTGGTAGTCATCGGGTAAAATATATATACGCCAAATTTCTATATCAAAACCAAAAGGACATACCTCAATTATACAGCATAATTAAAAACAGTACATCCCTCAATCTATATATTTATTAAATTACACATTGGATAATTAAATTAATTTTTTCCAACAAATTAATTTCATAAAATTTTACTGGTTTTCTAGTTTCATGATCATATAGTACTCTTATTATAGGCCTATCGGGGAACCCTTTGTTCTGACTTATAACATACCCTTCTACTCCATTAGAAAGTTTAACACAACATCCTAATGGATATACTGAAAATGTTTCTTTAAATGTGCGTACTAATTTTTCATCAAACTGACTTCCTGATCCAGAAAGTATAAGCTCATAAGCTTGATTAGGCTCAAATTTTTTTCTATAGCTTCTATTACTAGTTACCGCATCATATACATCGCATATTCCTACGATCTTACCAAATCTTGAAATTTGATCCCCTTGCAATCCATAGGGATATCCTTTTCCATTAATTTTTTCATGATGCTGCTCCACTCCTTCAATTGCACTAGCTGGAATTTTATAATTTTTACTCAATATTTCTCCACCATAAATTGGGTGTTTCTTCATGATTTCAAACTCCTCATCAGAAAGCTTCCCATTTTTATTAATTATACCTGCAGGCACTTTTATTTTTCCTACATCATGCAACATTCCACATATACCCAAATCTCGCACTGCCCACTTTTTCATTCCAAGGCTCATTCCTAAAAACACTGACATGATTCCAGTATTTATACTATGCAAAAATGTGTAGTTATCATGAGTTTTTACATCATTTAAACACTTATTCACATCTTCAATTTCCATTATATAATTCAATAACTGATCCATATTTTCTAAATATTCATCTCCACATGAACCGACTATACTTCCTATACCCCTTGATATGTTCTTTAAACTTTTAATAGTGGCTTGTTTTAGTATTATTAGCTTCTCATCTACTACGTCGATATCTTCTAATCGTTCATCCTCAAGATAAACATAATATACTCCTAGCTCTTCAAGTCTTTTTATGTATACACTGTTAAGACTCATACCAGCTTTTAACAATATTCTTCCATCATCACCATATACATGTTTACCAAGTATATCTGATTCATTAACTCTACATATATGTTCTAATCTCATGATTCTCCCCCAATTATGTACTATTGATATTCCTCACATTTTCCTTCTATATCAATAAAAACTTTTTCTAAAGCTTCCTTAATTCTTGTACATACATTGTTTAATCTATTATTTAGCACATTATGATCTTCATCATAATCAAAGGTAACAATCCATGTGGGATTAAATTCCTCATCATAAATTTCTATAGAGTCAACCAAATCAGTTAAACTTTCATCATCGAACAAATCATATATGGCTGAAAATTCCCACTCCTCTACATCTTTATTGGTATCAAAATATAAATTTACCTTTTCGCCATCATAAAATAGTTTAGTAATATATTCTGCACCTTCATTAACCTCATAGCTTCCAAGCTCTCTTGTAAAAAATTTTGTCTCTTTATCCTTTTCCATTAATACAATAGCAGAAAATTCCATTATCATACCCTCCTAATATTCTGTAATTTATTTACATAAATTACTTTAAATGCTATAATTGATTATATCCTTAAAGGAGTGTGAATTATGAATCTTGTAAAAAATCTTAAAAAATTCAAAACTCTTTCCCTCATATCTTTAATTATTATAATTACTATTTATATAATTATTTTTAGTTACACTAACTTTAAATGTAAAAATTTAGATTATGCTATAAAAAAATATTCCACTTCTGGTATTTTTAATAAATATAAATTATATTCCTTAGAAGACTTTAACATTAAGTTTTCAGATGGTAATATATGTATTGCAGAAGTAAATGGTATAGAAGGAAAAAGCCCATATAAAACCACGACTTATAATCTTCACTTGGTAAAACATAAGTCTGGCAAATGGAAACTATCTGAAATTTCTCCTAATAACAATTGATTTTTCCCATAAACACAACTATTTTAGTATACCTTAGTAACCATAAATATACAACAATAAACAACTCCCCTTAAGATAATATTTATCGTTACCTTAAGGGGAGCATTTGTTCTTCCTATCTTATTTCTGCTAATACACTTAATAAGTAATCATACATTCTATCTAGTGAAGAAATACTTACATGCTCATCCGGTGTGTGAACATCAAAAATATTTGGCCCAAAGGAAATCTGATCTATATTCCCATTAAATTTATCTCCAATTAATCCACATTCAAGTCCTGCATGAATTGCAGATATCTCTGCTTTATTACCAAATTTATTTTCGTAAACTTGTTCAAATACAGTTCTAACTTTAGAATCTGGATTATACTGCCACTCAGGATAATCTGATTCAAGTTCTATAACACAATTCATTATTTCTGCAAGTACTGTCATTCGATCTACAATTGATTTTTTTAAAGAAGCTACTGAACTTCTAACTGCATTGTCAAATTCTACAGCTTCACTAGTAGTAGTTACCACACCTACATTGGTAGAACTCTGTACTAACCCTGGTATTGCCATACTCATAGTTTGAACTCCATTTGGTAATAAGAATAATGTTCTTATTACTTTCTGTCTAGTATCATCGCAGAATACTTTATCTACAGACTTAGTAATTTCATAGGTTAATTTCAAATCATCATCTATACCTTGTAATTCATTTATAAATATAGATGACCATTCTTTTACTTTTCCTTCAACTTTAACTATATCTTCTGGTCTTACAGCTATAATAGCATCTGCTTCTCTTGGAATAGCATTCATTTTAGCTCCTCCATTTAAAGATGCTAGTTTAAAGTCTACAACTGAATTAAGATCCATTAAGAATCTACCCATCATTTTATTGGCATTTCCTCTTTCTTTCTTAATTTCCATACCAGAGTGTCCGCCTTTAAGTCCTCTTATTTTAATAGCTAATGAACTATAGTTTCCTTCTATATTTTCATAATTTGTTGGCACAGAGAACTTAAGTCTAACTCCTCCTGCACAACTTACTAATAGTACTCCTTCTTCTTCAGAGTCTATATTTATTAGTATTCTTCCATTTAAATGTTCTGGATTTAAATTTGTAGCTCCACCCATTCCTGTTTCTTCTTCAGTAGTAATCAATACTTCTATAGGAGGGTGAGCTGTTGTTTTATTATCAAGAATTGCAAGAGCATAAGCTACTGCAATACCATTATCCGCTCCTAATGTAGTTCCATTAGCCTTTATAAAATCACCGTCTATAATAAATTCTATTGGATCTTTTTCAAAGTCATGTTCAGTTCCTTGATTTTTTTCACAAACCATATCCATATGCCCTTGTAAAATCACTGTTGGAGCATTTTCATAACCACTAGTAGCTGGCTTCTTAATAATAACATTTAGTGCTTCATCTTGTATAACTTCTAAATTTCTGTCCTTGGCAAACTTAACTAACCAATCGCTAACAGCCTTTTCATTTCCTGAACCTCTTGGTATTTCATTCATCTCTTTAAAAAATTTGATTGCCTCAAAGCTTTTTAAGTTTTTTAATGTTTCTATCATTTTAATCATCCTTTCCTTAAAAGAAAATCATCTTTAATCCAAATAATATCAAAATTATGCCTCCTATATAATCAGCATATTTTCTTAATATATGGATTTTTCTTAGATACTTTGCTATTATAAATGCTAATATGCTCATAAAAAATGTTATCATACCAACAATAGCAGTAAAGAGTGTTAAGGTTACCATACTTTCTATCCTTGAGAAAGCAATAAATCCAATTACTATTGCATCAATGCTCACAGATATCCCTAAAATGAAGTACATTTTAAAGGTTATGACAATACTTTCTTCTTTTTCTATCATACCTTCCTTTATCATAAGTATACCAACTATTGCAATAACTATTCCCCCCATAACTGCAGGGACGGAAGCAATATTCTCTGTAAATATTTTACCACCAAATCCTCCTAAAATAGAAAACAAAAATTGGAAAAATCCAAAAGAAATTGCAAAAGAAAACTTTTGTCTTGCCTTAGCCCCTCTATTTAAGCCAATAGCTATTGCAATACCAAAAGCATCTAATGAAACTGCTAAGGCTATGAATAGCAATTCTTCTATTGCCATAAAAGACCTCCTACAAATACAATAATTTAATATTATCATAAATTTATATTTTCAATAACAACATTAATATTAATATTATAATTCTAACTTTTCAAAATTATGATTATAAATTAAATTATTTGTACTATAATAATTATTACTTTTAAATATACAGTTGTCAATTAGAAATATAGTGTTAAAATATATTCATGAGTTTTATTATATGAGGTGATAACATTGATTACAATATTTAAAAGTGATACCTCGGGCCGTCTCACAGAAATCGATTCTATAGAACATGGCTCTTGGATTAGTATGATTAATCCATCCGATGAAGAAGTTCTTTTAATTACACAAAAACTTAATATTCCTCAAGATTTTATAAGAGCTGCATTAGATGAAGAAGAAGGTTCAAGAATAGAATTTGAGAATAATGCTACTCTTGTAATTATAGATATTCCATTCACTGAAATGGATGATAATTCATTAACTTACGATACATATCCACTAGCAATAATATATACCGAAAGCGTAATTATAACTGTATGTCTTAAAAATAGTCCTGTATTATCAGATTTTACCATTGAAAAAATCTCTTCATTTTATACTTTTAAGAAGGTCAGATTTATGCTTCAAATATTATATAGAGCATCAAATTACTATTTATTATACCTAAGACAAATAAATAGAAAGAGTCTTTTGGTTGAAAAAACCCTTTATAAATCTTTAAAAAACAGAGAATTAATTCAATTATTTGCTCTTCAAAAGTCCTTAGTATATTTCTCTACATCTTTGAAATCTAATGATTTAACCTTAGAAAAACTTTTAAAGCAGGAAATCCTTACAAAATATGATGAGGATAGAGATATTTTAGATGATGTTATGATAGAAAATCGTCAAGCTATAGAAATGTGTAGTATATATAGTGATGTCCTCACTGGTACTATGGATGTATTTGCTTCTATAATTTCTAATAATCAAAACCAAGTTATGAAATACTTAACATCTGTAACTATAGTTATTTCTATTCCAACTTTAATATCAGGTCTTTTAGGTATGAATGTAGGTGGAATACCTTTTTTCAACGCCTCTGATGGATTTCTGTATATGTGTATAATTGTAGGATTAATAACTTTAGCCGTTACCTACTATCTTAGAAAAAAAGATATGTTTTAAATAATAAAAACCAATAGAAATCTAGTATGTAATTATGAAGGTATTTATGGATAATTATATACTAGATTTTATATTGAATCCCCTTTTGTAACATTCCCTAATTATATTTCATATACTATATTTGATAATATTTTTATATGAGGTATATAATGCAATATATTAATGTTCCCTTTAATATTCCTACAAGAGTAGATGACATGATGAATTCTGAAGATAATATGTCAGCCTATGTTAGGGTTGCTCACATTGCAGCTAGAGCCCCTGATATAGATATTTATGTAAATGATAAACTAACAATACCTGATCTTGAGTATAGAGATTTTACAACCTATATTAAACTCCCTTCTGGAACTTATAACATAAAGGTGTATAGAGCTAATAATACTGATTTTCCCTTGGCAGATGTTGATATTTTTATAGCACCCAAAAGTGTAACTACTATTGTAGCTTACATGCAAAGAAGAATGTTAAGCTTATACCCTGTGGATGAAACTCCGTTAACCTCTACAACTGATGGTAAAGCTAAAATTAGAATTGCTCAGTTTATTGAAAACATTCCACCTGTAGATGTAGTTCTTTCTAATGGTACTGTACTTTATAAAAATGTAAACTTTAAGGACATAAGAAATTATATTGAACTACCTATTGGTAGATATACTATGCTATTAAAATTAGCTAATACAGATATTGATATGTTATATGTTCCCAATATAAATCTAAAATCAGATAAATACTATACTCTTTATTTGATTGGTTTAGTTACTAATTTCCCAACACCACAGATGTTAATTCCTTTAGATGGAATAAGTTATTTAAATATATAAATTTTGTTTCTTTAGTCCCTAAATCTTTATTAATTAATCTTTACACATTAACGTAAAAGCTAGCCCACACAAGCTAGCCTTTACGTTTAATTTTTATTTACCTACTTTAATTATTGTCCTGCATATTGTAATTTATACAAATTGCTATAAAGCCCTTTTTTCTCTAATAGTTCTGAATGACTTCCAATTTCACGTATCCTACCCCTGTGCATTACAATAATTTTATCTGCATTTTTAATAGTTGACAATCTATGTGCTACTACTATAGTAGTTCGTCCTTTAGTTAATTTATTTAGAGCATCTTGAATTAAACTTTCTGTTTCAGTATCTATGTTAGCTGTAGCTTCATCTAAAACTAAAATTGGCGGATTAAAAGCTAATGCTCTAGCAAATGCAATCAGTTGTCTCTCACCTTGAGAAAAGGTTGTTCCTCTCTCATTAACCTCAGCATTATACTTATCTGGTAACTTTTCAATAAATATATTTGCATTTACATATTTACATGCTTTTACAATCTCTTCATCTGTTATATTCTCATTATTTAATCTTACATTTCCTTTTATATCACCAGCAAATAAAAATACATCTTGAAGCACTGTAGCTACATTTTTTCTAAGTTCGTCCTTAGACATTTCTTTAATACTAACTCCATCTATCAGGATTTCGCCCTTTTGAATATCATAAAGTCTAGTTATGAGACTTATTATTGAGGTTTTTCCTGCTCCCGTTGCTCCAACAAAGGCTACCGTTTCACCTTTTCTAATTCTAAAGCTTACATCTTTTAATACCCAATCTTCATCATTGTAGGCAAACCAAACATTTTTAAATTCAATATCTCCTTGAGCACGTCCTATATGTTTAGGCTCCTTTGGGTTTTTAATTATAGAATCATTATCTAATAACATAAATATACGCTCTGAGGAAGCCATAGAAGACTGAAGTATATCAAATTTCTCAGATAAATCAAATATTGGTTGAAATAGTTTTTGTATATATATTACAAATGCATATAACACTCCAAATTCTATTGTTAAATTTAGAACTGCTGTACCACCAACCCAAATTAATATGCATAGAGCTAATTGATAAGTCATATCCATAAGTGGTCTAAATATAGCAAATACTTTAATTTGTTCCATTGCAGCTATGGAATATGATGTATTAATTTCATCAAATTCACTATACTTCTTACTTTCAACTCCAAATATCTGCACAGTCTTCATACCACTTATATTTTCAGATAAATTAGAGTTAATTCTAGATAATCTAGTTCTTACTTTCCTATAAGCTTCTCTATCATATTTTCTAAATATAAAGGTTAAAGCAACTACTAATGGAAGGGTTATAATTGATACTATTCCTAATTTTATATCTAATAGAAACATAGCAATTACAATGCCACTAACAAGAAATAAATCTTTGATTAAATATACTAAAACAGATGTGTACATTTCATTTAAGGTTTCTACATCATTTGTAATTCTAGTTACTAATCTTCCAACTGGACTTTTATCAAAGAAAGATAATGATAAACTCTCTACATGCTTAAATATTGCAGCTCTTATATTATATATAATCTTTTGACCAGTATACTGTAACAAATAAATTTGAATATAGTTTAGTATAAATATTACTATATAAATTAGCAATATTATAATAGCACTCCACTTTATCAAATCTAAATCATTAGTTCTTAATACTTTTATATCTTTTATAGTTATTTCATGAGCTTTAAATTCATTGTTATCTTGAAAAAATTTTTCACCTGATATTTCATAGGCTGTGTTTTTCCTTGGTTCACCCTCTATAACATAGGGTTCATTATTCTCATCATATACTATTGAAGCGCTTATTGCTCCGTCTCTTTCTCCCCTTACTACATATTTATCTCCTATGGCTATGGAACTATTTTCAGCTTCTTCTATAATAGAATATTTTCCACTTAAAGGATTAATATTATTATCTATAACATTTTTTATTATGAAGGGAACAGACAAATCTAAGCACACCACTAAAAACATTATAATTACTACTATTCCCATTAAGCCTTTGTATGGCAATGCAAATTTTAAGAGCCTTTTCATCAAAAGGGAGTCATATTGCTTATCTAATACTTCATCTTCCTGATTAAAGTTTTCCATAATTATATCTCCTCCTCTTCCATAATTTCTTGCTCAATCTGTTGTTTTTCATATATATCTTTATAAATTCCTGGCATATTTTTAAGCTCTTCATGTGTTCCTTCTTGAACAATTTCTCCTTGTTCTAGAACTATGATATTATGAGCATCTTTAATTGCTGAAATTCTATGAGATACTATAATAGAAGTTTTCTTCTTCATTACATCTTTTAAATTTTCAAGAATTATAGCCTCAGTTTTTGCATCTACTGCTGATAAACAATCATCTAAAATTAGGATATCAGGATCTTTAATAAGAGCTCTAGCTATAGAACATCTTTGTTTTTGACCTCCTGAAAGAGTTGTTCCTCTTTCTCCTACCATAGTTTCAAACTGCTTTGGAAAGTCTATTATATTATCATAAATATCTGCCTTTTTAGTTGCATCATGTATTTTTTCAATGCCTACTTCATGAAATGCAAGTCCTATATTTTCAGCTAAGCTAGTGGAAAACAAAAAAGGATCCTGTGATACAAACCCAATATTAGTTCTAAGACTATTTAAAGATATTCTATTTATATCTTTATCCCCTATAAAAATCTTTCCGTCTTCCACATTATAGAGTTTAAGCAATAAACTTATAAGAGTACTTTTACTGCTTCCAGTCTTACCCACAATCCCAAGAGTTTCTCCTTGCTTTACTCTTAAATTTATATTCTTAAGAGCTGGTGTTGTTGTATTATTATAGCTAAAAGTTAAATCCTTTATAACTATATCACCTTGTAATTTATCCACATATGATGTACAACAATCTACTATATCAGGTTTTGTATTTAAGACTTCTTCTATTCTTTCAAGGGATGCAAATCCTCTTTGTAAATTATTAATTACTTGTCCTATAGCCATCATTGGCCAAACTAAGTTTCCAAGATACATGTTAAAGGCCACAAAGTCCCCAAGAGATATTTTTCCCAAAACTACAAAAGTTCCCCCCACTACTATTAGTAATGCAAAGCTTAAGGATGAAATAAATTCTATCAAAGGAAAGAATACTCCCCAAATTCTTATAAATTCCATATTTACTTGAAAATTTTTATCATTCTCTTCTATGAACTTTTCATATTCCCTTTCCTCTTGAACAAAAGATTTAACTATTCTAATCCCTGAAAAATTTTCTTGAACTATATCTGTAAGTTTTGAAAAGCATCTTTGTACTTTTGTGAATTTTCTGTGTATTCTTTTTCCAAATTTCTGAGATACAAATGCTACAAAAGGAAGTGGGATTAATGATAACAAGGTAAGTGGTACATTAATAGTTAGCATAATAACAATAGTGGCAATAGTCAACACTACTGCATCAAAAAACATAATAACGCCGGGACCTAGTGCCATTCTTACAGCATTCAAGTCATTTGTTGCTAAAGCCATTAAATCTCCAGTTTTTCTTTCATTGTAAAAATTAGAAGATAACCCTTGTAGATGCTTAAAAAATTTACTTCTTATATCGTACTCTATTTTTCGTGAAGTACCATTTACATATATTCTCCACATAAATCTTCCAATAGCTATAACAGATGCTATAACTAATATATATACTATAGATTTAACTAAAGTAATTTTATTAGCACTTCCTAAGGCAAAACTATCTGTTAAAAAACCTAGAATTTTTGGTGGAACAAGTTGTAAAAAGTCTACTAGTATAAGAAAAAATATCCCTATAAAATATCGTTTCTTATATTTCTTTGCATACTTTAATAGTTCTTTAATTTTATCCATATTTCCCCCCCTAAATTATAAATCTCCCCTATAATTTTAGAAATAATTAATTTTCTACTACACATATATAATACAAGAAATTACCTTTTATTTCAATATATTTAATTCGAAATACGAAACTTTTGTATGTTGAAATAGCTTCACTGTGATACTAATGAAAAAGTCCCATAAGCTAATAAGCTTATGGGACTTTTTAATCATATAAATCTTTTTTTATTATCTTAAATACTTCTAATGCCTCTTCTATCTTTGATTTTAATAACTCTTTTTTATGTTCAAACTCTTCAATTCCTTTATTGGTAATCCTATATATCTTCTGGGACTTCTTTTCTTCATCCCAACTACCTTCAATAAATCCTTGTTTCTCCAGTTTTTTAAGCAATGGATATATTCCACCTGTACTAGGTATCCAAAATCCATTAGTACGCTTTCCTATTTGATGAGATATATCATTTCCATTAGTAGGCCCCTGAACCAATATATATAATGTGTATATTGGCAATAATCCTTTAGTAAACACTTGACCTACTGCTTCATTTTCTGTTTTTACCTTTCTAAGCTCTTGTAGTTTTCTTTTATATTCTTCATAAAGTTTCTTTTCTTCAGCTTTTATATCATTTATATCTCTCCCTAATTCATCCTCCACCATATCAACCTACTCCTTTTCATAGATAAGTACTCCTATGAATCCTGGTCCTGAATGAACACCTGATACTGGACTTAGATAACCTCCGAAATTTACGAAGTTAGCATTTTTATGAACTTTAAATTTATCTAGCAATGTCATAGCCTCTGCCTCTGCTTCACCATGCATTATATGAATATCATATTTTTTATCATTTAATTTTGATACTACAATATCATAAATTTTATTTAAAGATTGTTTTCTTCCTCTAACCTTTGCATAAGTATAATACTCACCTTCCTTATCTACACTTACAATTGGTTTAAGATTTAAAAATTGAGCTATAGTTCCAGCTACCTTTCCAATTCTTCCCCCTCTTATAAGATATTCTAAGGTTCCTATAACAAAGTATATATTTATTCTATCAGTAATTTTAGGAAGTTCTGATACTATTTCATCAAAACCTTTTCCTTGTTTAATCATTTCGGCTGACTCTTCAATAAGTATAGTTTCACCCTTAGATATAGACTTAGAATCATGAACATAGGTCTTAATCTCAGGATGATCTTCTGATATTAGTTTAATTGCATTATTAAACCCTGATAGTTTTGAAGAAATTGTTACTACTATTGCATGAGTATATCCTTCTTTTTTTAATTCATCATACATTTCCTCCATATCTCTCATGGATGGTAATGAAGTGGTTGGTGCATTAGTTTCTAAAGTATCATATACATATTTAGATGTAATATCTACTCCATCACTATACTCCTTATCCCTATATATTATTTTAAAAGGTAATACCTTTATATTATACTTATCAACTATATCCTTAGTAATGTCACTAGCACTGTCAGTAATTAAAGCTATTTTTTCCATATTTATCACTCCTATATCTGTTCTATTATTATTATATATCAGTAATGAGTACATTATCAATAGTGATATATCAGAAGTGATAATATTATATGCAATTTTATTAAATTTAATTATTTTTTATTGATAATTTATTTTTAAATTTAAATTCTATGGACTTCTTCCTTAATAGAATTTAAAACCTCATCTAAACTCTCATTCTCCACAAGTACTCCATCTACCCTGGCAATGTATTTGTGACTGCATAAATTGCATGCACCTATACACATATTTTCTGTTATTTTATTCTCATCACCAATAACTTTTTTTAATTCCTCTACTAATTTTTCTTGTCCCTCATTACATTTACATGTACTAATCTTCTTTCCCATGTTTTTTTAATCCTTTCAACCTTTATTCGTAAATTATATAATTATTATATACTATAGTCCTTTATTTACAACCATCATCACAGTTTTTTTCACAGAAAATTATAGGCGTATACCATAAAGTACACGCCTTATTTTACATTATATAATTATTTATTATTCATAGCACTGTATATAGTTTCTACATTGTATTTTATAACATCAGAAAAAGATTTTCCGTCCTCGCTACTATGTAGAGTGTATATTTGTTTAGTTTGTGCTCCCACTTCTTTAGCTAAAGTATCTGAAAGCTGAGGACTAATTAATTCTTCAACAAAAATAGTTTTTATATTATTCCCTTTACAATATTCCATAAGATTTTGTAATTCCTTTGGTGATGGTTCTCCTTCTGCAAAAACCCCCTCTATGCTCTTTTGTGTAAGACCAAAATCTCTACATAAATAACCAAAGGTTGCATGACCTGTAACAAAATTCTTATTAGCCAGTTCTTTGAACTTTGGATTATACTCCTTAATTATATTATCTATTTTTTCATTAAATTTCTTAAGGTTTTCTTCATAATACTCTTTATTTTTAGCATCCTTTTCTACCAAAGCATTTTTAATATTTTCACCTTGAATCTTTGCTTCACTTAACCCAAGCCAAGTATGAGGATCCTTTCCTGAATGATTATGCTCTTCATCTTCTTCATCTTCTTCATCAGCATTTATAAGTTCAACGTCCTTGCTAGCTTCTACAACTATTAGTTCTTTACCACCGATAGCTGCTTCTACATCCTCAATCCACGATTCCATGCCAGCTCCATTATAAATGAATATATCAGCCTCTTCTATAGCCTTCATATCCTTAGCCTTAATGTCAAAGTCATGGGGTTCACTACCTTCTGGTATAACACTTTCTATGCTAACCTTATCTCCCCCTATCTCCTCAGTTAAAGCCTTCATACCATAAAAGGACGTAACAATATTAATTGTATTAACCTTTTCTTCACTATTCTTTGACTCTATATTAGAACATGCTGTTAACATAACTACTATCAAAGTTAATGCTCCTAAAACCTTTAATTTCTTCATAATTTTCTCTCCTTCAATTGAAAATGATTTTCATAAGTAGTATAATTATATCATATTAGATTTTATTATCAACACTGACCTACACTATTATGTACTAGGTCAGTGTTAATAATTTACATATGTTACACTTTTAAATATTGTCATATTAATGAAAAATCATTCACTTATAGATAATCTTTATTTTAATTTGTTTAAATTATAGCTATAATATGTAAAATTATGGCTAGACTTATAATTGTAGAAAGGAGCAACACTAATGATCAAAATTAAAGACCTATGTTTTTCATATAATAATTCTAAGCCCTACATTATTGATAATCTTTCACTAAACATAGCTAAAGAAAGTTATGTATCCATAATTGGTGCTAATGGTAGTTGTAAAAGTACCTTAATAAAGTTGATTTTAAATCTACTTACTCCTCAAAAGGGAAGTATTAATTTAACTTCTAAAAAAATTGGATATGTTCCTCAAATAGTCGAAAATTTTAATAGTTCTTTTCCTATAACTGTTTGGGAAATGCTTAATGCCCATAGAAATGTTCTTAAAATTAAAGATAAAGAGTCAATCACTGAAGCTCTAAAGAAAGTGGATATGCTTGAGTATAAAAATTCTCTTATTGGAAACTTATCTGGAGGTCAAAAACAAAAGATTTTTATTGCAAGGGCTATATTAGCTAATGAAGATATATTAATTCTAGATGAACCTTCCACTGGAGTTGATAGCAAAAGCATGAAAGAGATTTATGGGCTTATAGCCTCTTTAAATAAAAAGAATGGAGTTACCGTTATATCTGTAGAGCATAACTTAGAAACAGCTCTTCAAAATTCAACCCATATCCTTACCATGGAGAATGGCTTTGGAACTCTATATACATCTGAAGAGTACATAAGGAGGATTTCTAATGTTTCAATATGAGTTTATGCAAAATGCCTTTTTAGCAGCCATATTCATATCCATACTATGTCCTATGGTAGGAGTATTTTTAGTGCTTAAACGACATTCTATGATGGGTGACACCTTGGCTCACTCAGCCTTTGCTGGTGTTGCTATAGGACTAGTAATGGGATTTAATCCAATAATATGTGCATTTATATTTACAACTATATGTGGTTTATCCATAGAATTTCTTAGAGACTACTACAAAAAATACGCAGAACTTATTCTTTCTATAGTTCTGACCTTTAGTGTTGGTATAGGAATTACCCTTATAAGCACTGGAAAAGCTTCTGGGAACGTTAATAGCTATTTATTTGGAAGCATATTAACCGTTACTAAAGCAGACTTAATTATTATGGTTATTCTTAGCTGTATATCTATTGTAGTTATATACTTTTTATATGATAAGCTTCTTTATACTACCTTTGATGAAGAAGGTGCTAAGATTTCTGGTATAAATGTAAAAGCAGTAAACTATATATTTTCTTTACTTGTTGGAGCTACCATTTCTGTCTCTATACGTATAATGGGTATCCTTGTAATGTCGTCAATGATTGCATTACCTGTAGCTACAGCTCTTCAACTAGATAAAGGCTTTAAACCCACTCTATTACTGTCTATCCTTTTTGGGTTTATAGATATAATATTAGGTCTTATTTTTTCATATATACTAAATTGTGCTCCTGGAGGTACTATAGCCCTAACCTCTGTTGTTATATTAATAGTAATTATTATATTTAAATCTACTTTTAAATCTAGAAATTAAAATATAAATAGCTATAATCTTAAAAAAATTAAGATTATAGCTATTTAATGTAATAATTATATATCTAACCATTTTATCCGATGACTACCTGCTCTAATACTCCCATCTTCTTCAAAGTGGGGTGTAAAGAGCTACTATGTCCCTGGATAACGATTTCTAACCTTCAGAGGGAGTAAAAACTCCCTCTGAAGCAAAGAACTCTGTTTATATTAATGTTTTTAAATATCCTTTAATTTCTTCTGTAGTAAATGCAGCATCTACAGAATCCATGTATATCTTTTTATAGTCTTCATAGCTCATATTTACAACCTTACCTATACTTTCACACTCACCAGTTACATTAGTAGCAGAAACAGTTCTATTGTCAGTATTAAAAGAAACTCTTATGCCCTCTTTATAAAATTTAAACAATGGGTGCTCTTCATAACTTTTTACAGCTTTTGTCTGCATATTACTAGTTGGACACATTTCTAAGGTTACATTATTTTCTTTAACTAAGTCATAGGCTTCCTTAAGATCTCTTATTGCTACTCCATGACCTATTCTCTCTGCATGAAGTAATTTGATTGCATCTACCACATTTACTCCTATACCGGTTTCTCCTGCATGTATAGTAACTCTGTAGCCATATTCTCTAGCTACCTTTATTACATCTACAAATTCCTTAGCAAAACCTTCATTTTCAGCTCCGGCAAGATCTACAGCAACTACCCCTTCACCTAAGAATTTCTTTCCAGCTTCCACCACTGTAGATGCACTATTTGCACCATTATGTCTTAAGCAAGATAAGATTAAATTAGCCTTTATATTAAAGTCTTTTTCACCTTGTCTAATTCCCTCTAATACACTTTCAATAACTTCTTCTAATGTTAATCCCTTTTCTGTATGTAAAGTCGGTGCATACCTAATTTCTAAATACTTTACATTTTCTTCAGCTGCATCTTCTAAAAGTTCATAGGTAATCCTTCTTAAACTTTCCTTACTTTGCATTATCTTTATTGGAATATTAAATCTATCTAAATATTCCACTAGTGATTTACATTCTAATGGAGCTTCTAATAATTCTCTCAATTGTTCTAAATCATAAGTTGGTATTTCTATATTTTCTTTTGTAGCTATATCTAATATAGTTTTGGGTCTAACACTTCCATCTAAGTGACAATGTAATTCTATTTTTGGCAATGCTTTAAAGTCCATAACTCATACCCCTTTCTATTTTGTTGTATATTATCATATTCTTCTTTAAATATCAACCAGTTAGTTAAATTATACTAAAATTAAAGTTAAATTACTACATTTAGTAATCATTACATTTTACTTATAGAAATTCTCTATACTAATTTCAATATATTGACTTACACTGTTAATTTATATACTATATGTTATGGAGATATAGTCACTATAAGGAGGCAACACTGTGAAAAAAAATAAAAAACTTACAATTTCAATGATAACCCTTTTAATACTTGTTATCACCTATCTTGCATTTTTCAGAGGATTAACTCCAGAGATTTTAAGAAATTACATAGGTGGTTTTGGCTACTTAGCACCATTTATTTATATATTATGTTTTACTATACTTCCAATCGCTTTTTTCCCTGTACCTATCTTAGCCCTTGCTGCAGGACTTCTATTTGGATTTCTTCCTGGCACCATATATACCTTAATTGGAGCAGTTTTAAATAGTGCCATAATGTTTTTAATGGCTAAAGTCCTAGCAAAGGATGCTGTTACTAATTTACTCCAAAGAAAGCTTCCTGAAAACTGGAGCAGCTTCTTATTTAATTTAGATGAAAAAAAAGGCTTTGGAATTATATTTATTCTAAGATTAATACCAGCCATGCCGTACAATTTAATTAATTATGGTGCTGGATTAACATCAATAAAGTTCAGTTCCTATATGTTAGCTACTATCCTTGGAATTCTTCCAGGTACCTTAGTATTTTTGAACATTGGAAATCAAGCTTTGAATATCCATAACCCAGCATTTATGGTATCAATTATACTTCTAATATTGCTGACGATTTTCTCTTTAATCCTTGGAAAAAGGATAGGAAAAACCAATTCTTAAAATAAACCTCATATGAAATTCCCCATAACATTTAACTATATAATATAAAAAATAAGGATATCAATTAAATAATTGACTCCTTATTTTTTATCTTTATAATTCTATCAGAAAAAATAATCCTTCCATCCCCTAAAGTAGTAATTTCACCTAAGTATTCATCAATACAAGGTATATTAGTTAATCTATTTAGGTTTTCTGTTTTATCTACTAAAGCTATACTTCCTTTAAATAAAAAAGCTATACTACTACTCATAGAAAAAGCATCTTCCTTTTCATGAGTGATCATAATGGTAGTAATTCTAAACTGTCTTTGTATCTTCATTATATAGTCTTTTATATAATGCTTTAAATTATTATCTAACCCTGTAAAGGGCTCATCAAGCAAAAGCACCTTAGGCTCTATAGCTAAAGCTCTCATTAATGATATTAACTGTTGTTGTCCCCCAGAAAGTTGATGGGGGTACTTTTTCATATGTTCACTCATGTTAAAAAACTCAACAAGAAATTTGACCTTATCATCAATATATTTCCTTGGAAACTTTCTCATTTTTAATCCAAACTCTACATTTTCTCTTACCGTCATATGTGGAAAAAGTTGATTTCCTTGGTGTACCATTACTACATTTCTTTTTTCCATAGGTAAATAGTTAATAATCTCACCATCTAATCTAAGCTCTCCCTCATTAGGTAATATAGCCCCTGTAATAGTCTTAAAAATTGTAGACTTTCCTGCCCCACTAGGACCTAATATAGAGAAAAACTCTCCATCTTCAATAGTTAAATTAATATTTTTTAGAATTTCCTTATTACCAATAGAAAAATATATGTTTTTAAGCTCTATCTTACTCATATTTAACCCATCTCCCTATATTTATCATTAGGCATCTTCAAAAAATAAATAAGTCAGAATGCTCGTTTATTTTGTGTTATACTGCGTCAACAGAACCCTTAGATAGTGCCACTATCTGCGGAACCTGTTTCCTTGTCTAACTCAAAATATACTTCCCATCTTTGACTTGTTATTTATTTTCAGATGCCTTACTGCACTTCTTTGTTATATATGAACTCATTATCATTACTATTACTCCATGTAGTATATACATTAATGTATATACCGAAGCTATATTTCTGTTAGAATTTCCTATATACGGTGTCATAATCATAGAAAAGTTAACATGGCTATTATCTCCAATAAACATGTTTATGAAATACTGAGAGTAAGATATAATAAATGCCATAAAAAAACTTGATGCATACCCTTGAGCATATAGTGGTATATTCACATATTTAAACGCTTGCCAAAAAGATGCACCCAATCCTCGAGCTGTAAGCTCATCTCCTATACCCCAAACAGTATAATAGGAATATATTAATTTAAATGCATAGGGTAAGGAAAAATAAATATGTAACACTAAAACAGCAATACTACAAGAAGTAAAATAGTTTAGAAATAATTTATGACTTCCTAAACATATACTTATTACTGGTAATAACATAGGTAAATAAAAAATGCTTTCGAATGTGACTTTATACTTTATATGGGTAGTTATAAAAAATCTTGCAGCCATGATACTTAAAACTAAAGATATTAATGCTACTTCTATAGAAAAGAAAATAGACTTTATTCCAATAAACCAATCTCCTGATGTAAAAAAGTATTTAAAACCATCTAGTGTAAAAGTATTAGGTAAAATATCCGTTGCTTTCCAATTTTTAAAAAAGGCCCAAACCATCATAGATATTATAGGAAGTACTAAAAATATAAGTATAGAAAATATCAATACACTTTTAATCCACCTTCTCACTCTCTTACCTCCTCTTGTCCATTATCCTTTATCATTTTATAATAAAGCACACATAATATTAAAGATATTATGATCATTATCATATTTATAGCCATTCCATATATTCTATTGGATAAATCTGCATTTAGGTAGGTTTTATAAGCATAAACCCCTATAGAAATTGGGTTTGATGGTCCTAGATAGTAAAAACCTTCATAAGTAAACATATTAAAATTAAATATTACTAAAAATGAAGTAAATATAGCTCTCTTAGCTAAAGGTAAAAGAATTTTTATTATATACTGAAATCTTGTACATCCTAAGTTCTGTGCTATAAACCTATAATTTTTATTTGCTTTCATAAAAATAGGAGCAACACTAAATGCTATGAAAGGCATACCTTTAAAAATATTTAAAAGTATTACTGCTATTCCCTTGGAGTTAAAAATTAAATTTATATTTATATTAGAAAATCCTAATAATGATATTATGTGAAATAGTAAGCCCTTATCACTATAAGTTGTATATATAAGAACTGCCGCTGCCACATAGGAGAGTAGAATTGGCAATCTATATAAAACATTTATAAATTTATTCCTTGATTTTGATATGTAATATCCTAGATAACTACCTAAAACTGTAGCAATTACTGAAGATACTAAGGATATTTTAAAACTATAGTATAAACTATTTAAAAAAACAGGATCTGAAAATAACTCTTTATAATATTTAAATGTAAAATTATTAAAGGAAAGCTCAGGAATATATCCTAAGCTTTCCATAAAGGTATTGATAATAACAAACATAGTAATTACAACTATCACAGATAAAGATGGAATAATCATTAATCCACCAATAACCTTTTGTCTCTGCTTATTATTTATCAAAAAGAATCACATCCTCCCATACCTTTTCTATAATTACTACTAAGTCTGATCTTAATTCTGCTTGTTGATGCTTTGAAAGTTCTTCATAGCTTAGAATTGTATGCTCATACTCTTTATCTGGAGTAAGCTTCTCATCAAGTTCCTTCTGTTGTTCCTCACTTAACTTATTGTATTCAATAGATGGTAAATCCGCCCATCCTCTTAAGTCTGCTTTAGACATCTGCATTTCAGCTGATAGGGCAGCATTAATTACCTTTAATGCTCCATCTACATTAGATGCATTAGCTGCAATGGCTAAATAATGTGTATTAAATGGAGTTCCCTTATCCCATACAAAGGATTTAGTAGACACAGGCCAACTTTTATCCATTACTTTACTTAAAGCTTTATTAGCATTGTAATCCATGGCAATATCAACTTCACCATCTTGATATAAACCATCTAGTTGAGCAGAATCTGTAGGGTAAACCTCCCCTTTTTTCCATAGATAAGGCTCAATCCCTTTAAGGTATTCTAATGCAGGTGCCATAGCTTCTTTAACTTCATCATAATCTGCTGGTAAGTCCTTTAATTTATCATATCCAATAATATCATAAAGTACTGTTCTAACAAAGGCTGAGCCAGTAAAATCACTAGCCTGAGGATATGTAAATCTACCAGGATTCTTTGTTACATACTCTTTTAACTTTTCTATATTAGTTGGTGGTATATTTATCTTATCGCTATCATAATTTAATACAAATTGAGCTGTTCCCCAAGGCACTTCATATCCTTCTGTAGGATACCCAAAATCCTTATTTGCAGCATCACCTTCTAAGTCTATATACCTTTGTGTATTTTCTAATTTATCTAAAAAAGGTCCATACAAAAGCTCATTTTCCTTAGCATAATGAAAATTTTCACCATTTATCCATATAATATCAATAACCCCTTTTTCTGTAGAACTTTTTTCATTAGTAAGTTTCAGTAAAATTTCATCAATATTCATAGGAATACGATTTAAAATAATATTGTAGTTCTCTTTTACATAAACTGCCAATTCCTTATCAATCCAAGTGTTAACTCTTTCATCTCCACCCCATCCATATAAGTTTACCACTTCAGCTTTATCATTTTTCTTACCACAGGCTACAAGTCCAAAAACAAGTATTATGGAAAGAATTATCAAAAGTTTTGATTTTAATTTCTTATTTTTCATTGTTACCTCCTAATACTTTAATTGCCATATATAGTCTTTGTACTGCTGTATATAAAATTAACACGGCATAAATAAATGCTAATATTTTCATATAAGAATAAAAGATTATCATAAAGGTAAACATTATAAACCCTTCAGTTCTTTCCATTAATCCAGCTTGATAATGAAAACTTTTAATACCTGTATTTTCTAAGAGCATTCCACTAGTCAAAAATACCGTCATAGATAAAATTATAGTGCAAGCTAATATCATTAAGGTAAAGGTTGCCTCATTACATACTATAGCAAAGGATATTATATATGAAATTTCAACTAATCTATCAAGCCATATATCTAATAATGTACCTATCTCTGAAACCTTACCGCTTTGTCTTGCCATAGAACCATCTACAGCATCTAAAAATCCAGAAATCCATAATAAAATTATTGATAAAATAAACTTACCAAAGGAAAATGAAACAGCTCCTACAATTCCAACAATAGCAGCAATAATAGTTATATGTGTTGGCATGAAACCGATTTTAAGAAAACTTCTTCCGATTTTATCAAATATTCTATCAAAATATTTTCTTCCCCTTGTATCTAACATTATCAATCTTACCTCTTACTCTTCCTTACAGAATTATACCTATTCTTCCAAGACCCATTAGCCTTTGTTTCCCATAATAATTCTAAAATATGATATGCTTCAAAACTATTTTTTCTAAAAGTATCTACACAAGAACTGCAGTATGTCACTATTTCTTTGGATGGTGCTTGTTTTGCACGAATTTCAAATAGCTTTTGACCCTTTTCTGGATATAAAGTCATAATCATATCTTTTTTCCCACAACAAATTGTTCTATCCCTATTATTAGGGAACTCTAATATATCTACTCCTAGTTTATTTAATATATTTCTTGCAGCAACAGCATTCTCTAAATAACCTCTTATTGGACAAGGATCATGTAAGGATAATTTTCTTCCTTTATATATATTATATTTATTTTTTGGGATTATCTCATCTAAAACTGTCCATGCTGATATTATTTCACAATTGCTATTTTCAACCAAAGTATTTTGGCAATTAGGACATAAAGTATAAATTTTCTTTACTCCATTTTTCTCAAAAGCCTTATTTAAAAACTGTTTTCTTTTCTCATAAGGTTGTCCCCCATCTATATGAAGTGATGGTTTTCCACAGCACATAGTACTTAATTTTAAATCAGGTAGCTGTGTTTTTAAAAGTTCATAGGTTTTCATCACTATTTCTTCTCCCATAGATAAAATAGCACACCCTGGCCAAAATACATTTTCTCCTGGTGAAAGCTCAATAAATAGTGAACTAAAACTAAGAAGTTGATGAGTTTTTATGCTTATTTTCCCCTTAACCATCCTCTTATAACACTACCTTTCTATGCATAAAAATAAGAGGTACTATTGACCCCTATTTCATATCCTTTTATTTCAACAAAAAAAGTATAGCTTTAATAATAATTATTGTCAATAAGTATAGCTATCTCTAATACACCTATTACTTTCAATTTAATTTCTCTATTTGATTTTAATGTATCCTTTATATATAATAACTTTGGTAATAGAAACCAATATAATAAATATATTAATTTACTTACGGAGGGATATAAAATGAAAAAGAAACTTACTCTTCTACTTGCTCTTTGCTTAATTATCTCAACTATGCTTATGGGATGTAGTAAATCAAAGGATACTTCAAAAGAAGGCGAAGAAAAACAATATCAATATTATACAGCTGAACAATTAAAAACTGCTATTGAAAATAAAGATGATACTTATTTAATAGATATACAGCCAAAAGAAGATTACGATGCACATCATATTGTTGGTACTGTTCCAACTTATGCTTATCCAGCAGATACTGATGATTTAAGATCTAAAATAGATGTTACCTTAGATGAAATTAATAAAACAGATAAACCAATAATAGTTGTTTGCCCAGGTGGTGGCGGTGGTGCTAAAAACACTATTGATTACTTAACAACTAAAGGTGTGGATGCAAAGAGAATGTTTATATTAGAAAAAGGCCAAAAAGGTTGGCCATATGATGAATTATTAGAAAAATAATTTTTATTATAAAATGCAGAGTGAATTTTAACTCTGCATTTTATTTTTTACTTTTCTTTTGTCTCTCATTATATATCTGTTTAAACATAAATACTAATACAGTTATTGCAAAAAGTATTAATAACGCCGTAACAATCATTTGAGCTCCACCAGTTAACATACCACCTATATAGGAATAAACAACAGTTGCTGGTAATTGTCCAATCCCTGTAGCCACTATAAATTCTAAAAATCCCATAGATGTTAATCCTGCTGCATAGGATATAAAGTCAAAGGATACAAAAGGCAATAATCTACATACTAAAATTGTATGTTTACCATACTTTTCAAAGAACCCATCCACACTTGCCATTGCATATTTACTAGTAAGTTTTTCAACAGCATCTCGTCCAAGAATTCTTCCAATATAAAAACACAAAGCTGCTCCTGTCATAGAACTAATCCATGATAATAGAGCACCCTTCCACCATCCAAAAATAGCAGCATTGGCAAAGGTTATTAGAAATGCTGGCAAGGGTGCTGCCACTGATTGAAACACCATTAGTAAAAATGAAACTAATACTGCATATATTCCAAAGGATCTTATATATCCAGCCACAGACTCAATACTCATAGAGCTGAATAACATAAAGATGCCATTTACTTTTGAATTGAAAGTTGGTATGAAAAAATATGCTAAACTTAGTGATACTATAATAATTAATATTAAGATTTTTCCTAAATTTCTTTTTTTGTGTGTCAATTTCTTTTCCATAACATACTCCTTACTTTAACTATGTATATTTATCCATAGAAAATCATATTTACTTATTATCTTTTTTGTATCATATATAATATCCAAGCTATTCAGTAATTTGTATTATTTCTTGTATTAGATATAATGTTTTTCTATTGTAATAAAGTATTCTTTGATATCAAAGAATACTTTATTTTATAATATTAACTTTATGATATTATTTTTCAACTTCCTCTACCGCACACCATCTATAGTATGATTCATCATAATTTAGAGAATTTTCAAATCCACACATTTCAAGAATTAACTGCATATATGCAGAACGAATACCTGCTGTGCAATAGGTTACTATCTTATCACTTTTTGATAATCCTGATGTTTCAAATATTTTTGTTAAATCATCATTTGACTTTAAATTTCCTTCTTCATTAAATAAATCTGTGTATTTAATGTGTATTGCCCCTGGTAAATGACCACCTTTTGCCTCACCATACAAGGTCTTTCCTTCATACTCTTCATCAGCACGAACATCTACTACCTTTACATTTTCATATTCTTTTTTTAAAGCATCAGTGTTAATTAAATGAGTATCATCAATAGCCTCAATTTTTACATCTGCTAGCTCTGGTGTAGCAATCTCCTTTACTACTGGTAACCCTGCTGATACCATAGCATCGTATCCACCATCAACCATTTTAACATTATCATAGCCTGCTGCTACAAGCTCCCATAAAATTCTTCCGTCATCGCCCCATCCATTTTTAGCCGCTGCAAAAATAATAATCTCTTTATCTTTATCAATACCAAGGTTACTTAGCTTTTTACTTAACTCTTCTGGTTCTAGAATAGTACCCCACATCTCATCTCCAGCTTTGCTATCTTCAACTTTAGCAATAGACTGCCATGCCATAGCCATTGCTCCTTGAATAGTTCCTTTTTTTGCAGTTTCTTCACCCCTTGCATCAATGAGAAGTAGATTTTCTTTTTCTAAACTTTCTTTTACATATGAAACATCTACTATGTACTTACCTTTAAAACTAACCTTTTCTTCAACTTGAGCTCCTTTTGAAGAATTTGCTTCTGGTTTTACTTCTTCTTTTTTACCACAACCGACCAAGGAAATAGTAGTAGTTAACATTAAGCTCATAGCTAATAATAATGCCTTTTTTCTCATATTAATTCCCCCCATATGGTTTTACTATTTTATATACCTACATAAATATAGCAAAGGCACTATTTATAGTCAAAACTTATTAAATATACTTATAGTTTTCTTATTTTCTATTTGAAATATCTATAGATTAAATACATTATAAAAATAAAAAAACAAGATTCAACATCAATATAAAGCTAAATCTTGTCTCTTACTTTTATTTTATTCTTGCCACCAAGAACATAGTTTTCATTCCCATAGCTGTAAACTTGCTTTCATACTCTGTAACTACATTATCTTCAAATCCACTATTATGTAAATCATAGGTTATAAATTCTAAAGAAAATCCTGCTTCTTTAAAGTATTCTTGAGAATCATTGAATAAATCTACATCATCGGTTTTAAACCATATCTCTCCATTTGATTTTAAAAACTTTTTATATGATTGTAAAAATTTCGTATATGTAAGTCTTCTCTTGTTATGACTTTTTTTCGGCCAAGGATTACAGAAGTTTATATATATTCTATCTATCTCATCTTTCCCAAATACATTGTCTATAAGCATTATATTAAGGACTATAAGTCTTGCATTTATATCCTTTGCTCTTTCTATTACTTCAAATGATGCCATAACTTTCCTTAATGCATATACTACAACTTCATCTTTTAAATCTATTCCTATAAAGTTTACATTTCTATCTTTAATTGCACGTTGACTAATATGTCCTCCCATACCACAACCTAACTCTAAATGAATAGGATTATTATTTTCAAATTCTTCTCTCCATTTTCCGCAATGACCATATTTATCATATATTACAATATCACTAGCTTCTAATTCTGGTCTTGCCCAATGCTTTTTTCTAAGTCTCATATATTACTCTCCTCGATATTAGTTTGTTAAATTATATCATATATTTATTTTGTCTATATAAATTTTATAAAAATAAATATGTAGCCATAGCTGCAAAAATATTATATATATACTGTCCTGGTACTCCAACTACAAAATCTAAAATTGAAAATCCACCTATAATAGGTAGAACTAATATAATAAATATTAACATATTATTTTTATACATTATAGTTTGAAATCTTTCAGATTTATCTCCTAATATATCTACTATTATGCTAAATCCATCAAAACCTGGTATAGGTAATAAATTTAATATAAACCAAGAACAATTTACGATAGCTGTTTGTTGGATAATTAAATATATTATATATTTAATATCACTATTTCCTGGTATAAACTTGACATATAAAGCTAGAGCTATTGTAGCTATAAATCCTATAGTCAAAGTAGTTAGAAGTCCTCCAAGTCTTATTTTAAAATCATCTTTATAAAGATTTTTAAAATTTGATTTATTAATTTCTACAGGTTTTATCCATCCAAAACCTATTATAAGCATAAATATAAACCCAAATACACTGATGTGCTTCAAAGGATTTAAAGTATTTCTTCCATACTCTTTTGGGGTATCATCACCAAGTTTTATAGCAATTTTAGATTGAATATATCCCTTAAATGTAAATGCAACTAAAATTGCTGGTATCACTAAGATTCTTCCCAATAAATAATTATTGTTCATCCTTTTCACTCCTTCTGCAATACTCCTAGTATATCATATTTTTATCACTCTTTTTAATTCTTTTATTAATATAAAATTTTTATTATTTTTTCAACTACTTAATTTAATAAATAGTACTTATATTATGTCTTTACTATAGAGTTAATTACACTATTAAAATACAAAAGCAACTGAAACCCGCACGGATAAAACAACTAGTTAACTATTTATATATTTAACTGGTTCCATATGTAACATTTTAAATAGGTGCAATTTTAGCTATACTCACTCCATGTATTAATAACTTTTCTTAAATATAATATTGGAGTATTTGTAACATTTATCACTTTAATTAACTACAGAGCGAAAAAAGAACCAATAAATATTATAAAATATTTATCGATTCTTTACTATTATATAAATACTATAAAAATTATTATATCCTAATAAATTTATGATTTATACTACAAACGTTGAGCAGCTTCAAAGGATAGTGGTGATCTTTCACATTCATCATATTTCAAAGTTACTTGGTAACACAATTTACTACCTTTCATTCTTTCAGATGCATAACATAACCCATTAGACCTAGAATCCATAAATGGGTGATCTATTTGGTCTGGATCTCCAATAAGTATAAGTTTTGTTCCAATACCTACCCTAGTGGTAATTGCCTTTACTTGCTTTGGAGAGAGATTTTGAGCCTCATCAATAATTACCCACTGTCTTATTATTGATCTACCTCTTAAATATGCTATGGCTTCAGTGGTTATAATCCTTCTATCAAATAATTCATTTACCTTATCTTGTAACTCTTTTTCATTTTTATATCTTTCTTTTTCATCTGAATCTACTAGAACTTCTAAATTATCAAAAATAGGTCTCATAAATGGAGATATTTTTTGTTCTTCAGTACCTGGTAAAAAACCTATTTCTTCATCCATAGTTACATTAGGTCTACATACTAATATCTTTCTATATTCACCAGTTTCTTCTTCTATAATTTTCTGTAATCCTACTGCTAAAGAAAATAATGTTTTGGCTGTTCCTGCTGGACCTTTTACTATACTTAAAGGAGCCATATTAGATGACGTAAATAGACACTCTAACATGAATCTTTGTCCTACATTTCTAGCACTTAATCCAAGGGGTTTGCTATCCTTATAATGCAAATGTACTATATTTTCTCCATCAAATCTGCCTAATGCACTTTGTTTTTTATTTTCTAAGGAATGCATAACTAAAAATTGATTTGTATAAAGGGTAGGAGTATAATACTCATCATTTTCTTCTTGATAACATACTACGTCATTTTTAGATATAACCTTTTTAGAATAGAATTCTGAAAGCTTATCTTGTGAAACATAGACTTCCATTCTACCAGTATACTGCTCATCTCCAGCTGGAACTACCTTCTCATAAAAATCTTCACTTTTTACATTGACAATATCTGCTTTTATTCTTTCAAAGGTATCCTTTGTAATTAATATAACATCTTCCCCAGCATCTTTTAACGCTTTACATACTTGGAGTATCCTGTTATCAGCTTTATTTCTATCCCAAAACTTTGGAACTTCTGCATTTAAGCAATTAGTCTCTATTCTTAATTTACCACCACCAGGAAGAGGTACTCCTTCATTCAAATTTCCTAACTTTCTTAATCCATCTATAATTCTCGATGCCTGTCTAGCATTTAATCCAAGGTCAGTTTTATTTTTTTTAAAATCATCCAGCTCCTCTAATACCACCTCTGGTATTACTACATCATTATTACCAAAAGATAATAATGCTCCTGATGAATATAATATAACGTTAGTATCTAACACATATGTTTTTTTCAAGTCATTCTCCTCCTCTCTTATACTATAATATATGAGTGACTTCTTATTAATTGAATTAATTTTTTAAATTTATATAAATATTTTATTGTAATTGCTATAATATATTATATAATATAGCTATATTATATAATAATCATTATCCATTCTTTCCCTTTGACAATGGATAATATTTATTATATAATATCTATAATAAATAACTATAGAGGTGATTCAATGGATATTAATTTTACCCAAGTTTTCAAAGAAAAAAAACTGAAACTTACACCTCAGCGTATAGCCGTATACAATTACTTGAAATCAACAAAAGAACATCCATCAGCTGAAACAATTCATAAAGCTTTAAAAGAAGCGTACCCAACTATGAGTTTAGCAACAGTTTATAAAACGCTAAAGGTTTTAGTAGACGTTAATTTAATTCAAGAGATTAATGTTGGAGAAGGCAACTTTAGATATGATGGTTTTGCTGATCCACATCCTCATATACATTGTATAAAATGCTCTAGGGTAGATGATTTAGAAGGTGTTAACTTTGATTTTCTAAATTCTAGTGTAAAAGATAATACAGATTATGAGATTATTTCTAATAAAGTATATTTTTATGGACTATGCCCTATGTGCAAGAAATCAAAATAAGAGATTAGATCATCTAATCTCTTTTTTATTTGTCTAATTTTTAATAATTATTATCTCTCTTTACACATATAATTTATGGAGGGGTGATTATAGTGTATAAGAAAAATAATTTGCATACTAAATTATTTAATATATTCTTATTTGTATTAGCTACTTTATGTTTTTTTAAACTATTTTTTGAAGAAGATAACTTAAAAGGAAAAAATGTTTTCAACTTATCTGAAGAAAACATTGTAATTAATGAAGATTTAAATAATGATAATAAAAAAGACTCCATATTTATTAAAAAATCTGACTCTGACTTATTAGCTCAGGTAAATTTAAATAGTAGTGAAACCTATAGTTTAAACTATGATAAAAACTTGCAGACCCTTGGAGAATATTGCACATATTGGCCTGTAAGGGTTTCTACCTTAGATATTTCTAGAGATAATTCTAAAGAAATATTTATTCAAAGCTCTTTTCATAATAAAGCTGTTCAACATATTTTTTCTTGGAATGGAAATGGCTATGATGACATATTTTGTTCTACTAATAATTTATTAGGATTTATAGATAGTGCTAATAGTAGAACTCCTAAAATTATATCAGGTAATTTTCAAGATAATAATATTAATTTAAAGGGATATTTATATAATAAAGGCTCCCTTAAAGAATTTAATGATAATCTGACTACATCTTTACCAGGCAAGGATACTATAACTAACTTTATATGCCTAATAGAAAGTTTGCCTGACCCTTACTTGTCTGTTCCCAACTATTTTTACTCTCAAATAAGCGGTTCAGATTTAGAGAGTATTTTTAGACTTGCTAATGGATCAAATTATTATAAATTTCAAGATGGTTATTTTACAGATTTAGCTTGGGATAATACAGGAAATATAACCTGTGAAAATTGGATATTAAACTTTAGAGTAATAAGCACATCTGATAGTAAAAAAGTAAGTAATTTAACTATAAATTTAATGATAAATAAATATAATGATAATGATTTTCCATTTAAAATTACCTCTGTTAATATATATTAAGTTATTTTACCTTTTTAATCTTCGCCTCCCATTATTAGAATTATTATATTCAAAAAATAAAAATGGGACCTAATGGTCCCAGGGGGATGGGGGGGCCTCTAAAATTACTTCTAGAGGTTTATGGAGATTTTAACTTCCATTACATTTTTATTATTGACTAAATTATATTTTATATACATCTTTTTTAAATATTTTAATCTTTTTCTAAATTATTATATTCAAAAATTTTTTGTAATAATTTAATCTTATTTGGATCAATGAGTCTAATCAATATATTTATAATCTTATTATACTCTTCCTCCGTTAACCCTTTTTCATCTCTAAATATGTTCTCTTCAATTATATCTGCTTCATCTACTGTAGTAATATTTTCTTCTGAAAACTCATCACTTTTTATAATGTCATTTATGTCTAAATTATTTAAATCTACATTGGAAAAATCTATTCGTGAAAACTCCAAGTTATTCATGTTATTCAATATGGCATTAAAGTCAAGATTAGCTAATATTTCATCTACTGATTCTTTATCTTTTTTTTTTATCTCTGTATACTCTTCAACATTTTCATTATTGACATTATTACCATCACTATAATTATTAGAATTCATATTCTGTAGCAATGTTTTTAATTGTTCTATATCCTCTGGTTTAATCTGAGATAAAATTTGTTCTATAGAACTATGATTATTTACTGAATTATTACCATTGTTTACATTATTAGAAGGTGCTTGTGTATTTCCTCCCCCTAATAAAGAAGATATCATGCTAATTAAATCACCACTATCTCCTGTGTTACCTCCCCCGCCTATGCCTAAATTGCTAAGCAAGTCCAGAATACCGTTAAAGTTTCCGCCCATACCTCCTAACATGCTAGCCAACGGATTATTTCCTCCCATATTATTCATAGGATTATTCATTCCCATTGGATTCATCATGCCCATAGGATTCATTTCCATAGGATTATTCATTCCCATTGGATTGTTCATTCCAGCTGGATTATTCATTCCCATTGCACCTAAGTTAGCAGCCATATTCATTGCATTCATGCCCATATTATTATTCATTGGATTATTACCATTATATCCTCCAAAGTATCCATTATTATTTTGCTCTTGCACATAGTTTTCTTCTCTATCTCTTTTTCTATGCTTATGCTTTCCCATCTACTCACCTCTTTACTTATTATAAAATTTTAAAAAAGCAATCCATGAATAACATGGACTGCTAATTTTCTTACTTTTCTAGAAACCCCCCTATACTGGGCCATGGTTTACATCATTCTTTATCCATTGTTATTTCTACTTTTATAAGCAGTCCTTACTTTTGTTTAAACATCTTATAGTTTAGCAACATTTACAGCAGCATTGTTTTCTGCAGCAACATCCATTATTAAAATTATTATGACCAAATCCAGCATTTCCTCTATTAAATCCAAATCCACCAAATCCACCAGAGCAACATAACCAATATAAGAATATTAAAGTTAATGCATTTCTAGCACTTGAATTACATTCTGTGTCTAGCAAGCACTGATTTTTTAGAATTACGATTAATAGTAGAATTGTACATGGTTGAAAGCCACAACCTGAATTTCCTATATTTCCGCATCCACACATCATAAATTCCTCCTTCTTGTGAAGTGTACTTTCTAATTATCATAGATTAATCACTTAAAACCATTTGTTGATACTTATTAACTTTTTCTCTTGATAATTAATAATCCATTAGTTAGTTTGATATTTATTGTATTATGCACAACAAACTTTTATTCTTTTACATTTACATTTTCTTTCTTTGCATTTACATTTACAGCATTTACACTTGCATTGACATCCACATCTACATGAACATTGGTTTCCACACATTGATCCAAAGTTGCAGTTTCCTAACATATTATTACTTCCACATCCACCATTGAATCCACATAACCAATATAAGAAAAGTAATGTTAATGCATTTTTAGACTTTGATGAGCCATCTAGTAATCCTTGATTTGCAAGAATAACTATTATTAAAAGAATTGTACATGCTTGTGAGTTACATCTATTATTTGAATTTCCACACATTTATTCATTCCTCCAATCTTTATTTATCGTTTTCTTATCTATAGGCTTATCTACTCTTTATTCTTTAGCATGGTTTACATACTTGTTGAGGTGTTCTTCTTATAAGAAAAATTGCTATTATAAGAATTATTTGGCATATATTACATCCGCCAAAGCCACCAAAACCACTATTTCCAAAACAACCAGTATTGCCACTACATTGATTTTGATTGCAACATGGGTCACAACATGGGTTACAACATTGGCATGGGTTGCATGAAGCAGTTTCTATAATATAATGCTTTTGTTTTTTACGATCTTTTCTTACTCCACCACAGCAGCAGCAATATTCTTTGCATTTGCAACAGCACGGCTCACAGCAACAGCATGAGCAATCACATGGATCGCAACAGCAATTATTTCCACCGCATCCACAGTTTCCGCCGAATCCACCGAATCCACAGTTTCCGCCGAATCCACCGAATCCACAGTTTCCTCCGAATCCACCACATCCACAGTTTTCTCCGAATCCTCCGCATCCACGGTTTCCGCCGAATCCACCTCTACAGAAAATTAGTATTATTATTATCCAAATTAGTATTTTTCCACTTCCAAATCCAAAGTTTTGAGAAGGGTTTCCATCTGTACATGCTCCGCCAAACATCTGATATAGATTTGAATAGTCACTCATAGTTTTTATCCTCCTATTATATTTACATTTTTATATCATCATTTGTATAATACACTATATGATTTTGCTTAAGTTTTGACACTGATAATTATATTTTTGAAGTTTTTTTATATATTTAATCTATAGTATTTTTAGTGTGTTTTTCCTAAGCCTCTTTACTACAATATATGTTTTTCCATAAAATCGGTGATAAAAAAGTCATCTCATAATTTTNNAAAATTATGAGATGACTTTTTATTATGTTATTACTATAAAATTATCTTGCTTAGAAGTAATATAACAGTAGAAACTCCATTAACAAATAAGTGGGTAAATACTGAATACCAAAATCCTTCCTTTTCAATTAGATAGCAGTTGAAAAAACTTACTACAAATAACGAAGCAAAAGCACTAATACTAAAATGAATAGATGCAAATAATATACTAACAATAGATGCAGATATTATAAATCCAAACTCACCCTTAAGTCTACTTCTTAAAAACTTACCATAAAATAAGTACCTAAAAACGAATTCTTCAACCACTGGTGCAAAAATAACTGTAAAAGGAATAGTTATTATAAAAGAAACTAAATCATAATTACTTAACATAGTTATAACTTGTTGTTGTTCAATAGGTATTTTGAACAAAAAAAGTAATAAAAGCCAAAATAAACCACACATTATTATAAATCCATAAACTAATAACACATATATCAATGCTTTACCTATTTTAAAATCCCCTAAAGAAAACCTGTATTTTATATAATCATCATTCTTACATTTTGAACTAACCCAATTAACTAAAATAAAAATTATTAAAACAAAAGGTAATATATTATTATAAAGTTCTGGTAATAAGAAATACAATGATATATATCCTATACTCACCATAGTTTTAATTAACTTAGAATTTCTTTTTATTTTCACTGTTCTTAGATAAAATACTAGTGGTAAAATATAAAGCATAAATATAATAAATAAATTTCCTAATATCTTCAAATAAACACCCCTCTTTAATCACATATATACTTATATGTTTAAAAGTAAATCAATATTATTATATCATAAATAAAGGGTCATTGATTTCTCTAATCAATAACCCTTTATTTTATTCAAGTCCTAAGTCTTTAAATATTTCCTCAAGTAATTCTTCTTTTCCTTCCTTTTTTAAAGAAGAGAAGAACAATAATTTATCTTCTTTTCCAAGCTTTAAGGTTTCTTTTATTACCTTAGCACTCCTCTGTAATTCACTTTTAGTTAACTTATCTTTTTTAGTTGCTACAACTATAACTTCATAACCATAATGCTTAATCCACTCATACATCATTATATCATCACCAGTTGGTTTATGCCTACAGTCCACTAAAATAACTACTTTTTTCAATTCTGGCCTATTTATTAAATATTGTTCCATCATTTTTCCCCAAGTAGCCTTCTCGCTTTTTGACACTTTAGCATATCCATATCCAGGTAAATCCACAAAGTATAGCTTATTATTTATAGTAAAGAAATTTATAAGTCTTGTTTTGCCAGGTGTACCACTTACCTTTACTAACTTTCTTCTGTTTGTTAAAGTATTAATAAGTGAAGACTTTCCTACATTAGATCTACCAACAAAGGCAATTTCACACATTCCATCTTCTGGATATTGGGTGGGCTTTACAGCCGAAGTTTTAAATTCCGCTTGTTTAATTTCCATTTTTATCTTCTCCAACTAGTGCATTCTTCAATACATCTTCAATTTTTTCTACTGGTATAAACTTTATTTTATTTTTTATAACTTTTGGTATATCCTTTAAGTCTTTTTCATTAGCTTTAGGAATAATTATAGTTTTTATTCCCATTCTGTAAGCAGCTAGACTTTTTTCTTTTAGTCCCCCTATAGGTAATACTCTACCAGTTAAAGTAACTTCTCCTGTCATAGCTACTGAATATTTTATTTTTCTGTTACTTAAAGCAGAAACCATAGCTGTAACCATAGTAACTCCAGCGGATGGACCATCCTTTGGAATAGCTCCTTCTGGTATATGAATGTGTATATCTTTATTTTTATAAAATTCTTTATCTATAACATGCATGTCACAATGAGCCCTTACATAACTGTACCCTGCCTTAGCTGATTCCTTCATTACATCTCCTAGTTGACCTGTAAGTTGAAGCTTACCATCACCATCCATTACTGCTACTTCAACGGGAAGCGTATCACCACCATATCCAGTCCATGCAAGACCTGTGACTACTCCAATTTTATCTTCTTTATCTAAATCATCATAGCTATATAATTCAGAACCTAGATACTTCTTAACAGTTAAAGAATTTATAGTTATTTTTTTCTTATTACTTTCCATTATTTCTGTTATAGATTTTCTTATTACTGAAGCTATCTTTCTTTCTAGATTTCTAACTCCTGATTCTCTTGTATATCTATCTATTATAGTTCTTAAAGCACTTTCATTAACTATAATCTGACCATCTTCCACAGAATATTCCTTCATAACTTTAGGTACTAAATATTTCTTTGCTATTTCATATTTTTCCTCTGTAGTATAGCCTGAAACCTCTATTACTTCCATTCTATCTAATAGTGGTCTAGATATAGTATCTAAAGTATTTGCTGTAGTTATAAATAATACCTTTGACAAATCAAACTCTACATCTATATAATGATCCCTAAAGGTCTTATTCTGTTCTGAATCTAGCACCTCAAGAAGAGCATCTTCTACATTTCCTTTATAATCCTTTGATACTTTATCTATTTCATCTAAAAGGCATACTGGATTTTTGTAACCAACTTCCTTTAATGCAGATACAATTCGTCCTGGAATTGCTCCTACATACGTTTTTCTGTGGCCTCGAATTTCAGCCTCATCTTTTACTCCACCTAAACTCATTCTTACAAATTTTCGTCCTAGTGAATTAGCCACTGATTTTGCAATAGATGTTTTACCAACCCCTGGAGGTCCAACTAAGCATACTATAGGTGACTTTAATGATTTACTCATTTTTCTAACTGCTAAATATTCTATAATTCTTTCTTTTACGTCTTCTAGTCCGTAATGTTCCTCATCTAAAACTTTTCTAGCATTAGTTAAGTCTAAATTATCTTTTGTTAGCTTATTCCATGGCATACCTAAAATAGTGTCTAAATAAGTTTTTATAACTGATCCCTCTTGGGATGAAGGCCCAATATTTTTAAGTCTATTAATTTCAAATTCTATCTTAGTTTTAACATCTTTAGGTAATTTAATTTGCCCTAATTTTTTTTCATAATTAGCTATTTCTCTTCCAAACTCATCTTCTTCTCCTAGCTCTTCTTGAATTACCTTAAGTTGTTCTCTAAGATAATACTCCTTTTGAGATGCACTTACTCTAGCTTTAACCTTATTACTTATAAGCTTCTCTACTTTTACAACTTCAATCTCTTTTTTAAGAATAACTAATAATTTTTCCATTCTTTCTTTTATTGAAATAATTTCTAATAACTCCTGCTTTACATCAGCCTTTACCGGTAGAAATGCACTTATTACATCGCAGTATACACTATTATCTTCTTCTGCTTCTAATTCCACTATTAAATCTTTAAATTCTTCACCTGCTAATTCTAAGTAATTAATAAACATATCATTTAGTGAGTTTTTATATCCTTCAGATTCTGTTTTATCTTCTATATCCAACTCTTCAACAGCTTCAACCTCTGCACTTATACAATCATCTTCATCTAAATATTTTACAAGCTTAGCCCTATATTCTCCCTCTACTAATACTCGCAAGTGATTCCCCGGCAACTTCATAAATTGCTTTATTGTACATACACATCCAACATTATATATATCTTTTTCAGTTGGATTTTCAGTAGTTGCTTCTCTTTGACTTATTATAAATATCTTCTGATCTTCATCCATGGCTCTATTAATTGCTTCTATAGATTTCTTTCTACCTATATCAAAGTTTAAAGCCATATGTGGAAAGATACTTAATCCCCTAAGGGGAATTAATGGAAGTTTCATTATTTGATTCTCCATAACATCTCCTCATTTCTATCTAATCTATTATTTAATCTTACTTAATTTCATATTATAAAATCTTATCTAGTTTACTCAAACTAATAATTCAACCTAAAGTATTTATACAGGAATCTTTCAGGGCAGAGCAGTATTTTCTTTTTTATTGTAAAGTATAACGTTTAAAAGAAAATCCTACTTTAATAAAACATCTAAATGATATGTGTTTATTGTATTAATTATAATTAGACTAGTATATTATACCTATAAAAATATAATTTTTCAATTAAATAATCCCTATAAAAGTTTTATCCATTGAACTTCTATAGGGATTAGCTTTAAGCATCTAATTGTGGTAACATATTCAATTCAAACCCTTGATCTTTTTTTTCTACGCTTATATGAAGAATTTGTTCTTTTATTATTGCTTCATCTATTACTTCCTTTATAGTATTTACCGGTATTACTTTTATATCTTTATAATCTTTATATACCTCTTGCCAATTTTCTTTTGGAATTAAAACCTTTTTTGCACCAGCTTTTATAGCACCAGTAATCTTAGCTGTAACACCACCAACTGGCTTTACTTCACCATGAATAGATATTTCTCCTGTCATAGCTATATTATTATCTACACTCCTACCTGTTATTGCACTATAAATTGCAGTAGTCATACTTATTCCAGCAGAAGGACCATCTACAGGTATTCCCCCAGGAAAATTAACATGTATATCGTATTTTTTTGTATCTATGTTGTACATTCTCTCCAACACTGTAATTACATTATCAATAGAATTTCTTGCTGTGCTTTTTCGTTTTAATTTTCTACCCTTATCTCCTAATTCCTCTTCCTCAACAATACCTGTTATTTTTACTATTCCTTCTCTATCTCTTGCCTTTGTTGCTGTCGCCTCTATTTCCATTACAGATCCAACATTTGAACCATATACCGCAAGGCCATTTACATAACCAACCTTTGGTTTCGCACATATCTTTTTATTAGGCTTTGGTGAGTATTGTCCGTTCTCAATAACCCATTGTATTTCATTTATACTAACAGTATTTCTATTTTCATTAATTACAATTCCACAAGCTAATTGAACCAAATTTACAGCATCACGGCCATTATTAGCAAATATCCCAACCAGTTTTGCTGCTTCTTCGTCTATTGATATTCCAATTTTTTCTGCTGCATTCTTTGCAATTATTTCTATTTCATCTCCATCTAGAGCTCTAAAAAATATTTCTACACATCTAGACCTAATAGCTGGAACAATTTCTTCTGGACTTCTAGTTGTTGCACCTATTAATCTAAAGTCAGCAGGCAATCCTTCTTCAAATATCTCTTTAATATAAGATGGCATATTAGGATCTTCACTATTATAATATGCACTATCTAAAAATACTTTTCTATCTTCTAAAACTTTCAATAACTTATTCATTTCTATAGGATGTAATTCACCTATCTCATCAATAAATAGGACTCCTCCATGTGCTTTTGTAACTGCTCCAGGTTTTGGTTGTGGTACTCCTATAACACCTAATGGACCCGCCCCCTGATATATTGGATCATGAACTGATCCTATTAATGGATCCGCTATTCCTCTTTCATCAAATCTTATAGTTGTAGCATCAATTTCTACAAAAGAAGAAGCTGCCTTAAATGGTGAAGCTGGAATTAGTTTTGCCTCTTCTAATACAAGTCTTGCTGCTGCTGTTTTTCCTATTCCTGGAGGTCCATATATTATAACATGTTGAGGATTTGGACCACATATGGCTGCTTTTAAAGCCTTAATACCCTTTTCTTGACCAATTATATTTTCAAAATTTCTAGGTCTACTCTTTTCTGTTAAAGGCTCAGTCAAACATATACTTTTTAACTTTCTCAGCTTTTCAATTTCTTTAGTGTTCTCTTTATTAATTGTAATCTTAGATGATTTTTGTCCCTTTAATGCATTAAAGAAGTAAATTCCCATTACTATTGTAACTAATAGTTGTATTAGCATAATCAAAATCGCTACTGGTTCCATATCAATATTAGCCTACTTTATAAGCAAACTAATCTTCCCTCCCTTTACTAATTATTTAAGTCACAATAGTATTATTCACAATATATTGGATTAATATTCTATAACAAGAAAAAACTGCTGAATTTCAGCAGTTTTTATATTATGCAAGTTCAGGTGTTCTCTTTACACCCTTTTTACTATCTATTTTTAAAGGTTCTCTCTTTCCATTGTCTGCAATGATATATTCAGGAATCTTTGTATTTAAAGTTTCTTCATGAATTATAACTTTTTCTATTTCTTCACGTGAAGGAATCTCATACATTATTTCCTGCATTATATCTTCTATTATTGCTCTTAATCCCCTTGCTCCTGTGCTTCTCTTTATTGCTTCTTTAGCTATAGCTATAAGAGCATTTTCATCGAATTCAAGTCTAACATCATCAATTTCTAATAACTTTTGATACTGCTTCACTAATGCATTTTTAGGTTCACTTAATATTTTTACAAGAGCATCTTCATCTAAATTATCTAAAGTTACTATTACAGGAATTCTTCCTACAAACTCTGGAATTAATCCAAACTTCAGTAAATCACCAGGCATTATTTGCTTAAATAATTCTCCTAAGTCTTGTTTTTCCTTAGAAACCACTTCTGCACCAAATCCCATGGCTGATTTTTGAGTTCTCTTTGTTATAATTTTTTCTAACCCATCAAAAGCTCCACCACAAATAAATAATATATTAGATGTATTTATTTGGATAAACTCTTGATGTGGATGTTTTCTTCCTCCTTGTGGTGGTACTGAAGATACAGTTCCCTCAAGAATTTTAAGTAAAGCTTGCTGAACCCCTTCACCAGAAACATCTCTAGTTATAGATGGATTTTCGGACTTACGTGCAATCTTATCAATTTCGTCGATATATATAATGCCTCTTTCAGCTCTTTCTATATCATAATCAGAGTTTTGAATTAATTTTAATAATATATTTTCTACGTCCTCACCTACATATCCAGCTTCTGTAAGTGTTGTAGCATCTGCTATTGCAAAAGGTACATTTAACATTTTTGCTAGTGTTTGAGCTAATAAAGTTTTACCTGAACCAGTTGGTCCTAAAATAAGTATATTACTTTTTTGTAGTTCTATATCATTATCCATAACATTAGAATTTATTCTTTTATAATGATTATACACTGCTACAGACAAAGCCTTTTTAGCATCATCTTGCCCTACCACATATTGATCTAAATACTTTCTAATTTCTTTAGGTTTAGGTAATGTGCCCATGTCAATTTGGACATCCTCTTCTCTTTCGTCTACTATGATTTCAGAACAAAGCTCGATGCATTCATCACAAATATATACACCTGGACCTGCAATAAGTCTTCTTACTTGCTCTTCACTTTTTCCACAAAAAGAACATTTAAATTTTTTCTTTTCTTCATTTCTTGGCATGTTGACACCCCTTTAAAGCTATTTCTTTTTAACAATTACTTCATCTACTAATCCATATTCCTTAGCTTCATCCGCGGACATAAAATAATCTCTTTCAACATCTTGTTTTATTTTATCTAAAGGCTTGCCTGTTCTTTCACTTAATATTTCATTAAGAGTTTCTTTTATCTTTAATATTCTTTTAGCATGAATATCAATGTCAGTTGCTTGACCTTTAAATCCACCTAACGGCTGATGTATCATTATCTCACTGTTAGGAAGCGCATATCTTTTTCCCTTTTGTCCTGCTGCAAGTAGAAAAGCTCCCATAGATGCAGCCATTCCTACACAAATTGTAGAAACCTCTGGCTTTATATAGTTCATCGTATCATAAATTGCCATTCCAGAAGTTATTGAACCACCAGGGCTATTTATATATAGATATATATCCTTATCTGGATCCTCTGACTCTAAAAATAAAAGTTGTGCTACAATTAAACTAGCAGTAACATCATTTACTTCATCAGATAAAAAAATAATTCTTTCTTTTAATAATCTAGAATATATATCATAAGATCGCTCGCCCTTACCAGTTTGCTCTACAACCATTGGTATATAACTCATAATTACAACCTCCTTACTATTGTAAATATATTAGAATATTTACTATTATATCCTCATTAAAATTATTTTAACCTATTTTATTTAAAATAATTGCCAGTATATACTGGCAATTATTAATTAACTTAAATAGTTTTGCTATTTTCCATTATCATGTTCTTAATTTTTTCATTTACTATTTGAGTTCCAAGGTATTCTCTTTGAACTTGAACTAATCTATCAACAGTTTCTTCCATTTTCTCAGCTTCACCATACTTACTAGCAATCTCTGTAGCTTTTTCTCTTATCTCATCTTCTGATGCTTCAATTTTCTCAGCTTTAGCAATTTCACCTAATACTAATTCATTTTTAACATTTTTAGTTGCTATATCTTTCATTTGTTCTCTAAAGTCAGCTTCTGAAGTATTTGTAAACTTGAAGTAACTTTCTATATCTAAACCTTGATACTTTAATCTATTTTCTAAATCTTGTAGCATTCCATCTAATTCTCTATTTACCATAGCATCTGGAATTTCCACATTAGCATTAGCTACTACAGTTTCTATAACAGCCATTTCATATTCATTTATTGCTTTCAACTCGTTAGCTTTTACTAATTCTTCTCTTATATTGTTTCTAAGTTCCTCTAAAGTTTCAAATTCTGAAACCTCACTAGCAAATTCATCAGTTATTTCTGGTAATTCTTTTTTCTTAACTGATTTAACTGTTACCTCAAATTTAGCTGGTTTTCCATTTAAATCTTCTTTTCCATATTGTTCTGGGAAATTAACCTTTACGTCTTTAGACTCTCCAGCTGTTAATCCAATTAATTGATCTTCAAAGTTATCAATAAAGCTACCTGAACCAATTTCTAATTCGTAATCTTTAGCTTCTCCGCCTTCAAAAGCAACTTCATCTACATAACCTTTGAAGTCTATAACAGCTATATCACCTTTTTCAACAGCTCCCTCTTTAACTTCTACTCTTGTATTTTGAGCTTGTAATTCTTTTAATTTATTTTCTACATCCTCATCTGTAACTTCTACTACTTCTTTCTTTGCTTCTATTCCTTTATAAGCACCTAATTCAACTTCTGGTACTACTGGTACTGACGCAGTATATATAAATTCCTTACCTTCACCAATTTGAACAATATCAATTGATGGATAATCTACTGGATTTATATTATTTTCTGCTAATACTTCTGGATAAGTAGTTTCATATATGTAGTTTATAGCATCCTCATATAATGCACCTTCACCATAGTATTGTTTAATTATATTCATTGGAGCCTTACCTTTTCTAAATCCAGGCACATTGAATTTTTTCGCATTTTTTGCATAAGATTTTTTAACAGCTTCTGCAAATTTATCTGCTCCTATTGTTACTTCAAATTTAACAACGTTTTTTTCTAGCTTCTCCATTTTAACGTTCATTATTTCTTCCTCCTAATATTCCCAACTCTGTATTTCTTAAAATTATAACATAAATTTAGTAAAGTAAATAGTACATTTAATTATTTAACTGTTAGTCAGATACATCATCATTCTCTAAATTTATGATAATAAATTAAATATTACCTAATAAATTATACAATAATACTATTATTATGTACAATACTTTTTCCCATGATATATTTATTCAACTATTTTACCATCTTTATCCACAACTATTTCCTTATTGTCTAAAGATATAGTAAGACCCTTATCTGTTATTTGTCCCACTTCAAAAGTTTTTCCTTTTACATTATAAAATCCTCTATGGGTATTACTCTCCATATTATATATCCACAAATACTTATCATCACTGTTATTTATCCAAGGCAAGCTACTAGAATATGCAATATGTGTATTGTCAATAAATTGTGCACTTTCAACCCATTTATAAGAAGGATTATATTTTAATACGTTTTCCTTGTTAAATACTTCATTAGTAGTTGATACGTACTGTTCATTGGTAATATTTATTAGTTTCTCGTTACTATTTAAAATATACATATCTTGAGCTTCTTTGTCTAAAATTAAAATCATTTCTTGTGATGGGGCTATACTACATTTAACTTGTGAATCTGAATCAATTGTGTTGATTTTCTTAACTTGATCTTTTTCTTCATAATTAATAGTAACTTTTTTTCCTGATTTAAGAACTACATCTGAATAGGTTTTAGTAGACTTTTCCTCTACAACACTTTCCTCTTCAGAATTTTCTTCAGTTTTATTCTTATTTTCTTCTGATTTATAGTTATTTTCCTCTGTACTTTCTTTAATAAAAAAATTTTTTATAGCCACTATTCCTTCTCTATTAGTAAAAACTAATCCAGTTATCCCAATAACCATTATTATAATTAAAAATATAATCATATATTTTATACGCCTCAGCTTTAACTGTCTGCGATAATCCTTACTAAACATACTTGGCTTTTTCCTCACAGCTTTTACCTCCATAGTTAACTTTATTATTTCACTATACATTTTGATTAATAATTATATTCTCATAACTTATTATAACTCAACTTATTATAAATTAACATTTTTTTATACCAAATCAATTTAAATTTACAATTAATTTATTTAATTATATTAACCAACTTTATTTTTTGTTTTATGTTTCCATTTATTATTGCTTTATTACTTTAATATATGAAATTGCATTTTACAACAAATTAACTTCTCTCTGTTTCAAAATTTCATTTAAACTGTTATATTCATCTTCAAATTAACCTTTAATGAAAATTGTTAAATGTCTTCTTGCAATTATTTTTTTCACTAAATTTCGCAAATTTAATCCTTTACTTGTTTGAATTTTCTGAATTTTTAATCTTTTATCCCTATTAAAAAAACTGTTGTTTTTCATCTGTTATAGTTGTACAATTATAACAGATGGAGATAAAATTAAATTTAAATTTAAATTATTATTTAATAATTTTAGTACATAAAACAAATGTTTTATACTTTAATTTTATTAAAAATTATTTTTTAGGAGGATTATATATGTTTACTCAATGGAATGGCTTTAAGGGCAAAACTTGGAAAAAGGAAGTTAATGTAAGAGACTTCATTCAAACTAACTATACTCCATATGAAGGTGATGCATCATTTTTAACAGATGCTACAGAAGCTACAAACAAATTGTGGAATGAAGTAAGCGAATTATTTAAAAAAGAAATAGAAAACGGTGGCGTTTTAGATGTTGATACTAAAACCATATCTAAGATAGATGCATATAACCCAGGGTATATAGATAAGAATCTTGAAAAAATTGTTGGTGTTCAAACTGACGCTCCACTTAAAAGAGCTGTTATGCCTCAAGGTGGAATAAGAATGGCTGAAACCGCAGCTAAATCTTATGGATACGAAATTGACCCTTTGATTTCTGAAATATTCTCAAAACATCGTAAAACTCATAATCAAGGAGTTTTTGATGCTTATACAGATGAAATGAAATTAGCTAGAAAGTATGGTATAGTAACAGGTTTACCAGATGCTTATGGAAGAGGTAGAATCATAGGTGACTATAGAAGAGTTGCTTTATATGGTATAGATAGATTAATAGAAGATAAAATTCAACAAAAGAAAAGTTTAGAAGTTAGCACTATAGATGCTGATGTTATTCAATTAAGAGAAGAATTATCTGATCAGATAGTGGCTCTTAACGAGTTAAAAGCAATGGCAGCTAGTTATGGATTTGATATATCAGTTCCTGCTAAAAATGCTCAAGAAGCTATTCAATGGTTATATTTTGGGTATCTTGGTGCAATAAAACAACAAAATGGTGCTGCTATGTCTCTTGGTAGAACTTCTACTTTCATTGATATATATATTCAAAGAGATATCGATAATGGCATTCTTACTGAAGAAGATGCTCAAGAAATGGTAGATCACTTTGTAATGAAGTTAAGATTAGTAAAGTTTTTAAGAACTTCTGATTATAACAACCTATTCTCCGGAGATCCAACTTGGGTTACTGAAGTAATAGGTGGTATGGGATTAGATGGAAGAACATTAGTAACTAAAAACTCTTTCAGAATGCTTAATACATTATATACATTAGGAGCATCACCTGAGCCAAACTTAACTGTACTATGGTCAACAAGATTACCTCAAGGATTTAAAGATTTCTGTTCAAAAGTATCTATTGATACAAGCTCTGTTCAGTATGAAAATGACGATTTAATGACAACTTATTGGGGTGATGACTACGCTATAGCTTGTTGTGTATCAGCTATGAAAGTTGGTAAACAAATGCAATTCTTTGGAGCTAGAGTAAACTTAGCTAAGACTTTATTATACACTATAAATGGTGGTGTAGATGAAAAATCTGGAGTACAAGTTGCTCCTAAGATGGAAAAAATCACTTCTGAATACTTAAGCTATGATGAAGTTATAGAAAAATTCGATGTTATGGTAGAATGGTTAGCTAAACTTTATGTTAACACATTGAATGTTATTCACTATATGCATGATAAATACTCTTATGAATCTTTACAAATGGCTTTACATGATAGAGATGTATTTAGAACAATGGCATGTGGTATAGCTGGACTTTCAGTATGTGCAGACTCTTTATCTGCAATTAAATATGCTAAAGTTAAGCCTATTAGAAATGAACAAGGAATAGCAGTAGACTTCGAAATCCAAGGTGACTTCCCTAAATACGGAAATGATGATGATAGAGTTGATGATATCGCAGTATACTTAGTTGAAACTATGATGAATAAGGTTAAAAAGAACAAAACATACAGAAATGCATATCACACTCAATCAGTGCTTACTATAACTTCAAACGTAGTTTATGGTAAAAAAACTGGTTCAACACCTTGCGGACGAAAAGCTGGTGAGCCATTTGCTCCTGGTGCTAATCCTATGCACGGAAGAGATAGTAGCGGTTCTTTAGCATCTCTAAACTCTGTAGCTAAATTACCATATGAATATTCTCAAGATGGTATTTCTAATACTTTCTCAATTATTCCAGATGCTTTAGGAAAATGCTCTGAAAACAGAATATCAAACTTAAGTAACTTATTAGATGGATACTTCGGACAAAATGCTCATCACTTAAATGTAAATGTATTTAATAGAGAAACTTTATTAGATGCTATGGATCATCCAGAAAAATATCCTCAGTTGACTGTAAGAGTTTCTGGATATGCTGTTAACTTTATTAAACTAACAAGAGAACAACAATTAGATGTTGTTAACAGAACTTTCCACGCATCAATGTAATCTGAATAAAAAGAATTGATTATAACAACATAGTAGAGATGTCTTAGTTAGATATCTCTACTATATTTAGTATTTTTAAAGAAACTTAAATTAATTTTATAGAGAAATTATAGAATTTATTTTTTGTATAAAGTTAATTATGTTATTTAGTTTAAATTGCAAGGAGGCTTTATAATGAAAACTGGTAGAATTCACTCAATAGAAAGCATGGGCCTAGTTGATGGTCCTGGTATAAGAACTGTAGTATTTTTTCAAGGATGCAAATTAAGGTGTGCTTATTGCCACAATCCAGATACTTGGAACTTAAAAGATGGTAAGGAAGTCACTTCTGAAGAAATTATAAATAAAATCATAAGATTTAAACCATATTTTCAACCTTCTGGAGGTGGTATAACATTCTCTGGTGGAGACCCTCTTGTTCAACCTGAATTTTTATTAGAATTATTAAAAAAATGCAAAGAATTAGGTATTCATACAGCTATTGATACCGCTGGCTATGGACATGGTGACTATGATGAAATATTAAAGTATACTGATCTAGTTTTATTAGATGTAAAACATATTAATAGTGATGGATATGTAACTCTTACTGGTAGGGATACACGAGATGTTAACTTATTCTTGTCAGCTCTTAGAAAATCTAAAGCTCGTGTATGGGTTAGGCATGTGGTAGTTCCTGCTTATACAGATACTTTAGAGCATATGGATAAAATAGCTAGTATAATAAATGAAGAAATTCCTAATGTAGATAAAATAGAATTATTACCTTATCATCTTTTAGGTGTAAATAAGTATGAGAGTTTAAGTATAGACTATAGGCTAGATGGTGTAAATCAAATGGATAAAGAAACTTGTAGTCAACTTCAAGATTATTTAATATCTAAAGTTCAACAGATTAAAAGGAGTAAAATTTCTTAACCTGTTAATGCTTTTACATTTTTTTCCACATAATCCCCAAGTTTATCCACAGGTTAGTAATAAATTATAATTTAAATCATATACTTATAAGTTATACAATTCTATTTACTAACCATCTCTTTTATGAGATAATTACTAATACATTATAATATGTATAATATTCAAAAAATATATTTATATAAATTTTATTCAAGGGGGAAATAGTATGAGAAATAATGCTATAGAATTTGAAAAATATATAGAAGAACATAGACTTCCATTAAACAAAGGACTCAATGTAGATGAATTTACCATCTTTTCATTTCCTGAAAAGATCACTATAAACGGAGTTACTAAACCAGTTCTGGGAGGTGGCCAAGATAGAAGAGCTGTTATATCATTAAGAGATGATGATACATTAGCTGACATCTTCTGCTTTAATATAGCCTCTATATCTAAAGCTCAAGATAAATATAAGTTATATGCTTTATTCAATGAATTAAACTCTACATATAAATATGTATCCTTTTATGAGGATAATGAAATTATAAGTGCAAAAGTATCCCTACCATTTAATGATAACTTTGATGCAGATTTAGTTTTCCAAATGCTTTCTATAATATTTAGAGCTGTAGATGAAGAATACCCTAAAATTCTTTCTACCTTGCACAACTAAATAATCTAGAAAACTAACATGCTAGTTTTAATTTTCTAGCATGTATTTTTTTAATCATTTATGTTATGGTATATAATGACATTAGCTTAATTATAGTTAAATAAATCTCAAAGTCTTCATTATTCTAAATTTTAAATTAGAGGAGGAAAAAATGAATAAAAATAAAAATTTTACTAAAATAATACAAATTCTTTTAATAATAAATTTAATTCTATTGGCTATAGGACTCTTCAGTAAAATGAATTTTGTACTATCTCCTATAACTACAATTCTTAATGCTATGTTTATACCTATAGTTTTAGCAATTTTTCTTTACTATCTAGTGAGACCCGTGAAAAGGTTTCTTCAAAACAGGAAATTATCAAGTGGAATAGCTACAGCCCTTTCAATACTATTGATAATTGTATTAATTGTATATATGCTTATATATTCTTCATCGATAATAGCTACTCAAGGTGAAAGTTTAACCATAGCTATTATTGAATCCGTACAGAACTTAGCAGATAAATATAGCTACTTATTTCCACAAATTAATGAATTTTTAAATATTGGTGAATTACTTCAAAAAGCCGCTAACTATTTAGTAAATTCTTTTACAGACATAAGTAAAAACATATATGTATTTGCTAGTTCTATAGGTAATTTTGTAGCTCAGATGATTTTAATACCAATAATAATGTTTTATATACTTAAAGATGACAAAAAAATATATAATACTTTCACTTCCTTTCTTCCAAGAAAATTTAAAAGTATTATATTGAAAATACTCCATGAAATTGATACAGTATTAAAACAATACATTACTTCACAGATTATGGTTGCTTGTGTCATCGGAGTTCTTATGTTTATAGGTTATGTAATCATCGGAATGCCTAATGCTCTTGTTCTATCTCTATTTTCTCTTATAACTGCCTTTATTCCTTTCTTAGGTGTAATACTGGGAATTATTCCAGCTATCCTTATATCCTTAAGTATGGGCTTTGGTATGGTACTTAAAATAATAATTCTTACAGTTATTGTTCAGCAGTTAGAAGGCAATGTTATAACCCCTAATATCACTGGTAACCAACTGAATATGCATCCACTGACAACTATTTTAGTAGTTACCATAAGTGTATACTTTGGAGGTTTCTTCGCAGCCTTCCTTGCAGTTCCTATATATAACATTGTTAAAATTCTTGTTAAGAATTTATATTGTTATTTGATAAATAAACATAATACGGAAATTACAGTTGAAAAATAACTTTCAATATTAAAATAAGCACTATTGATTTAACTCATTAGTGCTTATTTTTTACTTTTTTACTCTATCATTTCCTATAATATTGTTGTTCCTGAGTAAATTTCATCATTAATCATAAATTAATAATAAAATAAAAAAATACCAACGATTTCATCTACTGAAATCGTCGATATCACTACATTCATGGTACACCCAACAGGATTTGAACCTGCCACCGATGGATTCGAAGTCCAGCGCTCTATCCAGCTGAGCTATGGGTGCAAAAATAAAATATGAATTCCTTATAAAACACCTTCTCAAAAAATAAAAAATGGAGCGGGTGAAGGGAATCGAACCCTCGTAACTAGCTTGGAAGGCTAGCACTCTACCATTGAGTTACACCCGCACATATTTAATTTAAAGTGGTCGGGGTGACAGGGATTGAACCTGCGACCTCATGGTCCCAAACCACGCGCGCTCCCATCTGCGCCACACCCCGATATATGGTGCGTCTTAAGGGATTCGAACCCCTGGCCCACGCCTTAGAAGGGCGTTGCTCTATCCAGCTGAGCTAAAGACGCATATTTTGGAGCGGGTGAAGGGAATCGAACCCTCGTAACTAGCTTGGAAGGCTAGCACTCTACCATTGAGTTACACCCGCATTTGGAGCGGAAGACGAGATTCGAACTCGCGACGTTCACCTTGGCAAGGTGACGCTCTACCACTGAGCCACTCCCGCATTTTTTTATTTTTATGATTGGTGCAGGTGAAGGGAGTCGAACCCCCACGCCTAAGGCGCTAGATCCTAAGTCTAGTGCGTCTGCCAATTCCGCCACACCTGCATGTTTCATTTTTGGTGGCTCACCGGGGGATCGAACCCCGGACACCATGATTAAAAGTCATGTGCTCTACCGACTGAGCTAGTGAACCATCTGGCTGGGATAGCAGGATTTGAACCTACGAATGCCAGAGTCAAAGTCTGGTGCCTTACCGCTTGGCGATATCCCAAAATTTAATGGGGTGAACGATGGGACTCGAACCCACGACAACCAGAACCACAATCTGGCGCTCTACCAACTGAACTACGTTCACCATATATGGTGCGTCTTAAGGGATTCGAACCCCTGGCCCACGCCTTAGAAGGGCGTTGCTCTATCCAGCTGAGCTAAAAACGCATATTTTGGAGCGGGTGAAGGGAATCGAACCCTCGTAACTAGCTTGGAAGGCTAGCACTCTACCATTGAGTTACACCCGCATATATTTAATTTAAAATGGTCGGGGTGACAGGGATTGAACCTGCGACCTCATGGTCCCAAACCACGCGCGCTCCCATCTGCGCCACACCCCGATATATCTTAATCAGTGCCGTTTGATTAATAACCTTAACGACAAAATTTATTATACAGACTTCCCTTTAATTAGTCAACACCTTTTTTGAAGTTTTTAATTAAATTTTGACAGTTTTTATTGTAAATTCTCTTCAAGTCCTTATTTTACCTTCTTTTCTCTTATATACCTTATAAATACTAATGACTTATATTGTTACTACTAAATTCTCTGTCTATATCAAAATAAACTTAAATGCAATTAACAAATTATGTAATTTAATACTCAACACACGGAATAAATTTAAATAGTTCACTATGTAAAAATAAATATATTTATACATGGAACTATTTAAATATATAACAAGTAAAATTATTATATGTAGACTATAAATATTTTTTCATCTCTTCTGTTAACTTAGATAATGCATTTCCTCTATGACTTATAGCATTTTTCACTTTAGAAGGTACATCATTAAATGTAGCCTTTAGTTCTGGCACGTAGAATAAAGGATCATATCCAAATCCTTCACACTCTTTGTATTTCTCTAATATTAAACCTTCTACTTCACCTTGAACTTTGATAATATCTTTATCATTAACTATTAAAACCATAGCACATATAAATTTTGCTTTTCGTTCATTAAAAGGCACACCTTCTAACTCTCTTATTAACTTTTTATTATTTTCCACTGAATTTCCATGTTCACCACTATATCTAGCAGAATATATTCCCGGAGCTCCATTTAATACTTCTACTGATAATCCTGAATCATCAGATAAAACAAGTACATCTTTACAAATTTCATGAATTGCCTTAGCCTTTATGTATGCATTTTCCATAAATGTAGTGCCTGTTTCTTCTACATCTATATCTATATCAGCTTCTTTTAAAGATACTACCTCTAAATCAAACTCTTTAAGAATCTCCTTTATTTCTACAATTTTATGATGATTATTACTAGCAACTATTACTCTTTTCATTACAAATTCTCCTTCTTAAATGTCTACTATATGTTAAATAACTCATCTGCTTCTGGCGGAGTCACTTCATTGATTTCTTTATCATCTATTACTATACCTTTACTCTTAGTTATTTCTCCTATTTCAGTAGCCTTAATTCCATTATCATCAAAAGATTTTAACAACTTTTCTGGATTATCAGTAGTTATAAGCATACTACCTGATGATATTAGTCTTAATGGATCTATATTAAATTCTTTACATACTTTCCTTGTAATTTCTGTAATTGGCATTTTAGATTTATTAACCTTAAATCCTACATTACTTGCATTAGCAACTTCCCATAATGCTCCTAAAACTCCACCCTCTGTTATATCATGCATAGATGTTGCTTTAGCTATTCCACCTATTTTTCCTTCTTTCACTACACTTATGCTCTCCACATAGCCTCTTGCTTCTTCAATCTCTTCATCTGTTAATATACTCCTGCATCTCTCTTCATAATCATTAACCAATATTGAAGTTCCTTCAAGGCATAGTTGTTTAGTAACTATTATGCTATCCCCTACTTTTGCTCCTGATGTGCTAATAGCACTATTAACATTACTTTTTCCAATAGCCGTACACGAAACCACTATCTTATTAACAGCTTCTGTTATTTCAGTATGGCCACCTATAATTTGAACATTTACTTTACATGCTTCTTCATGAATTTCTTTCATAAGATCATGTAATTCTTGTATAGTAGTCTTTGGTGGTGCTAATATGGTAACCAAGATTCCTAATGGCTCGACTCCACAGGAAGCTATATCATTACAGTTAATGTTAACTGCAATTTTACCTATATTTTCCTCTGCACCAGTTACAGGGTCTGTAGAAATTACGCATTGATTACTGCCAAAATTTATAATGGCACAATCTTCTCCTATGCCGTTAGATACTTCTACTTCCTTCCGCTCTTTCCCTTTATGGTTATCTATTATGTACTTTAGTTCATTCCAATTTAATTTTCCTACCCTCATATAAATTCTCCTAACCTAAAAAAACTATTGTGTTTTTAGCACATTTTCACTTCTCATATCATATTATTAAATATAACTAATATTCTGGTGGTGTTATTTTGAGATATATAGGACCTTTTTTAAGAATTAACATACTAAACAATGACAATATAAAAAGTCAATTGTTTCATTTTTCTAAAGAGTCCCTTAGACATATAGTTCTACACTCTGGATGTGGAATTATATCTAGAAATGCAAACTTAAAAATTAAACCTTTACCTAATGATGATGATATCACAAATAGCGTTATTTCTCCACTATTATGTGTATATAGAAAAGCTGACGGAAAACTTTTGAAAGAAAAAGATAAATTACTTTGGAATCATCGCAAGTTTAAAAGAGAAATAAACATATGTGCTAATGGGTATATGACCCTTGGTTTGCTGTACTTATCTGACTATTATAGAAAATTTAAAGATATTGATGAGGATAAATATAAACTTAGCAAATACTATGTTGACCTATCCATTGAGCAATTAGAATTTTTTGCTCTTTATTGCCGTAATAGTGAGGGGGTATTTGTTGATAAATATGATTCTACTGATCCTCTTCAAAAAGAATATTTTCTTACAGACAAGAATATGAAGTTTAAATTTTCAACACAAGCTCTTCTTATGGCAGCATATTATAAATGTGCTACACTTTCAGAAGACAATAATGAAAACTTTCAATCCTTTGCTCTAGATATAATGAATCTATTCTCAAGTCTAAAACAAGAAATATATAATACTTCTCACGATGAGTTAGTTAAAATATGTTTAGCCTTCAATATTCTTTATGAATGTTCAAAACTGGAGAAAGCTAAGGAATTACTAGTAGATTTTTCTGAATTAATGATTGAAAACATCAATCATATGCCACCTTCTATAATTAGAGATAATATAGATATTTCTTGTTTATGCTATATAAACTCTATATTAACTTATAAAAATACCAATTTATCTCATTTTAAAGATGCAGCCTTTAAAATCTTTAATAACCTAGAAAAATTATATAATAATGATGATGGTATTTTTATAAAAGACATTTCTGAAAAAGAAAACAAATTTTCTTCAGATGAAATAATTCTATATCTTTATGTATTTATGATTCAAGAGTCTTTATTAAGTGACAATGAAAAAACCGAGCTAGCTTCTAAAATTCATGGTCTTTATAAAAAACAGGTAGTAAGCTCTGGAATTATACTTAGGTGGCCGGAAGCTCCTAGTCTTGATAACCCTGAAAGATATAGGAATTTTTCATGTAAGGCAGAAGACCTATTAGATGATAATTATTTTAGATTTTCTTCTTATGTAAATAATGATACTAATGATTTAGCACCTATTTTTGTTAAAAATATTTCTTTAAATAGAAAGAAAGAAAGTTATAAACATTATAAACATAGTTTTGATTCTTGTAAAAACATGTTTAACTTTTTTACAATTATTTATTTAAATACAATTTTAGATTTCTAATAAAGAAGTACCTTAAATTTAAGGTACTTCTTTAACTTTTTCTAATCTTATATTTCCAGTGGTAGTTACATACACTTGGTTTATACCTTCTTTAACGCAAATAACATTGTTAATATTATATATAGGTATAGATATTAACTGATTTCTTAGTATTTTTTCACATTCCTCATAAATAATTTTTCTTTTTTCGTCATTCATTTCATATTTTGCAGAATTAATAAGATTGTAATATTCTTCATTTTCATATGAAATAAGATTATTATTAGAAATCTTATGGAAACTCTCAAAATACTCTCCAGGATTTCTATAGCTGAAATCAAACCTCTGCAATACTATATCATAATCTCCTTTATCAACAGCATTTTTCAACTCTTCTTTAGAATATTCTTTTAAAACTATTTCTGAATCAGTACACTCTTTAATATCAATACTTAAATCTTCAACAATTCTCCTATTCAAGTTATTTTTTTCAAAAATTACTCTTATTTCAGGATTTTCATTGATATTGACCTTGTTAAAGAATTCTTTAGCTTTTTCAGTATCTCCAAAAATCGAGAATACTTGTTCTGTTTCATCTGTTTCCATCACATAGGATGTAGCTGGAGTAAGTAATTCTTTGCATATAAGTTGAGAGTAGTATTCCTTTGATAAAAGTGAGTTTATAGCTATTCTAAAATTTACATCTCCACCAACAGTTTCTTTATCCGGGTTAAAACTTAAATAATATACAGCTGAACCATTAAAACTTTTCACCATTGAATTTTGAGATAATCTTAAAAGTTCATTTATTGGAGCATCCATCATTATATCAATACCACCTGAAAAATAATCTGTATTGGTATCCGTCGACTTTTCAAAAATAGCTAAAGTATTTTCTTCGCTGTTTAAAAATGTAATTCTAATAGTTTCATCAGTAATTTTAATTCTTTCATAATGCTTTTGATTTTTTTCTATGTAGATCCCATCATTCTTTACATCTTTAATTACAAAGGGACCTGTATACCTTATTGAAGTAAAATTTTCCTTATACTTATCCAGGGTTCCGTAATCTCTAATGTTAAATACTGGGTTAGCTATGATATTAATAAAATAAGGATTTTTATAATTTAGTCTAATAGCTATGGTACTATCATCTTTTACGTTTATTGCCACATTTGAAAAATCACCAATTCCTTCTCTAAACTCCTTAGCTCCATATATACAATCTAAACTACTAGCATATACATTATTTCTATCACTTAAAAATCCTTTAAAAAAACTCTTAATTGCCTCTGCAGTAATTTTTTCTCCTGTACTATAATATATATCCTCTCTTAATATAAAAGTGTATTCTAAGCCATCTTCTGAAGTTATTATCTCCTTTGCAAGTGCTGGTACTATTTCTCCATTGTTATCTTCTTTTACTAAACCTTCAAAAAGTGTTATTAGCAAATCTTTATCTCTTACAGTATTTTCTCTTGTTAACTGTAAATCTTCAGGATTTACATTCATATTGTAAGTTATATAATTCACTTTACTATATTTTACAGAATTTAATTTATCTTTCTCAATAGATATTCCTGCTAAAATTATTATAATGCAAAGTACTGTAAATATTATTTTCTTCACCACAACACCTCCTATATTTAAAATTATTTACTCATTTATTTCAAAATAAACAATTCTGAGCAAGTTAACACAAAATTCTTCTTTTCCAATTGTAAACATGTGATATAATATTTATAATAATGTGTAAATAAATTGGAGGTATCTTATGGTTTACTTAGATATTATATTGAAAATATTAGGAATCTTATCTTTAATAACTTTTATGATAATAATCATTTGGGGATTTGTTGTTTTCAATTCTATATATAGCCAGCTGAGATATAGTAATTATATACTTGAAAAAATCTCACATATATTAAATATTTCATGTATAGATATGCAAGCTAAGGAAAAGGAACAACAAAAAAAATCTGAAATAATTGATGAAAATTCTAATTCAGAGCTTTTAGATAGCACTTCTGACTCTACTATCTAGAATAATAATTATTTAGTTATGGATGATACTCCTAATCAACAGAAAAATTTATATTGATTAGATGTATAGTACAATACAGATTATTTACTATAGCAATTAGCCCCATGGATAAAAACTCCATGGGGCTAATGCTTTCTACTTTAAATCATTCCCTTAAACTCTTCTTCAGAAATTACTCTAATTCCTAATTCTATAGCTTTATTATACTTAGAACCTGGGTCTTCTCCAACTATAACAAAGTCTGTTTTTTTACTTACAGAACCTGCTACCTTTGCACCGAAACTTTCTAATTTATCTTTAATTTCATTTCTTGAAAATTCTTTTAAACTTCCTGTAACTACAATAGTTTTATCTTTAAAAGGATTTTCATCTATTTGCTGAACTTGTTCCTCCCTTGGAGTTACACCCAAATTTAATAGCTCATTTATGGTTTCTCTAGATTTATCTAATGAGAAGAATTCAACTATAGTTTTTGCAACTATATCTCCTATATCAGGAACTGATATTAATTCTTCAAAGGATGCTTTCTCAATATTTTTTAAAGTTTTAAATTTCTTTGATAGATCCTTAGCTGTCTTTTTACCCACATTAGGAATACCTAGTCCATATATAAATGAAGATAATTCACATTCTTTACTATTCTCTAATGCTGTTAAAAGATTTGTAGCTTTCTTATCTCCAAACTTTTCTAATCCAACTAATTCATCTTTTTTTATTCTATATAAATCTGCTATGGACTTTATTCCAAGTTTTTCAAATAACTGTTCAGCAGTTTTTTCACTAAATCCAGCTATATTCATAGCTTCTCTGCCAGCGTAGTGAACTATAGTTTTTACCATTTGAGGCTTACATGCCAAGGTGTTTTCACAAAACAAATGCACTCCATCTCTAAATAATTCTTCCCCACAACTAGGACATACCTTAGGCTCTTCAATAGAAATACTTCTTTCTAATGACTCCTCTACTACTCCCATTATTTCTGGAATTACATCATTAGATCTTCTAACAAATACTGTAGCTCCAATTTTCACTCCCTTACGCTGAATATCATCTAAGTTATTCAAAGTAGCTCTTTTAACTGTTACACCACCTAACTCTACTGGCTCAAGAATTGCAGTAGGACTAACTCTTCCACTTCTACCTACATTCCATTCTACATCCAAAAGCTTAGTAGTTGTTTCTTCTGCTTCAAACTTATAAGCTATTGCCCACTTAGGAAACTTAATTGTATATCCTAATACCTCTCTAGTTTTTATATCATCAATTGCTATAACTACCCCATCTATGTCATAATTCAAGTTGTTTCTAATACTATTAATATATTCAACTTGTTTTTCTATCTCATCAATATTAGTGCATGTTTCCATATAATTATCCATAGGGAGTCCCATTTTTTTTATAAAATTCATCATTTCAGTATATGTATTAAATGGATTTCCTTCATTATATCCAACATCATAGAAAAAAGCAGATAAATTTCTTCTGGCAGTCTCCTTTACATTTAAATTTCTAAGAGCTCCAGCTGCTCCATTCCTTAAGTTCTTTAATGGGATAGAAGCATTTTTATTATAGTTTTCAAAAGCTTCCTTTGTCATAATAGCTTCACCATGAACTTCGATTATACTGTGATTATCTATTATGAGTGGAATAGATTTTATAGTCTTTACTTGACTAGTAATGTCTTCTCCAATTTCTCCAGTCCCTCTAGAGGATCCAACTATTAAAATCCCCTCCTGGTTATAGGTCAAATTTATAGAAAGTCCATCAAACTTTTTAGTAACAATATATTTAACACTTGGCAGTTTTTCTTCATTATTATTATTATACTCGTTTATAGCTTTAATATTTCTATTATGCCAATTCTTAATTTGTTCTATGGATTGAGCCTTATCTAAACTCCAAAGAGGAGCTCTATGTTTATATTTTCTAAATTCATCTAAAACTATATCTCCTACTCTTAACGTTGGTGAATAAGGTAAAACCTCTTCAAGTTCACTTTCTAATACTTTAAGTTCATCATATTTTTTATCATATTCCTTATCAGATATGATAGGATTATCTAGTACATAGTATTCATAGGAGTATTTATTTAACTCCTCTACTAACTTCAGCATTTTACTACGCTTATCATCACTCATTATAACGCTTCCTCCTATTAACTTAAAAATAGCTCTTATATATTTAAAATTTAATTATAGGCTATGTTTTATTAACATCTAAAACATAGCCTATAATAAACTTATTCTGCTGTCTTCGTGACTTTCTTACACTATATTAAGCTAGTTCCAGACCTGCCTTATTAAGCATAAGCTTTTTGATTCCCATATTGTTAAAAGCTATAGTAACTATAGTTTCTCCATTGTCTGAGGATATAGATACTACAGTTCCCACTCCAAATTTACCATGTCTTACTTTTACCCCTATAGTAAGTTCTTCTTTAACTGCACATTTGTCAACTCCACATTCAATGCCACTAATTTCACTTGAAGCCATAGGTTTCTTTGAATTATAAAAACCACTTCTAAAGGAGTGAGGATTATTATTAACCTTATTATTTACCTTATTGTTAATATTATCAAAACTTCCTTTGGATTGAGTTCCTCCATCATCATTCAAATCATATTTTAATTCCTTAGGTATTTCACTTATGAAGTCTGATATAGGATATCCCACAGTTCTACCAAATACCATTCTCTGTTCTGCCGATGATATATATAGCATCTCTTCAGCTCTTGTAATAGCAACATAGCAAAGTCTTCTTGATTCTTCCATCTCATTAAAATTATTCAAAGAAGCCATTCCTGGAAATATTCCATTTTCCATTCCAACTAAGAAAACTACTGGAAATTCAAGTCCTTTTGAACTATGAACAGTCATCATTACTACTGCATTATTCTCTTCATCTAAATTATCTATATCAGAAACTAAAGTTACCTTTTCTAAAAAGGCACTTAAGGATTTATCTTCTGAAGAATTTTCAAAGACTACAGCATCAGATACAAGTTCCTTTAAGTTTTCTATTCTACTTTCATCCTCGGCACTACTAGACCCCTTAAGCATTTTCATGTATCCACTTCTATCTAAAATATCCTCAATTAGTTCAGGTACACTTATATTCTCTGCATCCACTATAAGAGTATTCATTAAGCTCACAAATTTATTTATAGATGTTATAGCTCTTGCAGAAAGATTTGGTATAAATTCTGCATCTAAAAGTGCATCATACATGCATATATTATTTTCTGCTGCAAATTCCTGTACCTTAGCTATGGTTGTGTCTCCAATACTTCTTTTAGGCTCATTTATAATTCTTTTTAAACTTATATCATCAAGAGGATTATTTATCACTTTCAAGTAAGCCATGACATCCTTAATTTCTTTTCTTTCATAGAATCTGAGTCCCCCTACTATTTTATAGGTTATCTCATTCCTTCTAAAGGCTTCCTCAAATATACGCGATTGGGAGTTCATTCTATAAAGTATAGCAAAATCCTTTAAGCTTCTATTTTCTTCTCTTATCATCCTTTTAATTTGAGTTGCTACAAAGTTTCCTTCATCTATGTCGCTATAGGCTCTGTATACTTTTAGCTTTTCTCCAGATTCACTTTCAGTTCTTAACACTTTATCTTTTCTTTGTGCATTATTTCTTATAACCTTATTAGCAGCCTCTAATATGTTTGATTTCGACCTATAGTTTTGCTCCAACTTAATAACCTTTGCTCTTGGAAAATCCTTTTCAAAGTCCAATATATTATTTATATCTGCACCTCTCCATGCATAAATACATTGATCGTCATCTCCAACTACACATATATTTTCATTTTCATTAACTAAAAGCTTTATCAATTCATATTGACATTTATTAGTATCTTGATACTCATCTACAAGAATATATTTAAATTTTCTTCTATAAAACTCTCTAACCTCATCATTTTCTTTAAGCAGTTTAACAACTAAATAAATTAGATCATCAAAATCCAAAGAATTTGTAGTCTTTAATTTCTTTTCATAGGTTAGATAAACATCTGCTATCTTATTCATTCGAAAGTTTCCTTCATTTTCTTTTTTAAACTTCTTAGCAGATATTAATTTATTTTTAGCATCGGAAATTTTTGAGATAATTTCTCCATCAGTTATGTCTTTATCATTGATATTAAGTTCTTTCATGCACTGCTTTACTAGTGATTTAGCATCGTAACTATCATATATAGTAAAATTTTTATTGTATCCTAACTTATCAATTTCTCTTCTTAAAATTCTTACACAGCTAGAGTGAAAAGTTGAAACCCACATTGTATCAACTATATCTCCTACTAATGATTTAACTCTTTCCTTCATCTCTCCTGCTGCTTTATTTGTAAAAGTCAAAGCTAAAATCTGTGAGGGATATATATTTAAATCATTTATCATATGTGCCATTCTATAAGTAAGAACCCTAGTCTTTCCTGATCCTGCACCTGCTAAAATTAACAAGGGGCCTTCTACGGTAACAGCTGCTTCGTATTGCTCCTTGTTTAATAGCTTTTTTAAATCCATCTAATCACTCCTAAATTTATAGTTATCTAATGTAATTTATTAATCTTCTTTATCCTATAATATAATACTATACTATGAATATTTAACCTATTCTTTATTATACCATATACTATGAATTTATAAACGACATATAAATAATTACTCAATATGGTTAATACACCATAACCTTATATTGTAATTATTTTAATTTCTAATAAATTGATTAAATAGAAAAAGCCTTACTCTCTTCAAAGTAAAGCTTTTTCTTATAATTAATCTATGATTACTTACAACTTTCTATTTATCTTCATATTCATTCCAATCAACTCTTTCAAATACTACCTTATATCCATTATTTCCATAATTTAAAGAACGATTAACTCTACTTATGGTAGCAGTGCTAGCTCCAGTACTACTAGCGATATCTAAATAAGTTCTTCTTTCTTTAAGCATTCTTGCAACTTGAAGTCTTTGCTCCATAGCTTTTATTTCATTTATTGTACAAACATCTTCAAGGAACCTATATACTTCCTCTCTGGTTTTAAGAGATCTAATTGCATCAACAAGATAATCCATTTCTGAAGTTTCAAGTTTTGAAACATATCCACTCATTATTTTCTCCCCTATCACTAAAAAATTCATCTATATACATTATAAAGTTATCATATTAAAGTGTAAACATTTAATCTTTAATATAATTTTATCAGACATTAAATACAAAAGCTATCCCCCTGGATAGCTTTTAGTTAAAGTATAAATATGTTTATTCCTATAATTGACCCTGCAAAAACAACTGCTGATACTATAGTAAGTTTAGTTAAGAATGATTCCTTTGTTTTAGTTTTATTTTTGCTATAAAAAGTTTCTGAACTTCCAGCTACTAATCCACCTAAGCCTGATGATTTACTTTCTTGAAGAGATATTGCCAATATAACTGTTAATGCGGAAATAATTATTACAACCTTTAATGCTGTTATCATTATTATGCCCCCTTAATTCTTTATCCTTATACATGTAATATATTTTATCACAGTAAAAATATTTTTACAATGGAAAGAGTAATAAATGTAAATATATATATTAAATTAATATATACTTCTAATTTCTATAATAAAAACANNTGTTTTTATTATAGAAATTAGTTATCTTTTTATGTTAAAGAAAGATTTTAATCCTCTAAATTCAGCCATGTCACCAAGTTCTTCTTCGATTCTTAATAACTGGTTGTATTTAGCAACTCTCTCACTTCTTGCAGGAGCTCCAGTTTTAATTTGACCTGCATTTGTAGCTACTACTAAGTCAGCTATTGTAGTATCTTCTGTTTCTCCAGATCTGTGAGAAACCACTGCAGTATAACCAGCTCTTGCAGCCATTTCTATAGCATTTAAAGTTTCAGTTAAAGTTCCTATTTGGTTTAATTTTATAAGAATTGAGTTTGCAGTTTCTCTTTCAATTCCCATTCCAAGTCTAGAAGTATTAGTTACAAATAAGTCATCTCCAACTAATTGAATTTTTTTACCTATTTTATCAGTTAAGTACTTCCATCCTTCCCAATCTTCTTCAGCCATACCATCTTCAATAGATATTATTGGATATTTTTCACATAATTCTACATAGTAATCTGCCATCTCATGAGGAGTTAACATTCTTCCTTCTCCAGCAAGATTATATTTTCCATCTTCAAAGAATTCAGAAGATGCTGGGTCAAGTGCTATGAAAGCATCTTTTCCTGGAACATATCCAGCTTTTTCTATTGCTTCGATTATAACTTTTATTGCTTCTTCATTTGATGATAAATCTGGAGCAAATCCACCTTCATCACCTACACCTGTTCCAAGTCCTTTAGCTTTTAAGATTCCTTTTAATGCATGATAAACTTCTGCTCCCATTCGTAAAGCTTCGCTAAAAGATGTAGCTCCTGCTGGCATAACCATAAACTCTTGTAAGTCCACATTATTATCAGCATGTTTTCCACCATTTAAGATATTCATCATAGGTACTGGTAAAACTTTAGCATTAACTCCACCAATATATTGGTATAAACCAAGTCCTAAGTAATTAGCTGCAGCTTTTGCACAAGCAAGGGACACTCCTAAAGTAGCATTAGCACCTAATTTTTCTTTATTATGAGTTCCATCTAATTCTATCATAGTCTTATCTATAGCAACTTGATCGAATATATTCATTCCAATTAATTCTTCTGCTATTATGTTGTTTACATTATCAACAGCTTTTAATACACCTTTTCCATTGTATAGAGATTTATCTCCATCTCTTAATTCAACAGCTTCAAATTGACCTGTTGATGCTCCTGAAGGTACTGCCGCTACCCCTACTGTACCATCTTCTAGAACAACTTCAACCTCTACTGTTGGGAACGCTCTTGAATCTAATATTTGTCTTGCATAGACATCAATAATTTCAACATATTGTTTCATTTTTTTTCCTCCTTCATATTATGTTTATAATAAATTTAGCATGGCTAAATATTTTAACTTAACAACTTAAATTAATGATTTTCCACTCATTTCACTTGGAATATCTAATTCCATCTTTGTTAAGATAGTTGGAGCAATATCTGCAAGTATTCCTCCACTTCTAAGTGTTCCTATTTCTTTACTTACGTATGTAAATGGAACCAGATTAGTAGTATGTGCAGTCATTGGTTTGCCTGTAGAGTAATCAATCATAGACTCAGCATTACCATGGTCTGCTGTAATAAACACTGTACCATTATGGTCTAGTACTTTATTTACAACCTTGCCTAAGCAATAATCTACAACTTCAATAGCCTTTACTGCTGCTTCAATAACTCCAGTGTGTCCAACCATGTCTGGGTTAGCATAATTTAATATAATTAAATCATATTCATCCTTTTCAATACTTTTTAATACTGCATCAGTAACTTCATAGGCACTCATTTCTGGTTTTAAGTCATAGGTTGCTACTTTAGGTGATGGAATCAATACCCTATCTTCACCCTTATTAGGTTCCTCTACTCCACCATTAAAGAAGAAAGTTACATGAGCATATTTTTCTGTTTCCGCAATTCTAAGCTGCTTTAATCCTTTGCTACTAACATATTCACCTAATGTATTCTCATAACTCTCAGGTTTATAAGCTATTTGTACATCCTCAATAGTTTTATCATATTGAGTCATACATACATAGGTTACATCTAAACTTTCTCTTTCAAAACCTTTAAAATCCTTATCTTTTAAAGCTCTAGTTATCTCTCTTGCCCTATCTGGTCTAAAGTTAAAAAATATTATGGAATCTTTATTTTTTATAGTAGCTACCGGTTTACCATCCTTCACAATTACACTAGGAATTACAAACTCATCTGTTTTATTATCATGATAAGCATCGTCTATAACTGCAAATGGAGAAGTACTAGTATTTCCTTCACCTTTTACCATTGCATTATAGGCCAATTGTACTCTTTCCCATCTATTATCTCTATCCATAGCATAATATCTACCAGAAATAGTTGCAATTTCTCCTATTCCCTCACTATCCATATGGTTTTGTAACTCTTCTATAAATATTTTTGAAGATGTTGGTGATACATCTCTTCCATCTAAAAAGCAATGAACAAAAACTTTTTTTACAGCCCTTCTCTTACAAAGAGTTATAAGAGCTTTTACATGATTTATATGAGAATGAACTCCTCCATCTGATAATAATCCTATTAAGTGAACAGCTGAGTTATTTTTTAACGCATCATCAATAGCAGTATTAAAAGCTTTATTTTCAAAGAAATCGCCATCTTTAATTGATTTTGTTATTCTAGTCAATTCTTGATATATTATTCTTCCCGCACCTATATTTAAGTGTCCAACTTCTGAGTTACCCATCTGCCCCTCAGGAAGCCCTACATCTAGACCAGAAGCTGATAATGCGGTGTGAGGATATTTAGCCTTTAATCCATCGTAGTTAGGCTTATTAGACTCTCTAACTGCATTTCCATCCACATTATCGCTTATTCCAAAACCATCCAATATCATTAGCATTACTGGTTTTTTATTCATAATATTTGACCATCCTTTTATTAGTAATTTACAATAGCTGCGAAATCTGAAGCTTTAAGACTAGCTCCACCTATTAATCCTCCATCTATGTGTTCCTTTGACATTTGCTCTTTTATAGTTGATGGCTTAACTGATCCGCCATATTGAATTCTAATTTTATATGCAACTTCTTCTCCGTATAACTTGCATATAACTCCTCTAATAAATCCTATTGTATTATTAGCATCATCTGCAGTTGCAGTTTTCCCTGTCCCTATTGCCCAAATAGGTTCATAGGCTATAACCATATTTTCAACTTGCTCTTTTTTTATTCCTATTAAATCTTGCTTTATTTGAGCACCTAATACTTCTTCAGTTATTCCTAATTCTCTTTGCTGTAAACTTTCACCTATACATAATATAGGTGTAATCTTGTGATGAAAAGCAGTCTTTAATTTTTTATTAACAGCTTCATCAGTTTCATTAAAATACTGTCTTCTTTCACTATGTCCAATTATAACAAATTTTACTCCTAGTTCTTTAAGCATTAATGGAGAAACTTCTCCTGTAAAAGCACCTGACTCTTCAAAATGCATGTTTTGAGCCCCAACCATAATATTGCTTCCCTTACATTCCTCAACTATTGCTGGTAAACTTAAAAAAGTGGGACAAACTACTACATCACAGCTAGCATCATTTACTAAAGGCTTTAATTCCTTAACTAAATTTACTGCTTCTTCTATTGTATTATTCATCTTCCAGTTTCCTGCTATTATTGCTTTTCTCATGATTAATCCTCCTATTAATAACTTTGCAACACATCTTTAATGATGCTAATATATCCAAGTTTTTTCCTTAAGAGACATATTACATTTTTTTCTCTAAATCAAATATAATATATTACTCTCGAAAAGGAAAGTAAATAAACAAGATTTTATCTTGTTTATTACTTTCTTTATAGATTTTACATTTATTTATCATTTAAAGCAACAATTCCTGGAAGTTCTTTTCCTTCTAAAAATTCTAAGGAAGCTCCGCCACCTGTTGAAATATGTGTCATTTTATCTCCTAGACCAAATATATTAACAGCCGCAGCACTATCCCCTCCACCAATTATTGTGATTCCATCACAATTAGCCATAGCTTCTCCTACTGCTATTGTTCCCTTATTAAAGTTTTCAAATTCAAAAACTCCCATTGGACCATTCCAAATAATAGTTTTAGATTTTGCTATCACTTCTGCATATAATTCTCTTGTTTTGGGTCCTATATCTAAAGCCATATATCCATCTTGAATATTTTCATCTTCTGTTATTACTGGATTTGCATTTTTATCGAATTCCGTAGCTACTACGTGGTCTATCGGTAAATATAATTTTACTCCTTTTTCTTTAGCCTTATCCATCATCTCTAGTGCATAATCAATTTTATCTTCTTCTACCCTTGATATACCCATTTTATAATCTTTAGCTTTCAGGAAAGTATATGCCATGGCTCCTCCTATAAGAAGATTGTCTACTTTCTCTAAAAGATTATTTATTACATTAATTTTATCTGATACTTTAGAGCCTCCTAAAATAGCAGTAAATGGTTTCTCAGCATTTTCTATAGCTTCTCCTAAAAACTTAAGCTCTTTCTGAATTAAATATCCGCAAACTGACTCTTTTACAAATCCAGTTACTCCTACTGTAGAACAATGTGCTCTATGTGCTGTTCCAAAAGCATCATTTACGAATAAATCACAAAGAGAAGCTAATTCCTTAGAATAATTTTCTTCATTTTTAGTTTCTTCTTTTCTAAATCTAGTATTTTGTAATAGTACTATATCTCCATCATTCATATCTAAAATAGCTGACTTTGCTTTATCTCCCACTACATTATCATCCGCTGCAAAAATTATCTTCTTATTTAATAGTTCACTTAATCTTGCTGCTACTGGTGATAGCGAAAGCTCTGGTTTAGGCTCCCCCTTTGGTTTTCCTAAATGTGAACATAATATAACCTTTGCATTATTGTTAACTAAGTACTCTATAGTAGGTATTGCTCCTAGAAGTCTATTTTCATCAGTAATTTTACCCTCTACTATAGGTACATTAAAATCACACCTTACTAAAACCTTTTTACCTTTCACATTGATGTCTTCTAATGATTTCTTGTTAAATGACATATTAAAATCTCCTTTTTTAAACTTATTGTAATAAAAATCTAGTTCAATCATAAATCATAGAACTAGATTTTTATTACATACCTATTTTAACACATTTTGAAGATTATAATCTATCTGCAACATATTTTGTTAAATCTGCTAGCCTATTTGAGTAACCCCACTCATTATCATACCAAGCTACTACTTTAACTAGATTATCTCCCATAACCATAGTTGATAATGCATCTACAATTGAAGATCTCTCATCACCTCTAAAGTCCATTGAAATTAATGGTTCCTCAGAGAAGCCTAAAATCCCATTAAGTTTTCCTTCTGCCGCTTCTCTTAAAGCCCCGTTAACCTCCTCTACGCTCACAGACTTACCAAGTTCACATACTAAATCAGTCATTGAAACTGTTGGTGTTGGAACCCTTACTGCCATACCATTTAATTTTCCTTTAAGCTGTGGTAAAACTAATGCGACCGCTTTTGCCGCTCCTGTAGTTGTTGGAATCATTGATTCTCCTGCAGCTCTAGCTCTTCTTAAATCTTTATGTGGAGCATCCAATATTTTTTGATCATTAGTATATGAGTGTATTGTAGTCATAAGCCCTTGTACTATACCAAACTTTTCATCTAAAACTTTTGCAAAAGGAGCTAAACAGTTAGTTGTACATGAAGCATTTGAAATAATATTATGATTTTTAGCATCATATTTATCTTCATTTACTCCCAGTACAATTGTTATATCTTCATTTTTTGCTGGTGCGGAAATTAACACCTTTTTAGCTCCAGCTTCTATATGAGTCTTTGCTTTTGTAGCATCTGTAAATAATCCTGTAGATTCTATTACAATATCTGCACCTTGAAGTCCCCATGGTATATTTTTAGGATCTCTTTCTGCAAATATTCTTATTTCCTTTTCATTAACTATAATTGAATTCTCAGTAGCTTCAACTGTTCCATTGAATTTTCCATAAAGGGTATCATACTTCAAAAGATGTGCTAGTGTCTCAGGATCTGTTAAATCATTAATTGCTACAACTTCTATGTCATTTCCATATTTATCTACCAAAACCTTAAATACATTTCTTCCAATTCTACCGAATCCATTAATTCCAACTTTAACCATTATAAAATACCTCCAACATTTAATTTAATAATTTTTATATTAAACTTAATTGATATAAACAGATTTTTAGGAGATTTAATCCTAAAAATCCTTATCTAGAGATACATTTCCTTATATACATATTGATTTTAAAACATAGAATCCTAAAAATCATAATATATTAATTTAAAAAACATATAAGTACTTTAATAAGTAACTCTAGGATAAAATCATTAAGTATTAACAACCAACTTTATTTAAAAATAGTTTTAAAATTTCTTTTGCCGTAGCTTCATCAGTAACTAATGTTGAATTTAATTTATCCATTTGTATAACCATGATAGCTTCTGCCTTTTCAACACCAGCTGCTACAGCTATTACATTAGGGATATTTTTAATTCTATCTTTAGTTATTCCAATTGAAGGCATAGAATATACAACCTCACCTTTGCTATTAAAATAATGTCCATAAGCTTCTCCTATAGCTCCTAATTCTAATATTCTTTCCTTTATGTCCTTACCTAGACTTCTCTTATCACACATATCTTTAGCCAGTCCTATACCATGGATAAGAATATTTGATTTCTCTATATGTTCAAAAGTTTCCTTAATATCTGATTCCTTAATCAACGCTTTAAAAGAATCACTACTTATGTTATCTGGAATATGTAACAATTCATAAGTAGCATCTAACTTATTTGCTAAAATCTCTACTAAGGTATTAGATTGTATTTCTGTTTCCTTTCCTATACCACCTCTTCCAGGTAAAACTTTTATATTTTTATATTTAGTCATTGGAAGGAAATTGTAAACTACCTCCTTAATTGTTCGTCCTCCTGTAAGGGATATTGTAATATCATCTTTAATAATACTTTTTAAATAATTACCCGCTACCCTACCAAGTTCAGTATATAATGAATTATCTTCTGTTACATTTCCGTTAATAACTATTACTTCTCTAACTTTAAGAATTTTCTTCAATTCCTCTTCTAAGTGATTTAACCCACTTAATTCCTTCATAAAAGCCTTAAGTCCAATAAAAACTTCATCACCTTCTTCAGTAATATACATACCAGAGGACTTAATATCAATTAATCCTTGAGTTTTCAATAGATTTGTTTCGCTTCTTACAACCCTTTCACTTAAATTCACTATGGTTGACAGCAGCCTTCTGCCTATGGGTTCTCTATACTTTATATTTTTTAATATGGTATATCGCATATCTAAAACTTCTAGCAATTCCGGCACTACTTTCTGTTGTAATTTCAATAACTTCTCCATCTTTCACCTCATTGACAAAATATGTCCCTATGGACACTATTTGTCCCATCAACATTCTAAACCTCTATTTATATTATATGCCAATATTCATTGTTTGTGAAGTACTTATGTTAATTTTAGTTTTATATAAGTTATATTTCTACATTCATCTACAATTTATACAAAAAAATAATTCCATATAAATCATAATAATAAATTAATGTTTCATATGGAATATCAAAATCTATATTAATCTTTTTCGTTGAGATGAGGATTTTATTCCTAACTCCTCTCGATATTTGGCTATAGTACGTCTAGATATATCTATGCCTTTTTCATTAACTAGTTTACATATAACTGAATCAGATAGTGGTTTTGACTTGTCTTCAGATTCTATTATATTCTTTATCATATCTTTTACACTAACAGATGATATATCTTGACTTAAAATGTTTACACTATTAGTAAATAAATCCTTTATTCTCTTAATTTCCCCTGTATGAAGAGCTACATATTTATCTCTAATAGCTCTACCAACCGTAGATTCATGCATATTTAGACTATTAGCTATATATTTAATAGTCATAGGTTTTATATAATTATTCCCCTTATCTAGATACTCCTCTTGATTTTTAACTATTTCCTCCATGACTTTACACAAAGTATTTTTTCTATTTTGTATACTTTTAATCAAAAACATAGCACTACTTATTTTGTCTTTTACATAATCTATAGCTTCCGAATCATTACTGCTATTAATTACATCTTTATATGTATTATTAATTATTAATTTAGGTAATAAATTATCATTCATTAAAACTACATATTCATCACTTATTTTTTTTACATAAACATCTGGAATCAAATATCCAATCTCTTCACCAGTAAAAAACCCCCTGGTAGGTTTAGGTTCCAATTTTTTTATTATATCTTCACATTCTTGAACTATTTTAGCCGAAACTCCAAGTTTTTTACCTATTAATTGATATTTTCCTTTTGATAACTCATATAAATAATTATTTATTACTTCCTCAACATAATTATTCATTATATTTTTCCTATGCAGTTGAAGTATTAAACATTCACTCAGTGACCTAGCACATATTCCAGGCGGTTCAAGTCCCTGAACTATATCTACACATCTCATCGCAGAATCCTTTGAAATACTCAGTTCTTCCATTAAATTATCTATAATCTTTTCATCTAAATATCCTCTATGATCAATATTATCTACAATATATCTACAAATACACTCATCTTGTCTATCTAAATTACTATGCATAACTTGTTCTCTTAAATAATCCTTAATAGTAGGCTTGCTACTTATAAAATTAAAAGGTGATACCAAATCATCTTCTTCATGTTTGTAGTATGATCTATCATTATAATTATCCATGGCCATGTCTCTAATTAATTCTCTATACTCTCTCAACTCATTATCAACTATTTCTTCTTTAGTTGTTTCTAAATTGTTTTCTACTTCCAAAACTACATTTTCTTGTAATTCCTTATCAATATGTTGTAAAAGTTCATAGGATGACATTTGTAATAACTTTATTGATTGTTGCATCTCCATTGTCATAATCAATTTTTGTTCCTGTGATAGCCTTAAATCAAAGCCTAAATTCATAAATATCCCTCCTACTCATATTAACTAATCATATCATAAATTATATGATATTTCTAACTAAATAGAGACAATCCATATTTCCCCGACAATAATTTATAAAAAGAGAGTTAGCCTATAACAAACTAACTCTCTAAACTATATTACAATTTAAATTAATTTAAATATTATCTACCATTCTTTTCATATGCTTCTCCTGAAGCAGCTGGAGCATTTGTTTTTCCTACAAAGCCAGCAAGTGCTAACATAGTTAATAGATATGGTATAATTGTAAACACTTCAGATGGTAATGACCATCCAAGCCCTTGGGCAAATATCTGGAATGATTCACCAAAGGCAAACAACAAACATGCTCCAAAGGAACCGATAGGTGTCCAGTTACCAAAGATTACAGCTGCTAAAGCAATGAATCCTCTACCTGCTATCATTCCTTCTCTATATATCGGTGTAACACCAATTGATAAAGCAGCTCCACCAAGACCAGCTAACATTCCTGATAATATTACACAAATGTATCTTACTAGGTATACATTTATTCCTAGTGTATCTGCAGCTTTTGGATGTTCTCCTACAGATCTAATTCTAAGTCCAATAGAAGTTTTGTAAAGTACAAAATGGGCTACAAATACCAATACTATTGCCATTATTACAAACCAGTTTAACCCAGATAAAATATCACCAATAATAGGAATATTCACAATGAATTCTGGTAAGTTGTAAGGAAGAAGGGTTACCAAGTCTGTTTGACCTCCCTTTCCATTGAATAATATATATATCAAGAAACTAGCTAGAGCTGTAGCAAACAAGTTAATAGCTGTACCAGAAATAACCTGGTCTGATTTTAAGTGGATACTAAGAACTGCATGAATTAATGCAAGTAATCCACCCGATACTAAAGCAAACACTATTCCTACTACAGGACTACCTGTTATATATGTTCCATATACAGCAAAAAATGCTCCTATGGTCATCATACCTTCAAGACCTATATTTACTACTCCTGAACGCTCAGAAAACACTCCTCCTAAGGATGTGAAAATAAGAGGTGTAGCTATTCTTAAAGTAGCTGTTATTAATGAAATGATACTAACAACAATTATATTATCCATTCATTATCTCCCCTTTCTTTTTCTTATTTCCAAAGTAAGTCACAATGTAATCTGTTGCTACAAATATAATAATTACTGATTGAATTAAAAATACTATTTCTTTTGGTATTCCACTAATTTGAAGAGCTCTTGAACTACTATTTAAAGCTCCGAACAATATGGCTGATAAAATACATGCTACTGGATTTTTCTTAGCTAACAGTGCTACTGCTATACCATCAAACCCATAGCTAGGAACCACCATAAAATCTTGAATTAAATGTTTCACACCAGCTACATGTGTAGCTCCACCAAGTCCAGCTATAGCTCCTGATAAAACCATAGCTAAAACTGCATTCTTAGCAACATTTACTCCACCATATTCTGCACCATGAGGATTTATACCAACGGCTCTTATCTCATATCCAATGGTAGTTTTCCATAATATAAACGCCATAATAATAGCTGTTATAATACCTATAAATAAACTTATATTAGCTGAACTTCCTTGAACAAATCTTGCAAGTTTTGCACTGTCTTCTATCATTGGAGTTGCTGATTTTCCATAAACTCCGAAAGAGGTTCTAAGTATAATATAGTTAGCTAAAGCTATAGAAATATAGTTCATCATAATTGTATTTATAACTTCATTAGTTCCAAACTTAGCCTTAAGAAATCCCGGTATTCCTCCCCAAATTCCTCCTGCAACTATACCACTTACAATTATTAATGGAATGTGTACTATAGGACTTAATCCTGGTATGGTTCCTACTATAGCAGCTGCAACCATACCTAATACAAATTGCCCACCTACACCAATATTAAATAGTCCACATCTAAAAGCTACAGCATTAGCTACACCTGTAAAAATCAAAGGTGTCACTTCTGCTAATGTAGTCATTGCATTTCTTGATGTTCCAAAGCTCCCCTTCCATATAACCGAAACTAAATCAGTTAATGCTGTAAAGTACTGAATTATTGAATATCCTTTTGCCCACATAACAAAAAATACTGATATAAACAAAGAAAGTATAACTGCTACTACAGGAAAGAGTATAGCTTTAATTGTATCCTTAACTTTACTACTCATTTTATTTCTCTTCCCCTTTCTTATCTAAGCTTCCACCAGCCATTAATATTCCTAGCTTTTGCTCATCTGCATCTTTTCTATCTAAAATATCTACTATTTCACCGTCATACATAACAGCAATTCTATCTGAAAGAGCTAAAATTTCGTCTAATTCTAAAGATACCAAAAGTACCGCTTTCCCTTTATCTCTCTCATCTACAAGTCTACTATGAATATATTCAATAGCACCTACATCTATACCTCTTGTAGGCTGAGCAGCAATTAATAATGTTGGGTCTTTAGAAATTTCTCTAGCTGCAATTAACTTTTGTTGGTTACCTCCAGATAAAGCAGATGCATTTACTTCATTACTAGGTGTTCTTACATCAAACTCTTCTATAAGTGTGTCACAATGTTTTTTGATAGCCTTATAGTCCATCATAATACCTTTATTAAATTCTTTGTTTTTATGAATTCCAAGAATAGAGTTTTCAAATAATGAATATTTTAGTATAAGTCCTCTTTTATGTCTATCTTCAGGAATATGTCCAATACCTGAGTCAATAATTTCTCTAGGAGATTTTCCATATAAATCTTTTCCATTTAATAATACTTTTCCATTGTGACCTTTTCTAAGACCTGTAAGTACTTCTAATAGTTCTGTTTGTCCATTCCCATCTACTCCTGCAATTCCTAAAATTTCGCCCCCATTAACAGTAAAGGAAACATTTTTCACAGCAGGAATACCTCTTTGATCATTGGCATATAGATTTTCAACCTTAAGAATTTCTCCTGTTAATTCAGATTCTCTTTTTTCTACCACTAAGTTTACCTTTCTTCCAACCATTAACTCTGCTAATTCATCAATACTAGTATCAGTAGTATTAACAATACCGGTAACCTTACCTCTTCTAATTATAGTAACTCTATCACTCATACTCATAACTTCTTTTAATTTATGAGTTATAAGAATGACAGATTTTCCTTCATTTTTTAAATTATCTAATATTTTGCCTAGTTCCTTAATTTCTTGTGGTGTTAGAACCGCTGTTGGTTCATCAAGAATTAGAATCTTTGCTCCTCTATAAAGAGCCTTAAGAATTTCCACCTTTTGCTGTTGTCCTACAGATATATCTTCAATAATAGCATTAGGATCTATAGAAAATCCATATTTATCTGATAATTCCTTTACATCTTTATATGATTTTTTTCTATCCATACATAATCCTTTATTGGGTTCACATCCAAGTACAATATTTTCAGCTACTGTAAAGTTGTGAACTAACATAAAGTGTTGGTGAACCATCCCTATTCCAAGCTTTATCGCTTCACTAGGATTGTTAATTTTAACCAAATTTCCATTAACATAAATATCACCTTTTTCTTGCTGATACAAGCCATAAAGTATATTCATTAAGGTAGTTTTTCCTGCACCATTTTCACCTAGCAATACGTGAGTTTCTCCTTGTAATAAATCAAAGTCTACACTGTCGTTTGCAATGGTACCAGGGAAAACTTTAGTTATACCTTTCATTTCAATTACTTTTTCCATTTCCCTTCCTCCTTATAATATTACCTACGTTTACATATTACATTAAAATACTTAACATTAGTTAAAATACGATATGCACTTTATAGAATCCATCTCCCATTATACCATAAAAATATTTCATTGAATATTATTTTTATTTTTCATACTATTTTACTTTCATAAAAATATACTATCAAAAGGTATAAAAAAAAGCTAGATGTAAAATCTAGCTTTTTATCTCTTTTTCATTGATTATTTAAAATCAATAACATCTTGTCTTGTAGCAGGCACTTTAATTTTACCTTCTTTAATTTGAGTTTCAAACTCTTCTGCTTTCTTAATTACATCAGCAGCAGTATTGTCTTTAGTTGTTGCAGACATTCCTACTCCACCTTCAGCAATTCCTAATTCAATATGCTTGGCTTTGAATGTTCCTTCAACAATTGATTTTGTTACATCATAAGTAGCATTATCAACTCTTTTCATCATCGAAGAAAGAATAACATCTTTAAATTCTGGAAGAGAAACTGCTTGATCTTTATCAACACCAATAGCCCAAACTTCTTTACCCGAATCTCTTAATTCTTTAGCAGCTTGGAACATCCCTGTACCAGCTCCTCCAGCTGCATGATATATTACATCACATCCAGCTCCGTATAGTGATATAGCTAACTCTTTACCTTTGTTTCCATCAGCAAAAGAATCTGCGTATTTAACTGTTATTCCTGGGTTCTTGCCATCTGCACTTATAAGTCCAGCAGCCGCTTCTGGATTAACAGCTTTAACTCCAGCTGCAAATCCTGTTTCAAACTTTTGTATTGTTTCAGTATCTTTTCCACCTATAAATCCAACTTTGTTAGTTTTAGTAGTTAAACCAGCTATAACTCCCATTAAAAAAGAACCCTCTTCTTCTTTAAATGTTACTGACATTACGTTATCAGCTTCAACTACAGAGTCTATGATACAAAGTTTTGAATCTTGGTTGTTTTTAGCTACATTAGCAACTGCATCATATAATTGATATCCAATTGCAAAAGTTAGATCAGAACCACCATCTATTAATGCTTGTAGGTTTGGTTCATAATCTTCTTTCTTTTGAGCTTCAACTGAAGTGTATTTAACTCCAAACTCTTCTACTGCTTTTTTAACTCCTTCATCAGCTGATTGGTTAAATGATTTGTCATTTAATCCACCTTCATCTGTTGAAAGACCTACTGATACTTCTGATTTAGGAGTATCTTTGCCTTCACTTGCTGTGCCTTTGTCATCGTTTCCGTTACCAGCGCAACCTACAAGTAGGGATGCAGTCATAGCAACCGTTGCCATAAGAGCAACTATTTTTTTCATTTTCATCTTAAACCCTCCTGAAATAAATAAGTAATATAAATATATAAAAATTTTTATTATAGTATGTATTATAACCTAATAAAAAATTTTTATCATGTAAATAAATATATTCAGTATTATTTAATTTCATATATTTATATGCTGAATATACCATAATTATCCGTAAAAATCAAATAAAATTGACTGTAAGACTACAGTCAATTTTATTTTTATTATCTATATTTTAAGATACAAACTCTGCATTCTTTAATACCTGTTGAGCTTTTTCACCGTCTTCATCAGCTACAAGTACTATTGGCCCAGTACAACCCATTCCACTCTCTGAGTATATACCCTCTTTCCAAAGCGCTTTACATGCATTTTCAAGCTCTAGTATATCTATACCTGCTATAGAGAAAGTTACTACCTTTTTAGGTGGCATTTTTACCTCTTCCTCTTCTTGAGATTTGTTAGCTTTTTTTGTAGTCTTATCTATAAATTCTTTTAATCCAGCTACATTAGCTGACTTAAACTCATCCCTAGCTATATCCAAAACCTTGTTTTCTGCACAAGTTGCACAGAATCTTAATGCTTCTGCAATAAGCGGTGCTCCTGAAGCTCTAGAAACTATATTAACTAACTTATCATAGTTTTCTCCAATTCCAGGACCATATCCAGCTCCTACAGTTTCATAATTCCCACCTGTAGTAAATGAAGAGAATATCTTAATTAAAAGATTTCCTGTTAATGAATCACAAACCATAACGTCCGGTGTTCCTGCTAAAAGGTCATTTCCTCTCATTACAGCTCCACCATCAGCTCTTAATGATTCAGTAAAGGATATGTCATATCCACCTTCTTGAGTTTCTCTTAGAATTCTTTCTACTTGTCTAGCACCATCAAGATTTAGTATTCCAACTTTTGGATTTTTAATACCACTAGCTTTAGCTACAGATATCCCAGATATAGCATTTTTAACCATACCCTCAACTCTATTTGTAGAAGTAGTTCCTGTAGTTGTAGCAATTATCATTTCTTTTCCTTTTCCAGGAGTCATTACTTTACCTACTGTAGAAACTCCTATTGGAAAATCAAAGTGTTGTGTAACACAACCATCTAATTCTCCACACTCTAACATAGATGTCATTTTTTTATGACCTTCCTCAGCTGATTCTACTTCTATTACTTCAAAATCAGCATCTACTTTAGGTCCAATTAAAACTATATCAAAATCGCCATATTTTACTTTTGCAAGTTCAGCAGCTTTAACCATCTCTTCGACTCCATGTTCAGAACCTAGTATAGTTAAACCTATTCTAACTTTTTTCTTGAATTGTCCGCTTTTTATTCCTGTTGCTATATCATTAAATACTTCAGCAATCATTGCTTTAGTAGCATTTTGACTCATTTCTACACCCCGTTTCTTTAATAACCTCTTATATTTAAAGAGATAAATTAGTAATTGTTAAGCTTCAGTAGGAGCAATTATCCTTCTGAGTTTTAAGGCTCTATTTATCAGAGTTCATTAAAAAGCTTGCAAAATCCTTCATGGCATCTGCTACCATTGATTTAACTTCTTCTTTACTAACACCTGACTCATTGTCTAGTTTTCCAGTATTCTTTTCAACTAGTATAGAAACTCCATCAAATAAGTTAGTCATTCTTCCTAAGAATAAACTTCCTTTTCCTACGATCATAAAGTTATTTAAAATGCCATCTTTTATGTGATCTATTCCATGTCCCACTATTGGCACTCCAGATGGTATATGTCCTTGAGTTGGAGCGTAACCTTGATATCCATGTTCTTTTATAAATCCTGGTAATTCTTTTCTATCTAATTGACCCTTCTTAACAGCTAAAGCACCAATCATTTTATAGTTTTGAGTTGGAACATCTCCAGCTCCTGCAGGTTCAGTTATATCTGGAGTTTGCATTTCTGGTGCATACTTATCTACATCTGTTACTTTTAATCCAGCTGCTGTTAATGGATCAAGTACTAATGCTTCAAGTACAGCTTGTGGAGAAGCACCATGGCCAATTGTATGTTTTCCAATTATGTCAGTTCTTAAAATTGGACTTACTCCATCATTTTCTGAAACAAGAATAGCAAATCCTCCTAAACAATCTTCAAGTACTGGTAATTCTTTTTTTATGTGATCCTTACCATTCATTCCAAGCTTCGCAGTAGCTCCACCTGCAATTACTAATACATTTTTAAATATTCCACTCTTAACAAGTGACGCTGCATTTATTAATGCATGAGTAGGTCCTGCACAGAATCCTCTCATATCTGAACCAGTAGCTCCAGAAAGACCTACAACTTCACCTATAGATTTAGCTACGTTTCCGCCGCCTCTTTGGTTCATATCTCCTATTGCTTCTTCTGAACATTCTATTATATACCCTATTTCTTCTACAGGAATATCTAAATTGTCAACTAGATGCATTCCAGCAAGTACTCCTGATGATTTAACTGCTAAATTTTCAAGCATATAGTGAGCTGAAAGGTTTGGATCAAACTCATGTGCTCTTCTTACACAACCAACAAGGTTTCCATCTACATATAATCCTTCTGCTCCAGCATTATTAACTAACTCTTCAATTTTAGCCATTTCATCCCCAGTAATTTTTCCTGCTTTTTCTTTTAGTAATGGATGATTAGCTAATTTTTCTTTTATAGTCTCAGCAAAAGACTCTTCTAATAAAACTAAGTCAAATACATCAGATATCTTCATTAATCCATAGAATTCATCTTGTGGCATTATTTCGCCGTATTTACCAAATCTATTAGCATTTTCTACATTCTTTCCAACCCATGGTCTTGGCATTTCGCCTAACTCTTCTGGTGTAATGTTTCCTATATAAGTTTGATTTGGTGCATAAGCTACAACATCCTCAAAACTTCTTAAATTATTTTTTATAGCCTTTAAATATTCTGAATCTGGATTTGTTTGTTTTTCTAATGTTTGTGTAGTTCCATTATGTATTACCATATCTGGAGTATTCACTAAAATATAAGATGCTTTCTTTATAACTGGAAAATTCATTTTTAATTCAACCTCCCTTAATAATGTGCGTTTATAATAATTTATTTTGTAATTTGCACAATCTATAATAAATAGGTACAAACTATTCATTGTACATTGTGCAAACTAGACATCTTCTTATTAATATATTTAGTAATTAGGGGTAATCCCCTAATTACTAAATCATTAATTTTAATTATTCAAATATTTTTTGTCCATCAACTTCTGTTTCAAGAGCTTTTAAAGCCTTTTCAACAAGTTTTCTTCTTAATGTATATTCATCCTCTTTTGTTAAGTTTGGATTTCCAAGTGGATGAGGAATAGCTACTGTAGGAATTATTCTATTAGCTCCAACAGTTAAAGATACTGGAGTAATAGTACACATGTGAACTACTGGAAGTCCAGCTCTTTCTATTTCTTTAACAAGCGTTGCACCGCAACGTGTACAAGTTCCTCACGTAGAAGTTAATACAACTGCATCTACGCCGTCAGCTATTAATTCTTTAGCTGCAAACTCACCATATTTTTTAGAAGATGCAACAGCTGTACCATTTCCAACTGTAGAATAGAAGTATCTGTGTAATGCTCCTATTTTCCCTTCTTTTTCAAGATCTCTTAGAACATCTACTGGGATAACTCTATCTGGATCTTCATTAGCATACACTGGATCATGACCACCGTGTGCTGTTTCAAAAGTTTCTCCAGTTAAATCATTAATTCCTTCTATATCATATTTACCAATTTTAGAAGCTGAAGATGACTCTATGTGATCTGGGTTTCCTTTTGGAACTATACCACCAGATGTAACTATAGCAATTTTAGCTTTAGTTATATCTTTTATTGCTGGCATTGGATCAACTCTATCAAAGTCAGGCATTTTAAATTCTGTAACGAATTCTTCACCTTTTAATTTTTTAACAAGCATGTCAACTGCTCTCTTAGATCCTCTTTCAGTTGCAAAATAGTTCTTTCTTATTCCTCTTTCAATGTAGTTCTCTTCTACTGGAGAACCTACTTCTTCTCCCTTAGCTAATTTAATAGCTAATTTAGCCATTTTAGGTAATGCATCTCTCATACCTACAGCACTATTTCTTGTAGAGATAAGATATAAATCTTTTTTATACATGTCTGCACCTGGATTTTCAATGTACATTCCAGATAATACAGGTATATTCAACTCTTCTTTAACTGCCTTACATACATCTCCACATGCAACACCATATCTTCCAGCGTTAAATGCAGGTCCAGCTATAAATAAATCTGGATTATATTTTTTTACCATTTCGATAATTTCAGCTTGTGCTTCTTTTGTATTCTCAGCATAATAAGAATCTCCACAAATAACTGTAGCAACTATCTCAACGTCTTCTTTCTTTAATAACCCATTTAATCCAAGTCCAGGTCCTACAAACCCTTCACGAACCTCAGGTTTAATATCAGCTTTTTCTTCTCCGCCTATTCCTGCGTAGAATTGGTTTATATAATGAACAACTTTTAACATAGGTGTTCCCCCTTTCATGGGACTTGCCCTCTAGAAATTCTATTTCTTAGGTCAATTAATTTAACATTTTCTATTAAAATTATTTATTAAAGATATTTACAGAATTGGTCTCTTACATTTTTAACTTCTTCTATAATAGCATCAACATCAAGAACCATTTCCATCATTCCGCATTGTTCGTCATAAATAGCTTCATCACATTCTGCTTTCATTTCTGGCTCTACAACGTGGAAAACAGATAATCCAAGATCAACTCCTGCTAAAGGACCTGCAAATGTTGGGTCTCCAGCAGCAACTGTTTCAGCAGATAATCCAGATGCTTCCGCTTCTGCTCCTCCGATTACTACCACCATGTTCTCTGCACCATATTTTTCAGTTAAATCTTTAACTCTTTGTTGGATCTCCAGATCCATTGCACCTGCAGCTGTTCAGACAAAGCACTCTGTTGATGCAAAAACAACTTCTGCTCCTGCTGATTTAACACAAGCCTCTATAGCTGGTCCTGGTATTCCGTCTCTATCTCCTATACAGATAGCTTTTTTTCCTTGTAACATAGTATCTATCTCCTTTTCAATGTACTCATAATCATTAAACTAAACTTTTTAGTTATATTTTAAAATTAATATCCTTTTGCTGTTAAGTAGTTAAATCCTACTTCGCTAGTTGCTCCAGTAATAACTTGGATTTCAGCTTCAATTGATCCATCTTCTCTTAAGCTTCCCATGTGTCCACCAGCAATAGTATTTGCAGCATCTACATGACCAATTACTCTTTTCATAGGTGGTAAAATAACAACTTCGTTAGCATTACCTCCAGTTACTACAGCATCACCCTTTGGAGTTGAGTCTGCTAATGATTGAGACATACCATCTTGACCAGCATACTCATCTGTAACTAGAACAGTTTTAACTCCTTTAGCTGTAACCTTATTACAGTTCATAACTAAGTCCGCATCTGGATTTCCAAATCCTTCTTCAGAAATTATAGCAGCATCTGCTCCTAAGAATTCTACTAACTTAGCAACCATATTTGATGATCTCTCTTTATCAGCTAGATATACGTTTTCATTTGTTATAACGCAACCTAAGAAGTTAAAGTCCTTGCCATGTCTCTCATATAAATCTTCTATTATTGGATGATTCATATGAACATAAGAAGGGTTCTTATCACAAGCAGATACACAGTTTCCACTTACGATAGCTCCGTCAAATACTTCTGTTGGATAAATAAATGTAGGAATTATTTTCTTAGCATCTACACCATATACATAAGTATCATGTAATAATCCTTGTGTTTGAAGCATATATACATATACTACCTTAGGTAACTCTGGATATTGTTGAACTTGTTGTAGAAGTGGTAGTGTCTCATAAGTTTTCACTTCATCAGGTTCCACATTCTTACCTGCTTTTCCAAGGTATGTAGCTGCTTTAAATCCTATAGTTCTTACTGCTTCTTCATGATCATGTTGTAAAATTCCTTCTTTTGGTTCACATATAATCACAAGGTTATTTGTTTTTGAGAACGGTGTATATTTAGCACCTTCTCCACTCATATCAACTATACCTTCTTGGAACCCAACTATTTTACCAGTAGTTACAACTGCAGCTCCTTTTAAAACATGTGTTCTTCCAGAACCTACTGTATCTACCTTACTAATAAAACCTGGAAATATTCCACCATTTCCTTCTACTTTAACTCTTGGTTCAACTACGTCTTTTACAGGTATTATTCTAACTTCCTCACCTGGTCTTGCAATATCAAAATCGATACTTGCAATTCTTTCGTCACCAGATACCTCGTTTAATAACTCCTCTTTGTTTACATAAAGAACTCCGTTCTCAACTTTTGTTTCTGGTCCAAATTGAAGATCCTTAATAAATATCTTTCCAATCTCTAGACGCAAAACCTTCACCTCCTAAAAATATATAGGTCACTTTTTATTTATTAGAAGATGGGAGGTAATCCTCCTCATCTAATAACCTTTTAAACCTTGAAAATTGAAATTATAATGTTTCGTAGTATTCTTTAATGAATCCTTCGATATCATCTAGTGTAGCAATTTTATCTGGAGTTATTGTAGCTACACAAGCTCCACCATTGTAAATTTTCATAGTTGGAAGTCCTAGAACTTTTTGTCCTATAGCAACTCTTCTTGCTCCACCTATGTTTAAGCTAGCAAATTTTATTTTATCTTCATACTTAGGTTCTAAATCGTGAACACCTGGCATTAAAGCTATACATATTTCACATTTATCTCCCCAAAAATCTACGAAAACTGGTTTATCACTGTTTAAAACTTCTGACTCAAAATTATCTTTGTTTAATTCTATCATTTTATTTTACCTACCTTTCATATTATAAATATTTATTAATATATAATTTACCTAAAGTAAATAAATTATATTCTAATGTAAATTTTCTATATAATGCTCTGCATTAGTAGCCGCAATAGCTCCATCTGCTGCCGCTGTAATAACTTGTCTTAATGATTTTTCTCTAACATCTCCAGCTGCAAATACTCCTGGTATGTTAGTTCTCATTTCTTCATCAGTTATTATATCTCCTCTTTCAGTCATGTTTACTTTACCTTTAAACAGTTCTGAAATTGGTAAATATCCAACAAATACAAAGCAACCATTAACTTCTAAAGTACTAACTTCACCAGTTTTTCTATTTTTTATAGTTAAGCTTTCTAGAATTTCATCTCCGTTAGCTTCTTCTACAACAGAGTCCCAAATAAATTTGATTTTAGGATTTGCAAAAGCTTTTTCTTGTAGTGATTTAGCTGCTCTTAATGAATCTCTTCTATGAATTACAGTAACAGTTTCACCAAATTTAGCAAGATATATAGCTTCAGTAATAGCTGAGTCACCACCGCCAATTACAGCAATATCAAGATCAGTAAAGAAATCTGCATCACATGTAGCACAATAAGAAACTCCTCTACCTCTTAACTCTATCTCATTTTTAAATCCACCAAGTCTTGGAGTCGCTCCAGTTGCAATTATTATTGTTTTAGCTTGATATTCACCTTTTCTACATTTAATAACTTTAATATCACCTTCTAAAACAGTTTCAACTACTTCGTCTTTAACAAACTCAGTACCAAAATCTTCTGCTTGTTGTCTCATTCTTTGACTTAATGTTGTTCCAGTACACTCTTCAATTGAACCTGGATAATTCTCTAGTTCGTCAGTTGTTGTTGCCTGACCACCATATTTCGCCCTCTCAATGATTAACGTTTTCATTCGTGATCTTGAAGCATATAGTCCTGCTGATAATCCTGCAGGTCCTCCTCCAATTATTATAGTGTCATAAATTTGTGACATATCAATATACCTCCCTTAGTTAATAGCATGATCTATTAAGTCTGAATCTATTACTTGAAAATCTGTTAATATTTTTTCACTCCATTTTGGAGTGTTAAAATCTCTTAAAAATTTTTCTGTTGTACCTATAGCATTTTCTATAATTTCTAAAGACTGCAAATCAACTCCATTGACAACCTCCGTTGAAACACAAACAGTTCTGTAAGGAGTTTCATTGGGCTTTACACTTCCCATCAATGGATGAGTAAGTATTCTATTGCCTTTATGAATATAATTTCTTACTTTTTTTAGTATATCCAACTGGGGCACATCTATAAACTCAACTTTAAACTTTTCTTCAAATTTTTCTTTTGACATAGGATTGTTAGTTACAATAAATAATGGTTCTATCATTTAAATTCCTCCTATTAGGTGAATATAAAAAAGCATAGCGCAAAATATTAATATATTTTGCCCTATGCCTCTGTATTTTAACCTGAGAGTTTTGCTCCTTCGGTGCATATACGCTTTCCAGAGTTTTGTCCATTTTCGGTCCTTTTGCCTGAGAGTTTCATATTTATTTGGCAAAATAAATACTTGCTTCTTCGGCTACCTAATTTAATAGATCCTCTCCCGAAAATATCATCCAAATTATTATTTTCTTTACTTGCTATCTTTAATACCAGTATATAATATATTTGTCTAATATTCTACATATTTTTATTGTTTTGTTATTTGATTTTTCTATAGTTTCTATAAAGTTTTTTTAATGAAAATATTCTGTCAATTATATATATCATTATATCCTACATATATATCCCCTACTAATATGGAGAAATTCGTTGCATACCAACCCCTAGAGCATACTCATATACCTTTTTTTTTCATTTTCAAAAAAATTTTAAAATAAATTTACTTATGATATATTCAAATGCCTATGCGTATAAACGTAAAAATACATTGATATTTTTTTAACTTTTTAAATATGGTTATTATTTTTTCTATAAATCAATTTCTGTACTTTATTGTTATTAAAATATATTTGAACCGCCCAATGTACAATAAATTTATTTGTATATTATAATTTAAATTATAAATTTTTATTCTGTTTATAATAATATGGAAGGATATAACCTTAAATCATATCCTTTTTAATACACTACTTCATATTTTTAAATCCGATTTGTCTCAATCCCTCATAAGCAATTATAGCAACTGTGTTGGAAAGGTTAAGAGATCTAGTTATAGTATCTACCATAGGCACCTTTATAAGATTATCTTTATTTTCTTCTCTTATATAATCAGGTAATCCTTTAGATTCTCTACCAAATACTAAAAAATCACCTTCTTTAAAATTGGGTTCATTATAATATTTAGTTCCTTTAGTAGTACAAAAATAAAATGTTCCATTCTTATATTTTTCCCTTAAAGCTTCATAACTTTCATGAATTTCTAACTCTAACTGTGGCCAATAGTCAAGTCCAGCCCTTCTTACTGCTTTTTCATCCAAGCTAAATCCTAAAGGTTTTATTAAATGCAGCTTACAGTTAGTAAGTACACAAGTTCTACCTATATTCCCAGTATTTTGAGGAATTTCTGGTTGAAATAATACTATGTTTAAGTTCACTATTACGTCCTCCTAAAAATAAGCCTATTCAGGCTTGATAAAGATATAATACTTCATTTCTATTTCTATGTAAAGTTTATAACTTTAAAAACTTTGTTTAACATTCTATTTTAATATAAACTCTTCAATGACATGAGCAACTCCATCATCTTCATTACTAAGAGCCACATAATCTGCTTGTTTTTTTACAAATTCTTCAGCATTTCCCATAGCTACACCTACCCCAGCAAATTTAATCATAGAAATGTCGTTTTCGTTGTCTCCCATACAAATTACTTCCTCTCTATGAATTCCATAATACTCGCATATTTTCTTTACTGCTTCTCCCTTGGATGTCCCCTTTTTCATAATCTCAAAGCTACTCTCCATAGAACTTACTACTTCAAAGCTTTTTAAATTTAAAAATTCTTCCTTTGCAGCTATAACTCTCTCTTTATCCTCATGTACTACCATAACCTTAATCAGATTTCCATTTTCTTCAAATAACTTTTCCCATTCATTTATAATTCTTATGGCTACCTGTCTATTTTTAGGTAAGGTTGCATTTGCTTTACTATATATTAATGCTGAATGCTTTATCTCTTCTGTATATATTGTGTCAGTACTATAAAATTGAGGCATAATATCATACTTTTTTAATAATTTTAAAATGACTCTACATTCTTCTTTATTTAGATACTCTTCATATATAGCTTTATCTAAATCTTTTTCTCTAATATAAGCTCCATTTGAAGCTATAATAGGAGTTTTCACCCCTATTATATCCCCATAATAATTGGCTGACACAAATATTCTTCCTGTGGCAACTACAAATTTAACTCCTTTATTATGAGCTTCATTGATTGCATTTAAATTTCTTTCAGATATTTTCTTTTTACTATTTAATAATGTGCCATCCATATCAACACAAATTAATTTATATTTCATTAGTCCCTCCATAGATTAAATACAAAATACTTATTAATAATGTATTTATACCATTTTTCTCTTTCCTTAATATAATTCTCAATATACATGAAATATTCTTTTTTTTCAAATGTACTTGATAATATTTCTCCATAAAATTCATCATAGACCAAATTTACAATATCTCTTAATCTATTTTGTAGTTCTCTATCCCTTATAGACTCTACAAATTCTAAATCTCCACTACTTTTACTTTTTACTATACCTTGAGTTCTTAGTCTTTTTAAATAATAATTATATAAAGGTATCATGCTTTTATTATTAACTATTCTCATCTTATTAATCTGATACAGTCCAGCAAATATAGCTATCATTACAGCTAATGCTCCTGTAGTTACATATATTCCTATATATCTATTTAATTTATCATCTTCTCCTATTTCACTTTCCTCTTCATTAAATCCTGGCTTATTTTTATTAATTTTATTATTATTAGATTCATTATTGGAATTACTTTCTGTTGCTGTATTTTCTAATTCAATTTCTTCTTGAGATTCTTCGTATTCTGTGGGAGTTGGTGCCGAATCTACTATGGCCCATTGATTTCTATAAGGGTTTATAAGTATTTCTGCCCATGCATGAGCGTCAGCATTAGTTACCTTATAGCTACCATCCTCTCCTTTATCATCTGACATCTTAAATCCTTCTACATATCTAGCTGGAACACCTGCAATTCTACACATCATTACTGTTGCAGACGCAAAATAAGTACAATATCCTTTCTTATCTAACAGTATAAAATTACTTACAAAATCGTTATATTCATCATTATCTCCAACATTAGTAACATACTTATAATTTTTCATCAAATAACTTCTTATAGCTAAGGCTTTTTCGTGAGTGGTTAGTTCCTCCACAGTCTTTTCTTTTGCTTGTGCTTCACCAATTAATATATCATCAACTATTTTATATACTTCATCATTAATCGGAGCATCAAGCTGAAGATAATTCATGTAATGTAGCATAAAGTTATTTAAAAAGGAACTTTCTTTGTTTACATACTCCATACCTTTAGATGTATCTATTGATGACATTAAATTTTCTCTATAAGAATAATCATCAACTCCAAACTCCCTTTGAGGCATTATATAAATTTCATTCAATGGAGTTTTTTTATACATAGAATTTTGAATTCCTTCAAGATAATTATCAAAATCACCATAAGATATATAACTAACCTTGTAAGGTTCTTTTATCTCTACATCACTCATAAATATAGGAATTAAATCTACAAACAAATCCTTACTATCATTAATAATATTATTACTATTATTAGGAGTAAAATAAGAAGTAGTTTTAAAGTTTTTTCCTGGAATTATAGTTAATGTTTTTTCTTCAGTCTGAAAACTTTCATCTTTTGTTGGTTGCATAAGTTTATGCATGGGCATATTGGAAGCTTCATTAATCTCAACCTTTCTCATTACTTTATCTTCAGATTTTATCCATGATCTTCCTGTATAATAATCCATAGCCTTTCCTCTTAAATAAAAAGGCTTATCTGATATTACTTTAAACACCTCTCTACGATTTAATGCTATTGATCCTCCTAAAATTGTAGATGAATCACTATACCCACTTTGCTTCATTGAAAAGCTTCCCTTCAAAGCTTCTAAAGAAGGATTTTTTTCCTTTTCTTTTTTTCTTGCAAATTCATTTCTAAAAAAAGTAGTAACACTGTCTACAGTTTTCCCTTTGTATTCCTGTGGTAACATAAATACTAATCCAGGAATTAGTAAAGCAAGTATTAGTATTAACGTAATCATATATGTTATATTAATATCTATTTTAACTTCTCTTCCTCTATATTCTCTGCATTTTTTAATATATTCTCCTGTTCCTAATGTTATAATAACAGCTGCTAAAAAATAAGGAATGTTAGGAATAACATTTTTATAGAATATTTGGTACCAGAAAATCACAAAAACACCTATTGAAAAAAACAAAGGAGTATATATGAATTTCTGAGTTATAGATATAAGCACAGCTATAAGTAAAGGAATTCCTATTGAAAATATATGAATAAACTCCTCAAAGTTAATATTTTTAGCCTTGAGGGCTGCATTATTTATATTTTTTAAATTAAGTGATATTACTTCAATTTCCTTCAATACAAATATTCCAGAAGTTTTATAGCTAATTATCCCTATTAAAATAAAAACAATAATAAAAAAGATTATTTTTTTCCTTATACTATTAAGTACTTTAGAAAAAAACAGGTAAATTAGTATACCCATGGCAAATAGTAGAAGTAAAAATACAAAATTTAGTTCCTCTATTTTAAAACAATCTACTATAAGCTTTATTACTAATGTAAAATTTATAATAACTAAAAAAGATTTTAATATTTTTTCTTCAATCACTCTCATGGCATCACCTTATTTCTTCTATGCTATAACAATTTATACCTTTATTTAACATATGTGAAATAGCATCATCACTAACCTTCGGTATTTTATCTAAATAAAATAATGTAACCTCATATCCCTCTGTAGATAAATTTATAAAGTAATCTATATTTTCTTTACTCATATCATAGGTTACTATGACAACAGCACTTTTCTTATTCACATTATACATAAACTTCTTCATAAAAAGAGGCAACTTACCTCTTCCCTCACTGTACTTACTTACCATATGAGTTTTTAATCCTTCTAAATGCTCTTTATTGCTAATATTAAAAACTTCAGTATTTTCTCCTATAATTATAGCTTGTGAATTAGCGCTTTTCTCCTGCATATATTTTATTAGAGATAAGAAAAACTCTACAAGTTCTTCCTCTCTTACTCCATCTTTATCCATACTAAGAGGATCTTTTCTTAAGTCTAAAAACACATGTATACGAGGACTTTCACTACTTTCATATTCCTTTACAAATAATTTTCCATGTTTTGCAGTAACCTTCCAGTTTACCCTTCTATAACTATCTCCAATTCTATATTCTCTAATATTTTTGATAGTTTCTAAGCTTTCTGGTCCTTTGTTTAGCTCCTGCATTATTGTTTTAGTATTAAACTCTCTTAAATTAGCTCCTTTAATTTTAATGCTCTTCAAAGTGTATATGCTAGGATATACCTTTATAGTTTCTTTATGGCTATAGGAACATTTCCAAGTAAAAACTCCAAATATATCACTAACTATACTCGTTGTGCTACCTAACCTATAGTCACCTCTAATTGGTATTTTTATATCTTTCTTTATAAATTTATTACCATTTATTTTTATAGAAATAATATCTCCTCTATATTTATTCATAATTCTTTTTAAAAGAGAATTTTCAATTTCCATATATGATATTGGAAATATTGAATCATTGTATACCTTTATAATTATATTATTATTTTCACCTGCAATTATTTCCTTTTTATCACTAACTACATCAATATTTAAATTTTTACTTACAAAATAAATATATATACTTGTAATGATCAACACTAAGAGAAGGCAATAAAAAATAGAATAGGGTAAATTCCCTCCTGAAAACAGAGCAAATATATAAGACAGAATAGTTAATATAAAATAGGACTTTTTAATCTTCAACATATACTCTCACCTTTGGAGCTATTACCACATTTAAAATTTCTTCTAAAACATTTTCAGCCTTTATTCCCCTTGCAATGGAGCCATTGGTTAATATTATCCTATGAGAAAGAACTAACTTAACATTTTCTTTAACATCTTCTGGTATTACATAATTTCTATTCTTTATTAAGGCTGTAGCCTGTGCAACCCTAAGTAATGCTAATGAAGCTCTTGTACTTCCACCTAATACTATCTCTTTATGGTTTCTTGTGGCATCAATAATATTTACTATATACTTGTTAATCTCATCATTAACCTTTATCTCCTTAACCTGTTTTTGAATATTTATTATATCTTCTTTTGAAGCCACTGGCATTAATTTATCTAATGGATTTTCTTGTCTATACAAATTTAAAATATAAGCTTCATCCATTTTGCTTGGATAACCAAGATGTACTTTTATCATAAATCTATCCAGTTGAGCCTCAGGTAAAGAAAAAGTTCCCTCATATTCGATAGGATTTTCTGTAGCCATTATAAAAAATGGCTTCTCTACCTCATAGGTTATGCCTCCTTCTGAAACTTGCATTTCTTCCATGACTTCTAATAGTGCAGACTGTGTTTTTGGTGATGTTCTATTAATCTCATCTGCTAACACTATATTTGAAAATATAGGTCCCTTATTAAAAGTAAACTTCCCTGTACCAGCATTGTAAATTGAGATACCAGTAATATCTGATGGAAGTAAGTCAGGTGTAAATTGAATTCTACTATATGTTAAGCTCAAACTTTCTTTTATGGCTTTTATCAAAGTTGTCTTTCCAACTCCTGGTACATCTTCTATTAAAATATGACCTCCTGAAATCATACCTTTCATGATATCATAAATCTCCTTTTGTTTTCCAACTATAACTTTTTCTATATTAGTAACAATATTTTCAATAAGTTCTACATTGTTTTTCATTTTAATCCTCCCAATTTTGTCCCTTATTTTATTCTTACTATTTCGGTAACATCACCAAAAAAACCTTTTAATTTTTTGAATTTTTTAAAAATTTTACCCAGATATAGACATTCTATGCCTATATCTGGGTAATAATTTTAATCTTTTCCTATTCTAACAACAGTATTTTTACTAGCATATATACTTTCACCAACTAAAATCTTTTCTACTATTTCACCATTTTCATATCTAATTCTATAGGTATTTACTATATATCCATTTACACCATTTTTTTCTATCACTATTTTGCCCTCTTCTAAGCTATAATCATAAATAATTTCTTTTTTAGGCTTTATTTCCTTTGCAATTTCACTTCTTATTTCATAATGGGGGTCACGTTCTTCTTCATTAGAAAATATATTAAAAGTTATTTCTTTGTCTTTGACAATAACTTCAAGTAAAATAGGATAGCTATAATTATTTTTAAACTTAAAATCTGAAGCTCCATAAGCTATCATGGCATCCTGTCCCATGGGCACATATGATATTATCTTACTATGATTTTTCCTTTCCGTTATATATAAATTACTTTTTAGTACGGCATTATATAAAGTTGAAGAAACTTGACATACCCCTCCTCCAATTTCATCTATAAAGGCTCCGTTTTTAATTACCTTTGCATATTCAAAACCTTTTCCTGGGGTGGTTGCACCTACAACCTTATTGAAACTAAATTCATCTCCTGGCATAATTATAGTATTATCTATATACTTAGCTGCCATTTCAATATTCCTACACCTTCCAAAACTAGAATTTATAAAACTAGTTGTATAGGATGCTATCTTAGTATTTATACTTTTTAAGTCATCTTCCATAATCTTAGGAAACACCTTATTAAAATCCGCATTTATGATAATATCACCATCATCTACACTATTATTTATAGCTTCTATAATACTTTTATTTAATGCTTCTTCATTTATCTTTCTACCTATTTCGTGAGGCGTTATAAGAAATCCACTCCATTCATGATCTACTGTTGCATTTACCGGTGACTTATTTTGTTCTTTTTCTATAACCTTTAAAAACTTGTTAAAACTATCAGCCTTTAGACTTGTTTCCGTATAAAACTCCCTGTCTATACCTTTCTTAATATTTTTATATTTACCTATAAAACTGCCTTCCTTTCCCCAAAGTAATGCCATATCAACAATCTCTTCTATATTCTCACTAACACCTAGTTCACTAAAAGATATTTCATAACTCTTTTCATCAATTTGAACTTTTACATTTCTATTTAAATTTATATCTGTTATATCTTTATCTACTTTAAAAATAGCTTCTTCTTTACTTAATAATGAAACATCTATTTTGTTAATACTAATTCCTTTACATATAAAATTTTCATGATTTCTAATAATAATTTGTACCTTTATTAATATGAAAGAACAAACAATAAACAATATTGTTAGTAATAGAAAAGTTATTCCCATAAACTTTTTTTTCAAACCATTCACCTCCATATATAAAATATATGAGTCTAAGTAAGTCATTATAATATGTAGTTATAAATTTTCAAAAATAGGCACTTAGATTAAATCCTTAATCCAAGTGCCTATTAAAATTATTTAAGATATATTATATTGTACTATGACATTCTTTTTATTCTTCGCTTCCAGCTTGGAGATAAAATTTCATCTATAATATCTCCCATAACCGCAATCCCGCATAGCCTATCTTCTTCATCCACAACGGGTACAGAGTATAAATCATACTTTACAGCTATAGCTATAGCAACATCGATTTCATCTGTGTCCACCACTTTAAATGGTTGTGTATTCATCATTGACTTTAGTTTAGCATCTGAATCAGATATCACTAAATCAATTAGAGGAACAGCTCCTTGTAGCCTTTCTTCTTTGTCAACAATATATATATAATGAGCTATTTCTTCATCTGGTCTAAGCTCTTTTAGTATATTAATGGTTTCTTTTACAGTTATATCTATATTAAAGGATATAAAATCAGTATTCATTATATTACCAACTACTTCATCCTCATATTTCATAAGATCTCTAATTTCAGTTTCATCATCATCATCTAAATTCACTAATACACGATTGGTAGTTTCTTCGTCCATATCATCTAGCATATTAGCAATTTCATCATTGGGCATAATATCCAATATTTCCCTTGCCTTATCTTCACTCAAATTTTTTAAAATATCCTTTACCATATCATGGTCAACTTCTTCTAAGGTATCTGAAGCTAAATCTATATCTAGTCCATCTATTACTTTAACTCTGTCTTCTAATGATAAATCTTCAAGAATTTTAGCAATATCTGCTGGATGTAACTTACTTAACTTATTGTATGGAGTTGTTAGCTTTAAAGAAGAATCTACCATCTCTAAAGATTGAACGCTCTCCCAACTTATTAAATTTTCTTTTGGCTCTTTATTAAATAGAGCATATACATGCTTTATTGGATTCTCAATTTTCATTTTTCTAGCAATTGCTAAAGTACCCGACTCTACTCCAATCACAGTTAAATAGCCATTTCTTTTAACCATTTTCAAATCAACAACTCTAACTATTTTTTTACCATTTACATCTACTATATCTTTATCTAATAAATGTTGAGATAAAAGATATGAATATTTCCTTGGAATTATATCTTTAACTTGTACAACCTTTATAATGAATTTACCATTTTCTTTATACACATCAATATTTCTAAATTCAAAGTTTTCAATTTCTCTTCCATTTTTAATCTTGTATCCAATAGCCCTTGGATATCCATAATCTGTAGTTACATAAATATCTTCTAACTTTCCTATACAATAATTTAATTCATCATAAACCCATCTGTTTAAAATACTACTTAGATAAAATTCTGATAGTCTATCCATGTTATTCCTCCTTCAATAGAGGAATATGTATATAAGTGTCTATAACTTAATAAACAGTACTCCTCTATTTCTATTCGATTTATAAATGTCATCACAGTCCTTACACAACAAAGGCCCACCGTCCATTAATTTCTCACCACCTAATTAAATATATTTATATTACTTATTATAGTCTACATCTTTAATTTTGTAACTATATTATTCAAATTTGGTTGAATTTCTTCATATTTATTTAATATCATGACTTTTCTCTATTTTTATTCAATTTACTATCTTATTCTAAGTCAATCTAACTTTTATATAAAATTTTCCTATGATAGTCCTATTCATATTTGTCTCTTATTATGATAATATAGTTTAATGTACAAATTAGTGCGAGAAAGGAGGTATCTTATTATAAACTTGCTGATATTATTGAAATTATTATTGTCATTAGTATTCTCTTTAAGAATTTAATTACTCGAAGTAAGTTTATATAAGAAAACCTATGAAAAGTAATACACAATTTTTACCTATTTCTAGAGAAGATATGAAAAAAAATCATATTTCTCAACTTGATTTTATAATAATAACTGGAGATGCATATATAGATCATCCATCCTTTGGAACTGCGATAATTGGAAGGCTTTTAGAAAGCGAAGGTTTTTCTGTGGGAATTATAGCTCAACCTAGTTGGGACTCTTGTGAAGACTTTAAAAAACTTGGTGAACCTAAATATGGATTTCTTATAAACTCCGGAAATATAGATTCTATGGTAAACCACTATACTGTTGCTAAAAAGAAAAGACATGATGATCTTTATTCTCCTGGTGGTAAGGGTCGTTATAGACCAAATAGAGCTGTTATAGTGTATTCAAACAGAGCTAGAGAAGCATATAAAAATACACCTATAATTATTGGTGGTATAGAAGCTAGTCTTAGAAGATTTGCCCACTATGACTATTGGGATGATAAAATTAGAAAAAGTATAATTCTTGATTCCAAGGCCGATCTTTTAATATATGGTATGGGTGAAAAACCTATAGTTGAAATTGCCAATTTATTAAGATATGGAAAACCAATTAATCATATTACTTCAGTTAGAGGAACTTCTTACGTGACCAATAAATTAGATGACATTAAAGACTATATATTGTTGCCTTCATTTGACGAAATTACTTCTGATAAAAAAGCTTATGCTAACAGCTATTTTCTTTCTTCTAGAGAACAAGACTCCGTATGGGGTAAGCCCTTAGTAGAGCCTTATGGTGATAGATTTGTAGTTCAGAATCCACCTCAAAAACCTTTAAGTACTAGGGAAATGGATAGGGTTTATAATTTACCTTATACTAGAACTTATCATCCTATTTATGAAGAAGCTGGTGGTATACCTGCTCTTAAAGAAGTTAAGTTTTCTATAACTAGTCATAGAGGTTGTTATGGAAGTTGTTCCTTTTGTGCTCTAACTTACCATCAAGGTAGAGTTATTCAAAATAGGAGTCAAGATTCTATAGTATCGGAAGCTAAACTTTTAACTGAAGATAAAGATTTTAAAGGATATATACATGATATTGGTGGTCCAACAGCTAATTTTAGACAGAGGGCTTGTAAAAAACAAATTGAACATGGAGTTTGTAAGGATAGGCAGTGTATGTTTCCTACACCTTGTAAAAACTTAATAGTAGATCATACTGAATATTTAAGTCTTCTAAAAAAAGTTAGAACCTTACCTAATGTAAAAAAAGTTTTTATTCGTTCTGGTATCAGATATGATTATCTAATATACGATAAAAATCCAAAATTTTTTAATGAACTATGTGAACACCATATAAGTGGTCAGCTAAAAGTAGCTCCTGAACATATAAGTGATAAGGTACTTTGTGAAATGGGTAAACCTTCTAAAGATGTTTACGAAAGGTTTATAACAAAATATCATGCCATTAATAAAAAATTAGGAAAGAAACAGTTTGTGGTACCCTATCTTATGTCTAGTCATCCTGGTAGTGATTTAAATGCTGCCATAGAGCTAGGACAATATATAAAATCCATGGGACATATGCCAGAACAAGTTCAAGACTTTTATCCTACACCAGGTAGTTTATCAACTACCATATATTATACTGGTATAAATCCATTTACTAATAAAAAAGTTTATGTAACCAAAAGTCAAAAGGAAAAAAATATGCAAAGAGCTCTTTTACAATTTGGGAACCCTGAAAATCACAATCTAGTTAAATCAGCTTTAACTAGTTGTCATAGAGAAGATTTAATAGGTAACGGTAAGAATTGTCTAATTCCAACTAATCCTATTATAAAAAGAAAGTCTTCTCAAACTCCTAATAATAAGGAAAAAAGTAATGTAAAGAACACTAATTTAAAAAAATCATCTAAAAATACTACCCCAAATAAAAGAGCTAAGAAAACTTCTTATAGAAAATAACTTATTATCATTCATCTAACTGATAAAGGCTATTTAAGATTTTAATTAAACATAAATCTCAAATAGCCTTTTATTTTATATCTATCTTATGCCTTTTACTATTCTCTGTTTAAAAGTTCTAATGCTTCCATAAAGTACTATCATCCATGATAAATCACCTAACAACAAATAACCTATATTCTCACTGCTTTGTAATGTTACTGCAGTGGTTCCTACAAATACTAGAGAAGCTATACCAATTAATGCTGCCCCCCACTTTACACTATGCTTATACCTAAAGCTTTTTATCCCCATAAAAAACGATAATCCATTAATACACAATAATATTTTATATGGTAACAGATTACTTAGAATAACATTATATCCATAGGATAATGATATATAATACTCCATAGGAACTTTAAACATACATATCAAATAAATAACTATGCCCATAATAAAAATTCCATAAAACCATTTTATATCCATCCTTGTATTTCTATAAAAAACATATAAACAAATATATATAATTATAGGAATATATATAATGTTTAAAAACACTAAATTCTTCATTAAGTATACACTTTTCATGTTATCTGCTAGAAGAAGCACTAGTAAGCTAACTATTCTTAATATAATTAGGATAAAAGATATGGTAAGTACTTCTTTTATTTTAACAGGGCAATACCTTATGCTTGAGGTTATAGACTCATAACTCAAAAATATCATGGCTAAAATTAAAAACAAATATATATAAATATTCAATATCCACACTCCAAAATAATAATTATATTTATATATATTACTTTTTTATATGTTTTATGAAAACATTACTCCTCTTTGCATCCTATTATTTTAATAGACCTACGTTCGCAGGTGATTTTAAGTGGAAAATCAGGGCCTTTTTCTCCATCAATATCTGTAGCTATATTCTCATCACAATCTATGGTTAGCTCTTTACATTTGAAATAAAGTATTCCATCCATATCAGCAACTTGACCCTTTTTCATCATAATAATTAAATTATTAAAAGCATTTTTCAAAATTTCCTTTTTTATAACAACCACATCTAATAATCCATCATCTGCTTCTGAGTAATCTGCAAATTTAATATTTCCTGCTGTTTGACCATTAAATACTAGTATAGTATATATTTTACCTTCAAAATTTACTACTGGAGAAGTAATCTTAACATCTATTTTTTTTAGATTTTTAACCTCTTCTGCAGCTTTTACATAATAAGCCAGCTTTCCCATTGTGTTTTTAAGACTATTATCAGTTTTTTGAGATATATCTGTAAACAGTCCTGCACTAGCTACATTTACAAAGTATTTATCATTTATTCTACCAAGATCAAAACGCTTGACCTTCCCATCTAAAATTTGCTTACAAGAAGCAGATATATCATTAGGCACTCCTAAGTATTTAGCAAAATCATTAGCTGTACCTACTGGTAAAAAGCCTACAGGAATATCTACGTTATTTTGCTTCATCTTATTTATTACTGAATCAATAGTCCCATCTCCACCTGCTATTAGTATATACTTATAGCTTTCATCTATTTCAATGAGCGCATCTCTAATATCAGAATCATGACTAATTCTAAAAGGTTCTATAGTATATCCATACTGTTGATGAATTTTGATTACCTTATCTATGTTGTTTATTATTGAATTTTCTCCCGAGTAAGGATTATAAATAAATTTAACTCTTTTCATAATTTCCTCCTATATTATTTATAAACAATATAACTTAATTATGCCCATGAATATTATTTATAATTATATATAATACTTTATTTACCTTAATCTATATCATATTACCATTTTAAAAACCTTTTTTCAAATTTTAAAATTTATTCATGCTTTTTTATATTTAACAATTAATTTTTACTTTCACTGCATATATATTTTACAATGGTAACCAAAATGTATATAATAAAATAGAGGTGATAGTGTGAATAAATCTATTATCCCAAATTCTATGACTTTGGGTAACTTAATTTGTGGAGTTTTATCAATACAATTTACTATAAATAATGATTTTACTACAGCTGGAATTTTAATCTTATTAGGAGGAATCCTTGATAGATACGATGGTACTGTAGCACGTTTTTTAAACACTCATAGTGAACTGGGAAAAGAACTTGATTCTCTAGCGGACTTAGTTTCCTTTGGCGTAGCTCCATCAATTTTAGCCTTTTCCCTATATGGATTTAGTAATTTTGGACTTTTAGGTAAAATTTTATTAGTATTATTCCCTGTGGCAGGAGCTTTTCGTTTAGCTAGATATAATTGTACAGATTTTAATAATGTTTTTACTGGCATACCTATAACTATAGCTGGTAGTTTACTAGCTGTACTTGAGATTTTTTCTACGGTAAGACCCATCCCATCAATCATTCCAATGGTATTTATGACATTGCTTTCATACCTTATGGTTAGTCATTTTCAAATTAAGAAAAAATAAAATAGTAATATTAAAAGCGACTATNNATAGTCGCTTTTAATATTACTCATGAATATATTCTAAACCACATAATAGTATGAAAGAGTAACCACTAAATATACTGCTATAAGTAACGCCCCTTCAAACCAATAGGTCTTACCATCTTGAAACACAAAATAAGACATTCCCATAGCTATAGACATGGTTACTATTTGAAAAGTTGAAAACAGTAGGTTTACTTGGAACCCCATAAAGGAAGAGCAAATAACTAATATAGGAATCACAAACATAGTAATTTGTATACTAGAACCTATGGCAGTTTCTAGACTAGCATCTATTTTATTTTCTAAAGCACATACTATGCTTGATGCATTTTCACCAAAGGAGCCTAAAAGTGGAATCAATATTATTCCTAAAAATTCTTGTGAAACTTTATATTCTTCAACAATGGCATTTACACCACCAACTAATCTTTCACTTATAAAATATAAAAGTATAGTTACAATAATAATTAACCCAAATACTTTTCTAGTGTCGTTCTTATCACCATTCTTAGGTAACATTTTTTTTTCATCTAATATAAATAAATTACTATGGGTATATAAGGAAAATATTAGCCCTAATATATATACGCATATCAATACAACACCTATGATTAAACTTATTTTTTGAAAACTACCATTATCAACAATAGAGTATCTATTTAAAGCGGATACAATTATTATAGTAAACATAACTAAAAATAACATATTTAAATTTGTACGTGCAATTATTTTATTAAATTTTTGTTCCCTATATTTTATACCACCACAAAACACTGCAATTCCTAACCCCAGTAGCATATTTGTAATAACAGCACCTAAGAGCCCTGCCTTTGCCATGGAAATCATACCATACTTTATAGACCAAAGTCCCATCATAAGTTCTGGCACATTACCTGCTGTAGCTGAAATAAGGCCGCCTCTTTTTTCACCTATATAATCTGATATTTTTGAAGTTCCTCTTCCTAATAAAATGGCTAAAGGGATCATTACTAATGAATACATTATAACATTAATTATGTTAGAATTTATATTTATAAAAAGCAGTACAATAGAGATTAATACTATGGTTAATGTTACTACTTCTTCTTTTCCAATAAAATCTTTTTTCTTAAAGTCTTTCATATTTTCCTCCACAATATAACATAGATATATATTTACTCTATTCATTTCATAAAGAAACAGTTACACCTATATTTTTTACTAAAGGTGTAACTGTAATGAAATACTTTATTTTAGTTTTTTATTTATTAGAAAATACTTTTTCTTTTAACTTTTGACCACATGGAGTTACTGCAAGACCACCTAAGGCAGTTTCTCTTAATTCACTAGGCAAGGCTCTTCCTATTTTGTACATAGATATGACTGTATCATCAAAAGGAATCTTACTCTCAACACCTGCCATTGCCACGTCTGCCATGGTAAGGGCACTTACCGCTCCTGCTACATTTCTTTTAGCGCATGGTATCTCAACTAATCCCGCTATTGGATCACAAACTAAGCCTTCCACATTTTTTATTACCATAGCCCCTGCATCAAATGCCATTTTAGGAGTTCCTCCCATCATTTCTACAATGGCAGCTGCAGCCATAGCAGCTGCACTACCACATTCTGCTTGACATCCACCTTCAGCACCTGCTAGAGTTGCATTTTTAGCAATTAAAATCCCAACCCCCGAAGCTGTAAATAAAGCAGTTATCATTTCATCATCAGTTTTATTTAATTTCTCCCCTGCTGTAATAATAGCTGCAGGTATAATACCACAGCTCCCTGCAGTAGGTGCTGCTACTATTCTTCCCATGGCTGCATTAACCTCAGAACAAGATAATGCTCTTGCCATAGCTTTGACTATAAAATCACCACATAAGGTTTCTTTTTCTTGGAAGTACTTTCTAATCTTAGTTGCATCACCACCTATAAGACCGCTTATAGATATAATCTCTTTATCCATAGCTTCTTGAGTTGCAGACTTCATAACTTTTAGATTTTCTCTCATCATTTCAATTAATTTTTCCCTAGAAGTTTCTGAAGATTCCAGTTCCTCTCTTATAGTATATTCTGCAATGGTTATGTTCTCTTTATTACATAATTCAATTATTTCTGTTGCCTTTGATAAAAACATTAAAGCTACTCTCCTTTCATTGGTGGTAATATTTCCTCTACATTTTTCACATTTTCTATCTTTCTTATTTTATCTACCACTTGATGATTCACTATCCCATCAGTTTCAACCACCGTTGAAGCTTCTAATCCCTTAGCTTTTCTATATACATTCATTGAAGCTATATTTATATTTTCATTAAATAAAAGATTGCTAACATTATATATCATTCCTGGTACATCGAGATGAGTAATTATAATAGTTGGATATTCTCCTGTAAAATGGATGCTTTGTCCATCTAATTCGAATATAACAATATTTCCTCCGCCTATGGATGAACCTGTAACAGTGGTTTCTATTCCTTTGGAATCCTTCATTACAAATTTAACTGTATTAGGATGTACATCACCTAGATCCGTTTCTTCAAAGGTAAATTTTACTCCTCTTTCTTCTGCTATAGTAAAAGACTCTTTTAATCTATAATCCCAGGGATCCATTCCTAAAATTCCAGCTACTAGTGCCCTATCTGTACCATGTCCTTTATAAGTTTTTCCAAAGGAGCCATGAAGTAAAAATTTAACTTCCCTAACATCATCTTCTGCAATCTTTGCAGCTAATTTTGCAAGTCTTGCAGCTCCTGCTGTATGTGAGCTTGAAGGTCCAATCATTATAGGACCAAGAATGTCAAACACGCTATAACTTTTCATAATTTCCTCCTATAAAATACCACTATAGAATATACTAAAATTTATTATTTCATTGACTCCTGAATTAATAGTTATTACTTAGTATATCCATTTTATATAATACCATTAGTTAAAGATTAAAAATATGTAACTTTTAAATAAGAATTATGTAAAAATATATCTATAATATTTATACCATAAAACTTATTGACAATATATATATTTTTTCGATATAAATAGAGCTCGGTAATAGTGTTTTTTTGTATACCATTATTACCTAGCTCTATTTAATTAATATTCATTTTAAATTTAATATTGATAAAAACAACTTCCCCCTATAAATTCTGTAATTAAAGAATTTGTTGGAACAACATCCTTATCTACTTCTTTAAAAAAATGTAAAAATTCTATAAGTCTTCTTGCTTCATTGTAGACTGAACTTTCTGGTTTCACTTTATATAGCTCTTCTAATGCATATTTCTTTAAAACTGCTAACTCATATATAAGTGCTGAATTAAACATTACATCTGCATCTTCTTGATACGGAAATATATTCTTATCTTCTCCTCGTCTTATAGAAGACCACATTTTCAGTGTATATTCTACATCATATCCTCTTGACAAATAATCTCTAACTATTCTTCTAATCATCCTTACATCCGTTGTTGCTATTCTATTGTGAGCATCCATATTTATTTGAGTTAATGGACTAATATATACTTTAAATTTATGATTATGAGGAATTGAAGCTGTTAGGACTTCATTTAAGCCATGTATTCCCTCAATTACTATTACTCCCCTATCTGGAAGCTTCACTTTATTTCCTAACCACTCTCTTTTACCTGTTATAAAATTAAAGGTTGGAAGCTCAACTTCTTCTCCATTTAAAAGCATTTTTAGTTGTTCATTAAATAACTCTAAATCCAATGCAGTTATACTTTCAAAATCATATTCTCCAAATTCATCCTTTGGAGTAAGCTCTCTATCTATAAAATAGTCATCTAATGATATTGGTACTGGAATTAATCCATTAACTCTCATTTGAATTCCCAACCTCTTACAAAATGTGGTTTTTCCTGAAGATGATGGCCCAGCTATTAATATTAACTTTATATCACGATTTTTCTTTATTTTATCAGCAATATTAGCTATTTTCTTTTCGTGCAAAGCTTCTGCAACTCGTACTAAAGTCACAATATCACCATGTTCTATCTCATCATTTAAAGCACCTACATGGGCTATATTTAGTATATCTCCCCATTTCTCAGCTTCATAGAATATCTTTGCTAACTTCCTATGTTTTTCAAATCGTGGAATTTGGGTTGGCTCTTCTTGAGTTGGAAATCTTAGAATAAACCCTGGATCATAGTAAATTAAATCAAAACATTTTAGTATATCTGTATTAGGTATCATTGGTCCATAAAAATAACCAATTTCTTCACCCAACTTATAAATTATTATACTGCTCTCATTTACATTTTTAAAAACACTAACCTTATCATCCATGCCAGCTTCTCTAAATAAATCTATAGCATCTTCCTTACTATAATTTTTCTTTTCAATTTCCATGTTAGTATCTACTATCTCAAGCATTCTCTTTTTTATGGCATATACATCATCTATGCTTAGATGTATGTCTTTATATATTTCACCAAATAATCCTTTACTTAAAGAATGTTCTATGGTTATTTTACTATCTGGAAATAAATCCTTGGTAGCTTTTATTAAAACAAATTGTAAACTTCTTATATAGCACATAATTCCTTGTTTATCTGTAATATCAACAAACTCTATATCACAATCCTTCTCAAGAACAGTTGATAACTCCCTAAGTTTACCGTCCACTTTAACCAAAACTATAGGTACTTTATTGTCATGGCCATATCTTTTTATCAAATTATAACACGTTATTCCTCTATGAACTTCTATGATTCTTCCTTCTATTCTTATCTTGATTTTATCCATACCCTCACCTCTATTATAATTATTTAGTTATCATATATTATTTCCTAATCCCTTAATTAACTAATAAAATCATAATCCTAATAAAATTTAAACTTAAATTATATTATATATTTGTATTACTTATTATATTACATAATTGTAAATATGAAACCAACAAACCACAAATAATTTATTATATTCTGTGCATACTATATTTAGCATTATATTAGAAATATAGGTGATATTTATGTTTATACTTATAATTAGAACAGTTATACTATATGTTTATTTAATTTTCATTATGCGAGTTATGGGTAAAAGACAGCTTGGACAGTTAGAACCTGTAGATTTTGTAGTTGCACTAATGATTTCTGAACTTGCAACTCTCCCTATGGGTGATAACCGAATTCCGCTAATATATGCTATAGTTCCTATAACTACTTTAGTTTTTCTTCAAGTAATGACTTCCTTTTTAGAACTTAAAAGTGAACACATTCGCTCTATTCTAAACGGTCAACCTAGTATACTTATAAAAGACGGACTAGTAAATGTGAAGGAATTAAAGCAAGTTAGATATAATCTTGATGACCTTTTAGGTGAGCTTAGACAAAATGGTTATTTTAATTTACAAGAAATACATTATGCAATTTTAGAAACTGATGGTTCTCTATCTATTGTTCCTTACAAAGACTATGAACCACCTACAAGGGAAGATTTTAATATAAAAATAGAAGATGAGCCTCTTCCCATTCCCGTAATATTAGATGGTGTTATAAACAAGGCCAATCTTAAGTCTATTAAAAAAGATAATTATTGGTTAGAAGAAAAACTAGCTAAAAATAATATTAAAAGCTATAAAGATGTGCTCATTGCAATAGTTTATTCAAATAACCAAAAGTTCTACTTTCAACTTAAAAATCAAACTACTAATGCTAGTGCTAATGAAAAAGAGAGTTAAGGAGGAGTTCCTATACAATGAAAAACATGATAGCAACATGCATCATCTTCTTTCTAATGATATTCATTCTTTTTTTTGCCAGCAAATATATAGTATTAACTTGTGATAAGCTTCTAGATGTTTCATCAGAAATAGAAGAAAACATAGTAAATGATAATTGGGATGAAAGCTATATGTTGTCTTTTGAATTGTTAAACATCTATGAAGGACACGTGGCAAACTTAACTTTATTTTTAAATCATACAGACTTTGATAACATTTATAGTGAAGTTATAAAGCTTAGTCAATATTCTAAATGCAAAAATAAAGATGAAGCTCTTTCATCTATTCACGTGGTAAAAACTTTAATTAACCAAGTAAAAGAATTAGAATCTATATCAATAGGAAACATTTTTTGATAAGTTTTTGGTTACGATTTCAAAATATGGTTTTCTATATAGCATTTAACTAAAGATTGAACTATAATAAAATTATAGACTTAATCTTATAAATAGAAGGGTGGAATAATGTTATGGCATTAGTAACTACTAAAGAAATGTTTAAAAAGGCTTTTGAAGGCAAATATGCTATAGGAGCTTTTAATATTAACAATATGGAGATAATTCAGGGAATTGTAGATGGAGCTAAAGCTCAAAACTCTGCTGTAATACTTCAATGCTCTAGTGGAGCTATAAAATATATGAGACCAGCTTATTTAAGACATATGGTACTTGCTGCTGTTGAGGAAAGTGGAGTTGATGTAGCTCTTCACCTAGACCACGGCGATTCTTTTGAACTTTGTAAAGAGTGTATAGACAATGGATTTACCTCTGTTATGTTTGATGGTTCTCACTATGATTATGAAGAAAACGTAAGACTTACAAAAGAAGTTGTAGAATATGCTCATGCTCATGGAGTTGTGGTAGAGGCTGAACTAGGTAAACTTGCTGGAGTTGAAGATGATGTAAATGTATCTGCTAAAGATGCTACTTACACTGATCCAGACCAAGCAGTTGACTTTGTTAAGAGAACTGGTGTTGATTCATTAGCAATAGCTATTGGAACAAGCCACGGTGCATACAAATTTAAAGGCGAAGCTAAACTTGACTTTGAAAGACTTGAAACAATAACAAGAAAATTAGAAGAAGTTGGTTTTGAAAAATATCCAATAGTTCTTCACGGTGCTTCTGCTGTAGATCCAAAATATGTTGAAATGTGTAATGAAAATGGTGGAGACATAAAAGGTGCTAAGGGAGTACCTGTAGAAATGCTAAGAAAAGCTTCATCTATGGCTGTTTGCAAAATTAACATGGATACAGACCTAAGACTTTGTGTTACAGGTTCTTGTAGAAAAGTATTTGCAGATAAACCAAGTGAGTTTGACCCAAGAAAATATCTTGGAGTAGCAAGAACTAATCTTCAACAATTGGTAGAAGATAAAATTACAACGGTTTTAGGTTCAATAGACTCAATGAAATAAGATAAAAAAAACATGGAACTTTTATTCCATGTTTTTTTATTTTATCTACTTTTCAGTATAATTGATAATATGTTTTATTATCATATTAATACTACCATCCCCGACTCTTTCAATTTCGAATCTATTAATATCATTATAAGCTTCTTCTGATATATATAAATCTATATCTTTATCTATTTTTAGCCTAACTCTCTTCAATTTCTTTTCTACCCACTGCTTATCTAAATCTACAGTTTCACTTACTCCACTTTCAATTGCAAAGGTTCTAAAGTTCTCTTTTAGAGACTGATTTTCTTTAAAAACTTCTTCTGCAAAATTATTCAAGTCTATAGAATCTTCTTCTCTGAGCCTCTTCTTAACTTCTCTACGTACTGTTTCTTGTCCTTCTGCATTTTCACTAAGGGCATTTTGAGTCCATTTTTCTGCTACTTTCAAAAACTGCTTTGTCTTATCTCTTTCATTTTCTACTATAGTACAGCCTAAATAATTATCTATAAAATAATTAGCTCCATATTCTTTATTTTCTTTATTGCTTTTACTTTGCTTATCAATTACTAATAAATCATAAGGATTATCACTAGCCATAGCCTTGATAAATGCACACTTTTGTATCCTTGAACTACTTGAAGGCAGTCCTGTAAATTGAGGTATTATATCTATTCCAATCTTTCCATCTACAAACTCTACATTGTGCATATAATTTTTAATATAATCCATCTTAAATATACCTATAAATGCTCCATACTCTGTAGTAAAGGATACAGTAAGCAAATCACAGGAAGGTATGCTCCCCTTTGATCTCATCAAGATAAACATCTGACTAGCTAACTCCTTAGATACATTTGTTAGATTATTTTCTCCATTCAAATATTCTTGACATACTTCCTTTACAATATTTCTCTCCTTATTAAAAATAGCATATTTAAGTTCCTCATCCTTTAAACATCTTTGAATGTGTTTAAAAATAAAAGTATACACCTCTTCTGCTAATTCTAAGGGATACTCATTTAAAACTGGCTCATCGGAATTGTTATCTAAAATATGAATAATAGCTTCATTTATATTAATTTCATTTATATACTCCATCACTTACCTCCATAAATTTTAGTATACATATCTTTATGTATATTTACTATTCTAGTATATCTACTATAGATTTTTAACAGTATAAGAATAATTATATATTTTTTTTTAACAATATCAATAAAATTTGTTATAATCTTAAACATAAGGTATAATGTCATCATTAAAGAAAAAGGGGTGCTATCCTTGGAAGAAATGGAAACTAGAATCTTAAAGATAGATGTAGATGAAATAAAATCTAAACTTAACAGTCTAGGCTGTGAAAAAGTTAAGGATGAAAATCAAGTTAATAACCTCTATGATTTTCCAGATAGAAGACTGCTAAGTAAAAAAGGTTATGCTAGAATTAGAATAGTGGAAGATAATTTAAATAATGTAATAATAAATTATATGACTACAAAAAAACTTCTAAGCCAAGAAAAGTATAAGGTTATGGAAGAAAATGAAATTGTTATAGACAATAGCACCATTGGAAGTCAAATCTTCACCTCCCTTGGTCTTGAGCTAGTAGCATCAATAAAAAAACATAGAGAAAGTTATAAATATAAGAATTCTCTTATTGAAATTGATATAAATGATAAGAGCTTTTGTCCCTTTCCTTATTTAGAAATAGAATCAACGGATGAGGAAGAAATAAAAGAAATTGTAGCTTTACTTGGATATACTATGGAGGATACCACCTCTAAAACAATCTTTGAAATATTAAATGGTGAAGGATCAGTAAAAGGAGTATAATGTTTGGTTATGTAACACCCTATAAAATGGAATTAAAAATTAAAGACTATGAAATGTTCAAAGCTTACTATTGTGGGTTATGTATATCTATAAAAAATAATTTTTCTAATTTATGCAGAATGACTTTAAATTATGATATAACTTTTTTAGGTATACTTTTGGATAGTTTAGAATACAGTAAACATAAGTATGTAGTTACTAAATGTATAGCTCATCCTATGAAAAAAAAGCCTAAGGTTATAGGTAATAGAGCTTTAGATTATGCTGCCTTTTGTAACGTGTCCCTAGTATACTACAAATTATTAGATGATTATAATGATGATAATTCTCTAAGTAAAAAGTTTATTTCTATGTACATAAAAAAATTTATAAATAAATCTAAAGAGGACTTATCTCCAATTTTAGTTAATATAGAAGAAAATATAAATAAATTAAGTTCTCTTGAAAAATCTCAGAATGTGATATCTATTGATGAACTCAGTGACCCTTTTGCTTCTTTAACAGCTTTTATAATCTCTTACTATTATAAAAATGAAAACTTTTTTAATGATTTATATAACTTAGGATATAATCTAGGGAGATGGATTTATATAATAGATGCCTTTGATGATTTAAAGGAAGATATGGAGAAACATAAATTTAACGCCATTAACAAAGCCTTCAATGTTGAAAACCTACCCTATGAAGACTTAATTATTAAAGAGGGCAATAGAATAGAATTTAACCTAATAATGAGTGCGAATTCTACTTCTGAAGCTTTAGATAAACTTCCTATAAATAAAAATAAAGACTTACTATTTAATATTTTACAATTAGGACTTATGAATAAAATAGAAACTATAAAATCAAGGAGTGACAAAAAACATGAATAATCCTTATGAAGTACTTGGAGTTAAAGAAAATGCCTCTCAAGATGAAATCAAAAAAGCTTATAGAGAGCTAGTAAAACAATATCATCCAGACAAGTATGTTAATAACCCGCTAAAAGATTTAGCAGAAGAAAAACTTAGAGAGATAAACGAAGCTTATGACGTATTAAGTAAAAAAGGTAATACTAGTAATGGATCTTCTAGCTATGGAAATCCTTCCTCAACCTATGGTGGTGGTTCTAACAGCTACAATGATCCTAATCTTCAATCTGTTAGAATGGATATTAATAGAGGAAATATAGGCGGCGCAGAATCGAAACTTAATGCTATGACTAATAAAACTGCTGAATGGAACTTTTTAATGGGGGTTGTACATCTTAGAAAAGGTTGGTACGATAGCGCAAATAATTTAATAAATACAGCTTGTAGAATGGATCCTAATAACTTTGAATATAGACAAATGCTTAATCAATTAAATCATACACAAAATAACTATAGAAGTACCTATTATGGTCAAAGAAATAGTTCTAATGACATGTGCAATACTTGCTTAAATATTTGGATGTTAGATACTTGTTGTGAATGTATGGGTGGAGATTGTATTAGTTGTTGTTAAAAGGAGGTTACTATGAAAGAAAATAAGGCTTCGAATATGGCAAAGGGCGGTATGCTTATTGCTTTCACTCTTATTATCTTGTATGCCGCTAATTTTATTACCTTTAACACTTTATTTTTATTAGGCTTAGCTTCAGCACTTATTCCCCTTGGAATACTTATTGCTGATATGAAAACTACTTTATTAGTATATATAGGCTCCTCTGTATTAGCTTATTTCATAATCCCAGACAAAACTCTTTGTCTTTTTTATGTGCTAATCTTTGGTCCCTATGGCATAGTAAAATTTTTTATAGAGCAAAAAAGAAATACAACTATAGAAATCATATTAAAACTAGTTTATTTTAATGTGATAACCTTTATATCATTTCTTTTATATAAACAATTATTTATGCCTACTATTGAACTACGATATCCTTTAATAATTATGTTTGTAGGTGGAAATGTGGCCTTCTTTATATTTGACTATGTTCTTACGGTATTCATAAATAGTGTGAGAACTAAAAAATTCAGATTTTAGGGATATAATATTCAAATCCCTTGACATTTACTTCACTCTTAATGTATAATTTTTAAAAACTAAATTATTTATTGCAGTGATGAGGAGTAGTAATATAATTACTTATTTAAAGAGAGCTACAGCTTGGTGTAATGTAGTAATAAGCTTATATGAACTTGCCTGGGAGCTTACTTGTTAAAAGCAAGTACGGATTTAACCGTTATATTATCAAGGGAGACCTTTATGGTCTAAATAGAGTGGTACCGCGGAATTATAGTTTTCGTCTCTTTCATAAGAGATGAAAGCTTTTTTTTATTTAAAATAATATTTGATATTTATCAAACAAGGAGGATTACTATGGCTAGATATGGAACTGCTACAGATAAAAAATGGCAGGAAAAGTGGGAAGAAACAAACCTATATAAATTCGATGAAAACAATATGGATAAAAAATTATACGTTCTTGAAATGTTCTCATACCCTTCAGGAAGCCAATTACATGCAGGACACTGGTTTAACTACGGACCAGTAGATTCGTGGGCTAGAATGAAGAGAATGCAAGGATATAATGTATTCCAACCAATGGGCTTTGATGCTTTTGGTCTTCCAGCAGAAAACTTTGCAATTAAAACTGGGATACATCCTAAAGACTCTACAGATAAAAATATTGAAACTATGGAAAAACAACTTAAAGCAATGGGTGCAATGTTCAACTGGGAAAATGAAGTTGTTACTTGTAGACCAGATTATTATAAGTGGACCCAATGGTTATTTCTAAAATTATATGAAAAAGGTCTTGCTTACAGAAAAAATGCTCCAGTAAACTGGTGCCCTAGCTGTAACACAGTACTTGCAAATGAGCAAGTTGTAGAAGGTCATTGTGAAAGATGTGAAAGTGAAGTAACAAAGAAAAACTTAACTCAATGGTTCCTTAAAATCACAGACTATGCAGATGAACTTTTAGAAAAACTTGATGGTCTTGATTGGCCAGAAAAAACTAAAGCTATGCAAAAACACTGGATTGGAAGATCAACTGGTTCAGAAGTAACTTTTAAAGTTAAGGATTCCAACATTGAATTCAACACATTTACCACAAGAGTTGATACTTTATTTGGAGTTAGCTACGTTGTTCTTGCTCCTGAAAATGAATTAGTTGAAAAGCTTACTACAGAAGAAAATAAGGCTGCTATTGAAGCTTATAAAGAAACATCTGCAAAACAAAGTGATATAGAAAGACAGTCTATCTCTAGAGAAAAAACAGGAGTATTCACCGGATCCTATGCTATAAACCCTATAAATGGCCGTGAGATTCCAATATGGGTTGGAGACTATGTACTTAATACTTATGGTACAGGTGCAGTAATGGCAGTTCCAGCTCATGATGACCGTGACTATACATTTGCACAAAAATATAATCTTCCAATAGAGAGAGTTATAGAAGGTGGAGATGCTCTTCCATTCACTGAATATGGTCCAATGATGAATAGTGGAAAATTTGATGGTCTTAAAGGAGAAGAAGCTAAGGATGCAGTGGTTGCAGAGCTTGAAAAGTTAGGTCTTGGTAAAAAACAAGTTAACTACAGACTACGTGACTGGCTAGTATCTAGACAAAGATATTGGGGTGCTCCAATTCCAATGATTCATTGTGATAAGTGTGGAACTGTTCCAGTGCCAGAAGCTCAATTACCTGTAGAACTTCCATACAATGTAGAGTTTGCACCAGATGGAAAATCTCCACTAGCAAAATCTGAAGACTTTATAAATGTAACTTGTCCTAAGTGTGGAGGTGCTGCACACCGTGATGAAGATACTTTAGATACCTTTGTATGTTCATCTTTCTATTATTTGAGATATGCAGATAATAAAAATAGTGAAAAAGCATTTGATAGTAAAATAATAAATAAGATGCTTCCAGTAGATAAATACGTAGGTGGTCCTGAACATGCTTGTATGCACCTTCTATATGCAAGATTTATCACTAAGGCTCTTAGAGATATGGGACTTTTAAACTTTGACGAACCATTCCTATCATTAACTCACCAAGGCTTAATCCTAGGACCAGATGGACAAAAAATGAGTAAATCTAAAGGTAATACAATATCTCCTGATGACTACATTAAAGAATATGGCTCTGACGTATTTAGAATGTACCTAATGTTTGGATTTGGATACACTGATGGCGGAGCTTGGAGTGATGATGGATTAAAATCCATTGGTAGATTTGTAGATAGAATAGAAAGAATTCTTGAAACATCAATTTCAGAAATTAACTGTAACAAGTCTTCTAAAAATGTAATAGAAGCACCTGAAAAAGAGCTTAACTATTGGAGACACTTTGCAATTAGAGGTGTTAGTGAGGATGCTGAAAAACTTCAATTCAACACTGCCATTGCAAGACTTATGGAGTTTACCAATGCTCTTAATAAGTATCTAAATGAAGCTGTTAAAAATACTGATTTCTTAAAAGAAGTATTAGTTGATTATATCAAGCTTTTAGCTCCTTTTGCTCCTCACTTCAGTGAAGAACAATGGGAAAACCTTGGAATGGGCTACTCAGTATTTAATGAAAAATGGCCAGAATTTAATCCATCTGCTTTAGTTAAAGATGAAGTAGAAATTGCTATTCAAATTAATGGTAAAATTAAAGCAAAAATAAATGTTGCAACTTCTTCTTCTGAGGATGAAATAAAAGAAGCATCTTTAAATGATGAAACGATAAAATCTAACCTTGAAGGAAAAACTGTAAGAAAAGTTATAGTTATTAAAGGTAGACTTGTAAATATAGTAGCTAATTAATCACAGAAATAAGGAATAGATTGCTCCTGCTAATCTATTCCTTATTCTTAATAAAATAAAGTATAAAGTTTTTAACCTTAACCTACGTTATTAATATTTTGTTCATAGCTATTACTATTAACATTATTTGAAAAAAGTTTGTATATTACTAAACCACAAAGAAGGAATACTACTCCTGTTATTATAAATACATTTACTATTGAAATGGAATCTATAGCCCATCCACAAATTGAAGACATTATAGGTGAAGATGCTAATATAACTGTTGATGAAAGTGCTCCTACCCTACCATAGTAGCTAACATCACAAGTCTTTTGGATGTCTGTAGATGCCCACATCATTATTATAGAACCAATAATAAAAACATGGCTAATGCTATATACCTATGATTAAATAGACATACTAATAATACCCAAATTCCCATTATAGTAAAACTATATAAGTATGCACTTCTCAACTTTAAATTTTTCTTCACTAACATAGGATATATTACTGCCCCCAATATAGTTCCAATGGAGAATGTTGTCATAAAATATCCAGACCAAGCTTCTCCAAGACTTAAATGAACATCACTAAAAATAGGTAAAAATGATGTTAAAGGAATTATTCCACAATTTATTATAAATATAACTATAAGCATTATAGTTATGTGTTTATTTGAAGCTATATACTTTCCAGCATACCTTAAATCAAATAATATTTCTTTTGGATTTGTAATATTTTTATTCTCAACCTTAGGAAGGGATATAATTAGTGCAGCAATAGCTGATATAAAAAATGTTACTGCATCTATAATAAATAATATTTCTTTGTTTAAAGCTACCATAATAACCCCTGCTAGAGCATAACCTATAGACCTCATTATAGAATTAGTGGTGGTAGTTAAACTATTTACAAGAGGTAAATCCTCTTTAGGTGTTATTTGAATACTTGCTACTCCATAGCATGGCTCATAAAAACTCTCAGCTATTGATGCTACACTTGCTAGAATATAAATATGCCATAAACTTATTATATTAAAATACATAAATACTGGAATCAATATTAAGGCTACTGCCCTCACTAATTCACATATAAACATTATTGCTTTTTTATTGTATCTATCTACAATTACTCCTGCAATTGGTTCTATAACTATATTAGGAATTCCACTAAATAACATAACTGTTCCCATAGCAAGTCCAGACCCTGTTAATTCATACACTAAATACATAAGTGCTAAGCTTTCAATAGCATCACCAAATCTAGATAAAGCTCTTGAATCCATAAAATCATAATACTTCTGTTTCGTAATATTCTATTCATATGCTTCCTCCCTTATTTCATCTCTCACAATATATTTTACATATTTTTAACTAATTGTAAAATATTATATATATATATATATGTATGTAACTAATTTATATATAATTATATAACATAAATGCATTAATTCTCACTTATGCTATAAAATCTATTTTGTTTTTTAATATTCTTACAAAGAACATTAAAAAGTTTTAGCAAAAAGAGTATTCTATGAATAAGTTAGGACATAAAGTTAAAAAACAGAGGAAAATCTCCTCTGTTTTATTTTTCACTATGATTTATTGGTAATTTTCTTTCACTATTATCAGAATTTTTACCTTCTCTTATGGTTATGCAACTATGTCTTGCTTCTTTATCTTTTATGGTAACTGGCCTAACATAAATATCATCATGCCATATTTTTATTAGATAGGTCTTATTTGGTGGTAATGGACCAAATAAAAATTGACCATATTCATCTGTAAAAGTATGGGTTATAGGTAGTATACTTAATGGGTCATTTGGATCTTCAAGTATGATTAACTTTACTACTGCATCACTAATTGGTTTATTATTTTTATCAATTACTCTACCATAGATAACACCTCTGTTATCATCACCAGTTTCAACCTTAGCATCTACATACTTATCTCCATAAGTAGTTGATTGAAATTTAATTAATTGTTCACTCATTTTATACCTCATGAAATATTGCTTATATCATCATATGAGGAATATAAAACTTTTGTACCAATGAATTATTTGTACCTTTCAAGAACCTTTTTAGTTTCTTCTAATAGGCTTGTAAGTTCAAATACATCTCCTACTTCTAATAACTTATTAAGCTCTTCTGTAAACCTTGATGCTTCTCCAGTTTTCCCTAGGGAAGATATAGTTAATATATTTTCCACTATATTACTTACTAAAGAAGATTTTACCTCAAATAGCTTTTGAGCATCCTTTATTTCATCTTTTATTGCTAACATTTCTGTATCTAAGTTAAAGGCTGCATCTGCTGCACTTTTAAGCTTTCCTTTAATGTCTATTGGTATAGCATGCTTATATTTATAGTTTAAAGAATGTTCCACTGTAGCCCAGAAGTTCATTGCCAAAGTTCTTATTTGAAATTCAGCAAGCACTTCACACATTCCAGATGCCATATTTACTGGATACTTTATAATCATATGATAACTTCTATAACCACTAGATTTTACATTAGTAACATAATCTTTTTCATAAATTATATGCATGTCTTTTCTTTCACGTATTATATTTACTACTTTATCAATATCATCTACAAATTGGCACATGATTCTCAGTCCAGCAATATCTTCCATTTCATACTGGATTCTATCTAAAGGTATATCAAATTTATTAGCTTTCTCTAGTATACTGGAAACCTCTTTAACCCTACCCGTTACAAATTCAATAGGTGAGTATTCATTTTTCTTTCTTAATTCTCTTCTTATACTTCTAAACTTTACTTTTAATTCCTCTACTGCTTGGTCGTATGGAATTAAAAAACTCTTCCACTCAATAACTGCCATATATGTCATTCCTTTACTAACCAATTCTATTAATCCGTATTTAATTATATCATATAATGGTATTTTTTATGGTATTTTATATGACTTTTATTGAATTTTTTATTAATCTAAAATCTTAATAGGAGTAAAATCTATATAATCACAGGATGTTAAAATATACTCAACCCCATCTTTTTCTCCTTCAAAAACATTTAAAAGTCCTCCACCATGAAGATGTCCATAGATTACCTTATCCACGTTATATTCCTTAAACATTTCTAAAAATTCATTTTCCTGCATATTAGGAAATATAGGTGGATAATGAATCATACATATTATTTTTTTAAAACCACTTTTTATTGCTGCATCTATGGAAAATCTTAATCTTATAAGTTCTCTATCATAGATTTTTTTATCGTGAGAATTAAATTTGGGATTATTCTTTAAAATCCATCCCCGACTTCCACATATAGCATAATCCTCATATACGAAAAAATTATTTTGGATAAACTCCATCCTCTGAAACATAGAATTAAGCTTAGTAATTCCAGTCCACCAATAGTCATGGTTTCCCCTAACAAATATTTTTCTCCCCGGAAGATTATTTATAAATTCTAAATCAGCCTTGCCATTTTCCATATTCATAGACCATGAAATATCCCCTGCTACTAATACTGTATCTTCATCTTTCACAATTCTAATCCAATTTTCTTTTATTTTTTCATCATGATTGCTCCATTTTTCCCCAAATATATCCATAGGCTTTTCTCCTGTGGAGGCTAGATGAAGATCTGAAATTGCATATAATGCCACTTAACCACCTACTATCTATTTCATAATCTTTTTATTTAAATTTATTTGTACTTATTATCTATCTCCATAACATAGGCTATAACCTTTGCCACTACATCATAAAGCTCATAAGGAATTTCACTATCTATATCCACTTTAGTAAGCATATCTGCAAGTTCATCATTATATACAATAGGTACATCACTTTTTTCTGCTTCTTCAAGGATTTTATCAGCTACATTACCCATACCTGCTGCTGTAACCTTTGGAGCATTCTGCCCATATTCATATTTTAAAGCTGCTGCTTTTTTTCTCTTTCTATCTTCCATATAAGCACACTCCTAGCTAAACTCTAGTATTAATTGTAGTGAAATCATCATCTTCAAAGAAACTTCTGCAATTTGAAAAAGAAAAATCATGTTTTTTCTCTTTTATAAAAATATTAAACATATACTTACTATCCATTAAGTCGTTAATTAACTTTCCCTTAAATCTTTCTAATATCTTTACATATGTGGCTTCACTCTCTATTTCAATAGTGGCTGAATTTTTATTAACGGTTAAATAAGCATCTACCTTTTCCATATTTACAGTGGCTACACTAGCCGCTATTTTAATATTTTCAGTATCTAACTTTTTTCCTTTACTTCTTTCATCCTTAATAATCAGCTTACAATCATATTCCTTATCTTTCATATCCAGTGGAACATTAAGAAAATAATAATTATTATTTATTGTATTAAACATTTTAAACTCTTGAAACTTGGTTTCTAAGTTTTGAATCACATTATTAAAAGTACTAGTTTCTTTCTGGGATAACTTAATTAATTCCATTAAATCATTTTTTATAAAGGATATTTTTTCTCTTAATTCATCCTTTACCATATTGCTTGTTATACTTCTATCTACCATGATATCTGATTTAAGCTGCTTAAAGAGTTTATTAGTGCTATCTACTTCGTCATTGCCGTGAGATGCCATTTTCCCCAGTAGATCATCTTCATCATTGACTATTCCTATTGTTCTTTCATTTATAATATCATTAGAATGCTTTCCTTCTTTGTTTACCATCTTTTCTGAAGATAATATAGCTTCTTTATTTTCTAAGCTTTCCTTTATTGATACCATAGGTTGAGAACTATCTTTTTCAGAATATATTAATTTATCACCTTCAATGAAAGTTGAATTTCTATTAACAATAGCTTCTCCCTGTGTATCTTTATTAATATTGCCAATAATCTGCTCTTTAATAACATTGGTAGTTTCCTTTATCTCTGGTAAAATACTGTATTCATTAGATATAACCTTTGAAAAAGCTTTGATATTATGTTCATTTAGCTTTATATCTAGAGCTTTCATAACAAATACATCATCTATCTTTAAATTCTTGATTTCATTTAAAACTCTACCTAAAGTTTCTTTTATTTGTTTAGCTTCAGAACTATTATTTTGTATTCCTTTAGCTTCTATAAATTTATCAATGAATTTATTTAACTCCTTAGGAGAATTATTGCTTTGATCTATAAATTCCTTAAGTCCCTTAATTTCTAAAAGATTTTCTTCTGTAATTGGAATATTGTTCTTAAGCATAGATTTTAATATAGGCACATCCTCTTTGCCTACTGGAAAATCTAAATTCTTAAGTAGTTCTTCCATTAATGGATCTTTAATAGCTGAGTCACCATTGTTCCCAAGGCTATCTATAACATTTGATTCTAATATTCTAAGAAGGAATTTTCCTCCTTCAAATCCATCTAGTTGAAATTTAAACATATAATCATCTAAATTTTCTTGAAGTATTTCTCCATCTACCCTTGCCGGAAATACTCTTCCATCAAGTAACTTTATTATAACATCAGTTGTACTTCCCTCTAACCTTAAAATTCTAGCAGAAAATGAATCTCCTTTTTTAAAGGTGAGCTTGTTAAAATCATCTCTTGTTGTATAGTTTTGTACCATATTAATTTTCCATACATTTGACATAGACTTCACCCCCTATTAAACTAATCGTATCATTTTCATTTTAGTGAAGTATATTACAAAAACAATGAGTATACCATTAGGCATACTCATAATTTTTTTTACTAAGCTATCACTAATTTATAGAATTTTTTCTTTCCTCTTTTTATTAAGGCATATCCATCCTTTTCTAGGTAGCTTTCATTAAATATTTCATTAGCATCTTCTATTTTTATATCATTTATAGTAAGTCCACCTTGCTCTATAAGTCTTCTTCCTTCTTTCTTAGATGGAACAATACCTGTTTGTGCTATTATATCAAGAATTAAAGCAGATTTCATATCTTCAGCAATTTCTACTGTAGGTACATTGCTCATGTCTACTCCACCACTAAATAGAGCTTCTGCAGCCTTTTTAGCTCCTTCTGCTTCTTCTTCTCCATGGATAAGTTTTGTAACCTCATAAGCAAGAACCTTTTTAGCTTCGTTAATTTCTGCTCCTTCTAAAGCTGAAAGTCTTCTTACTTCATCCATTGGAACAAATGTTAGTAGGCATAGACACTTCTCTACATCTGCATCATCAATGTTTCTCCAGTATTGGTAGAATTCAAATGGTGATGTTTTATTAGGATCAAGCCATACTGCCCCATTGGCTGTTTTACCCATCTTATTTCCTTCACTATTTGTAAGTAGTGAACATGTCATACCATAAGCTGATTTACCTTCTTTTCTTCTGATAAGTTCCATTCCAGCTAAGATATTTGACCACTGATCATCTCCACCTAATTCCATTGTGCAATCATACTTTTTATTCAATACGTAGAAATCATATCCTTGCATTAACATGTAGTTAAACTCTAAGAAGGATAATCCTTTTTCTAATCTTTGTTTAAAGCACTCAGCAGTAAGCATTCTATTAACTGAGAAGTGTGAACCTATATCTCTTATAAAATCCACATAATTTAAATCTAAAAGCCAGTCTGCATTATTTTCTAGGATTGCTTTATCATCACTAAAGTCTATTAGCCTTGAAAGTTGACCTTTTATACAAGATATATTGTGATCAATTTCCTCTTTAGTTAGCATTTTTCTCATATCTGTTCTACCTGATGGATCACCTATCATTGCAGTACCACCACCAACTAAAGCTATGGGTCTATGCCCTGCCTTTTGCATATGAGACATAAACATCATAGCAATAAAATGTCCTATATGAAGACTATCTGCTGTGGGATCAAATCCTATATAAAAAGTTACCTTTTCCTTTGCAAATATTTCTTTCATTTCTTCTTCATGTGTTAATTGCTTTAAAAATCCACGTTCCTTTAAAACGTCATATACATTGTAATTTTCCATAACTTCCTCCAACATCTTATAGTTTTTTTACTTTAATCTTCGGCTATGATTTCAATTTTAACAAATATAATTAAGAAACTAAAAAAGTCCCTAGTATAAAAATACTAGGGACGAAAATTTCCGTGGTACCACCCAAATTTATAATTTAAAATCTTTAAAAACATTTAAATTATTCTCTTCCTTAATAACGTTAGGAAACCGTAACAGCCTACTACTACTTCGACCTAAGACTCTAAAATGTATTTCATTAAAATCCTTTACTGATTTACACCACTCATCAGCTCTCTTTAAAATTCATTTAATTACTTCTTTTCTTCATCGTCTCTTACTATATTCTATTTTAAATACATATTACTATTATTATTATCATTTTTCAAGAGTAAATACTAATTTTCTCTAAACAACATATTTTTTAATAGTATCTGGTATATTATTTTCTTCACAACTAACGTTGGCATAAAAGTCAACTTTAAATTTTTCTGATAAATATTCTAATTTATTTAGTATTGAACCAAAATCATCCGCATCATTACATATGTCACTCAAAATACCGTCTATAAATATACTTTCCACATCATAGTCTTTAGATATTATGCCACATATAAAACCGTAAAAATCTTTGTAATTATGAATATTAAAGTCTTTAGAACATATAAACCTTATGTTCTTATGAATACGTAGGAGTCCTCTTGTGTCATCATCGATATACACTAGATTTCCTTTTGAGCTACTTACCTTTGAATTAGCTAAATTCATTAATGCTTTTGTTTTCCCAGAGCCTTTTTCTTTACAAAATACTTGAATCATTTTAAACGCCCCCAAACTTTTTAATAAAATACATTAACTTTAATAGTTATATTATATAATATTCAGAATATTTAATCAATAGTTCCTATTAACTTATATATTTCTGTTATTTTAATTATATGTGAATAATTATCACATTATTATTATTTTATATACATAATAGATTATTCTTAAATATACCTTCTTAAAACCATAGGTAATAAAAATGCCTTAAAGTTTACTTTCATAAAAATCTAGTAACCTTTAAGACATTTAATTATTTTTCTGTTATATAATTTATGGTAATTTTATTCTATGCCTACTACATCATATCCTTCTTCTTCTATAGTAGCTTTTAAAACATCATTACTTTCAGTAGCTTCTACTAAAGCATATTTCCCCTCTAAATTAACTTCTACTTCTGAAACTCCAGCTAACTCTTCTAGAGCATTTTTTACGTGAGCTACACAGTTTTTACAGCTCATTCCTTCAATTAATATTTTCTTTTTCATCGCTTTCTCCTCCTAAAATATATATTAGTATGATAATTTAATATTATCATTAAAATTATCAAATGCCTTTAAACCCTGATAAACAGAACAAATAGTTAACTATTTATATAGTTTCCTATTTATATAGCTTAATATTTATATAGTTTCCTATATAAATAGGAATATTAAGCTTTAAATCTTCTAAGTCTCAATGCATTTAATAATACTGATACTGAACTTAGACTCATAGCTCCTGCAGCTATCATAGGATTTAATAATGGGCCACCAAAAATGTGTAATACTCCCATAGCCACCGGTATTCCTAATACGTTATAACCAAAGGCCCAGAATAAATTTTCCTTTATATTTTTAATAGTTGCTTTGCTTAGTTTTATGGCTGATATTACATCCATTAAATCACTTCTCATAAGAACTATATCTGCTGATTCAATGGCTACATCTGTTCCAGATCCTATTGCTATTCCTATATCAGCCTGGGCAAGGGCTGGAGCATCATTAATACCATCACCAACCATGCCTACTCTATTTCCATCAACTTGAAGCTTTTTCACTTCATTTGCTTTATCCTCTGGTAAAACCTCTGATAATACTATATCTATACCAACTTGTTTTGCAATGGCATCCGCCGTTCTCTTATTATCTCCAGTTATCATAGCTACTTTTATGCCCATTTTGTGCAGACTTTCTATAGCATTTTTACTACTTGCTTTAACAGTATCTGCTACAGCTATAATTCCAGCAGCATTTCCATCTATAGCTATATACATTGGTGTTTTTCCCTCTGAAGCTAATCTATCAGAAGTTTCATCTAAACTTGAAATATTAATGTTTTTTTCCATCATAAGTTTTTTGTTTCCTAGAAGAATAGATTTTTTATCTATTTCTACTTCTATACCATGTCCTGGAATAGCATTAAATTTATCGATTACTTTAAGGCTCAACCCTTTTTCCTCTGCATCTTTAACAATGGCTTCACCAAGTGGATGCTCTGATCCCTTCTCTGCACTAGCTGCTAAAATTAGAATTTCTTCCTCTGATTCACCATTAGTTATAATATCTGTAACCTTAGGTTTTCCCTCTGTTATAGTTCCTGTTTTATCAAATACTATGGTTTTTAATTTATAAGTAGTCTCTAATGGTTCTCCACCTTTAATTAAAACACCATTTTCAGCACCCTTTCCTGTTCCCACCATAATGGCAGTTGGAGTAGCAAGACCTAAAGCACATGGGCAGGCAATAACCAGTACTGCAATAAATATAGTAAGAGAAAATATAGGTGTTTCACCAGCAATCAACCAACCCACTGAAGCAATTACAGCAAGCCCTATAACTACAGGTACAAAGTAGGCTGATATAACATCTGCTAGTTTAGCAATAGGTGCTTTTGAACCTTGAGCATCTTCTACTAGCTTAACTATTTGTGCAAGAGCAGTATCTCTACCAACTCTAGTGGCCTTATACTTAATAAATCCTGTTTTATTAATACTAGCCCCTATTACACTACTTCCCATAGATTTTTCAACGGGTATGCTCTCTCCTGTAAGCATTGATTCATCTATAGATGTATTTCCTTCTATAACTTCTCCATCTACTGGTAACTTTTCACCTGGTTTTACTAGTACTATATCCCCAACTATAACCTCTTCTACAGGTACTACAATTTCTTTGTTATCTCTAATTATAGTTGCTGTTTTAGGAGCTAAACCCATTAAAGCCTTTATAGCTTGAGAGGTTTTACCTTTAGATACCGCTTCTAAATATTTACCTAAGGTTATTAAGGTTAGTATTACTGCAGCAGATTCAAAATATAGATGCATTGCATACTCATGATCCCCTTGCATTATTTTATATATAGCAAATATACCGTATATAAAAGCAGCCAAAGTTCCTATGGATATTAGTGAGTCCATATTAGGACTTAGTTTAACTAAATTTTTAAGTCCTACCTTATAAAACTTATATCCAGCTATCATTACTGGTAAGGTTAGTATCAACTGAATTAATGCAAAGTTTAACGGATTTGTCATAGGATCTATTATAGATGGAAGATGCATCCCTACCATGTGACCCATTGTTATAATTAGTAGTGGAACTGTAAAAATTAGGGAAGATATAAACCTTGTAATTAATTTACTAGCTTCACTTTTTTCCTCTCCTTGTTTTTCCTTATCTTTTACTTCCTCTTTAATTAACTTATACCCAGCTTTATCTACTGCTGCTTTTATATCACCATAGGATATCTCATCTTCATTTACTTTTATAGTAAGCTTTTCTGTGGCAAAATTTACCGTAGCATTTTCTACTCCATCTAGTTTTTTAGTTACTCTTTCTACTCTATTAGCACAGGCAGAACAAGTCATGCCTTCTACTTTAAAATTGTAGGTTTTTACATTTTTCTTTACGCCATACCCAGCTTTAACTACAGCTTCCTCAATCTTATGAGAATTTAAATTTTCCTTATTAAAATCTACAGTTAAAGTTTCTGTAGCAAAATTTACATTTGCTTTTTCAACCCCCTCTAACTTACTAATTGCTCTCTCTACTCTATTTGCACAAGCAGAACAAGTCATACCTTCTATTTTAAATGATTTATTATCCATGTTTTCACCTTCTTTATTTTGTAATTATCTTTTCTAATATATTATTTATTTCCACAATCTTTTCATCCATATTATTATTTATTGCTGCATCCTTAACACAATGATTTAAGTGTCCTTTTAAAATTTCTAAGTTTGATTTCTTTAATAAAGCTTGTGATGCTAAGATTTGATTAGAAATATCGATACAATACCTCCCCTCTTCTATCATTTTGATAATCCCATCTATCTGACCCCTTGCTGTTTTTAACAATTGCAAAGCTTTTTTTCTTTCTTCACTCATCATTTACCTCCCCTCCCCCCTCAGGGGGTATATCTACATAATAGTACTCCATTTATATATTGTCAATAGGTTAATTTTTTATTTTAATTTAGTTTGCCCCAAAATATAAAAAAATAAAGCACCAACTTTAGTGATGCTCTATCAATTATAAATATTTAGCTAAATATTTTTTTAACGGTATGGAAAGTGGTAATGCTATAGCAATTCCCCCTGCTACTTGAAGTATATTAGCTGGTATATCCTTTAAAGCCACTATAAATCCTTGTCCAATAGTTGGTATTCCATATACAAAGTGATTTAAGCAACCTCCAGCAAAAAAATACCCAAAAATCATAACTATTCCGGCTACAATGAATGCAAATAAGTTATTCCAAACTTTATCTCCTTGATAATCACCTCTATAGGCTATAGCTCCTGCTATATATGCCATAACTCCTTTTATAATAAAGGTAAATGGCGCCCATATATAGTATGGAGAAAACAAATCAAAAAATGTCATACCTATAGCAGCGGCCACAGCTCCTCGTTTTTTTCCTAGTAAGATGGCACATAAAAATAGTACTGCATCACCTATATGTAAAACTGCATTATCTCCCACTGGTATAGCTATAACTGCAGTTGCTATATATGTTAACGCTGCCATAAGTCCTATTTGAACTATTTCAATAATTCTAAAACTATTTCTCGATGCTTTTATTGATGCCTTTTCTTTCATTTTAAGTCCCCCTTTATGATTATGCAATATTGTACCCATACAACAAATTTAGTATCCATACAATTAAATTATACATTAAATCTAAAGAATTTCAACCTTATTTTTTAATATAAAAGAATAATATTAAATATTTTACACAAAATAATTTTAACTTTGACTTTCAGATCTTATAATCCTATATATTTTTGAGAAAATAGTCAAAAGATCTAACTTATTACTTTACTTGGATGTAGAAAGGATTGACATATATGATGTATCTTCGTTGGTTTGGTAGCTTTTTACTATTAGTAGTTTTAATTGGTTTATTTTTTGTTATGGGAGGAAATTTAATTAATTTAATAATTGCAGTAGCTCTTCTAACTATTGCCATGGACTACATAGAAGAATACCTAACTGTAAAAAATAAATTCAATAGTTAAATAAAAAAATTCCTCAAAGAAACTTGAGGAATTTTTCTATTATTCACCTTTACTAATATTAGATAAAACTAAGCCCTTATTGTGATCTAGTGCCCAACTAATACCCCAATCATTTTGGAATATAAGTAAGTCTCTATCTTTAATATCCTTAACAACTTTAGAATCACTTGTTAAACTTAAATCATCAACTTTACCTTCTAAAGCTTCAATCCATCTAATATTTCTATATGGAAGCATATCCATTTTTATATCTACATTATATTCATTTTTTAATCTAAATTCTAAAACTTCAAATTGAAGAACTCCTACAACTCCTACTATAATTTGTTCTGTTCCTATGTGAAGCTCTTTAAATACTTGAATTGCTCCCTCTTGAGCTATCTGTGTTACACCCTTTATAAACTGTTTTCTCTTCATAGTATCTACAGTTCTAACCCTTGCAAAGTGTTCTGGTGCGAAGGTTGGAATTCCTTCAAACTTAAACTTCTTGCTTGGTGAACAAAGGGTATCACCTATACTAAATATACCTGGGTCAAATACTCCTATAATATCTCCAGCATAAGCATTATCAACAATTTCTCTATCTTGAGCTAAAAATTGTTGAGGTTGTGCTAGCTTTATTTTATTTCCACCTTGAACATGATAAACTTCCATACCTTTTTCAAATTGACCTGAACATATTCTCATAAAAGCAATTCTATCTCTATGAGCCTTATTCATATTAGCTTGAATTTTAAATACAAAAGCAGAAAAGTTATCATCTGTTGCCTCTATCTTTCCTATATCAGAATTTCTTCCTAATGGCGCTGTAGTTAACTTTAAGAAGTTCTCTAAAAATGGTTCTACACCAAAATTAGTTAAAGCACTACCGAAAAATACAGGGGTAAGTTCTCCAACTCTCACCTTTTCTTCATCAAAGGCATCTCCAGCTATATCTAATAATTCTATGTCCTCAAGTAATTTTTCATATAGACTATCGGTTATAGCCTCTCTAGCTGCTGATTCATCCTCTAAATCTATAACAGTCTCACTTACTTCTAACTGTCCATGATCTCCAGCTTTAAAAATATGAATTTGTTTATTATTTCTATCATAAACACCTTTAAAGTGCATACCTGTACCTATAGGCCAGTTTATTGGATATGATTTTATACCCAATTCATTTTCTATCTCTTCCATAAGTTCAAAAGGGTCTCTTGTTTCTCTATCCATCTTATTTACAAAAGTAAATATTGGAATATCTCTCATACTACAAACATGAAATAGCTTTCTAGTTTGATCCTCTACCCCTTTTGCTCCATCAATAACCATTACTGCACTATCTGCAGCCATAAGTGTTCTATATGTATCTTCACTAAAGTCCTGGTGTCCTGGAGTATCTAATATGTTTATACAATATCCCTCATATCCAAACTGCATTACTGAAGATGTAACAGAAATTCCTCTCTTCTTCTCAATTTCCATCCAGTCAGAAACAGCATGCTTAGATGTCTTTCTTGCTTTAACAGATCCTGCTAGTCTTATTGCTCCCCCATATAAAAGTAATTTTTCAGTAAGTGTAGTTTTACCTGCATCTGGGTGGGAAATTATAGCAAAGGTTCTTCTTTTCTCTATCTCCTTTATATAATCACTCATTACCTTAACTCCTTTATTTAAATTTAAAATTATCTTCAATTTATATAGTATCTCTTTTTAGCACATTTTATATAATACCATATTAATTAATATAAACACAAATATTATTAATGTTTTTATGTATATCACATTTAAAATTAACACTAAAATTTTAGTTTAAATATCATACTAAATTTATCATTTTCAATTCAATTATACCAAAATAAAGCAGTAAGATATTTGTATCTTACTGCCATTGTAATAAATATTAAAATAATAAAATATAATTCCACAAATATATAATTATAATTTTAGTATGCATAATGGCTTAATAAGCCACTATAAACTACTTGTCCCTTTTCTATTCCATCGAAATCCTCTGGTTTCACTAAAGAAACATCTTTATCAAAGTTTATGATTTTACCTTCTTTTAGTACGTAAGCCACAAATTGTGAGCATAAAAAATGATATCTTCTTTGATAAGGTATGTGTAACATTATAGCTAAAATGCCTAAAAAATTATATTTATATCTATCATGTTCACTTTCAAATCGATCTATAATCTCTTTAACTTCATTATATTCATCTTCTGTAACACTTAATTCATAAACTCTACAGGATGTACTTTTATATAGCTTAAATATTCCTCCATCAATTTGTTCTCTAACAAAACCAGCATGAAGTGGAAAATATATTTTTCTTCTTCCAAAGCTATATAATTGCTTTAATTCTTTATCTAAGGCTATAGATGTATGATTATAATTATATCTAGTATATAGCTTTATAGCTCTTGAAAAAAAAGTTCCTGTCTGTGTCAATACAACATAGATTTTTCTATCCACTTAATCACCCCAATTATTATTATAATAATGTATTAATTCATTATAAATTAAATTATTTAATAAGTATACTATATTTAAAAAATATACTATAGATATATTATAATTTAAAAACCTTACAATTTCATTAAGAAATTATTACAATTTATACATTTTTCCTTTATTTCATTTTAACCATATATGATAATCCAATCTTTTGTTCCTTTGAAAAAGAGGATGCTTCTTAAGATTTTACAAAGGATATACATAGACAAGCTTCTACTATCTTAACCATAAATACTGATGTAGTAACAGATATTAACTTCAAAAAAATTAAAAGATACTTTATATAAACTAATAAATAATAGTTTATATAAAGTACCTTTAGTATTAATACTGATAATATTAATACTGAACTAATCCTATTTTCTTTTGCATCTTTCTTAAAGTCTTTGTAGCTACATAATTTGCCTTTTCTGCCCCAGCTTTGAAGATTTCTTCTAGCTTACCTTTATTATCTAAAAGCTCTTTAACTCTCTTTTGAACTGGTTCAAGCTCCTTAACTACAGCCTCTGCTACATCTAATTTAAATTGGGCATAACCTTGCCCCTTATATCTTTCTTCTATTTCTTCCATAGATATGCCCTCAATAGTGCTTAAAATTGTCATTAAATTTTTAACTCCTGGTTGTTCATCACAGAATTTAACTTCTCCTACACTATCAGTTACAGCTCTGGATATTTTTTTTCTTATGACTTCTGGTGGATCTAATATTAAGATATATCCATTAGGATTTTCTTCCGACTTAGACATCTTCTTTTCTGGATTTTGAAGGTCCATTATTTTTGCTCCAGCCTTACCTACGTATGGTTCAGGTATTTTAAAGGTTGGACTGTATAATTTATTAAATCTGTCAGCTATATCTCTAGCTAATTCTAAATGCTGTACTTGATCTATTCCAACTGGCACTACATCTGTTTGATATAATAATACATCAGCAGCCATTATAACTGGATAACTAAATAATCCTGCCCCTATACTTTCTCCACTATTTTTAGATTTATCCTTATACTGAGTCATTCTACTTAGTTCTCCCATATAGCTATGGCAAGTTAAAAGCCATGCAGCTTCAGAATGAGCTGGTACATGAGATTGTACGAATAGAGTATTTTTTTCTGTATCTATTCCTGCAGCAATATAAATTGCTAGTACTTCTAAAGTTCTCTTTCTAAGTTCAGTTGGTATCTGTCTTACTGTAATTGCATGCAAATCTGCAATAAAGAAATAACATTCATATTCATTTTGTAGTTTCACCCAATTTTTTATAGCTCCTAAATAATTTCCTAGTGTTAAATCCCCAGAAGGCTTAATTCCACTTAACATAACTTTTTTCTTATCTTCCATGTTTTTTCTCCTTTCAATCCGTAAAATTATTCCATTTAGTTATAAATAAAAGCCCTATGGAATAAATCCATAGGGCATAAATCACGCGGTACCACCTATTTTGAGATAATAAAATCTCACCTCTTTCAGATACAAACATATCCTAGCTCTATAACGTGAGCATCCGTGCTAGACTACTTTAAATTCACCCAACATCTCAGCGACCCATTCATATCAAGCATAATTGCGATAATCTCACCATCTATCACTCTCTGAAAATCTGTTTTTAATACTACTTACTTCGCCTCACCGATCAATTAATAATAAAGTTGTTTAATATTACATTAAAGTTATTATAATTCTAATATTATATTATGTCAATATTAGAAATTGTTATTCTATTTTTTAGTTTATCTATCTCTAACCTTACTATATGATTATTTTTATTTAAATTAGAACTATATAAAAGCCCATAAATTTCTAGTATTTATTTACTGTATTGAAGCAAACTAAACATATTAAATACATTTCAGTATTTTAATATAATTTTAAAATATATCACCACTTACTTTAAGGAGGTATTTTATATGGATTCAAAAAACAATTCTAGTAAGTCTAATGGTGCAAAACCTTATGGTCCTAATGAAAGAGACTTTTTAGATGCTAGTACCAAACCTGTAAAAGCACATTCTCTTGAAGACTATGTACTGCTTCCAAATCATGTTGTAGATCCAATTGTGGCAAACAACATCTCTAATGCAGAATTTGATTATACCTATAACGAGGAATCGGATCTTCTAGGTTTTGAAGATCAACCCTTAGCATCAATAAATAAAAACACTCCAACTAAATAGTAAAAAATATAGGAATTGCTTTAATGGCAATTCCTATATTTTTTATTAAATATTTATTTTTACTTCATGTTCTCCATCAGAGGTAACAGGTATTATATCTCCTTCTATAACATTTCCATCTAAAGTTATGGTAGAATTACCACTTCTAATTACTTTGATATGATATACAGCATTTCCATATACATAGTCTATAGAGTATTCTTTAAAGTCTTTAGGTACACATGGTTTAATTTTAAACCCTTTTCCCTCTATTAATCTAAAACCCAATATGTGTTCTAATGCGATAGTATACATCCAACCTGAGCTTCCAGTATACCAACTCCATCCGCCTCTTCCTTCATGAGGTTCCACCGAATATATATCTGCAGCCATAACATAAGGCTCTGTCTTAAATACATTTGCTTCCTCTATGTTTAAACTATGATTTATAGGATTTAGCATGGAATATATGTTATATGCTTCTTCTCCTCTTCCTAGTTTTGCAAGAGCTAAAGCTACCCACGCAACTCCATGGGTATATTGTCCTCCATTTTCCCTTACTCCAGGTACATATCCTTTTATATATCCTGGTTTTAAATCTGATTTATCAAAAGGTGGGCTCAATAGTAATATAATTTTTTCTTTAGGCTTTACTAAATATTTTTCTAAAGAACTCATAGCTATATTAGCTCTTTCCTTATCTCCTGCTTCTGATATTACAGACCAACATTGTGATAGGGCATCTATTTTACATTCCTGATTTTCATGAGATCCTAGTGGAGTGCCATCATCAAAGTAAGCACGTTTATACCAACTTCCATCCCATCCATGAATCTCTAGATTTTCTTTAATAAAATCCATAGTCTTAATATATTTTTCATAATTATCCTCATCCCTTTTATATATGCATAGATCCTTAAAATCTTTTAATATAGCATATAGGAACCAGCCAAGCCAGATACTCTCTCCCTTACCTTTATTTCCTACAGTGCTCATTCCATCATTCCAATCTCCACTTCCCATGAGAGGAATATTATGGGAACCAAACTTTAAGCTTCTATTTATAGCTCTTATACAGTGATTGTATAAGGACTCTTTTAAATCTGATTTTGATGATACATTATACCTTTCATCTTCTCCTTCTCTTAAAGGCTCATCCTTTAAATATCCAATCTCTTCATCTAAAATCTTATAATCTCCAGTGGTTTTAACATATATACAAGTAACATAAGGTAACCATAATAAATCATCACTAAATCTAGTTCTTATTCCACTATTTACAACTGGATGCCACCAATGTTGCACATCTCCTTCTTCAAATTGTCTAGTAGCACTATAAAGAATTTGATTTCTAGCAATTTCAGGCTGTATATAAATCATTGGAATGGAGTCTTGTAATTGATCTCTAAATCCATAAGCTCCTCCACATTGATAAAATGCTGTTCTTGAAAATAATCTACAACTGATAGTTTCATAAGGAAGCCAACCATTAATCATGAAATCTAAAGCTTTATCCTCTGTTTTTATCTTTATCTTAGTTAAAAGCCTTTCCCAATAGCCTTTTACCATTTCTAACTCTTTCTCAACTCTAGTTATATCTGAAAACTCTTCAAGGGAATTTTGAATTCCTTCAATACTGTCTTCTGCTCCTAAGACAATTACCAGTGATTTTTCTTCATTAGCTCCTAATCTTAAGTAAACTTTCTCACTAAGTACTGGTTCTAATCCTGAACCACACCTTCCTGATAAGCTTATAGTGTTCTGTTCAGGTAAAGAATCCATATATTCTTTACTTACAATAAAATCTCTTTCATCTCCACTAAAACTTTCATTTTTTCCTCCACTTATTTTTAAATAAACATGACTAGATGAAAAATCACTACTATATGGATTGATTCCATATATGTATTTGTTTTCTTTATCTATTACAGTGTAAATCTTCTTATAATTGTTTTCTCTTAAATCTCCTAGACACAATCTTGCAATATAAGTAATTGCTATATTTCTCTCCTTATCTACTAAGTTATTTAAGCTAACCTTAATAAGCTTTGCACTTCTCTCCTTTGAAGGAAATACAGTAATTTCCCCCAGTATTCCACTTTTACAATGAGTAAATTTGGAATATCCAAATCCATGAGTTATTACATACTCTCCTTTATCTCTTATTGGTTCAGGAGTTATTGACCAAAGTTTATCCCCTTCTTCTAGGTATAAAACTTCACTAGGGGTATCTTCAATGAAATCATTATTCCAAGGAGTAATTTTAAATTCTCTACTATTTTTATACCAAGTATAGCTACTACCAGACTCACTTATATTAAATCCAAATCTATTATTATTGGCTATAACATTTATCCAAGGAGCTGGTGTAGACATTCCGTCCTTTAGTATAATTGTATATTCTCCCTCATTATTAAAACCTCCATATCCATTAAAAAAACTTAACTCTGAAGTTTCTACTTTAGGGATATTACTATCACTATAACTTAAATTAGCTTCTTTTAGTTCACTCATTTCCCAGATATACTTTCTTGAGTCATATGGATAATCTTCATTTTTCATGGCTTTTTCAATTTGTTTTAATAAAGGCCCTTCTGATCCGTCTACGATTATTGCTGCAATAGAATAAAGCAAATTCAAATCTTCTTTAGACATTTTTTCATTATTAATTATAAATATGCCACCTGAAGTATTTTCTCGTCCATTTAAAGAGCTATTCAATATTATTCTTTTTAGTGCATTATCTAGAGGCTTTTCATAGCTTATTTCCTCTTCATTAATGACTACAATATCAAACTTTAATCCCTTTTCTTCTAAATATCCATGGCAATTTATAAGCTGTCTTAAGATATCACTTTCCTTTTCCTTGTTAATAGTTAACAATACAATAGGTAAATCTCCTGAAATTCCATAGGCCCAGAGATTTCTTTGACTTCTACTTAGATTAATTAGGTTGTTTATTCTCTTTGTATAACTAAAGTTATTAAATAATATACTACTTGCAAACCGCTCATAAATAATCCCTTGTGTTGGTTTTATTCCTTTATTAATAAGACTTTTTTCTACACTTAAAGCAGATCTTAGGGCACTTTCCTCTAGAATATTACTATCTTGATAATTTCTTGAATTATTTAATACATCCTCCCTAGAGTTTCCTGTAATTGTTATATATTTTATAGATTTGCTTTCACCTTTAGGAATTTTTATTATTCTTTTAATTGCAATTATAGGATCTAATACATTGCCTACATTATTTTTTAAAGGTTCATTTTCTTCTAAAGCTATAGGATTTTCTTTTGAATGATTTCTTCCTATAAAACTTAGCCTTGCCGTATCATACTCTGTTTTAAATCCCTCTTCACCTAGTGTACTTTCAAGAGTATATATGTCCCTGTCTTTTTCGCTACGAGGTCTGCGTTTTGCAAGTATTCCACTTAATTCATCTATATACTCTGTAGTAATAAATAAATTCCCAAAAGTAGGATGTGATATATCTCCACTGTATCCTTGTAAAACTACTTCACTATAGCTAATAACTTCTATGATTTTTTCTTCACTACCATTATTTTTTATATCAATAGTCCTAATTTCACAATTATCTTCAGGAATTACTTGAACTATAGTATTTATTTCTAGATCTCTCCAGTATTTTATGAATTCTGCCTTATACAAATAGAAATTAACTTCATATTTATCTCCTTGCTCTTTACAAGGTTCATAGGTAGAAGATGTATATTCATTAGAATTAGTGTCTTTAATATAAAAAAACTTTCCCCAACTACTACGAATCAAATCTTCTTTCCATCTATATACCATTACATTTTTAAACTTAGAGTAGCCACCACCTGCCGTATTTAATAGGATGTTATAATTTTTATTCCCCAGAAGTATGGTTTGGGGATACTTACTTTCTCCAAATTTAAATGTTCTATGGATGGAATATTGCCTTTGCACTTCTTTCACTTCTTGTAAATTATCTTCTTTTCTATCATAGACCACATTCTTACTTATCTTCTCTTGAAGCAATATATCTACAGCTCTGATCATGGGAATTCTATGAAATCTTCTTTGAATAATATTATTATTCATAACATTATCTAAAGCCAACAAACTCATTCCTAAATGATGTATCATATAGCATTTTACTATTTCAAACTTTTTATTTTTTATCCTTTTATCTGTATAATCTATAGCTTCATAAAATCCATATTTTCCATAACATTCAAGTTTTAATAGACTTCTTATATTTGCCATAGACTTAGGTATATTTTCCATAAGCCCCATGATAGTAGAATATGGTGATACTACTAACTCTTCTTCTAATCCTCTTTTTATACCAATTTTAGGTACACCGAAGGCTTTATATTGATAATTTAAATCTACATCAAATTTATAGTAGGCACTTTCTGAAATACCAAAAGGAACCTTCCTCTTATCTCCATATCTTATTTGACCTTCCATTACAGACCTATAAGTTTCATCTAACATAGAATTCCTATAATTTTTCATTAAAATCCTTGGCATAAAGTATTCAAACATGGTTCCACTCCAGCTAGCCAATCCTTTTCTACCATACATTAAAGTTAATGATCTATTTAAAGCAAACCAATGAGATGTTGGAACTATTCCCTTAGCCACTGCAATAAAACTTGTTGTTCTAGCTTCTGATGCCAATAAGTCATAGTAATTACTACTTAATGATTCATTGTCTACATCATAGCCTATATGAAATAACTTTCTTTCATCATTATACAAAAATTTAAAATCTGTATTATCTATAATTCTATTTATTTCGGCTTCAATTTTTGTAAATTGTTTTAATAGTGTTCCTACTCTTTCTTTACATAAATCTATATTCTTATTTATTCTTTCTAATTGAAATTCATTTAAATTATTAGATATAAAATTAAACCCTTTTATAATATCATATATATGCCCTAAACTATCACTACTAATAATTCTAATTATATTTTCATACTTGCTTCTAGGTAATAGCTTTATATCATCTATGAATGGAAATAAAAATTTAATTTCACTTAAATAGTCTTTTATATTATCTAATAGTTTTTTATTCCAATAAGTACTATCTATATTTTCTATATCTTCCTGTACAATATCTTCAAAGTTATTTAACATATTATAAAAAGTTAATATATCTTTTCCTTCTCTTTTTATTCTTTCAATAACATTAAGGTACATATATTTTTTTCTTTCATCTTCCAGCTCTTCCATGGCAAGATAAACAGTATCCTCTATGCCTTCAACTCTATTATTAAAGTAAGGTGTGTTTCTTAATTCTTTTAGTGCTTCTTCTATGGTATATAAATAAGATACTAGATTTCCACTATCTACTGTAGAAACATATTTAGGTAATAGAGGACTAAGTGTCTCCACATCATACCAATTATAAAAATGCCCTTTACAGGTTTCTAGCCTTTTCAAAGTATCTATGGTTTTACCCAAGTTTTCTATACCTTTAACCGTCCCAATGTACCCCATATCTATAGCAACAATATTGGAAATTAAAGTCATACCAATATTAGTAGGAGAAGTTCTCATAGCTAATCCTCTATATGGTTCTTCCTGATAATTATCCCCGCCAAGATAGTTAGTATCCTCAGTGACAAAGTCTTCAAAATATGCCCAAATCCTTCTAGTTAACCTTTTTAAAACCTTATTATCGTCTTCACTTAATTTTACTGTTTCATCATTAATATTCTGACCTATAATATAAGCTATTATTGGACTAATAACCCATATAATACAACTTGGTATCATTACATAAAAGGTATCCAAGCCACTTCTCCATGCTACCACCATAATACATAAAGCTATTACTATCTCTTGCCACATGTATTTAAAATAACTTATAAAGTCTTTTCCTGAAGACCTTTCTGCTTCCTCAGCCGTTTGCCATTGTAATAAGTTTTTTTTACTTATTATTAATCTGTATAGTGTTCTTATAATAGCATCTACCATTAAATATGCTTTAAAAGGAAGAAAAGCATATATAAAAAATACTTGCTTTAAAGCCATTTGGAAATTCTGAACTTTTCCACTTAGACTTATTCCATTTATAGGCGAAACTATATTTTCTGACATATTAAATAGAATAGGTGTTATTAAAGCAATGAAAGCTGACATATACCACTTATCTATACCATCAGGAAGGATTCCTGCTAAAGAGCAAAGTAATAAAATTAACATAGAAGGAGCCATTAAGCTTCTTCTTAAATTATCTATCATCTTCCACTTAGATAATCTATTTAATTTATTTTTCTTTAATATGTATGGTAATAGTTGCCAATCACCTCTCACCCATCTATGAAGTCTTTTACAACTTGCAATAAAGTTAGAAGGATATCCATCTACTAACTCCACATCTGTAAGCAAAGCCGTTCTTGCCAAAGATCCTTCTAATAAATCATGACTTAGAACTTGATTTTCTTCAATTACTCCATGAGTTACCTTTGTAAATACATCCACATCATATATGGCCTTACCAGTAAAAATACCCTCTCCAAATAAGTCTTGATATACATCAGATATTGCAAATGTATATATATCAATACCAGCTTCTCCTGAAAATACTTTAGAAAAATAAGTTTTATTAGCACTTTCTAAATCTATACCAACTTTAGGTTGTATTACTCCATACCCTCTCCAAACAGTTCCATCTTCCTTTGTATAAGCTCTATTTAACGGGTGAAGCATTGCTCCAATTAAAATCTTTGCTGATTCTCTTGGAAGTATGGTATCTCCGTCTAAAGTTATAACATACTTTACTTTAAAAAGTTTTTCCACACCTTCACTTAAAACACTATAAGTGGTATTTTTATCTCCTCTTATAAACTTATTAAACTCTTCTAGTTTTCCTCTTTTTCGCTCCCAACCTAGCCACTTATTCTCCTTTTCATTAAACCTTCTATGTCTGCATAAAAAGAAAAAACGACCACTATCTTCATTATACTTTGTATTTAACTTATTAATTTCTTCTAAACAAAATTTAGATATCACTTCGTCTTCTGCTTCTTTTTCTCTATGACTATCTATAAAATCTCCCAAGATAGCAAAATATAGATTTTCATCATTATTTCCTAAATAATAAGTTTCTAAATTACTCATTAAACTTTCAGCTTTCTCTATACTTTCTATTAGAGTAGGAACTACTACACAGGTGATTCCTTCTTTAGGAATTCTATCGGATATATTAATTTTAGGTAATACATTAGGTGTGCTTAAATTAGTAATACTCCAATTTAAGATGGATACCACAACCTCACTGAGCGGTATAATAGTAACTATTCCAGATAAAATATATTTAGATATTGATATATTTGTATCATTTATATAGCTCCAAGTTATAAATCCTCCCGATAGTATGCCTGTAAGAATAACAATAGTTCCTATATAAATACCAACAGCTCTTCCCTTTATCATATTTTTTAACTTTTCAAATCCTTTAAAATCAATATTCAAAATATGATTTAGCTTTTCTCTACCACTATCAGTTAGATAATATCCCACATGATTTTCAAATTCTTTATCATTATTTACTTCTGCACACTGTAGTACTTTTCTAGCAACAAATGTCTCAGAAATTTTATTTTGTCTAGCTATTTTTTCTAAAACATGTCTATAATAGTCCTTGGAATAAAAATCCATAGTACTATAAACCATAGCAGGATCTTTACTTAATATTTCTTCTACTTTATTGCTAATATTAAATACTTCTTCCCAATTTATATCATCTAAATTTCTTAAGCCATTAATGCTACTACTAATGGCTATAGAATAGATACCATCACTTTTATTAGAATCTATAATAATTTTATCTAAAGTAATTTCATTTTCGCTTAATTTATCTTCTATCCATAAATTTAATTCATCGTAATTTACTCCATTATCTCTTAAAACTCTTATTAATGCATCCGCAAAGTATTCTGTAAATTTAATATTGTTCTCAGATATGAAATCCATAGCTCTCTTCATATTTTCTTCATTATAATACTTAATAATCCTATCAGCTAATCTTTCTCCTCTATGTCTATCATTAGCTTTATCCACTATCAATACTGAGCTTTTTCCTATTATCTCTAAATAGGCTATTTTAAGCATTATAGGTAAAGCCCATAATTCTCCCATGGTTAATATGGTTGTTTCTTGATATCTTTTTAAAAACTTATTAATATTATCCCTAGTTAGCTTATCCCTATAAATTCCCAATATTTCTCTTGATACAGCATAAATTCTAGGATATCCTTTTAATGCTCCACTTTTTAGTATAGGTAGTGATTTTAAATATTTCTTTGATAAATGTTTTTTTATAAATTTATATTCTTTTTCAATAACATAGATATTATCTAATATCCATTGTGTTCCTTTTATCTTGAAATACTCTCTATTTTCATCCACTTTAAACAAATTATGGCACCCCAATATATTATTAAAATGCTTATCTAAATTGGAAATTAAATCATTCCTACTTATTTTTTCAATTTCTCTATGGTCTCTGGCTATATCATCAATAGCATCTTCCAATTTTTCTTTATTTTCTGCTAAAAAACTATTGTCACTAATCTTAATATAGGCTCTTCTCTTATTTCTATTTTTGATTACGTACATAAGAAGAACTATACTTAGTATAAGTATTAAATTTACTAAAATAAATATGTGCTCCATGGTGCTATCCCCTTTCAATGATGCTCAACTATTATTATTACCAAATTAACTTAAATCTATAATAGTAAATATTTTCCTATCCTATAGATTAGCTTTCTCCTATAGCTAAATAAAAGCCATCTAAGAAAAGTAACTTTATATCTTACTTATCTTAAATGGCTTCTTTATATATGCTATTGTGAACTACCTTTAGTTAATCCTCTATAACTACCTGGTTGCACATTAAATTTTACTTCTTTCCCATCACTAGTTTTAATAATTATTCCTTTGTTACAAGGAGTTTCTATAATTATATTATATTTTGTAAAACTCTACAAAGGATTTTGCTACATAACTATGATCCTTAACTCCTGCAAACTCTCTTATAGAATGCATAGCAAGGGTTGGATTTCCAATATCTACAGAACGTATATTCAAATGGGTTGAAGAAATTGGTCCTATGGTTGAACCACCTCTTAAGTCTGAACGATTCACAAACTTTTGTACTGGTACCCCTGCTTTATTACAAATAGATTCATATACAGCAGAAGAATCTGAATCACTAGTATATGCACAATTCGCATTTATCTTTATAACAGGACCTTTATTTACAATTGGTCTATTAGTCGGATCTGCCTTTTCTGGACTATTAGGATGAACTGCGTGAGCATTATCTGCCGAAATAATAAAGGATCTGCTAAGTGCTCTAAAGAACTCTTCTCTCCCTTTTCCAAGACAAAGAGCAATTCTTTCTAAAATATTTGCTAACATATCAGAATCGGCTCCTTGTTTTGTAGAGCTTCCAACTTCTTCATTATCAAAACATACCATTACATTTATGCCCTCAGTTATTGGAGCTTCTTTTAGTGCCTCAATTCCAGCATGAACCATTTGAAGATCATCTAATCTACCTGAAGATATAAATTCATCTTTTAATCCAACAATACATCCCTTTTCAAATTCATAAAGGAATAAATCAAAATCTATAATATCCTCTTTATTTACCTTCATTTCCTCAGCTAATATGTTTATTAATGCATTATCCTTTTCTAATTCTTCAGTTACCATTGCAAGTAGTGGAAGAGTATCTTTTTGTGGATTTAATTCTCCTCCAGAATTGGCTTCCCTATTCATATGAATTGCTAAGCTAGGTATTATTAATATTGGTTTCTTTATGTTAACTAACCTTAACTCTGGATTAAGTAAATTTTCACCTTTTAAAGCAACTCTTCCTGCTACAGCTAGTGGTCTATCCATCCATGTACTTCTTATTAAACCACCATAAACCTCAGTATTTAATTTAATATAATTATTTTCTGATATAATTTCACTATTTGGTTTTATTCTAAATGTAGGTGAATCTGTATGAGCACCTATAATTTTAAATCCATGGTTCTCAACCTCACCATTACCTACAGTAAATGCAATTAATGCAGAACCATTTTTAGTAGTATAATATTTACCACCCTTTTCTAATATCCATTTATCCTCTTCATTTAATTCCTTAAAATCACAACCTTCAAGAGAATCTTTAACATTTTTCACTGCATGAAAAGCAGTAGGGCTTTCATACAAAAAATCTATAAGTTCTTTAGCAAACTTCAATTCTTTTGACATAATTAATCCCCTCCTTAAAACGAAATACTAGTAATAGTATACCAAACTTTTACTACATTTCCTATGAATTTTGTGATTTTCCCTAATTTATAACATGTTCTCGTGTTATACTATAGTTATGAGAAAAAATATATTGATAAAGAGGTGTAATAATTGATTTCTCAAAAACTTATAACAAAATTTATTAAAAATAGTGAAGATATAAAAAATAAAAAAGTCAGAGAACGCTATGGATATCTTGGTGGAGTTGTTGGTATTTTAGTAAATCTAGTTTTATTTTTAATTAAAATCACTGCTGGACTTTTAGTTAATAGTATTGCTGTAATTGCTGATGCTTTTAATAATCTCTCCGATGTTGGTGCTTCATTAGTAACCATCTTTGGCTTTAAACTTTCAAGCAAACCAGCGGATAAAGAACATCCCTTTGGACATGGACGAATTGAGTACATTTCTGGTCTTATAGTTGCATTTTTAGTAATATTAGTTGGCTTTGAATTCATAAAAAGCTCTTTTGAGAGAATTAAAAATCCTGTTCCTGTAGAATTTTCACTACTTCCATTTATTCTTTTAATCATATCTATATCATTTAAAGTATGGTTAAGTAGGTTCTATAGAGGTATAGGTAACAAAATAAATTCTTCCGCTCTTAAAGCTTCTTCTGTAGACTCAATAAGTGATGTAATATCTTCTTCTACTGTAGTTATATCACTACTAATCTCAAAATTTACATCACTTCCTATAGACGGATATATTGGTTTAGTTGTTTCCTTAGTAATTCTTTATGCAGGATATAACCTAATTAAAGATACTTTAAACCCATTACTTGGAGTTGCTCCTGATAATGATTTAGTAGAAGATATTCAAAAAATGTTATTATCCTATGAACATATAGATGGTGTTCATGACTTGCTAGTTCATAATTATGGTCCTGGAAGAATAATTGCTTCTATTCACGCTGAAGTTCCTCTTGATATTTCTGTTGTTGCTGCTCATGAGGTTATAGATAGAGCTGAAAAGGAAATTTCTTCTGAACTGGGTATATATCTGCTAATTCATATGGATCCAGTAACTACAAAGGATGAAGAGATTCTTAGTGCAAAAAGAGAATTGGAAGAAGTTTTAAATAAAATTCCTCATATATCTTCTTTTCATGATTTTAGAGTAGTAGGTGAAGGTGACTATAAAAACCTAATATTTGATGTAGTAGTTAAGGATGATTTTATAATAACTAAAGAATCAGAACTTAAATTACAAAAACAAATAAATGAGGAAATTAAGAAAGTTTCTCCAAATCACAACGCAATAATTACCGTAGATGCATCTTTTATCTAATTAATTTGAATTTTTATTAACCATTTTTAACTTATATAATATTATGATAGTGTAGAAATCATTGGAGGATTAATTATGACTGGAATATCCACTCACTATTTTTTAGGTGGCAATACCGGAAAAGGCTTTTACTCTCACTTTAATTATATTATTTCCCAAAAGGATGCAACTAGAATTATTTGCTTAAAGGGAGGTCCTGGTACAGGAAAATCTTCCCTTATGAAAAAAATTGGAAAACACTACATTGATAGAGGATATGATGTAGAATTTCATCATTGTTCTTCTGATAGTGATTCTTTAGATGGAGTTCTAATTAAAGAATTAAAAGTAGCTATGCTTGATGGCACATCTCCCCATATGATAGACCCTATTATTCCTGGTGCTGTAGATGATATAGTAAATATGGGCATATGTTTAAAAGAAGAGAATTTTAAGAACATAAAATTTAACATTCTAGCTGTGAATAAAGAAATTGGAAATTCCTTTAGAAGAGCTTACAGATTTTTTGCTGCGGCTAAATCTATTTATGATGATTGGTATACCTTTAATAATGAAGCTTTAAATCTTTATGAACTTAATATTTTAAAAGAAAATTTGAAGAATAGAATTCTTCCTAATACATTCTCATCACTGGGTAAAAAACGCCACTTATTTGCAACAGGATTTACTCCAAAGGGAGTTATAACTTATATTCATAATATAGTAGAAGACATGTCCAGTGTTTATGTACTTAAAGGCTCTCCTGGAACTGGCAAAACTCGTGTTCTTGAATATATTGCAGATGAAGCTACTCGAAGGGGTCTAGATGTAGAGATTCTACACACTCCACTAAATCCTGAAAAAATTGAACATTTATTAATTCCTGAATTAAAGGTTGCTCTAGTAACATCAAATGAAATTACCAAAATAGAATTTCATGGCGAGGAATATGATATGGATAGTCTATTAGATGCAAATTATATTGAAAAAAAACAAGATGATATAGACGATATTTCTTCCATTTTTTACATCCTACTTCAAAAAGGTCTTGATTGTATAAAAATAGCTAAAGATTTACATGATGAATTAGAGGAATTCTATGTTCCTAATATGGATTTTAATAAGGCTGACCAAATATATGAAGAAGTATTAAATAAAATTCAAGGATATGAAGATAGCTTATAATATATTAAAAATAAAAAGTAATAGCACCCTGTGATGCTATTACTTTTTATTTCTTAATAACTATTAAATTATGAAGTGCTCTTGTACACATTATATACATTAGATTGTCCTTGTATCTTTCTTGGATGTCCTCTTCAATTATAATAGCTCCATCAAATTCTAAGCCTTTTGCATAATAACTAGGCATAATCATAGTTCCCTCAGCAATATGAAGATTCTCTTTATCTATAAGCTTTAATGAAATATCTTCTTTTAACAAATCATATATATACTTAGATTGAGATAAATTTTTAGTTATAATAGCTATATTTTCAAGATTTTTTTTCTTTAAGCTAGTTGCTAGCTCTATAATATATTCTTTTATCTCTTTCTCATCCTTTACTAATATCTCATTAACAGAATCTCCAGTTCTAACCATAGGTACTATGGAAATATCATCTATATATCTATTACTATATTCCATGATTTCTTTAGTTGAACGATAACTTTTATTTAACTTAAACATTTCAACTGAATCCTCACTAAATATATCTTTAATACTACTTAAAGAAGAATTATTTTCAATAGGTATTAATTGCTGATTACTATCTCCAACTATAGTCATCGATTTAGTATTTACAAGTTCTTTTAACACTATAAATTGTAGTGGTGAATAATCTTGAGCCTCGTCGATTACTAAATGTTTAATTTCTCTATTAAGCCTTAAGCCCATGAGTTTAGCTTTTAAGTATAATATAGCAACCAAGTCTTCTTCTGTATATTCTTTATCACCATTAAATTCTTCATATATATTTTCTATATTTTTTCCATCTAAATAACTTAATGTAGCTTTTACTTCTATTACATCTCTTACTAATTCTCTTATTTCTAATTTTCTTTTGAATTCTAAATCATTTATATGAAGTATTAATTCTTCAGGGGTAAACTCTTTCTTTTTCTCTTTATACTTCATTTCAATAAATCTAAATTCTTCATCTCTCGCATCACTAATTCTAGAGAATAAAATTCTTTTAATTTTTTTACTTCTTCTAAATAACGGTAGTGAAGTAAAGTCTTTTGTAAACATGGTTTTTATTTCTTCTTTAGTTGCTATAACTTTATCTCTAAAGAAAACTCCATGGCTAAAATAACTATCTTCTTCTAGTTTAATAACAAGTCTATCTAGATCCTCCATAAACTTTAAGGACCTCTTATAAATAATTTTTTTCTCAAAACCTTTATCTTTATTAAGAATTCTTTCCATAACATCTTTAATATCTATAACATCATCTACATCTACTAAATCTAAAGCTAAATCTAAAAATGTAGTTTGAAACACTCCTGTTTCTCCTAAAGTTGGAAGAACATTTGAAATATAATCTATAAATATTCTATTAGGCCCTAAAATTAAAACCTTATTTTCTAAAAGATTTCTGTAATTATAAATTAAATAAGCAACTCTATGAAGTGCAATAGTAGTTTTACCACTTCCAGCTACACCATCTACAACTAGTATCTTATTCTTATCTTGTCTTATAATCTCATTTTGTTCTTGTTGTATAGTCATAACTATGTCTTTAAGCTTATCTGAAGAGTTTTTGCTTAATACCATTTGAAGAATATCATCTTTTATATCGATATTAGAATTAAATAATCCCTCTAATTTACCTCTCTTTATGATATATTGAACCCTTTCTAAAATAGAAGCTGTAATTTCTCCTTCAGGTGAATTATACTGACCAATATTTCCTGAATTATTATAAAAAAGCGCTGAAATTGGAGCTCTCCAATCTATAATTAGTGGTTCAAAGGTTTCCTCTAAAGTTACTCCAAACCTTCCAATGTATATATCTTCTATCCCATAATCTTCTTCTCTAAAAGTAACCTTACCAAAATAAGGAGAAGATTTTAACACTGTTAGTTCTTTTAATTTTCTATCAGTACTTTTAAAATTTTCTTCTTTTACGTAGTTTTCATGGTCAAAATACTCTATTATCTTATCTTCATCATCTTTAAATTCTTCTAAAACATTTTTTCTGTATTCTAATATGGCATTGGTTATATGCTTTCTTTTCTCTATACACTTAAGAATTTCATCATTTATTATTTTTATAACATGTTCTAATCTTTCTTCTTCTATGGCAACCTCTAACTGTTTCTTTAATTGGTCTTTAAGATCATTTGACATAAAACCACTTCCTTTATTAGATTCTTATAATGAATTTTCATAGTAACTTATTATAAGTTCTATATATTAATCTTAAACCCTTTCATCTATGCAAAATTAATATAATATATAGATGGATAAAGTTTACTTATACTATTTCTTCCCAACCTCTTATATCAGTAATTCCAAGACCAGGTTCATCGGACAAAGTGATTTTATTTCCTTCAAAGATTGCTCCTCCAACTATAGGGTCCTCTGCAAAGTATATCATTGTATCTAAATCTGCTGTTATCATATTTCCTCTTGAAGCTGCAAAGCTTGCTGCTGCTGTGATTCCAATTTTACTCTCTAACATACAACCAACCATACACCTTATACCCATGGTATCTGCCATATTGTAAATTCTTATGGCATTTTGTATTCCTCCACATTTCATCAGTTTTATATTGATTAAGTCACAAGCTCTATTCTGAATTACCTTAAAGGCCTCTGGGGATCCAAACACTGATTCGTCAGCTAAAATCATAGTATCCACATTATCTTTAATAAATTTTAATCCTTCGATATCCCAACCTTTAACTGGTTGTTCTACAAACTCTATGTCTAAATCTAATTGCTCTATCTTCTTAATTATCTTTATTGCATCTTTAGGTGACCAGCCTTGATTACCATCAACTCTTACTTTTATTCCTTTTCTAATAGCACGTCTAATAAATTTCACTTTTTCAAAGTCTGATTCTACATTATTTCCAAGTTTTATCTTTATATTAGTATAGCCATCTCTAGTAGCTTCATAGGCTGCATTTATCATATTTTCCATCTTATCATCATCTTGTATAGTTATATCTGTAAGTACCGTTGAATTGAATCCTCCTAATAACTTATACAAAGGAGTATTTACTCCTTTACTCCAAAGATCATATATAGCAATTTCTACAGCTGCTTTTGCACTATTATTTCCTTTAATGCATTCATCCATAACTTTAAAAATGCATTGAAGACACGTAAGATCCATTCCCTTAATAAATGTAGTAATATGTTTAATAGCACCTACAATTGAACTTTCTGTCTCCCCTGTCACTCTTGGTGCTGGAGCTGCACTTCCTATTCCCACATCTCCATTTTCCGTAAAAATCTTTACAACTACTTCGTTAGAATAATTATAAACTCCGTTTTTAGTTACGAATGGTTTTTTTAATGGCATTGTAATTCTACCAACTTTAACATCTGCAATAATCATCTTTATACCCCTACTACTTATAAATTTATATTTTTAATATTATTAATCTATCCGAATTTTATTCATATAAAATATGCTTAAAATAAAATATGATAGATTTTTTACATTTCCGTAAAAATTTCTATCTAGTCAAGTCATAATTATACACCAAAGCCTAAAGTAGTCAAGCTATATAGTAGGTTGTTTTTGTTCAATTTATTTATTTAAATAGTAGATATTACTCTCAATGTCTACATATTTCCTAATATCAACCCTGGTTATGTTTTATTCCTATGAATTTTATCCACCTTTTTTTAGCAATATATCTTATGTACATTACAAGCCTCTCTATAGCTACTTCTTCCGTATCACCTAATCTCCTTGCCATCTCAAGTGCAATGTCATATATACTTCTTTTACCATCTATTAAAGCCCACGCCAGCGATGATTTATCATCAAAAACTATATCACTAAGATTATTTTTTTTCACTAACCATCTTGCGAACTTTTCTATAGGTTTGTTATGTTCAAAGTATAAAGTAACTATATTATTATCATTAATTTTATAGTTATCATGTTCAATTTGGGGAATATATAAAAGAAAATTCTTTTCTTCTTTATTTTGTGTTTTTTTACCTTTCATACAAATCACCTACAAATTAGTTAAGAGCCTCAATGGCTCTTAACTTTAATATTATTCATAATTATATCCATATTTTTTAATATTATAAGAAATATTATCAATAATCATAATTTACCTTTAAGTTCTTTCATTATCTCCACTACAAGAAATAAGATAAATAATTACTCCAAGAATTATAAATATACCTGTTGAGAATATAGAATTTTGGGTTAACCCTTCAAAATTAAGTCCAAAGGCCACATTAAGTCCTAAAGTAGCAAACCCTGCAACTACTATACCCATTAATGCATCTCCAGCAACTAATCCAGAAGATATAAGAATACCTCTCTCTACTTTTTCTTTCATAAGGGATTCATTTTTCTTAAATTTCTTCTCAACAAATATTCTAATTATACCACCTGATAATATACCTGCATTTAAATGTATAGGTAAGTATAAACCAAGCGCAACTGGTAGTACTGGTAGACCAGATATTTCTGCAAATATAGCTATAGATACTCCCACAAACACAAGTACCCAAGGTAATTCACCAGTCATAACACCTTCTATAACCATTGACATAAGAGTAGCTTGTGGTGCTGGCACTGCTTCTGAACCAATTCCATATGTATTATGAAGCATTAATAATACATACCCAGAAACTACAGCACCAAATATTAACCCTAAATACATTCCAATTTGTACTTTCTTTGGAGAACCACCAATTACAAATGTAGTCTTTAAACTTTGAGCTGTACCACCAGCAACAGCTATAGCTACACATACTATACCACCTACCATAACAGCTGTAATCATTCCCTCTTGCCCTATATTGCCAGTTATCTTTAATATGGCTGTAACAAATAGTAAAGTAGCAATAGTCATACCCGATACAGGATTATTTGATGCACCAATTATACCAACCATTCTTGCAGAAACTACTGCAAAGAAGAATGAAAATACTACTGCCATTAGTGAGCCAATTATTCCTACTCTAATTTGTGGCAATAACCATGCAAGAACAAATACCAATATTGCTGAAGCTATCACCCAAACAATTGGCGGATCTTCATTTATTCTAGTAGTTGCACCACTTTCCTTTTTACCTATACCTGACATGGCTTCTTTAAAAGATCTAATAATGGTTGGTGCAGATTTTCCTAAAGAAATAAATCCTCCTGCGGCAACAGCTCCCGCTCCTATATATCTTATATACTTACTCCATATATCTGAAGCTCCCATCTCAGAGATTAACATAGTTGAAGGAAATAAAGGTTCTGGAACTGTACTACCTATATATTTAATAAGTGGTATTAATCCAAGCCAAGCTACAAGAGATCCTCCAAACATAAATGCCGATGCTTTTGTACCTACAATAAAGCCGACCCCTAGAAGTGAAGCTAATGTATCTATTCCAAATACGGAATTTTGATATGCAGGTATAACCCATTCTGGTCTTTCACTCCAAAGAGCAAATCCTCCAGAAGCTAACTTATAACCTCCACCAATTCCGAGACCCATTAAAACCATTTTAAATCCACTACCACCTTCACTTCCATTAACTAAAACTTCAGCTGCAGCCATAGATTCTGGATATACTAAATTTCCATGCTCCTCAACTATTAAAAATTTTCTTAAAGGAGTAACAAAAAATATACCTACTATCCCTCCTAGAAGAGTAACAATAACTATTGTAGAAACCCTTAATGTAATTCCCCATAAAATAATTGCTGGTAGTATAAATATAATTCCACCTGCTATAGATTCTCCAACTGCTGCAATTGAAGCAACCATATTAGCCTCTAATATATTGTTTCTTTTAAACAATCCTTTTAAAATCCCTGTGGCAAGTATTGCCCCAGGAATACCTGCTGAAATTGTAAGACCAACCTTTAATCCTAAATAAGTGTTTGCAGCAGCAAATATCATTGTAAATACTGCACCCATTAGAATAGAATAAACACTTGATTCAGGCATTGCCGTTGTAGTTGATATAAAAGGCATATAATCATCACCTTTTATACCACCATAGGCAGTATGGGATAATCTCTTATTATCTTTCATTTATAATTCCTCCTTTGTAAAATATATTAGTCACATTGATTATGCATCTTTTGACTTATTTTTAATATTTACTTTTCCCCTCATTCCATTACTTACCACTTTATTTTATTGCTGATTTTAGTTATTGTTAAATTCCCTTATACCTTTAAATATATTTTATGGATATGAATTTATCTTTCCCTAAATATAGTTTAATTATTATTGTATTTAGCATAAATTAAAATAAAAAAATGGTGAAATAAATTTCACCACTTCAATACTTCTTTAACATTTTACTTACTTATACACTATTTTAGTTTACCAAACCTATCAAAAGGAAATATAATAAATTTTCCTTCTCCCTGTATGTCTTCAAAAGATATATAAGGATTTTCCCATAATCGTGCATCAATAGAATTTCCTCTATTATCTCCCAAAAATAAATAACAACCTTCTGGTACATTAAAAGAACCTGTAGTATCACTAAAACTACTTACATAACTCTCCTCTAGAAACTCACCATTTATATATACACTTCCATCTGATTGAATTTCTACATTCTCTCCTGGAAGACCTACTACTCTTTTAATCAAGTCTTTATTTAGCTCATCAGAATGAAATACTAAAATATCTCCTCTTTTAATAGATGATGGTTTATAAGTTCTCAATGAAAATATTCTATCTCCTGGTGTAATAGTGGGATACATAGATTTAGTTGGAACATTTACATTGAAAAAAATAAACTTATTTATTAAAAATCCTAAAATTATAGCAATTAATGCTGGTATTATCCATTCTTTAAGAAATTTTATCACTAATTATTCCCCCCAAAGTCATTTTAAGTTTTTTATATTACTATATTACCACATTTTAAACAATAAATATCATCTTATCATATATTCTTTTATTATCTAATTTATTCCCACTTATTAATTTATTTAATAGTAGGTGAAAAACATACCTACTATTAAATTATAAAAACTGCAAATACTAATATCGTAGAATAATTTTATATTTATTAAAATTATTTGATCATATAAACATTTAATTATATAGTGGGAGGTAATATTTTGATTAATAGAAGAATTGTTACTTATAATCAAGAAGAAGATTTTTCTTATTTAAAAACTACTTCTAATCTTTCTACTTCTATTGAAAATATGGATTCAGAACTTTGCATCAAAGAACTAAAAAATATTACCTTAGTTCCTAGAAGTGGAACTCATAATAATTTTAAAATAGGAGAAGAATTTATTATGTATGTAATCTCCGGTGAATTACTATATAGCGATAACATAGGAAATTTAGAAACCCTTTCATCTGGAAATTTTCTTTATATTAATTCTATGGATGGGATAACTTATGATATTTTTAATAGTGGTATTGATTTTCTAGATATTATTGAAATAACCTTATACACCAATAATAACTCTTATATTCAAAAAAAGAATAGTAAATCTCCTATATTAAATAAATATGACTTTAAAAATTCTATTGAAAATCAGTGGATATATGCTATTAGTCCTTTAAATGGTCTGGCTCCTATTAAATCTAATTGTGATATCAATATTTATTTTGCATTACTACATCCTAACAAGGATTTAACTTTTACAATTAACAAAGATAGACAAGGCTATTTATTTCAATGTTATGGAGAAACTGAAATTTGTGCAAGTAATTCTGATAATATTACCTTAACAGGCTCTGACAGCGCTTATATTTCCAATGAAACTTTTGAAGTAAAAGCAAATATTCCTAGCAATATACTTCTCATTGAAACTGCAACTTAGTAAATATTATGGCTATGTGAAATTTATTAGAAATTTTAGCTCTGTAGATTTTTTCTTATACATAGCCTTAATATTTTTTTCTTATCATATCTTCTTTAAAAACTCTTTCTTTAAATTTCAATAGTCTAATATATTTATTATGTGATATTTTATTATTTTTATCGTATAAATAATAAAAGAGTTTTTTGGGGAGGTATCAAGTATTATGAATATTATTGCCATTATAGATATTGGTTCAAATACGGTTCACCTACTAATTGTTAATATAGATGATAAGTCCAATCCAAAGATTATAGATGAAGATAAAGAACATTTAAGACTTGGAGCTACCTTAGCTACCAATAAAATTGTAAGTTCTGAAAAAACCATTCATGTAATAACAGTTTTAAAAAAATTTTTACGTTCTTGTATTATAAATAAAGTTTCTAAAATCATATGTGTAGCTACGGAAGCTTTAAGAGTAGCTGAAAATAGTAACTATGTTCTTGATTTAATAAAAGCTCATACTGGAATTTTAGTTCAGGTTTTATCACCTAAAGAAGAAGCCTATTTATCTTACCTTGGAGTTTTTTCTACTTGTAATCTAGATAAAGGTATAATAATGGACACTGGTGGAAATAGTACAGAATTAATTTTTGTAGAAGAGGGTAAATTTACAAATTACACTAGTATTCCTCTAGGTTCTATAAACATAACTGAGAAAATAAAAGTTAATAAGCGTGGCAGATACTTGAGCTGTGACTACAACGAGGACTTTTTCTATAAGCTATTTTCTAATATACCTTGGATTGAAAGCTTTTATGGAAGCTCTTTAGTTGGCATTGGCGGAACTTTTAAGAATCTCGGAAAGATATATTCTAATTATTTAACAAATTCATGTTCATCTACTAACACAATAGAATTTTCCAACCCTCATGAACTAAAAACTCTTTGTGAAAGCCTTAAAGTTATAAGTTTAAAAGAGAGAGAAAACTTACAAGGTCTTTCAAAAAAACGTGCTGATATTATATTAGGTGGATGTGAAATAATAACTCATATTGTAAACTATTGTAACTTCTATAACATTATTATATGTAGTGAAGGCTTAAGGACTGGTATATTAAATAATTATTTAAATTCCACTAATCAACCCATTGAAGCGCATATAAATGCATATGTATGTCCATTATAATAAAAATAAAAACCACTCTAAAAAGGTGGTTTTTATTTTTATATGAATTTTGATATAAGTAAATATATAAAGTGAGCTGACATACCTGCTATTAATCCACCAAAGGTATGACTAACAATAGCTTTACCTGTTAATTCTCTACACTTTAAACCATCCATCATCGCAACGTGAGTACTTAAATATCCACTCCAACACATCCCCATAGCTGTAAATACTGCAATTTCATTACCACCTATTAATCCATTTTGTAACATTTCCGGTACTAAACCAATTGCAGCTCCTGCTGCCCCTAAAGATGTTATCGGGAAAGCTATAGCTTCAGGACTTTGGAAACCAAATAACGGAACTAATATAAATTGTAGTTTTTCCCCAATCCAAGGTAAGAGTGCGATACCTTCTGATGCAGCTCCAGTGTAAGCTCCAGATGCAGATGGTCCATTAGTAAGCATTAAAACTAAAGTACAAATTATTAAAACTCCTGGAATTATAGCAAGTCCCATTTGTACTCCTGAAGCTCCTCCTTCAAGCATAGCACCAATAAATCTTTCTCCAACACTTCCATCTCTAATTTCTCTATAGTTCATCATGTCAAAACCAGTATCATTGTCTTGTACACACATTTCTTCTTTTCCATAAATTTTCGCGGTTTGTCTAAGCATTAATCTAGTACTTATAATACTTCCTATTACAGCTCCTACATTACCTATTATAGCTGGCAGTATAAAACTTTCTCCTATAGGTGACTTTTGTCCCATCATATAGGTAGTAATAATCAACCCCATTCCAAAGGCTGTTCCTAAATTAGTTAAAGCTGGCAACTGATATTTTTTAAAATATCTTCTAAATCCTTTATCATCTGCTAAAGTAAGTATAGCAGGATTATCAGACAGATAGGTGGTTAAAACTCCTATAGCACTAGCACCAGGCAAATCATAAAGTGGCTTCATTAATGGTGATAACAATTTGTTAATTAAAGATACCACTCCAAATTCTGATAGAAGTGCAGATATAGCTCCTGCCAATACCGCAATAGCCATTATATAAAAAACTGTTTTCATTAATAAGCTATACGCAGTTTCCATTAGGGTATTAAACATATTTATGGTTCCCATAACGCTTCCCATACCTATGAAAAAACCTAAAAATAAAATTAGAAATATAATACCTTCTTTGCTAACGGCCTTTTTCAAACCCTTCTTATGCGTCAATTATTGCTCCCCCTTATTTTAAATTTTAAATCTTTTATGAATATTCCATATTTATTATGAATTATTTACCCATTAATGTCAATGGTTATTATTCGTAAATTTTTTCACTTTTTATTTCATATTTATAAATATTTTTAAATTAAATTTTATATGTGATTGTTTTCTAAATTTAATTTTCACTTTAATAAATTATATTCTTACATTATGTATTCCTTTACAGTTTTTTATTTATACTATATTAGTTATTTCTTAAAATAAAAGGTATCTAAAAATTTTATTATTTAGATACCTTTATCTTAATGACTTTTCAATACACATTTGTTTAAAACTTTAACCTACATTGAAAAAATTCTTGTTCTGAAATTTCTGAAATTCCATTAATGCAAAAACTATTACTTTCTTTATCCTCAATAAATTTATTCATTATTAACGAATCATCAAATTTAATTTCCTTAATAAAGTTAAGTTGCATATAAGATATTTTCTTTACTCTATGCCAATCTAAAGAAAAGAAATCTTCTATAAAAGAAATATATTTAGCATTATTAACATGATTATTTATATCTATATCATTGTAATATAACTTCCTATTGACAGTTTCTATAGCCTCACCTGGCATCTTTATCTTGTTAAGCTTATTATCAATGACATCCCCTACATTAATATTTATATCTACTGGGCACATGGACGGCTTTTGTGGAAGTCTAGTTTCAATATCTACAATTAAATAATATATCAAAACTCTACCAATAACTTGTCCATCCTTATCCTTAATCTTAAATCTTCTTTTCATAAAAACTTTTTCACGGCCACCTAAACAAGTTTCTACTGTTATATCTTCTCCAACCTTAGGATATCTTTCCATTGTAATTTCAACTCTAGATACTACCCAAAATAATCCTTTATTCATCATAGACTGAAAATCCACCCCCAAAATTTGAGAATGACTTTCTGAAACTTGTTGAACATAATCCATTATTGTAAATAATTTAACATTTCCCTTAAAGTCTCCTTCATGAAACTTTATAGTGAATTGTTCTTTATAATTTAGCTCCAAAATTACACCTTCTTACGCCACTTTTCTTCTTTATTCCTTATTTATATTATCTTACTATGTAGATTTAATAACAAAATTAGTATATCATAATTTATATATAACATAAAGTTAAGGAGAATAAGTTATGAATAATTTAACAAATAAGCACTTGGTTGTTATTTCAATTGATGGATTAAAAGCAGCTGATTTTGATATAATAAGTAACTTACCAACTTTTTCACAATGCATTCAAAAGGGGTCAGTAGTTAGAAATGTTAAATCTATATATCCATCATTAACATATCCAGCTCACACTACCATAGTTACAGGTAAGTATCCTAAAAACCATGGGGTTGTAAACAATAAATTATTAGAACCTGAAAAAGCTGCTCCAGATTGGTTTTGGTTCAGAAAATATGTAAATGGTCCAACACTATATGATATGGCAAAAAGTAGAGGGCTTACTGTAGGATCTATATTTTGGCCTGTTACTGGTAAATCTTCTATAAAATATAATATGCCTGAAATTTTCTCTAACAATAAATATATATCTCAAGAAATGGCATCACTTCTAGGTGGAAGCCCTATATACCAATTCAATTTAAACAGAAAATTCAAACATCTCCTTGATGGTATAAAGGAGCCTAACTTAGATAATTTTGCTACTGCTTGTGCTATAGAAACCATTAAAAAGTATAAACCTAACTTACTTTTACTACATCTCTTAGACCTAGACAGTCAACGTCATGGTTATGGTACTGATTCTAAAGAAGCTGTAGATTCACTTCATCGCCATGATGGAAGATTAGCTGATGTAATAAAAGCTCTGAAAGAAGCTGGTATATATAATAATTCTTCTATAGTTATTTTAGGTGATCATGGATTTCAAGACTTTAATAAAGTTATTACCTTAAACACCCTATTTAAAAATCAAGGGTTAATAAGCATGGGTGATGATAACAGACTTAATTCTTGGAGAGTATATGTAAAATCTTGTGATGGAAGTGCCTATGTATATGTTAAGGATGACTTTAATAAAAATCTCTCCTCAAAAGTTTATAATATTTTAAAAGCCTTATCTCTTGATGAATCTAAGGGAATTTCAAAGATATATAGAAATGATGAGATAATAGATTTAGGTGGTGATCCTAAGGCTACATTTATGATTGAAGCTAAAAGAGGTTTTATTTTTATAGATAAATTTAATGGTACTATAGTGACTTCAACCACTCCTAAAGAGGGAAAATCTAACGGAAATCATGGTTATCATCCTAATAGTCCTGATATCCATACTCTCTTTATTGGATGTGGTGAAGAGTTTAAAGAAAACTTTTTTATGAATAATATGAATTTAGTGGACATAGCCCCTACCCTCTCAAAAGTTTTAGGTATTAAATTTCCAAAATGTGATGGAAGGGTAATTGATGAAATATTGACTATCCATTAATTCTTTAAGAATAATCTATGATGTAATAAAGAGATAAGAATCTAAATTAAATTCTTATCTCTTTCCTAATTATTATACTATCATATGCATACAAAGGGCACTCAAAGTTCCAACTACAACTCCTGCACCTACATCTGTTGGATAATGTACACCAAGATAAACCCTTGAAAATCCCACAAGACTAGCAATTACTATAGATACTACTGCTAATCCAGTAAAGCTTAGTGCAATACTAACTCCAATTGAAAAAGCTGCAGTGGTGTGACCCGATGGAAAGGAATAATCATCTACACCTATCTTCTTTATGTTTAGCGTTGGAAACTTTATATATGGTCGTATCCTATTTTTTACTCTCTTTAAAAAGTGAGTAATACCGCCAGAAGTAATAATTGATAAAGATGCTAGAAATCCTAGGTTCTTAATTTCTTTACTTTTAGACATAACAGTCATCACAACAAAAACCATACAAAATGTGGCAGATCCTAAAAATGTTATATATGGCATAATTTTATCTAAAAACTTGCATCGTAATTTTTTATTTATAAACTGCAATAGTGTTATATCCACTTTTTTTATTAATTCTATCATAGATCCTCCTAAAAACATCATAAATAGATTATATATAAAAATAAGATAAAATAAAAGTTTTTCATTTAATTCTTTCTTATTTCTCTTTTATAATAAATAATTAGATTTTATGAATATATTATTTAGATTATTATTATAGTATATTTATTAGGATAAATGCAGTTTAAATGATAAAATATTTATAAGAAATATGTTTTATACATGTTATATATTGATGTTTAGGAGGTCTCTATGGAAATTTTACAATTAAAAGAAATAAAGAAAAAAATTTTAAGAAAGCTTTATAACTCTCATTTCTTAAAATCTGAAAATATATCACAAAAATTTCTTGATAAGCATATAAACTCACCAGTTTTTTTATACACACTCCAAGACATTTTAGTGGAAAAAGATTTTTCTCCATCTAAAGTTCTTTATCTATGTACTCCTTTATTAAATGATTTATATGAAGATGGTCCTAATGAATGGTTAGTATATTTATATAATTATGCCTTAAGCAAGAATTTTAAAGATGCAGTAACTATAGAATTAGATTCAAAATTAACTTCAGGATGTGAAATATTCCTTAGAATTTATAAGGTTCTATGTAATATAGAAAAATCCATATCTGATTCAGATTGTTGGCAAGCAAACTATCCTTTAATAACTTTAACAGATAGTGAAATTGAAGAACTAGAAAGAAAAGATGAATATTTAAAATTCATTAAAGCCTTTGACCGTGACTATGTATATGAAATGATGAAGCTTAATGGAGAAATATTTAAGTATAATACTTTAGATCACATCTGTGGTGTACATTACCTAGCTATGTTTTTAGCACGCCAACTTAAAACTAAAGGGTTACCTATAGATTTAGGAAGAGTCTCTGGAGCTGCTGCCGGACATGACATTGGAAAATATGGATGTAAAGGTGAAGAGCTAAAACGCGTTCCACATCTCCACTACTATTACACAGACCAATGGTTTAGAAACCACAATATAAATTATATTAGAAATATCGCTATAAATCATTCTACTTGGGATTTAGAACTTGAAAATCTATCTTTAGAATCATTAATACTCATCTATTGTGATTTTAGAGTTAAAAATGTATTTACTAATTCATATCCTACTATGCATATTTTTTCTTTAGAAAACTCTTTTAAAGTAATTCTTCAAAAACTAGAAAATGTTGATGCTAAAAAGGAATCTCGTTATAAAAAAGTATATGGCAAGTTAAAAGACTTCGAAGATTACATAAAGAGTATTGGTGTAAATGTTGATTTAGATTTTAAAGAAGACAATTTAACTTCTGCAAACCCTCCAATATATTCTTTGCTTAGAGGAAAAGAAATAACTGATAGTATGAAACATTTAGCAATAAATCACAATATAAATCTTATGTACTTATTACGTGATGAATATTCGTTAAATACTATATTAGAACAGGCTCGAAGTGAGAATAACTGGAAAAATCTTCGCCAATATATAAGAGTATTAGAAGAATATTGTACTTACTTTACTCAAAAACAAAAGCTACAAACTCTAGAATTTCTTTATGACAATTTAGCTCATAGAGAAGATGACATTCGCCGTCACTGTGCATATCTAATAGGAAAATTAATAGCTATTTTTGATGAAGATTATAGTAAAGAATTACCTAAAAACGTATCTATAGATAAACCTAACATAAATAGTTATCAATTATTTGAAGAGTATATTTCATTAATGCTTTATCCTAGCGGTAAACTAGTAAATGCTCATAAAAACTGGATTGGCTATAATACTAAAATCATGGTTAACTCTGTTTTTATAAATTCCAGAAAAATTTTTATGAAAATATATAGAAGTATTCTCTTGAAACATTATATGTCTCAAAACATAACTTCTTTTGAAACTCAGCTGTATTTACTCTATACCGCAAAGTATATATCTTTTGAGTCCTATGATGAACCTTTAGATTCACTCATAGAATTCATTATTGATAAAGTAAAAAAAAGAAATGTAGTTATAAGATTAGCTGCTCTTGAAAGTTTAAACGATATAATTCCTAAAATACCACCTACTCATTCTATACTTGATTATATGATTAAAAATCTTGGAGAAATTAAAACTAGAAGGAAAAATTCATCTGAAAATTATTTATACTTAAAAATTTTCACAACTCTTAATATGGATGACCATATATTTCTTTTTAAAACTTACTGTAAAGAAGATTATAATAAAATCCCAGATATCCTCCTTAGCAACTTAAAAACAGCTACTAATTGGGTAGTAAAAAAACATCAGATAGATATACTTCTTAATTATACACTCTATATTGCGCCAACTACAGGACTTCATACTTGCATTCACTTTTGTAATATGTTAAAAGTTAGTGCTATGGAAAGTGTTAGAAATAGTGCAGGCTCTTCAATACTTAAAATTATGCCTAACCTAAATGATTCAGAAAGAAATGAAGTAGCTATAGAGCTTTTACGTGGACTAGAAATTGAAGGCCAGAAATTCACAGAATATATATCACCTTTCTTAGGTCAGATAATCTTATGGCTAGCACCTAATGAATTAGATGAAATTATTGATGATTTAAAAAGCAAAATCAAAACTTCAAATGAAGATGTTAAGATACTAATTCTTAAAGCTATAGGAATCTCCTTGTCTAACTATGATGTATATAAATCTCGTTATAATGAAAATGAAAAAATTTATAATGAAAGATTAAAATCAATGTTATCTATTATTTTAAATGGTATAGGTGATTATAAGGATAAGGTTAAACAAGCAGCCATAATCACTCTTGGCAAGGATATATTTGGAAGTTCAACAATTTCTATAAATGATAAGTTATATGTTTTCAAATTAGTAGCTAAAAAAATTCTTACTCTTGTAGGTAATGATGACAATAATAGATTACTTTTACTAACCAATGCAGCTGCTCTAAATCACATCTATAGATTCATAGCAGACTATACTTTTTTAAATGGCGATATTCTTATAGATATACCTAAGAAAATAGCATTTTTCCCTGGTACCTTTGACCCTTTCTCTTTAGGACATAAGAATATTTCTAAAGCAATTCGTGATTTAGGTTATGAAGTATACTTAGCCGTGGATGAATTTTCTTGGTCTAAAAAAACCTTACCTAATCTTTTAAGAAAAATATTAATTAATTTATCAATTTGTGATGAATTTAATATTTATATATACCCTGAAACTATACAAGTGAATATATCTAATACTGATGATTTAAGAATGCTTAAGGAATCATTTTCAGATTCTCAAATATTCTTTGTTTCAGGTAGCGATGTACTTTTAAATGCCTCTTGCTATCGTAATCCTGTGGAAGAGGATTCCATTCATACTTTTAATCACATAATTTTTGAAAGAGGTAATTCAAAAAAACTTTTAGCTGCTAAATCTCTCATAAATGGCACTGTAGAAGTATTAAAACTTCCAGCTAAATACTCTACCATAAGCTCTAGTCAAATCAGAAACTATATAGATAGAAATAGAGATATTTCAACCTTAGTAGATCCTTTAGTTTCTCAATATATTAATGAAAATGGTTTTTACCAACGAGAACCCCTAGATAAGCTATCTCTAAATGAAAGTCACTTAGATTTTGAATTTGTTGATGAAGTTACTGATAATATAATATTAAAATTATTTTCTCATTTAAACCTTAGTAATGAAATGAAATCTATCTTATCAGAACTTAAAGATAAGGAAGCTCCTAAACTAGTAATGATTAAAGATTCTAAAAAAAGTAAAATTCTAGCTATTGCCGCAATGCATTGGGTTCGTTCAAATAATCTTTACGATGAAGTTAAAGATGAGAATATTTCTAGAGCACTTCGTTCCCTATCTACAGGAAGAATGATATTTATAGATGGAATTTATGTTACTGATAGAGAAAAATATAAATTTCTTGAGCAAATTATTTTAACTGAGGCTTTAGCTTATGCTATTTCTAAAGATTATGAATACGCTGTTTTTAATCCATGCCATAGTTCATTATCTAGCTCAACCTTAGTAGAAATAATGCTATCCCAAGGTTTTGTAAATATTGGCTCTGAAAATAAGGAGTCTCCTGTATTAGCAGTTAATATGACTAGTCCATGTATTTTGAACTTAGATGTAGAAAATATTTTAAAAGAACCTTTTAGAAGTAACTCTAAAATTAAGAATGTAATTAATTATAGAAGAAAATTATTGCAAGGTGCTCTTTCAAAATTATATCCTAATGAACTTTTACTTTGCTTTAATAGTGAAGTACTTCATCAAAAAATGATAAGAAATATTTGTGATGAAAATAGTATTTCTACTTATGTAAAAGCATCTAAGGAATATGGTGAAGCTATGTGTGTACCTTATGGTGATATTTTAGATAGAGATTTAGTACCAAATACTGTTACCAAATCCCTTCATACAGAAAAATATTATTGTGGTGATATGAAGAACTTCTTTATAGGCGAATCTCCCTATTACCTATCTTTAAATAACCAGATGAAAATGATAAAGTCCTTTAATCGACCAATTTTTTTAGTAGATAACATTCTCCATAAGGGGTATAGAATGAGAGCCTTAGACCCTATACTAATTAATCAAGAAATTAATGTAAAAAAAATCCACTGTGGTATTCTCTCTGGTAGAGGAAAAGATTTAATGGATATGCAAAATAGGCAAGTTTCTAGCGTATACTTCATACCTAGACTCAAAATTTGGTTTAATGAGAATTCTTTATATCCATTTTTAGGTGGAGATGCTATATGGAGAGGAGAATTTCCTAAACGAAACTTAATTCCATCAATTAATAGTATATTACCATACACTTACCCAGTATTTATAAAAAATACTTCCCACGAAAATGTTTATAATTTTTCTAAGGTTTGTCTTGAAAATTCTATAGAAATACTAAAAATACTTGAAAGAGAATATCATAACATATATGGGAGAAATCTAACCCTTTCATCACTAGGCGAAGTTATAACTACTCCTCGAAGTCCAGATATTGGAAAAGGAATTGAATATGATTTATCATCTACTCCATCAGCCCTAGTTGAAAAGGATTTAGAACTACTTACCAGACTTGAAAATATGCTATAAAAGGAGAACTATACATGTTTTACTATATATTTAATAATAATTTAATTATAACTAATGAATTTATAACACGAGATGACTTTATCTCTACAGATGAAAATTTCTGTAAAAACTATACTGGTAAGATCTTTGCTTTAACTTCTATAAATTGTGAAAATTCTAGAAGATCCTTTATAGTCTCTACTGAAAATCTTTTGTTTTTAGAAAAAGAGGATTTAAGTATACTTAACTCCTCTTATAAAATAAATAAAACAATACCTATCTGGCTTAAAAATGCCATTAATGAAAAAAGAGTTATTTCCTTAAATACTAATTATCCAAACTTTCTAGATGTGATAGTCTATTCTACCCCTCTAAAGTGGAAAGTAAATGTAGTTGGTTTAGGAGATGTAGGTGCAACTCTTTTAACCGGCCTTAAACTTCTAGGTAATGATGTAATATCTAGTTTAGGTATTTATGATAAGGATTTTAAAAAAGTGAATCGACTTAACCTTGAATTATCTCAAATTTTATCTTGCGATGGTAAAGAAAACAATCTACAAATTCTTCCCTTAAGGGAAGAAGATTTGTTCAACTGTGATATGTTTGTATTTTGTGTATCTGTAGGTATTCCTCCTATAGGAAAAGAAGAAAAAGATGTAAGACTTGTTCAGTTTGATGGTAACAGAAAAATCCTTAAAGTATATGGACAAATGGCAAGAGATGCAAAATTCAAAGGAATCTTTGCAGTAGTATCTGATCCTGTAGATTTATTATGCAAATCTCTTTTTATTGATAGCAATAAAAATAAGGATAATACCCTTGATTTTCAAGGTCTTGCTCCAGAGCAGATTCGCGGATATGGATTGGGGGTTATGAATGGTAGAGCAGCTTATTATAGTAGTTTAAGGGAAGATACTGCGAATTATTTACAAGAAGGTAGAGCTTTTGGTCCCCATGGTGAAGGATTAATAATTGCTAATAGTATTGAAAACTTCAATGAGTCTGCCTCGGATTTTCTTACTGAAAAGGCTAAAACTGCAAATTTGGAAGTTCGTGCTACCGGATTTAAACCATATATAGCTCCAGCCCTATCTTCTGGTGCTCTCAGCATCCTTGATACAATTAAAGGTAACTTCCACTATTCTTCAAACTTTATTGGTGGTACCTATATGGGGTGCAAAAATAAATTTCTAAATGGATGTACAGAAAACGAAACATTAGATTTACCTTTAGAATTAATGAATAGATTAAAAAATACCTATAATCTTTTAAATGAATTGTATAATAAAAAATAATAAGAATAAACTGTTTATATATCTAATATTTTTTATAACAAAAATGTTATTAATAATACTTTGTTAGGAGGGATAATAATAGAAACTTTATATGTGATATTACCAAATAAAAATACATCTCCTATATTGAATACTATGGTGTCTCATTCACTTAAAAATATACATCATGTAATAATAGATGATGTATGTAATCTTCCTGATTTATCCTATAAAAAATTACTTTTTGTAGCTCAGGTTGAGGATGTTGGTTTTGATATCCCTATGATTAACCTTCTATCAAAACTTCTAGAGAAAGGTAAAGACACCTTACTTGGATCTACCGGTGCTATTCTTATATATAGTATTGATGACCATGGTACAAAACGTTTTGCTCAAGATATTGTATATATTGCTAATAATATGGGATGTGCTTTTATAGGCCATCCTCTAGTAGAAGCCACTAGTTCTTTAAAAAATTTTTTAACGTGGCAAAAGACTATGGATATGTCATTGAATGATATTTGTTATGATCTCTGTAGGAAACTAGTCAATCGCCTTGTAAAGGATAATCCTAAGACTCTTCAAAGTGGAAAGATTTCTGTTATATACTCTAGTCCACATAAATCATCTAATACCTTAGACCTATGGCACCTAGTATCTGATCATATTAATTATTTTCAAATTAATGAAATACAAATTGAAAGAGGAGAAGTGCTAGATTGTATAGGATGTCCTTATAAACTTTGTCTTCATTATGGAAAGAAAAAAGGTTGTTTCTATGGAGGTATTATGACAGAAAATGTTCTTCCCGCCATTGAAGAAAGTGATGCAGTAATTTGGCTATGCCCTAACTATAACGATGCTATAGCAGCTAATTTAACAGCTGTAATAAACCGTCTTACAGCACTATATAGAAGATGTAACTTTTATAATAAATCCATCTTTGCTGTAATAGTATCTGGAAATTCTGGTAGTGATTCTATTGCTAAACAATTAATAGGTGCTCTTAATATAAATAAAGGATTTAGGCTTCCACCTTATTTCTCTATTCGTGCCATAGCTAATGATCCTAAAACGATTTTTTATGTAGAAAATATAAAGATGAAAAGTGAAGATTTCGGTAAAATAATTATAAATAATATAAAGGTGTAGAGATTGCTCTCATACACCTTTATATTATTATTATTTTTATTTACTTACTAGCTACTTTAAATAAATTGAAGCTATTTTTTAAGATCATAACTCCAATTTGTAATACCACCTAAATCACACACATTAGAATAATCTAAGTATTCTAGCATCATTGCAGCTCTAGCACTTTTATTGCCGCTATAGCAATATACACATACAGTTTCATCTTTATTCTGAACTATATCTTCAATGTCATGAGAAATATCACTTAAAGAAATCAATATGGCCCCTTCTATATGTCCTTCTCTGTAAGCCTGTTCATCTCTTAAATCTAGTATAACTAATTTCTCATTGCCATCCATTTTTCTCCTTAATTCTTCTGCTGAAATTTTTCCCATACTTATTATCCTCTCTTTTGCTTCTATTTACAGTACCTACCCTTATATTCATAACTAAATCAGTTTTATTATACTATATAATTGACTTTTTTTTATAAATTCTGTGAACATATACACTTAGTATAGCTGCAATAGGTACTGCCACTATCATTCCAATAGCTCCTGCGTACCCTCCTCCAATGGTTAAAGCAATTAAAGTCCAAACAGCTGGAAGTCCTACACTACCACCTACCACCTTAGGTTGTATAATATTACCATCAATTTGTTGATATATAATTAAAAGTATGAATCCCCAAATTCCAAGTGTAATACTAGAAAACATCCCCAATATAAATGCTACTACTGCTCCTATAGCGGGTCCTATATAAGGAATTACATTGCTTATACCTGCAATTACTCCAACAAGTACAGCAAATGGATGATGAATCATTAACATAAGTATAGATGAAACTATACCTACAATAAGGGCATCAAGTAAAACTCCTCTTACAAATCCTCCTACAACTTCATCTAAATCTATAATAAATTGCTTAAGTACTGTTCCTAACTTTCCTGGTATAAAAGCTCTCCCAAATCTCCTAATAGTTTTAAATAACATCTCTTTATCTTTTAAGAAATAAAATGTAAATATTATACTTAAAACAAAATCTATCATAAATGAACCAAATCCATAAATGCTATTTGTAATTATATTAACTATCTCTTGACCAATAACTGCAAATGCTGCTGTTACCTTATCAATATAAGTACTAATTTGCTGATAATTTATATCTAAAGTAGCAAAATACGAATTCAAGTTATTTATTCCATTCCTTACTACACTCTCATATTGTGGAATATTATTTATTAATGATTTTGCATTCTCTAAAAGAGGTGGAATTATAAAATTAAATATTAATACTACTGATAGTATTATTATAAAAAAAACTAATACGATACTTATAATTCTATATATCCAATTAAATTTATTATTTTCCTTTACACTAACACATTTCTTAATAAAGATTTCAATACGTCTTACTAAAGGAAATAATAAATATGAAATTATAGCTCCTATTATTATGGGTCTTATTACACTTAAAAATCCTAATATTGCATTTTTAATTATATTAATAAAAGTACCACTTCTACTTACTATTTCATAGCCTATAAATAAGGCAATTCCAGCAATAACAGCTACAACTCCAATATTTATATACTTTCTATCTATATCTAACTTTTTATCTATTCTAAACCTATCCCACATATGATTTGCTCCTTTATAAAGCTTGTTTTTATGTTGATTTAATAATATTAAAATTTAAATAATCCATCATATCTGCATTATAACACGAATAACCTAAAATTAACAAAAAATAAATATATTATTAACTTTTAAATAATTAATTTGCAAATTAAAAGAGTTCTCAATATAATTAGAGTAGTTATTTATAACCTTAGTTTAAATTAACTACAAATTTAATTATATGAGGAGATAAAGTATGGAAAATATATTTGTTATTTTAAAAGGAATGGTTATTGGTGTCTCCAATGTTATTCCTGGTGTTAGCGGAGGAACTATGGCGGTAGTTCTAGGTATTTATGATAAACTTATATCTGCTGTAAATAGCTTTTTTAAAGATTGGAAAAAAAATATTTTCTTTCTTGGTGAAATAGCTATAGGTGCAGGCTTAGGTATAATACTATTTAGTAAATTAATTACAAATCTATTAACAAATCACCCTGAGCCAACCAATTTCTTTTTTATAGGATTGATTTTAGGTTCATTTCCTATGCTATATAAAAGAGCAACAAAGGGAAAAGTAAAAAAAATAAATTATCTTTGGTTTCTCTTAACTTTCACATTAATGGTAATTATGTCTATATTTAGTGATGTAGAAGTTAGCACTATAGCTATGACTAGTTTAAGTGTAAAATCTTTTATATCCCTATTCCTAGCAGGATTCATTGCAGCTGCCACTATGATTCTTCCAGGGGTAAGTGGTTCTTTAGTACTTTTGATTATTGGACTATATACTACTTTTACTAATGCAGTTTCTACCTTTAATATTCCTTTACTTATTCCTGGTGGTTTGGGTGTTCTTGTCGGTATATTGACTATGACAAAGCTCATAGAATCCTTTATGAGTAAATATCCTCAACCTGCATATTTTGCTATTTGTGGATTAATTTTAGGTTCTGTCTTTCCAGTATATCCTGGTTTTACTTTTAATTTATCAGGAATGCTATCAATTATAACTTTTTTAATTGGTTTTATACTTACATATATACTTGGGAAAAAAGAAAATAATTAGAACATAAAAAGTAAAGACTGTTTCTAAATTGAAACGGTCTTTATTTTCTATGATAGATTATTTTCGTCCTTTAACCAAATTTTCCATTGAACTTCAAAGTCATCAATAGAACACTTTAATATATTAAAAATATCATCTACATCATAGTTTCTTATAATTTTATTTATTGTTTCCTTACCATAGTTTTCTTCTATATACTTGACTATAGTCCATGCCCATATCTTATATAGACTTTCATTTTCTTGAATTTCATTTAATTGTGGTATCATGTCTTTCTTTATAGCTTCATTTATTACTTTTTTTACTTCACCCTCTTTCCATAATCCAGATAAATACATAGCTATTCCTTGTCCTATCCATGTAGATGAAACTTCTGAATTTAAAGATAGAAATTCATGAAATATATGAACTACCTGACTGTAAATTACTTTTTTAAGCTTATACTCATCATAAGTATAAGTAGATTCTTCTTCATATGCAAAAGGTGATAATATCAACAGATCATTTTTAGATGTAATAGCTACTTGACTTTTCTTAGATTCATTATTCCCCCTAAGTTTTAAAATCATTTTACTTATATAATTATATTCTCTTCTGTTCATAGCTATAATAGCCCTTATAGAAAATCCTTTATCTATTAAATGAAAATAATTTTCTAATTCTTTATATGCATAAAGTATTTCCTCTTTAACTTCTACTACAAATCTCATATCATTTCCAATATAATAAACCGTTATATTTTCATTTTGTACATACCTATAACTTTCTAACATTAATCTACTCCCCCAAACTCCAGTAATATACCCCATTTTTTCTTATATATTCTATAAATACGTTACTATTCCTTTTTATTTTTATAAAATATCTTTAATTAGTATATTATTAAATTTATTAACATTAAATTATACTTTAATTTTGTAAACTATCTTCTGATATACTTATAATTCTTTTAAAATATTTTATAATATAAAATAAAAAACATCACATTAAATAAACTAAGATTCATTTAATGTGATGTTTACTTTAAGTTAATAATATTGTATTCTTATAAGCTTATTCAAAAGCAATTTCTAATATATTATAGATATCATCTCTTTTTAAAGGTTTAAGTGTTCCAATAGGTGCAAGGATTGCAGCATTATCAGCTATAAAATCTAATTCTTCTCTCTTAACTCCCACTTCTTTTAAAGTTATAGGTGCTCCTATCTCCTTATAGAAATCTCTCAGCGCTTCAATACCTTTTAGGGCCTTTTCTTCGTCACTACCTTCATTTATAGTAAATACATGACATGCAAATTTCGCAAATTTCTTAGCATCTTCTTTATAAACATATTTCATCCATGCTGGCATTATAATAGCAAGACCTGAACCATGGGCAATATCATTAAGTACTGAAAGAGAATGTTCTATAGAATGAGATGCCCAATCACCTTTCCTTCCAACTCCATTCAATCCATTTAAGGCTAAAGTTGCTGCAAAAGCAAGTTCACTTCGTGATTTATAATTGTTGCTATCTTTTAATAACTCTCTAGTATGTGTAATTACAGTTCTTATAATACCTTCTGAAAGTTCATCAAGCATATCAGTACTTTCTGTTCCACCATAATAAGCTTCAAATACGTGACTTATAGCATCTATTGCTCCATTAGCCGTTTGATTGGATGGAAGAGATCTTTGAACTGAAGGATCTAAAATAGATACTTTAGGATATAATAAAGGTGAACCAAAGCTCCACTTTTTACCTTCATCTTCATTAGTTACTACACCACCTGAATTCATCTCAGATCCTGTTGCTGATAGAGTCAATATAGTAAATAGAGGTAGTGCTTTTTTAACACTTCCTTTACCTTCAAATAACTCCCATACATTGCCCTCATAGCATACTCCCGCAGCTATAGCTTTAGACGAATCTATTACACTTCCTCCACCTACAGCTAAAACTCCATCTACCTCATTTTCTTTAGCTAACTTTATGCCTTCTTGAACCTTTGATAATACTGGATTAGGCTTAACTCCTGATAATTTAATATAATCTATGTTATTATTCTCTAAAGATTCTACAACAGTATCATAAACTCCATTTTTCATTATGGAGCCTTTTCCATATACTATTAATACCTTTCTAATTCCACTCTTAACTAAATGTTCTCCTATAGTTTCTATTGTACTTTCTCCAAATACTAATTTAGTTGGATTATAAAGTGTAAAGTTTAACATATGCTTTCCTCCTCTTATACTTATATTGTTTGTAACAAACATCTCTTTATTTAATTCTATCGTAAATTAAACTTTATATTTAATTCTATTCTTCGTCAAAGTTAAATTCTCTATTTACATAATTCACTAAAAGATCTATGGATGCATTTGTATCATCCATACTTAGTAACGCATTAGGTCCATGTACATATCTAGTTGCTACTGATATACCTGTGGCCCTAACTCCAAAGTTGGATTTATTGATAGCTCCTGCATCTGTACCACCACCATCAATAACATCCAATTGATATTTAATGTTATTTTCCTTAGCACAATTGACCATCTCTTCTACTAAATATTCATTGCATATAACTGAACCATCTGAAACCTTAATCGCAGTTCCTTCCCCAACTTTATTGCTACCTTCTGGGCAATTAGGAAAATCATGCGCAGTTGTAACATCTAGAGCTATTCCTAAGTCTGGATTAATTCTATTAGCTGCAACAGTAGCTCCTCTAAGACCAACTTCTTCTTGTGTTGAAAATACAAAGTATAAATCATTATACGGCTTATTGATTTTCTTTAAAGCTTCCACTAATATATAGCATCCAATTCTATCATCTAGCGCTTTACCTGTTATATTGTTTTCCTTAAGCTCTGCATAATCTCCAACATATGCTGCTACATCTCCAACTTTAAGATATTTTTCTGCTTCTTCCTTACTACTAGCTCCAATATCGATATACAATTTTTTAGTATCTGTGGTTAATTCTTTTTCCTTAATTGTGCTAGCTACTAGTCCAATTATTCCATTTCTAAACTTAACTCTATTCATAGATGTACCAATAACCGGGATTCCACCTAATGCTCTAACTCTAATATTCCCCTTATCTTCTATTTTTACAACTTGAAATCCTATCTCATCCATGTGAGCAGAGGCCATAATTTTCTTCTTATTTTCTCCAACTCCTGATTTATAAACTATTAAATTTCCAAGGGCGTCTACAGTAATTTCATCTGCTAACTCCTTAATCTCTTCTCTTATTACGCTTCTTATGTCTTTTTCATATCCACTAACACCAAAGGCATTGATTAATTTTTCTAATAACATAATATTTCCTCCTTATATATGTAAATTTATTCTATATTTATTATGTTATCATAATATTCTATGAAATTCTATAATAATTTCGTATATCGAAATTTTAATTCCCATAAAATTTTATACTTTTAAATATTGATTTTATTTTTAAACATTGATATACTCAAAATATAATTTATGGTGATGGAGTTCACCTTAATCGCAATTGCTAATGACTCCTACAGACAACGCTATGAGTATGTCTGTAGGAGATTTTTATGTGTAAAATAACTAAATTATTAACACCAAATAAATTCTTTCAATATTTTGTGTTAATAATTTATGGTCTTAATCTTGGCATTGTAAAGCTTTAATTTAAAAGGAGGGCTATTTTATGGCTACAAGTATAGCAATTATTATATTACTTGCTATTGTTTCTAACTTTATATTTGAAAAAATTAAACTTCCTGGACTTTTAGGTATGTTAATTTTAGGAATCACTATAGGTCCCTATGGATTTAATTTGGTTCATGGAGATTTACTAAATATCTCTTCTGATTTGCGTAAAATAGCACTTATTGTTATCTTATTAAGAGCTGGGATGGGTATAAAAACGTCCGATTTAAAGAAAATTGGAAAACCTGCAATAAAAATGAGTTGTATACCTGGAATATTAGAAGGTTTTTTTATAGCCTTTATTTCTACTAAATTACTAGGATTCACCTTTATCCAGGGAGGAATCCTTGGATTTATAATTGCTGCCGTATCTCCTGCTGTAGTTGTACCTCAAATGATTAGCCTTATAGATAAAAAAATTGGCACTAATAAGAGCATCCCTACTTTAATATTAGCTGGTGCTTCTATTGATGATGTATTTGCAATTACAATATTAACTAGCTTTCTTGCCTTATATTCTGGTAAGAACGTTAATATCGCTTCCCAACTTTTACAAATACCACTTTCCATAATATTAGGAATAGTACTAGGATTAATATTAGGCTTTGTAATTATATATTTATTTAAAAAGTGTAGTATTAATGATGTAAAAAAGATACTAATTGTGCTAGCTATTTCTATACTTTTAACTACCTTAGAAACTATCTTTAAAGATAAATTATTAATTGCAAGCCTTTTAGGTGTTATGACTATTGGCTTTGTTCTTACTGAGAAACTTCCTAATGTTGCTGCTCCCCTTTCTCAAGGACTTAATACATTATGGATATTTGCAGAAATTCTACTCTTTGTTTTAGTGGGCGCTCAAGTAAACATATCTGTAGCATTCACCTCAGGCGCAATAGGTATAATAATTATTTTTATAGGACTAGTAGGTAGAAGTATTGGAGTTATAATTTCACTTATAGGTACTAATTTAAACGTAAAGGAAAGGATTTTCTGTGTCATCTCCTATATACCTAAAGCTACAGTTCAAGCAGCCATGGGGGCCTTGCCTCTGTCTCTAGGTGTTGTTTCTGGAGATTTTATTCTAGCAATATCTGTATTATCCATTTTAATAACTGCACCTTTAGGTGCTATTGGAATAAAGGTTTCAAGTAAATTCTTATTACACGTTGAGAACTAAAAATGCAATAATACATAATATAGGACTATTTCTTTTAAAATAAATAGTCCTATATTTTATCAAATGAAATGATTTAAAAAAATTCACCTTTTACTGTTGACTTATTTTAAATAAAGTAATATAATTATTTAGTGGAAAATTTTATATACCTCGGTAGGTGAGGTTACTACAAGGATACGGGTTGCTACCGTAAAAGAGTGGAAACACTCTTAACTGGTTAGCAGATTTTGCCGAACAAAGAAGGCTTAATCTAACGCAATTTCATTGCCTTGCAGAGCTAAAACTTGAACGAGACATACTATTATTAGTATTTGCCTGCGTTTTAGTTTACGGAGGTTTTTTTATTTGATAAACTTTAGGAGGTGTAAGAAGCATGGACGATGGTAGTAGTAATATTGACAATGAAGATTTAATAAGTTTATTGTTTAATCCAAAAATAAAACTCTATGTAACTTCTTACCCTCTTTATGGCATAATTTAATTTTACTTTAACTTTTTCAAAGTTAAATCTATCATTAAGAATTTTATGTCTATAAACAGATAGAAATATTACATAGTTATTTATCAAGGCATTAAACATGAGGTTTAATGCTTTTTTATGTCTTCATTGTTTTTTACCCACTACAACCTAGAAATTATAATTTTTCAATTTTAGTCAATACTTATTTTGAACGTTCATAATGTATTGAATTAATAGGAGGGGTAACAATGGAAAACACAATAAAACTAATCAATGAAAAAAAATTCATTGATGCAAGAAAAACTCTTGAAAAAAAGAATGTAGTAGATATAGCTACTTTATTAGGTGAAATGGATAAAGAATCTGTAGTTAAAATTTTTAGAGTACTTCCTAAAGACAAAGCTGCACATGTATTTTCTTATCTAGACCACGAGGAAAGACTATTTATAATTGACTCTATTACCGATAGTGAAATTTCAAATATTATAGATGATTTATTCATTGATGATACTATAGACTTTCTAGAAGAACTACCTGCTAATGTGGTTAAAAAAGTTTTAAAAAATACAGATGAAAATACTCGTAAGATTATAAATCAATTCTTAAAATATCCTGAAAGTTCAGCTGGAAGTATAATGACTATAGAATTTGCTGATTTAAAAAAGCATATGTCTGTAAATGAAGCTATTGCTCATATAAAGAAAACAGGCATAGATAAGGAAACTATTCACACTTGCTATGTTTTAGGCGATAACAGAGAGCTAGAAGGTATTGTTTCTTTAAGAAAACTTATTTTAAGTGATGAAAATATGCTAATAGAAAATTTAATGAAAACTGAATTTATACATGTTAATACTTTAGATGATCAAGAGAATGTAGCTCAACTATTTAAAAAGTATGACTTGTTATCTATCCCAGTTACTGATAATGAAAAAAAATTAGTTGGAATAATCACCATAGATGATATAGTAGATATTATAGACCAAGAAAACACAGAAGACTTCCAAAAAATGGCCGCTATGGAGCCAAATGAAGAAGAATACTTAAAGACCAGTGTTTGGACTCTTTCTAAGCATAGAATAGTTTGGCTTCTTGTATTAATGATTTCAGCAACTTTTACAGGAAACATTATAAGAAAATTCGAAGATGTCCTATCCTCAGTAGTTATTCTTGCTTCCTTCATTCCAATGTTAATGGATACAGGCGGCAATGCCGGATCTCAATCTTCAACTCTTATCATAAGAGGTCTTGCCTTAGGAGATATAAAATTATCTGATGGATTTAAAGTTATATTTAAAGAACTAAGAGTTAGTATCATTACAGGTTCCGTTCTTGCCATAGTAAATTTTATAAGAATATATTATTTTGAAAAAATTAACCTTTTAATTTCTTTCACTGTATGTATAAGCTTATTCTGTACTGTTGTTGTAGCTAAAATAGTAGGTGGTATACTACCCATCTTAGCAAAAAAATTAAAATTAGATCCTGCTATTATGGCAAGCCCATTAATCACAACTATAGTAGATGCGGTTGCACTAACTCTATACTTTACATTATCCGTAAATCTACTACACCTAGCAGTTTAATTTATATTTTAATATAATAAAGGACTATTCTAAGGCAANNTTGCCTTAGAATAGTCCTTTAACTAAAAAAAGAACTACAAGACCTTAGTCTGTAGTTCTATAGAAAATAGATTATTATCTTCTATTTCTTTCTGCTTTTCTTGCTCTTCTGCAATCTGGGCATCTTACTGGCTCATTTTCGAATCCTTTTTCAGCGTAGAAAGCTTGCTCTCCCTCTGTAAATATAAATTCTTTACCACAGTCTTTGCATAATATTGTTTTATCTGCCATTTTAATTCCTCCATTTTTAAAGATTTACATTCAATTAACCAATTCCCTAAAAACGGAGAAAGTTATAATAGATGTGAATCTTTTTATTTTATGGTTTCAGTTTATCACTTTGCTAGTTAAATTTCAAGTATTTTTTGAATACTTATATCCATTTTTATACCAATTATAGGATTATTTTATTTTTAAATAACTCATATACTATATATAAAATCAATCCTTATATTTTAATAAATTATTATAATTTTATATAAAAATAAAGCTATAAGATTAATTCTTATAGCTTCTATTGAAATATTAAATATTACTATCTTCTATTTCTTTCTGATTTTCTTGCTCTTCTGCAATCAGCACATCTTACTGGGTCATTTTCGAATCCTTTTTCAGCGTAGAAAGCTTGCTCTCCTTCTGTGAATATGAATTCATTTCCGCAATCTTTACATGTTAATGTTCTATCTGCCATTTTTCATTCCTCCATTTTTAAAGATTTACTTTTAACTAACTGATTCTCTAAAACTGGAGAAAAGTGTTATTAATCTTAAATCTTTATAATATATTTTTGTATTTACTACTCTTTTAGTATATCATGGCGATAATAATAATTCAATATATATTTTAATTTTATTTCCTAGATTTTTGCACTTTAACTTTTTTACCTTTAATAATTATCTCTCCATATTTTTTTAAGAAGTTCTCACCTTTATTATTCAGTATATCTACATAAGAAATATTATCTTGTATATCTATTATACCAATATCGTCTCCATTCAAATCTGGAAGATTACTAAGAGCTCCCACTATATCTATATTCCTTATTTTCTTTTTTTTACCAGCTCCAATGTATACTTTTAAGATATCTTTATGAATTACTTTCTTTTTATTTCTCTGTCCTACTTTAAGTTCTTTCTGACTCTCCTTAAATACACTCTTACCTTCTTTAATCTCTAAATCACTTGGGAAATTCCCCTTTTTAATACTATACCCTAAGTATTCTTCTATAGAAGTCAAATACTTCTTTTCATATTCAGAAACTAAAGTTATAGCTGTTCCTTCCCGTCCTGCTCTTCCCGTTCTACCTATTCTATGAACATAACTTTCCCTTTCCATTGGAACTTCATAATTAAATACATGAGTTATATTATCTACATGAATCCCTCTTGCTGCAATATCCGTAGCAACCAGTACTTTAAATTCCTCATTCTTGAACCTTTCCATAGTTTCAATCCTTATTTTTTGTTCCATATCTCCATGTAGTTGTTCTACTGAAATTCCCTCTGACTTTAATTCTTCATACACTTTTTTAACTTTATCTTTGGTATTACAAAATATTATAGCTGCATCCGGTGTGCATGCATATAAGTTCTTCCATAAGGCTTTAAACTTATCTTTATGTTCAACATTTAAATATGATTCTTTTATTTTATCGCGATTAAATATCTTGGATTCTATTTCTAAAAATCTAGGGTTTATCATATAATTAGTGCATAGCTCCTCGATACTTTCTGGTATTGTTGCAGAAAATAGAGCTGTTGTCCTTTTTTTCGGTAGTCTATCTAGTATATCACTTATCTGATCTATAAAACCCATATTTAGCATTTTATCTGCTTCATCAATGATTACATATGTTAAATCCTTAAAGTTTAAGTTTCCTCTATTCATATGGTCACTTATCCTCCCAGGTGTTCCTATTACTATATGTACCCTCTGCTTAAGTTCTCTAACCTGCTCATTAAAAGGCTGCTTTCCAAAAACAGCAGCACATCTAACTTTTTTTATTCTCCCTATATTGGATATATCATCTTTAACCTGTAATGCAAGTTCTCTTGTGGGAACTAGAACTAATGCTGTTATTTTTCCCTCTTCTACCCTAACTTCATTACAAATAGGAACTCCAAAGCTCGCTGTTTTCCCACTTCCAGTTTGTGATTTTACTATAATATCTTCTCCATCCAAAAGACTTGGAATTGTTTTATCTTGAACTTCAGAAGGATTTTCAAACCCTAGATTGTTTAGAGCCTGTAATATGTTTTCACTTAAATTATATTTTTTAAATCCACTTTCCATAACTATCTCCTTGTATCTAATTAATATCTAATCATTATTCCTATTTTACATCATATTAGATTTATATATATATTTCTACTTATTTTTAAAATTTTATACATTAATACTTTTTATATAAATAGTTAATTCTATATAGCTCAAAAATAAAAGCTATAAGAATCACTTCTTATAGCTTTCATTGAAATATTAAATATTAATTATCTTCTATTTCTTTCTGCTTTTCTTGCTCTTCTGCAATCAGCACATCTAGTTGGCTCATTTTCGAATCCTTTTTCAGCGTAGAAAGCTTGCTCTCCCTCTGTGAATACGAATTCGTTTCCGCAATCTCTGCATGTTAATGTTCTATCTGCCATTTACAATTCCTCCATTTTAAAGATCCACCTATTATTAACAAATCCTCGAATTGAAGAAAATTATTATATATGTTAAATCTTTATTTCAATTTTATTTGTGTTTAACCACTTACTCAGTATAACATACACTTTACGTATAATGCAAGTAATTATATAAATATTTTATTTTATCTTTATTTATACAGTAGTAATCCCTTTATTACTTATTTCAAATACTATTTGTTCACCCTTACCATCTACTAAAATATTACATCCATCGTAAACTTCCCCAGCTATAATTTTTTTTGCAATCATGGTTTCTAAAACATTTCCAATATATCTTTTTAGTGGTCTTGCCCCATAAACTGGATCATAGCCTTCTGTTGCTAAAATCTCCTTAGCTACGTCAGTAATTTCTAAACCTATATTTTTATCATATAATCTTCTTCTAACATGGTCAATAAATATATCTATAATTTTCTTTATACCTTCAATATTTAGTGGTTTAAACATTATAATGTCATCTACACGGTTTAAAAATTCTGGCTTGAACCTACTCTTCATTTCACTCATTACTAAAGCTTTAGTTTTTTCAGTAATCACACCACTATCCTCTAGTAGATGACTACTACCTATATTAGAAGTCATAATTATTATAGTATTTTTAAAGTCTATAGTTTTGCCCTTATTATCAGTGAGTCTTCCATCATCTAATATTTGTAGAAATACGTTAAATACATCTTCATGAGCCTTTTCTATCTCATCAAATAAAACTACTGAATATGGATTTCTTCTTACCGCTTCAGTTAATTGTCCCCCTTCTTCATAACCTACATATCCTGGAGGCGCTCCTATAAGTCTTGATACTGAATATTTTTCCATGTACTCTGACATATCAATTCTTATAATATTTTCTTCACTATCAAATAAATTTCTCGCTAAAGTTTTAGCCAGTTCTGTTTTACCTACCCCTGTAGGCCCTAGGAAAATGAATGAACCAATAGGCTTATTTTCATCTTTCATCCCTGCTCTAGCCCTAATTACGGCATTAGCAACAGCTGTTACTGCTTCATCTTGACCTATTACCCTATTGCTAAGTTCCTCCTCTAATCTTAATAGTTTTTCTCTTTCCCCTTCTACTAATCGTGTTACTGGAATTCCAGTCCACTTAGATACAATTTGAGAAATTTCTTCTTCTGTAACCTCTTCTTTGAGAAGGGCTGTTTCATAATTATTGTGCATGCTTTCTTCTTTTTCCTTTATTTCTTCTTCAAGACGTGGTATAACCCCATATTTTAGTTCTGCAGCACTATTTAAATCATATTCTCTCTCATACCTTTCAACCTTACCTCTAGCTTCATCCAATTGCTCTTTCAAAGTTCTAACTTCAAGAATCTTGCTTTTTTCTTGTTCATATTTAGCAGTCATTTCATCATTTTTTTCTTTTAATTCTGCTAACTCCTTTTGAAGTTGTTCAAGTCTCTTTTGAGATGCTTCATCACTTTCTTTAATCAGAGCTTCTCTTTCAGTTTCTAATGTAAATAGCTTTCTTCTAACCATATCAAGTTCTGTAGGAAGAGAATCTATTTCACTTCTTATCATAGCCCCAGCTTCATCAATTAAATCTATGGCTTTGTCTGGTAAAAACCTATCTTGAATATACCTATTAGATAATTTGGCTGCTGTTACTATAGCTGAATCATGAATTCTAACTCCATGGTGTATTTCAAATCTTTCCTTAAGTCCTCTTAATATTGAAATTGTATCTTGTACTGTAGGCTCTTCTGCAATAACTGGTTGAAATCTTCTCTCTAATGCTTTATCTTTTTCTATATATTGTCTATATTCATCAAAAGTAGTAGCTCCAATACAATGTAATTCTCCTCTTGCTAGCATAGGCTTTATAAGATTTCCTGCATCCATAGCTCCATCAGCTTTTCCAGCACCTACAATAGTATGAATTTCATCTATAAATAATATTATCTTCCCATCAGAACTCTTAACTTCCTTTAGTACAGCTTTAAGTCTTTCTTCAAATTCACCTCTATACTTAGCTCCTGCAATTAAAGCTCCCATATCTAAAGAAAAAATCATCCTGTCTTTTAATCCTTCTGGTACATCTCCACGTACAATTCTTTCTGCCAAACCTTCAACTATGGCAGTCTTACCTACTCCAGGCTCACCAATAAGCACTGGATTGTTTTTAGTTCTTCTTGATAAAATTCTAATTACACGTCTTATCTCTTCATCTCTTCCTATTACAGGATCTAATTTATGTTCCTTAGCAAGGTCAATTAAATTCGTTCCATACTTAGCAAGAGCATCATAAGTTCCCTCTGGATCATTAGTATCTACCCTTTGATTTCCCCTAACCTGAGATAACACTTCCATAAATTTTTCTTTATCTATGCCATATTCCTTAAGTATTTTCCCTGATATACCTTTTGCATCAACCTCCATGATAGCCATCATTATGTGTTCTACACTTATATAGGAATCATGAAATTTCTCTGATATATCTTGAGCCTTAACTAAAACTTCATTGATTCTTCTAGTGGCAGTAACTCCAGATGAACGAGCTCCTTCTCCTAATACTTTAGGCATTTTCTCTAGCTCTAAATTTACTTTTCTTTTAATTCCTTCAACATCCACACCCATTTTTTCAAGGACATTAGGTATTAATCCATCTCTTTGATTTAGAAGTGCAGAGAATAAATGAATAATATCTACTTGTTGATGATTATTTCTTACTGCTTCCTCATAGGCATCATTTAAACTTTGTTGAACTCTTATTGTTAATTTTTCTGTCTCCATAACATCACCTGCTACTCCAATTTTATATCTAATTAAGTAGCATTTCTCCCTTCATAAAACTTAAATATTATTAACTATCTTTCTAAATAGCTTTAAAAATTCTTCTCTTTCACCATTTGTGTCTAAGGCATTTAAAACATATCCATACAATTTTCTTTCAAAAGCTATATGTTCATTCTTCACTTCCTTGCCTTCATCTGTAAGTTGTAATCCATAGGATCTTCTGTCTCTCTTACTAATAGTTCTATTCACATAATTAAGTCTTTCTAGCCTATCTATAGCACTGGTTAAAGTACTTTTAGGTATGTCTAACATATTACAAATTTCCTTTAAAATTATATCATCCCTATCATAGACAATTCTTATAATACTAATTTCCATAGTATTAAGTCTTTCTATCCTAGGAAATTCCTCCATAGTCCTATGTTGATTTGAAAAAGACAAAAACATTTTCCATAAATTCGAAAATTCTTCAATTAACTTGTCATTATCCTCCATTACACCTACTCCTTTAAAATCTTCTTATATCCTACAATCATCATAATTCAATTATTAAATCAATAGATTACAACCTATATTATTGTTTGCTAAACGTAAAATTTAACTAGTACGAATTTCGTACTATATCTTTAAATAAATAGTACTACCATCGTACTATTTTGTCAATAATGAAATTTTTTTAATCAAAAATAAAAGTAATAATGAAAATCTACTATCATTATTACTTTTATTTTATATTTACAATAAATTTTGATTTAATTATTTCTTATTTCTTATTTCTTATTTCTTTTCCCTAACTACTGACGAGTTTTCTTCATAGATTTTCTCTTATTAGTAGAAGTGTTTTTACCCTTTTTTCTTTCTAAAGAAGTTCTTCCATGACTACCTCTAGGTAAAACTGTTTTACTATTACTATGTTCTTTACCAACCTTTTTATGCCTACTGTAATTTCCACCATGGTTAAGATTTTTTCCTTGTGTTTTAGGCCTTATTAAACACTTCGGTCCATTTCCTATTAAATCTTCTCTTCCAGCTTCCACTAAAGCTTCATATACTATATCATACTTTTTAGGGTTTCTATATTGAAGAAGAGCTCTTTGCATTGCTTTTTCCCTCTTGCTCTTAGGTACATATATCTCTTTCATAGTTAATGGATCTACCCCTGTATAAAACATAGCTGTAGATAAAGTTCCAGGTGTTGGATAAAAATCCTGAACTTGCTCTGGCTGATAATTAATATCTCTTAGATATTCTGCTAACTCTATAGCTGATGCTAATGTACTCCCTGGATGACTAGACATTAAGTAAGGTATAATATATTGTTTCTTTCCAACTTGCTCAGTAAGATTATAAAACTTATCTACAAATCTATCATAGGTCTTCCCAGATGGTTTTCCCATATACTTTAAAACATCAGCACAAACATGCTCTGGAGCTACCTTTAATTGTCCACTTACATGATGTTCTACAAGTTCTTTAAAGAAGGTATCATTTTTATCTGCCATTATATAATCATAACGTAACCCTGAGCGTACAAATGCCTTCTTCACCTTAGGAGTAGCTCTTACCTTTCTTAGTAGTTCTAAATACTCAGTATGATCTGCATCTATATTTTTACATGGTTTTGGATATAAACATTGCTTATGCTTACATGCACCATGCTTAAGCTGAGTTTTGCATGCAGGGCGTCTAAAGTTTGCAGTAGGACCTCCCACATCATGAATATATCCTTTAAAATCAGGTAAATTTGTTATTTCTACAACTTCTTGTAAAATAGAATCTTCGCTTCTACTCTGAACTATTCTTCCTTGATGGAAAGTTATAGCACAAAAAGAACAATTTCCAAAGCAACCTCTAGAACTAACTATACTAAATTTAACCTCTTCTATAGCAGCTATTCCACCTGCTTCTTCATAACAAGGATGATAATTTTTTGTGTAAGATAATCCATAAACATGGTCTAACTCTTCCCTAGTTAGTGGCATCTCTGGTCTATTTTGTACCACATATCTATTGGCATGCTTTTGTACTAGAGCCTTTCCTCTTACTGGATCTTGTTCTTCATATTGAACCTTAAATGCTTTGGCATACTCCATCTTATCTATAGATACAGCTTTATAGGACGGTATCTCAATATACCCGCTTACATATTCTAAGTCATCTATCATATAGCATGTTCCAGGCACATGTCTTATATACTGAACTTCTAATCCATCATTTAAACAATTTGCCACTTCTACTATTTGCTTTTCACTCATTCCATATATAAGTAAATCAGCTCCACTATCTACTAACATTGATTTTCTTACCTTATCACTCCAGTAATCATAATGGGCAAATCTCCTAAGACTAGCCTCTACTCCACCAATTATAACCGGAATATTCTTATATGCTTCTCTAATTTTATTACAGTATACAATAGTAGCTCGATCTGGTCTTAAACCTATTTTCCCACCTGGAGAATAAAGATCCTTTTCTCTAACTCTTTTAGCTACAGTGTAATGATTTACCATGGAATCCATGTTACCACCATTAACTAAAAATCCTAATCTAGGTCTTCCTAATTTCATAAAATCTTCAGTGTTATGCCAATCAGGTTGAGGAATTATTCCTACTTTAAATCCTGCATCTTCAAGAACTCTAGAAATTATAGCAGTACCAAAGCTATGATGGTCTATGTATGCATCTCCTGTTACTATTATAAAATCTAACTGTTCCCATTGTCTTTCTAACATATCATCTTTACAAATTGGTAAAAATCTATTTTCTAACATTTAATCACCTACTCAAATATAGTTCAAATTTATAATTCAACTCAAGGTCTAATTATACTATAAAAAGAATCAAGAGACTATTTCTTTTACAAAATAATCTCTTGACTCTAAATTAAATATATTGGTATTTTATAATAGTTGGCTAAATTAATTTATATTGTTACTTAAAACCCTTAACACCTTAAGCTATTTTAGTAACTTTTTCTTCCTTTAACATCTGTGCAACGTAGTTAGCTAAATCAACAACTCTTGCTGAATATCCCCACTCATTATCATACCAAGATGCTACTTTAATCATGTTTCCATTTACCATAGTTGATAATCCATCTACTATAGAAGATCTACTATCTCCTTTAAAGTCTACAGATACTAATGGTAATTCACATAAACCTAATATTCCCTTAAGTTCATTTTCAGATGCTTCTTTAATTACTCTATTTATTTCTTCTACGGTAGTTTCTTTTTCAACTTCGCATACTAAATCTGTTATAGATACAGCAGCTGTTGGAACTCTTAATGCAAATCCATCTAATCTACCCTTTAATTGAGGTAATACCTTTGCAACCGCTTTTGCAGCTCCAGTTGTAGTTGGCACTATAGATTCCCCTGCCGCTCTTGCTCTTCTTAAATCTTTATGACTCTTATCAAGGATTTGTTGGTCATTTGTATAAGAGTGAACTGTAGTTATAAATCCTTTTTTAATCCCAAATTTATCATCTATTACTTTAGCTACAGGTGCTAGACAATTAGTAGTACATGATGCATTTGATATGATTGTATGTTGTGATAAATCTAAATCAGAATCATTTACACCCATTACTACTGTTATATCTTCATCTTTACCTGGTGCTGTTAATATAACTTTTTTAGCTCCTGCTTTTACATGATCCATAAGTTCTTCTTTTGTTTTAAATTTTCCAGTAGACTCTATAACTAAATCAACCTCTAAGTCCTTCCAAGGAATTTCTTTTGGTGATCCACATCTTGTTATCTTTATTTCTTTATTATTAATTATTATTGAATCCTCTGTTGTCTTAACGTCTCCTTTGAAGGTACCAAAGCATGAATCATAAACAAATAAATGTGCAAGTGTTTTTATATCTGCTCTAGCATTTATAGCTACAATATTAAAATCCGTCTCAGGACTTTCACATGCTATCCTTAAAAAAGTTCTTCCGATTCTTCCGAATCCATTTATTCCAACGTTTATCATAATTGAACCCCCGCAATTCATTGTTATACTCTTTATATCAATATAGTATATCACATTAGAATATGTGTCAAATATAGTATATCATATTTTTTCTTAATTTCCCGTTGAAATATAGTATTTACTTTCATTTTCTTTTATTTACTACCATTTTCATATTTATATTTATGTAAAAAATATTTAATTTACTAGGTTGATTATTAAATTTCATTAAAAACTAATCATTTAAATCTGATATATATGCTACACTTTTACTTTTATAATATAAATAAAAATCCCACCAAGTTGGTGAGATTTTTATTTGTTATTTTTAAAGATGAGTTTGAAGTTTAGCTTTAATGTCTTCTGGAGACATATAGCCTACCATTCTATCTACAGGAATTCCATCTTTAAGTACTACCATAGTGGGTACACTCATAACAGAGAATTTTTTAGCAAGAGATCTACTTTCATCAATATCTGACTTTAAAAATTTAACTTTACCATCAAAATCTCCTTGAATATCTTCTAACACTGGAGTTAATCTTTGGCATGGTCCACACCAAGTAGCAAAGAAATCCACTAAAACTAAACCTTTGCCTGCTTCATTTTCAAAATTATTTTCATCTATAACTTTCATAATAATCATCCTCCTATTCTTTTAAAGGTTAATACCTTTATTTTACTATAAATACATAAATTAAAAAAGCCTTCTTTTCATCATTATCCCATTTTATTTCGTACATCTAAGTATAATCCTTAAAAATCCTTTTAATATCATCATCAATCTACGAATTTCAAAGATTATACCATATCAATATTTTTTATATGCTATTTTTCTAGCCATTAACCCTATAATAGGAATTTCATATTCTTTATATTCATAACACTTCACCATTGAAATAATTTCAAATATAGTTATAACTATAGCAACTATACCTGTTATTATTGCTGATAGTAATATAGTACCTAGGGCCCCATATGCTAGAGGTCTAAAAAACATTAATCCTATACTACCACCTATAATCATAAATATAATAGAACTAAATATAATACCTACAATATTTATTAAAAAAGCTTGCATAGCATGAAACTTCACAAAACTGCTATCCTTTTCTAAAATATAAATTACAATAGGAGCAAGCCATGCTATAATCTTTATTCCTGGAATAAAAATTACTACTATTGCTGCACCGTAAGCAATCAGAGCCATAACATTAGCATCTATATTTCCTATAGAAGACTTATGTGGTTCATAAATATTCATATAATACCATCTCCTTTTATATCCATATAATTATATTATTCCTTAATATAGTTATAATTACAATATATTTAATTCCTTATTTTTAATTTTTAAAATTTATAAAAAAAGGAATGGAAAAAGCTCATAAATAGTTAATTTCGATTTATGAACTTTCTACATTCCTAATAAATATGAAATTATATATGTTTATACTTACTTAAGCTCACCATGTTTTTCATAATGTGCAATTTCTTTTATTTTATTGCTATGATCTACAAAAACCACTGTTGGTTTATGTTCTTTGGCTTCTTCTCCATTCATTTCACAATAACTCATAATTATAACCTTATCTCCTACTTGAACACATCTAGCTGCTGCTCCATTAAGGCATATAAGACCACTACCTCTTTTTCCTGCTATAGTATAAGTTTCAAATCTACTTCCATTGTTAATATCTACAATTTGAACCTTTTCATATTCTAGAATTCCTGCTGCATCAAGTAAATCTTCATCTACTGTAATACTCCCTACATAATCAAGCTCAGCTTGGACTACAGTAGCTCTGTGTATTTTTCCCTTTAACATCGTTATTGTCATTGTTTTTCCTCCTAATTATATGTGATAAGTAAAGTTATCAATTAATCTTGCTTTTTTAAAGTACACTGCCAATGCTACTAGGACATCCTCCTTAATCTCTTTTACCATCTCTAAACTTTCACTGCTTACCACTTCTATATAATCTATTTTGGCTAAATCTTCTTTCTCTATATTTTCCCTAATTAGCTTTTTAATATTATCTGGATTTCTTTCTCCATCCTCTAATAGTTTTTTAGCCATAGAAAGAGATTTATTAAGCACTAATGCAGCCTTTCTTTCTTCTGGAGATAAATATATATTTCTTGAACTCTTCGCAAGTCCATCAGTTTCTCTAATAATTGGACATCCTACTACTTCAATATCAAAATTCAGATCTCTTACCATTCTTTTTATAACCGCTAATTGCTGAGCATCCTTTTCTCCAAAATATGCTCTATGGGCAGGTATAATATTAAATAACTTAGAAACTACAGTGCAAACTCCTCTAAAGTGCGTTGGTCTGCTACTTCCACAAAGTCCAGTGGTCAAACCACCTACCTCTACAAAAGTTGAAGCATCTTTATAATACATATCTTCACTTTCTGGATGAAATATTAAACTTGCTCCAGCATTTTCACAAAGTTTTGAATCCCTTTCTAAATCTCTAGGATATTTATCTAAATCTTCATTAGGCCCAAATTGAGTTGGGTTTACAAAAACACTAACTACTACTCTATCATTTTCTGATACAGCCTTTTTAATCAAACTTTCATGACCTTCATGTAAATAACCCATAGTTGGAACTAATCCTACTTTTAAACCTTGAGCCTTCCACCCTTTAACTACTTCTCTTACTTTTATTACATCATTTAATATTTCCATAATTTTACCTTCTTTTTAGTTTAATTTTATTAATTCACTCAGCACTGAGTTTACTTTTAATATAGTTTAGATATAACTTCTTCACTTATTTTAAATCCATGCTCTAGTGCTGGAAAAATTCCCTTACTTACATCTTCAATATAGGCTTTAAAAGCTTCTGTCATTGTAGCTCCTAAATCCGCATATTTCTTAACAAACTTAGGTGTAAAATCATTAAACATTCCTAACATATCTTGATATACAAGAATTTGCCCATCGCAACTAGCTCCTGCTCCAATACCTATTGTTGGAATTGATATTTCTTTGCTAATTATCTCTGATAACTTAGCTGGAACACACTCTAAGACCACTGAAAATGCGCCAGCTTTTTCTACCGCTTTTGCTGCTTCAATAAGTTCTTTAGCCGCTTCTTCACTTTTTCCCTGCACCTTAAATCCCCCTAAGGAATTTACTGATTGAGGGGTTAATCCTATATGTGCCATTACAGGAATAGACGCTTTAGTTATAGCTTCAATTCTATCGCACATATCTACTCCACCTTCTATTTTTACGCATTGAGCACGTCCCTCTTTCATAAGGCGTCCCGCATTAAAAACAGCGTCATAAACAGAAGTTTGATAAGACATAAATGGCATATCTGCAACTACTAAAGCATTTTCTGTTCCTCTTGCTACGGCCCTTGTATGATGAATCATATCCTCCATAGTTACTGAAATTGTATCCTCATAACCAAGACACACCATCCCTACTGAATCTCCAACTAAAATACCATTAATCCCTGAACTATCAATAATCTTAGCCATGGAATAGTCATAGGCAGTAAGCATAGTTATTTTTTCACCCTTTGCCTTTGCTTCTCTAAATGTTATAGTCGTATTTTTCATTTTATTTTTCCTCTCCTAGAAATTGTTCAATCTCACTATAATCTCTATTTTTATTTTTTTTCTTTGCCACCTTTAACAAATTATTATTTAACATCCTATATAAAACTTTATCTTCCTCACTTAAACAAGCTATATGAGCCTTCATAGTAGATAAATCACCTCTTTCCAATGGTCCTGTAAGGCTTTTTACCATTCCTGAAGATTTTATATTCTCTATATTATTGTTTATAAGAGGATATAAGGCTTCAATGGCTAAATCTTCACTAAAACCACACTGTTTAAGATAATTTACACCATTATTAATAAGCCCTAGAACCAAGTTACTGCTAATAACCGATGCTAAGTGATATAAACTCTTACTTTCTTTTTCAATAATTTTTACCGAATTACCCAGAGAACGAAAAATTTCAGCTAATTTATCAATATATTTTTCATGTCCTTCAATAGTTATAAAGGCTTTTTTAAAATTTTTATAGGAATTATATTTGTCTGATATGGCAAACATAGGATGTATAGAATATGGGTAAGCACCAAACCTGCTTATATCTGAAAAGATTTCCGAAGATAACAAACCACTACAGTGGCATATTAATTTATTTTTTATAGACAACTCTTTAAGCTCATTCCAAACCCCATGAATTTCTCCATCTGGGGTAGTAATAAAAATCACATCACTTTCTTTCATTAACTCCTTTAAGTTTATGAAAGATTTTGTGCCAGTAAATTCTGCGGCTTCCTTAGCTGAGCTATGATTCCTACTATAATATCCAATAAGTAAGATACCATTCTCTTTAAAGTATTTCCCTAGCGAAAAACCAACCTTCCCGGCTCCAATGAATCCAAATTTTATAACAATCACTCCTCACTTTATCTGTTTTCTAAGTTAATATTAAAACAATACATAAATATTAACTGAAATTTAAAACTAAAAATCATGTGAAGTAATTTGTTATCTAAGTCTCATTCTAAAAGATATGAGCTGTCCGTAAAACTTTTCCTTTATAGCTGCTTTCCCTAGAGAATAATAGCTATATACAAATTAGAATATTATTTTTCAATCTATATATTCTAATTTAAAGATATAATCAAATTATAGGTGCAGTTATTCCTATACTGCCCATAATTACTTATATCACAATTATATAAGTAATTCAATGTCTAGAAATTGTATTTTTTAGTTTTAAAATTCTATAAACACTCTCATTAATTCTTTTTTCAGTAATGATACCATTTCTAACAGCTTCTACTACTCCATCTATGGCACTATTTTGATCATGTATACCTGATGATACTATTATTATGTCATTCCCTGCTTCTATAGCTTTAACCGCTGATTCATTAGTTGGATACTTGCCTTTAACTCCCTCCATAATCATATCATCTGTGACAACTACTCCATTAAATCCTAACTCTTCCCTTAAAAGCTTTGTGACAATATTTTCAGATATACTTGCTACGTAATCCTTATCTAATTGAGGTAAGTATAAATGACCTACCATTATCATTTCAACACCATTATCTATTGCATATTTAAATGGAATTAACTCTAATTTTTTTAATTCATCAAGGGATTTATTTATAACTGGCACCCCCACATGAGAGTCAACATCTGTATCCCCATGTCCTGGGAAATGCTTTCCTACTCCTAAAACACCTGCACTCTTCAAACCTTTATATACTTCCGTTCCCATTTTCTTAACAATTTCAGGATCATCTGAAAATGCTCTATTACCTATAACTGGATTATTAGGATTAGAATTCACATCTAGCACAGGTGCGAAGTCAAGATTAAAACCTAAAGACTTTATAGTTTCACCTATAGCTTTTCCATGTTCAAAAGCATAATTTAAATCTCCAGTAGCTCCTACATCCCATGCAGATTCAAAACGTCCCATTTCCTTAGGAATTCTACTTACAACTCCACCTTCTTCATCCACTGACATAAAAAGTTTAACCTTGTTTTCATTATTTAACCCATTCAAACTTTCTATTAACTTTTTTGTTCCACTTACAGTGTTAATATTTTTACTAAATAATATTATACCTCCTACTTTTTTATTTTTTATTAAACTAATAATATTATCATCCACTTCATAACCATCAAATCCAACAATAAACAGCTGACCTACTTTTTCCTCTAATGACATAGCATCTATTTCATCTTGTATTGGGTCAACTTGAGGCTCCTCTTCACCGAATTCTTCCACCATATTATTATTTTTCAAATCCTTATTAGACTTATCTTCTATATCTATTTTATTATTATACTTTGATTCTTTACTTATAAAGCTACATCCATAGAATAAAATATTTGATGTGCAAATAACTACGACGATCATTATAACCTTTGTTAATTTACTAATTGTCTTGAAAATATTTCTATTACTTTTCATTTATTTTACACTCCTTTAATTTCCTATAATAAAATACACAAAATAAACCACACTAAAATTATATTCAAATTTATTTTTTTAGGAGGAATTCTTATGACAAAGGATAGTCAACCAGATAACAAACAAGCTAGAATGGAAAAATGTAATTATCAAACACCAATTACTAGTGAGACAGGAAAAAATCATAATAGAACTGCTAAAAAGCATTCTATTAAGAGAGAAGGATTTCAAAGCCCTCATATAAATTAAAATTATAACCGATCCTTAAGTAATGGGGAAATTCCCCATTACTTTTTTAATATATTTTAATATATTATTCTTTTATCACATATTAACACCTTTGTTCAACTGTAGTAATATATTTATATACGGAGGTGTATAAATTATGATTTATTTTGCTCATAGAGGTGCTAGCAAAAATTATCCTGAGAATACTTTGCTTGCCTTTCATAAGGCTATTATTGCAGGTGCAAAAGCAATTGAACTAGATGTTCATAAAACAAAGGATAATAAGCTAGTAGTTATTCATGATGAAGATGTTGCAAGAACCTTTCAGGGTAAAGGACTTATAAAAGACTTAACCCTCGAAGAAATTAGTTCCTTAAAATCTAAAAATATTGATTATGAAAATAGCAAGTTATGTAAGATTCCAACTTTATACCAGGTCTTAGAGTTACTTAAACCTAGTAAAGTCCTTATAAATATAGAACTTAAAACTGATGTTATTCACTATAATAATATAGAAAAAGATGTGATTGATTTAATAAAAAACTATGGTATTGAAAACCATGTATTACTTTCTAGTTTTAATCACACTTCCCTTGAAATATGTAAGTCTATAGATAAAAATATAAAATTAGGTGTGCTAATTGATAGAAAAATTGATAATATAATTGCCTATGCTAAAAATCTAGGTGCTTATTCTTTAAATCCTAATGTTTATTTAGTAAATGAGCCTTTAATCAAATTGGCTCATAATAATAACTTAAAAGTATTCACCTACACCGTAAATAAACCATTTATAGCCAATCACCTTGATAAAATTGGATGTGATGGTATCTTTACCGATAACATAGAGAAATTTATTTAAGTATGATTTTAAGTTCAGTAGATAAAAGGAGTTAAGTTACTTGCTTTAACACCTTTTATTATACTTTATATCAAATTACTAATTTAATATTCATAATTTTAAAAATAATTATAGAAGTACATTTACTTATAATGGTATAATTACTTAGAGTCCAAAAATAATTATTGAAAAGGTGTGATAAAATTGAAAACAAAACAAATAGTTTACAGTGGACTTTTAATTGCTTGCAGCATTTTACTTCCCCAATTGTTTCATTTAGTGGGAGGTCCCGGTATTGGAACAACACTTCTTCCTATGCATATTCCAGTTTTAATTGCTGGATTTATCCTTGGTCCTATTACCGGATTAATAATTGGAATTTTAAGTCCTATTTGTAGCTTTTTATATACTGGAGGAATAATGCCTGCAATACCTATGTTATATCTTATGATAGTTGAACTAGGTACTTATGGATTATTTACAGGTCTTATATTTAAGAAATTTAAATTCAACATATATGTATCACTTATTGTATCTATGATTGCAGGTAGAATAACTAGAGGTTTAGTTTTTGTCGTTGCTACAAAATTTTTGGGAATTTTTCTTCCTCCTGCTATGGGTATATCTATAGCAATAACTCAAGGTATTCCCGGAATAATACTTCAAATGCTAATTATCCCACCAATTCTCTATTGGTTATGTAAGCTACCATATACTAAAAACTTAATGACTCAATAAATTTGGAGGCGTATTAAAATGAAAACCCGTATAAAAGCTTTACTTGAAGAATATAAATATAGCTGTATCCTTATGAGCAAAGAAAAAACTGTGATGACTTCCTTTGATAAAGGTGTAAGCCCTATATATAAATATATCAAAGAAAATGGAGTGTCTCCTATACCATTAATAATGGGTGATAAAATTGTTGGAAAGGCAGTTGCTCTGATGGCTATTTATGGTGGTGTGGAATATATCTACACACAAATAATTAGTCAAGGCGCTATAGATATTTTAAATTCCCATAATATTAAATTTGACTACGAAGAAATAGTTCCTTATATAAATAATCGTAAAAAAGATGGGCAATGTCCTATGGAAGCATCTTTGTCTGGCACAATAAATCCTGAAGAAGGATTTAATATAATTGATACATTTATTAAAAATAGAGAATTAAAGGAGTGTCCAAAATGATTTATAAACCCTATGGTAAAACTGGTAAAATGGTTTCTGCCCTCGGCTTTGGTGGAATGAGATTTAAAGATGATTGTTCCATTGAAGAAGGAGCTGAAATAGTTAGGTATGCAAATAGCCTTGGTATAAATTACTTTGATACTGCACCTAACTATTGCAATGATAGAAGTGAAGATATCTTTGGAGAAGCTTTTAAAAATATGTCTGGTGAATTCTATGTATCTACTAAAAGCAGTCTTGGTAGTGAACCAGATGCAGATTCAGTAAGACGTAGAATAGAAAACTCACTCAAAAGACTTGGTATAGACAAAATTAACTTTCATCACATGTGGTGTATTATGGACCTTAATCACTATAAAAAAGTTATGGCCAAAGGTGGTCCTTATTGGGGAGCTCTTAAAGCTAAGGAGGAAGGCTTAATAGACCACCTAGTATTTTCTACCCATGCTTCTGGTGAAGAAATTAGAATTATGGTAGAAGAAGGTTATTTTGAAGGAGTAACCTTAGGGTACAACATTTTAAACTTTCCGTATCGACAAGAAGGTATTTTAGCTGCTCATCAGCATGGTCTAGGAGTAGCAACCATGAACCCTTTAGGTGGTGGATTAATTCCTGAAAATCAAGAATATTTTTCATTTGTAAAACAAAATCAAAATGAAAGTGTTGTACAAGCAGCGCTGCGTTTTAATGCTTCTCATGAATGTATTTCAGTAACTCTATCTGGTATGGGTAGTAAGGAAGAAGTTAAGCATAATGTAGATGCTGTTAAAAACCTTACTATTCTCAAAAACTCTCAAATAGAAACTTTAAAATCTTCTCTTAGGCAAGATATGAATCAACTATGTACAACTTGTCAATATTGCAAACATTGTCCTAAAGGTATTAATATTCCTAAATATATGGATTTATATAATTATTACGTATTAAAAGGTATTAATGGTATAAAAGAAATGTATGAATTACTCTCTAAATATGGCGATATTGACTTTGATAAAGATATGGCTCCCAGCGATTGCATTGGGTGTAAAAAATGTGAAACTCTGTGTACACAAAAGTTAAATATAGTAGACAGACTAGATTGGATTAATCGCAATGTGATTAGAAACTAGTTATTTATAATATGTTAGTTGAGTAGTTTAGCTTTAAATTAAAAATATATGGATTTATTAAAATTTCATTTAATAAATCCATATATTTTCTTTGTTATGTACTTTAAAATAATAATCATAAACTTTTTATAATTTTATTAATCTCTTAACCTATTTTTATTAACAACGGTAGTATTCCTCCCCTTTTCCTTAGCCTCATAAAGGTTTATATCTGCTCTATATATTATATCTTCGGTATTCATATCTAAATCTCTAAAGCCATATACTCCGAAACTACAGGTTATACTAAACTTATTTCCTTTATGTTCAAGGGTCGTTTCCTCTAAATTCTTCCTAATTCTTTCTGCAATAATTTCTGCTTTATCTTCATCTGTATCATTTAAAACAATTAAAAATTCTTCTCCACCATAACGTCCAATCCAATCACTTCCATTGCTTCTAATATATTTTGAAGCAATTCTCGTAAAATCTTTTAATACATTATCTCCAACTATATGACCATAGGTATCATTAATTTCCTTAAAATAATCTATATCTGCCATTATAACAGACATAGATTTTTGTTCCCTTATAGATTTCTCAACATCAACTTCTAATCGCTCTCTTATGTACCTTCTATTATATACACCTGTAAGATCATCTATTAGGGTAGTTTCTTGTATATTTTTCAAAAACTTCTCAATAGATTCTGCATATTCCCTCTCTCTATCTATAATAGCTCCTCCTTTTGATATATCCTTCACTAACTCAACTATATAGGTTTCCTTGCCAATATTTATAGGAGAAGCCATAACTAGAAAAATCCTGTTTTTGTTATACTCTATTTTTACTACTGTTTCATTGCTTTCATATGCTTGTTTAGAAATACAATTTTCACATATACCATTCCTATTCCATAACTCATAGCAATGTGTATCAGTATTTATAGTATTGTTATCTGTTGATAAAATTTTATTATTATTGGGATTAATTATTCTTATCATATCATATATATTTTTAAAGATTGAAAGTCGCTCTTTCACATCATCCATTATATCCATACTTCAAAAACCTCCTTGTTTAAAATATGGCTTCATTTGTTATGTATTTTTTATTTTTCAGCTGTAATAAAGTACATCTCTACATGTAATTCTAAAATATCTTTTATATATATTTTGAAAAAATGATCTAGAATATACTTCTATTTAACTATTCATCTATAGAAAGTACATCTATATATTTCTCTGATACATCATTTGTCAAACTTTCTACACTCATAAGTTTTTTATTAATCTGCTTAGTCCTTGTACCTACAAGCTTATCTAAATCTGTACTTGCTTGATTTAACTTTTTCTGTGTAGCTTTAAGCACCTCTTCAAATTTTCCAAACTCTGTTTTAACTGCTCCAAGTACATTCCAAACTTCACTAGATCTTTTTTCAATTGCAAGAGTTCTAAATCCCATCTGTAAACTATTTAAAAGTGCTGCTAAAGTTGTTGGGCCTGTTATATTTATCTTATATTCTCTTTGAAGAATTTCAACTAAATTAGTTCTTTTAACTACCTCTGCATAAAGACCTTCTATTGGTAAAAACATAATTGCGAAATCAGTGGTGTAAGGTGGGTCTATATATTTATCTCTAATATCCTTAGCTGATTTCTTTATAGCTGTTTCTAACTTTTTATAACCTTCTTCTATTAAACTTTGGTCTCCAGTATCATAGGAATCCACCAAATTGTGGTATACATCCAAAGGAAACTTTGAATCTACAGGAAGGTATACTACATCAGAGGTTTTATCCTTACCTGGAAGTCTTATTGCAAATTCCACATTATCTCTAGATCCCTTCTTAGTTACTACATTTATATCGTACTGTTCTTTAGTAAGAATTTGATCTAAAATTCTTCCCAATTGAATTTCTCCTAAGATTCCTCTAGTCTTAACATTGGAAAGAACTTTTTTTAAATCTCCTACTCCCATAGCTAAGGTTTGCATCTCACCTAGTCCTTTATGCACAACTTCCAATCTTTCACTTACCAACTTAAAGGATTCTCCTAATCTCTTCTCCAATGTACTTTGTAACTTTTCATCCACAGTTTCCCTCATTTTTTCTAACTTATCCTCAGTAGACTTAAGCAACTCACCTTGTTTTTGGGATAAATCATTAAATTTTTCTTTTTGAAGATTATTAAACTCATTAACACTTTTAGAAAATTGATTTTCAAAAGATTTAAGTGATTTTTCTATAGTATTAGAATATGTATCTAGTTGATTCTTTTGAAAATTTGCTATTTCACTCATTCTACCTAAAATAGCATCACTTAACCTTTGTATTTGAAGGTTCAACTCAATTCTAGCTTCTTTTTCACCTTTACGAGATTCTTCCCTATTTCTAGAGATTTCATCTCTAAAGGCTTTTTCTAATTTATCAACACTTTTATCTATATCTCCTACCCTTTGTTCTATATGTAAGATTGAATTCTCAATATCGGCTGCACTGCCCTTTTGCATTCTGCTTCTAGAATCCTTTAATTTTAGAGTAAAATATATATTTATAATTAACAATATAATTACAATAACCAATAAAACTTCCATTATCTCATCCCCAATCTTAAAATTTATATAAGAATATTACTCTCAAATACCGTTTAAAGGCTAAATAGAAAATTTTATCTATTTAGCCTTATATTTAAGGTAAAATAAGAAACATGAAAATATGTTCCCTTGGTCATTATATCATTTTTCAGTATAAAATTACAAATAGATTAAATTATTAAACTCTTCAATGTTTTTACTATCTATTTAATTTATATTAGATACTTTTCATAAGTACAATTTTAAACTCAGTACCTATGTCCACTTTACTTTTAACTTCTATATATCCTCCTTGGGCTTCAATAATTGATTTACTAAGAGATAATCCAATTCCAACAGACTCAGATTTTCCCCCTTTATAAAATCTCTTAAAAATATTAGGAAGATCCTTTTCACTAATTCCCACTCCATTATCCCTTATTACAATTTTTGTATTTATGGGATTTTCTTCAAGTTCTATATGGATTTCACCATTATAACTATGTTCTACACCATTCTTAACTATATTAATCAACGCTTCTCCTAACCATTTCTCATCATAATTAAACATAAACTTATTTTTATTTTTTTTATTAATCTCTTCTATATTACTTATTACCGTTTCTTCATACATATTACTTTCAAATACTATATTAACTTTATTTTCTGCTGCCATCATTGCAACATTGTCTATAACTTCATAAATAGTATTAACTAAGCTATTTCCCTTCATGTTAAATTCAATTGCTCTTGCATCTACCTTGGCTAGCTTCAATATACTTTTTATAAGCCAATCCATACGATTTAATTGTGTCTTGCTATTATGTAAGAATTTTTCCCTATTATCTTCACTAATTTTCTTATTACTTAAAATATCATTATAAATAATAAGGGCAGATAGTGGTGTTTTTAATTGATGAGATATGTCTGATAATATATTTACTAGAAACTCCTTTTCTTTTTTTAAATCTACCATCTGACTTTGTAAAACTTGTCTCATATTTTTAAATCCATAGGAAAGTTTTGCAAAATCTCCTTCCTTCTCTTCATAAAGATTTACATCATAGTTTTCCTCTAATATTTCCTTTGAGGCTCTTGTCAAATTTCTTACTCGACTATATATACCTCTATACTGAATATAATTTAATAATATTAATAAACCTCCAAATGTACTACCTATAATTATAAATATAAATTTACTATTTTTAAAAGCTTCATTTATTCCATCTATATACATTATATTTATATTGTCTTTATAACCATAATTATCTATAATTTTTTCTCCTAATTTTATCCCTTCCTTTGTTGGCACTTTAAAGGTTGCCTCTACTAAATCCGCTTCAAGATTAGGAAATTTTTCTACCATTGTAGATAACATTGCGGCCTTGCCATCTATATATTGACTCTTTATGTTATTAAAATAAAAAGTAATCCACATATTAACGATAAATATAAATATTATAACTATAAATAATAACACTACGGAACTCTTTTTTAATTCTGGATTTATAAGCTCTTTCATTAATTTCTCCTACTTTCCATTAACAACTTCTTTTATCCACATATAGCCTAGTCCTCTTTTCGTTATAACATATTCTGGCTTACTAGGATTATCTTCTATTTTTTCTCTAAGTCTTTTTATATAAACTGAAAGAGTATTTTCCTCTACATATGCGCCTTCTTCACCAAATAATTCCTTTAATATATGATCCTTGCTAAGTAATATTTCTGGACTCTGTAGAAATGCTAAAAGAAGCCTATATTCCTTTGCCGTTAATGATATCTTTTCATTACCCTTGGATACTTCTGCACTAGATGTGTTAATAATTATATCTCCGGATCTTAAAGTTGTTATATTATTATCACCTTTGCCAACTCTTCTTAAAACTACACGAATTCTTGATAATAACTCCTTTACTCTAAAAGGTTTTGTTATATAGTCATCACCACCTATATCTAATCCCAAAATTATATTTACCTCTTCATCTAAAGCAGTTAAAAATATTATAGGTGTGTCCTTCTTTTCCTTCACGTATTTACAAAAGTCATATCCACTTCCATCAGGTAAATTTATATCTAGAAGTATTAAATCAAACTCCTCATTATTAAATTTTTCTTTTCCATTCTCTATAGAACCCACTCTAAAAACCTGATACCCTTCTTCTTGAAGGGTATATTCTACTCCTAAAGCCAATGCCTCATCATCTTCAACTAATAAAATTCTATTCATTACATAACCTCCTCCATAAAAAAATTTTCAAATTATTTATTAACACTACTTTAAAACTTGCATTTATAACTTAATTTTATCATTAAAATCATATAACATTATAGGGATTTTAAAAAGCTTAGGTTATAATTATATTAAAACAAAAATCCAAAGAATATTTCCTTGGATTTTTGTTTTATCTATTTCTTATTCTTATTTTGGAATAACTGTTTTATTTAATAATATGTCTATATTATTTACTCACCTCTTATACTATCAATAATATTTTGTTTACTTAATCTTCTAAGAGGTATTAATGCCGAAACATATCCCATAATAATTACAGCTACAATAGAAATAACAATACTATTCCATGGTAATGTAAATTTGAAATCCCTAATATTTGACATAGGATTATATAGTATATATGCTAGTATAGTACCTGCTACTGAACCAATAATTCCTCCATATAGTCCAAATAATACACCTTCAAAAGTTATCATTTTTCTCACTTGTTTCCTTGTCATCCCTATAGCTTTTAAAGCTGCTATTTCCTTATTTCTAAGAAGAATATTTGTAGTTACCGTATTTACAATGTTTACTGCACTTATTAAGGTTATTACTATTATAAATCCCATAAGCAATATACTCATTTGCAATTTATACGCCTTTTCACTTTTAGCAGATTCTATTTTATTATAATAGCCAATTCCTGCATTAGTATTTTCTATCTTTTTTAGCGACTTATCTATTTTATCTAAATAGCTCTCATCATTAATTTTTATTCCCATATCTGTAACTCTAAAATTTTTCATCTGCTGCTGATTGCCTTCTATTATATTCTTAACAGTATTCTTACTTCCTATAACATTTAATACTCCTTGATAATCTAAATCACTAAAAGGCTGAACATCCATAATTGCTGCTACCTTAACCTTCTTAAGCTCCTTACTATTAAAGTTCTCTTGTCCATCTGAATATTCCACATCACTAATTAGTATCTCATCTCCTACTTTAAGTTTAGCCATGGGTGCAATAAGACTTCTCTTATCTCCAAAGAATGTTGTTTCTCTAACTATAATTACTTCTCCATCTTTAAGATTATCAATGCTACCTTCCTTAATATATTTCTTAGCCACATTTAACTTATTTTCTTCATAGGCTTGAAATACAACACTAATTTTCGATTTGTCTTTTCCATCAACTTTACTCTTGAATAAATCTTCATCCCTATTTTCTGCTGCCCACTGTCTTACTTCCTTAGGTATAGCAGAATTCTCAACAAATCCTTGAGTTAATATGAAATTATAATGTTTATAGATTTCACTTACCCCTGAAATATTTCTTACTTCTTCAATTAATTTATTATTTATAGCATCTAGTTTTTCAGTATTACCATTATCATGAATGGTAAATGCAATGTCATTATCTTCAGTAACCTTCTCAGAAAAATTATCTGAGAACTTAGCAAAGCTCATAAACGTTACAAATAGAGTTACACTTATAGCCATAGATAATACAGTGATATAAAATCTTCTTTTATTTCTCTTAACATTTTTTAGAGCCATGGCTGTATCTATTTTAAAGAATTTCCCTAAAAATTTACCACTCCTATTTCTCTTTTCTTTCTTAATTAAAGATTGACTACTTATAGCTATTAATGGTGAAATCTTACCTGCACTTCTAGCTGGTAGATAAGCTGAAACATATATAGTTGCTGCTCCTATACCACTACTTAATAATAGTACAAATGGTGATGTTACTACTTTAAGGTTTGAAAATTCACCCAATCCTGACATCTTATTAAAGGTAAATGCAATACAATATACAGCCACTATTCCAAAGAATACTCCAAGAGGAATACCTATAAATATCATAATAGATGCTTCTCTAATTACTAAATTCATAATTTGTTTTTTAGTAGTTCCAATAGCTCTTAACAATCCAAACTGCTTCATTCTTTCTGCTATGCTAATATGGAAAGCATTATAAATAACCACCACTGTAGCCAAAACAACAATTCCTATAACAATGAAAACTATCATAAATAGAGATTTATTCATATCCGCATTACTAGACTCCCCTATAAGTCTTAGTAAATCTTTATTTTGTACTACTTTACTTTTACTACTAACAAGATTAGATACTTCCTTAATCACTTCTTGTTTATCAGCTTCATCCTTAATTTCAACTAATACTGTGGAATCTTCTTTCACATTACTATCATTCTTTATTAAATAAGCCTTTGATATTCCTTCACTTTGATTTTGCCAATCATCTTTAGCTATTCCAGATAAGGTATAATCTTTTTCATCTCCATCTTCATCTTGTATTTTAATTATATCGCCTACTTTAACTTCTTCATCAAAATATCTAAGAATCCACCTTTCAATAACAACTTCATTATTACTCCTAGGTAATTGGCCTTCTTCTAAATTTATATTCATAAGTTTAAATGCAGCTTCATTTAAATAGTTAAGTTCAATGTTTTTATCCTTTATAAATGGAACAGCATTTTTACTAATCATAACCCCTAAACTATTAACATTTATATTAGTTTGAATCTTATTTATTTCATCTTCAGATACATTAGTTATAGCAAGATGAAATGCCCCCATACTTTTCTTTGAATTTTCAATCATAGAATTCTGCACTGTTAATATAAAAGTACATATTGATGTTATAAGTGCTACTGACAATATTATTCCTATTATAGTTAATATTGTCCTTTTTTTATTATCCTTCAAGTATTTTCCACTTAAAGCTTTATAACTATTAATCAATGTTTCTTCCCCCTATGCCATAGTTTTATCACTTTCAATTTTTCCATCACTTAAAGTTATAACTCTATCTGCTTGTTCAGCCACATTCCTATCGTGAGTTATAAGTATTAGAGTTTGATTATACTTTCTAGCGGTAACCTTTAAAAGCTCTATAACTTCCTTAGAATTCTTACTATCTAAATTACCCGTTGGCTCATCTGCAAGAATTATAGATGGCTTATTTATAAGTGCTCTTGCTATTGATACTCTTTGTTGCTGCCCTCCTGAAAGCTCTGATGGAATATGTTTTCTTCTATCTTCAAGACCGATCATAGATATAATTTCATCTAAATATTTTTTATCTACCTTCTCACTATCAAGAAGGGCAGGTAAAGATATATTTTCTTCTACATCGAGAATAGGCATTAAATTAAAGAATTGAAATATAAATCCTATATTTCTTCTTCTAAAGATACTAAGACCAGTTTCATTTTGCTTGTATATGTCTATATCATTTATAAATACTTTTCCACTAGTAGGTATATCTAATCCTCCAATTAAATGAAGTAATGTAGACTTTCCAGAACCTGAAGCTCCTACTATAGCTACAAATTGTCCTTTATCAATGCTAAAGCTAATATCATCTAAAGCACGAACCTGACTATTTCCTTCTCCATAATACTTCTTTAAGTTTTCAACTCTTAAAATCTCCATACATAATTCTCCTTCAATCTATATTAAAATTTTGTAGTTACAATAATTTAACTCTTAGCCTCAATAGTATTTAGATTAAGGTTGTATTAATCACTACACTTCTCTTTACAAATATCATTATATATATTTAACTATTTTTTCACCATAAACCTTACCTTACATAATTAATAGTTTTCTTACATTTTAGTCATATAAGAAAGAGTGTAGCAAATTGTCATTAAACAAATTTAACTACACTCTTCCAATTCTAAAAGTTAATTATATAACTCCATTTCTAAATCAGTAGTAGATGAATGTTCAAATTCACATATATCATATCCAGATACACTTAATTTAAAATCCTTCTTTTTTCCTCTCCCTATATACCCTTCATAACTACTATTAGAAGTTACTGAATTAAAGTTTTCTTCATTACCTAAATCAGCTCCATCAAAGTATACTCTTCCTCCAAGATTATCTTTTAAATTAACCTTCATAGCATAATTGTCAAAATCAGTGGTATACTCTACATCCCTTCCAACTAATATAACATTTTTTCCTATTGGCATGTAGGATTCTATATTTATATAATTAGCATTGATGGTAACATTATTAGGTAGCACTTTTCCTTCTCCATAATCCTTATAAGTACCTCCTGAATATACCCTAGCATTATTACAATCTATTTTAACATTTTCAGCATTTATAAATTCCCTTAAGTCTATTTCTAAATAATTGCTAGTTTTAATATTAATATTTTTAAGAGTATTATTATGTGGTAAGTTTACATATCCCCCTCTAGGACTTGTAAAAATCAATGTATCTTTCAAAACTTTACTATCCTTTATTGTTAGGTTTGTATAATAATTACTATTAAAATTAATGTCTACTCCCACTGGAACTTCTATAACAATTTGAGCATTATTATTTTTTTCTTCCATAAGTGTGTAAATAATTGCATCATAAGATTTTTCAAAAAATCCCCTTATATTTTTTGCTTCAAAAAAATTATACATAGTTCTGTCTCCTACAACTTTAAGACCCTTTGTATTAGCATCATAGGAAGTTTGTACCTTCATATCATTTTCTATATATTCTAGTACCTTAACCCTTGTATTTTTATCTGATGAAGATTTAATTTCTACATTATACCCTTTATTTTCTAAGGATGAAATATCAACAACATCAACTTGTTTATCTGTTACGAATACTTCTCTTTCCGAAGGAGTTGCATTTATTATTTCTCTTTGAACTCTATAAACTTCATTTGCAATTTTAGGCATCATATATGCTCCACTTATAATGGACCCTGTAATTCCTACTGCAAGAAACACTCCAGCCACAATAAGAGATTTTTTCCATCTATTCATTAAATTTTTCCTCCTTATCATCTATATTTTCTGCTTTATAATCTACATCTATATCTTCTGTAAAAATAGGCTTTTCTTCGTAAGCCTTATCTTCTACAGAAATTTCTTCTATCTCTTCATTTTTCTCAGTAGCACTTTCAGTATTCTTCTCATTACCTTCAGTGTTTTCTTGTTGATTTTTAACTCTTACATACATATTTCTAGTTTTAACCCAAGATATATAGCTCACTACTAAGTATTTTAATCCTTTATATACTAAACAGTATAAGATCCAACACAAAATAATAAATCCAGTCCATGCTATACAAGCAAAGAATCCAAACACTCCCATAGATATATCAATTCCACACAGGAAGGCAGCTCCTAGATAACCTATAAAGTTTGCAATTGACATTCCAACAAGTCCTAAACCACTGGCTATCATAGACATAACTATTGTTAAAGCTGGGAAAAATAATAAAATACTTATAACAACTATTATTAATTTTACTCCAGCAGAAGATATCTTTCCGTTAATTACTGAATTGGAATCTAAAAATTCCTTAGTCTTATTACCTGCCTTTTTTCCTTGTCTCTTTACATTTTTCCAAAGATTTTTAGCGTCCTTAGAAACTTTATCTTTAAGTTCACTATTGCTACTACTTGTAGATTTGCCTTGTCCCTTCATCTCCTCAGTTAATTCTTTTGCAATGCTCTTAGGAGAACCTAATGTTTTTATAATCTCCTCATCACTCTTTCCCTGTAATTCTCCATTTAAGAAAAATTCTTCATAGTCTCTTAATATATCATTTATCTCAAGTTCACTAAAAGCTCCCTTTAAGTAATCCCTAAGTATATCTAAAAAATCATTTTTAGTCATTATTCTTATTCTCCTTCCTATAACATCCTAATATTAAATTTACATCCCTTACAAACTCATCCCATTCTTTAACTAAAGTACTTAAATTACCTTTTCCATAGTCTGTAATCCTATAGTATTTTCTATCTGGGCCACCTTCTGACTTCACCATATAGGTTTCAAAATTTCCTTCTGTAGTAAGTCTTCGCAATAATGGATATATAGTGCTTTCCTTTACTGACATAACTCTTGAAATATTTTCTACAATTTCATACCCATACATATCTCTGTCATTTATAAGTGTGAGAACACAGATTTCAATTACACCCTTTCTGAGTTGTGTACTCATATCTAAACCTCCTTTATTAAGTTTTAACAACATACTTTTCTTTATATATATTTTAACTATCCTTATACTATGTAAAACACAATAGTGTCTTAAAAAATATAGAAGTTACTGTGTATTACACAATCCTTCTAAACCTTTAGCAACTTCACTATGTAAAACATAGTAGTCCCTTTTAAATTTGGTACTACGTTTTACATAGTACCCTTACATACTTATGTTATCATAGTATCGTGTTATACACAATAGATACATATTAAAAATTTTATAAATATATTTAACTCCTATATTCTAATTAGTGTACAAGTTCTTTATATTAAAATAACCAAGGCTTTAAGCCTTGGTTATCCAATGTTAAACTAAATTATTTATAGCTTTCATATACTTCTTGAATCTTATCCCAGTTAAATAAGTTCCAAATACTATTAACATAATCTGGTCTTACATTCTTATATTTTAAATAATAAGCATGTTCCCAAACGTCGATTGTTACAAGTGGTTTTTTACCTTTACTTAAAGGAGATTCTTGATTTAAAGTAGCCATAACTTCTAGCTCACCATCACTATTTAAAACTAGCCATCCATAGCCTGAACCAAATTGTCCAATAGCAGCTTTAGAAACAGCTTCTTTCATATTTGCAACACTTCCAAAAGCTTTATTGATTTTTTCAAGTAATTCTCCCTTTGGTTCACCTTTTCCTCCTGGTGTTAAAATACTAAAGTAAAAATTGTGGTTTGCCACGCCTCCACCTTGATTAATAACTCCTTGACGAATTTCATTTGGAATACTATCTAAATTCTCTAACAATTGTTCTAAAGTTTTACCTTCAGTAAGAGCTTCATGTCCTTCAAGTAATTTGTTAAGATTATTTACGTATGTTTGTAAATGTTTGCCGTAGTGAGTTTCTACTGTTAAAGCATCAATGTGTGGCTCTAATCCATTGTATTCATAAGGTAATTTAATTTTATCATATGTCATTTTAATCCACCTACCCTTTCCATTTATAACATATGCTTATATTTTACCACTTTTCATCCATATAAGCACTAATAAAAATTTTTACTTACAATTTATTATTATAAATTATTTAATATATTATTCATTAATATTTCATATACATTAATATGTTCAAATTTATTTTAAAAATCAATAATTAAGGAGCGATATTTTATGAAATCCACACTATTAATGTGGGAATGCATTGGTGCAATCATGATTTTCCTAATAGGTGCATTAATACATTTTGGCTATGAAGCAACAAACAAATTATCTTTTACTTCTGGTATCTTTGCCGTTAATGAAAGTATATGGGAACACTGTAAGCTTACCTTTTGGTCTCCTCTAATCTTTGCTATTATAGAATATTTTTTCGTGGGTAAATATGTAAATAATTTTCTCTTTGCAAAGACTCTAAGCGCTTATATTACAACAATTTCAATGTTAGTTCTTTATTATGAAATGCTTAAAAAGAATGGCCATCACTCACTGCTTAAAGATTTAATTATCTTTGAAGTTAGTATTCTAATAGGACTATTAGTAAGTTATAACTTAATGTTACTACCTGAATTTCCACCAATAATGAATAAGATAGCCATTATTATGTTAGTTGGAGCTACATTCATATTTTACCTATTTACTTATTGTCCACCGAAGTTACCTATATTTTATTGTCCCGTATCCAATTCCTATGGTATCAAGAATTAAATTCTCACAACAAATATTATTAAAAATGACTGTATCAAAATTAACTAAATGTTAATATTTAATATAGTCATTTTTAAAATTTATTATACCTTAGGTATTTCTATTATAAATTCCGTTCCTTCATTAACTTCACTTTTAACTTTTATATTTCCTCCATGAGCTTCTATTATTGCCTTTGATATGGTAAGACCTATACCAGCTCCTCCTGTAGCTCTAGTTCTTGATTCATCAGCCCTGTAAAATCGCTGAAAAATATAAGGTAAGTGCTCTTTAGAAATTCCTATGCCACTATCCCTTATGTGTATTATTGCTATATTTTTTCCTTCATTACAGGTAATTTCAATTATTCCCCCTTGCTCAGTATATTTTATTCCATTTGAAATGATGTTTATTAACCCTTGAGTAATTTTATCTCTATCTACATTTATAATAAAAGTTTCTAATTTATTGTTCACACTGATATTTTTATCATGAAGTTCCTTTTCAAAATTAATTAGAATCATTTCTACTAATTCCTTTATATCAACTTCATTTTTATTTAAAATCAAATCTTCACTTTCATATCTAGAAAGATGCTCTAAGGAACCAACTAACCTACTTAATCTCCGTACTTCCTCATGAATACTTTGCAGCCTTTCTTCTGTAGGCTCCCAAATTCCATCTATTAATGCCTCCAGTTGTCCTTGCATGGTAGTTAATGGAGTCCTAAGTTCATGAGAGATATCCTTAGTCATGATTTTTCTTATCTTTTCTTCTTCATCTAAACTAAAAGCCAAAGTATTTACCGAACTAATCATTTCATTAATTTCTTTTATATTGCTTTCCTCTTTTATTTTATTTTTATATTTGCCTGTAGCTATGGAATTTGTGGCTTTAACTACGCTTCCTATAGGTTTACTTATTGAAGTAGAAATTAAAATTCCTATAAATATGGAGATACCTAAAGAAAAAATCCCCACAAAAATTAATATATTATCTAAGGTTTTAAAAAAAATCACATCAGAATCATTATAATAAAGGGGACCATAATAGCCTATTTCAAGAATCCCCGCATATTTTTCATCTATTTTCAAATTATATACTTCCTCAGTATAATCACCTTTATATCCTGGATTTACAATGCTCATATTGTAACCCATTCTACTCATCATTGCCTCACACATACTACTATTATGAGTTTTAGCACTCCATATTACATTATCTGAAATATCTTTTATGCTTATAATAAATCCATTATTTATAGCTTCAATCCCTATGTCTTCTATATTTTTATTATCCCATTGTCCATTTTTATAAGTATTACTTATATCTTTAATCAGTGATTTTTTTCTTCCTTCTATAATATCCTCTAGATATCTATTAAAGTTTTTTTTCATAAATATATGAGATGAAAAACTAATTAAAAGAATAATTGTCATAGAAAATAATAAAAAAGTCAAAGTAAGCCTATGTTTCAATTTCATCAAATTATTCACCACCAAACTTATATCCAATGCCGTGAACTGTTAATATATATTTAGGATTTTTACTATTTTCCTCTATCTTACTTCTTAAATTCTTAATATGAGAATCTATTATTCTATCATAAACATCACTATCATCCCCTAGAGCTCGATCAAGAAGTTCTCCTCTAGAGAATACTTTCTTTGGACTTTCACATAAAGCTAAAAGTATCTTGAACTCCGAAGGAGTTAATTCTACTAAATTATTACCTTGTCTTACCTCATAAGTATCTAAATTTATAACTAGGTCTCCCTTATTAAAGGATAAAACATTATCCTGTTTATAATTCAATGCTCTTTTTAACACTGCATTTACTCTAGCCACTACCTGCTTAGGGCTAAATGGCTTTGTTATATAATCATCAGTCCCTAGAGAAAAACACTTCAAGATACTTTCTTCCTCTACCTTGGCTGTTAACATTATTATAGGAACCTCTGATTCCTTTCTTATGATTTCACAAATTTTTTCTCCTGATATATCTGGTAACATTAGATCTAGTATTATTAATCTAGGATTGTATTGTTTATATTTATATATAGCTTCACTTCCATTTATTGCTGTTATAACACCATAACCAGCTTTCTTTAGATATGCTTCCAAAACTTCTAAAATTTTAACTTCATCTTCTACAATAAGTATATCCACTTGCATCTATACTCCTCCATTAATTTAAAACTTATTATAATATACTTTCTAATTATAATAAATCATTATGAAGATTCTATGTAGAATTCCTCCATAAAATCTACACAACTTAAATATATACTTTAGCTACTATCTTAAAATTAAGTATGAGGTGATAATTTTGTCTAATAAATCTATAACCCTAAATATTGATAATATGGTATGTACGTCTTGCGAGAATACTATAATAAGACATTTAAAAAAGATTTCAGGAGTTACAATTGTAAAAGCAAACTATACTAAGGGAACCGTCCATGTTGAATATGATGCTGAGAAAGTATCCTATTCTACCATAGTTGCTACTATTGAAAAATCCGGTTACAAAGTTACTAGTGATAAAAAAAAGAGTAACTCAGAACTTTTACCCATTATGGGAATAGTCCTTATAGCCTTACTTATGATACGCCTTGGCAAAGGTACTGGCGTATTTGATATGTCTTCTGCTTTAAGTAGTAAAGTTAGTTACATTGCTCTATTTACTATTGGTGTTTTCACATCTCTACACTGTGTGGGTATGTGTGGTGGAATAATGATGTCCCAAAGTATTACATCTTCTATTGTACCTGAAAAAAACAAATTTAAACCTGGACTTATGTATAATTTAGGCCGTTTAATTTCTTATACGGTTTTAGGTGGTATCGTAGGTGGTATTGGTAAAGCTTTTTCTCTTTCCTTTGGAGTTCAAGGCTTCATAGCAATAGTTGCAGGTGTATTTATGGTAATTATGGGTTTAAACTTATATGGTTTTAAAGCCCTTAGAAAATTTTCTATAAAGCTTCCTTGGAGTAACTGTAACTCCCAGAAAAAATTTAGAAACCCTCTTATAGTAGGATTTTTAAATGGGTTTATGCCTTGTGGTCCCCTACAGACAATGCAGCTTTATGCTCTAGCTTCTGGAAGTGTCATAGCTGGTGCAACTTCAATGTTTTTCTTTGCCCTAGGTACAATTCCTTTAATGTTAGGCTTTGGAGCTATTGCTAATGTACTTAGTCAGAAAAATTCCAAAAGATTAATTAAATACAGTGGTGGTATTATCATAATTTTAGGTATTATTATGGCTAATCGTGGCTTGTCTTTAATAGGAGTTAATTTAATGCCTAATTCCTTATCTTTAGGTGGAAATAATAATACAACTATATCCGATAAATCTTCAGCTAGTAAAGCAACAATTTCTAACGGAAAGCAAGTTATAAAGATTGCAGCTAATAATCAAGGATATACTCCAAATGTAGTTTATATTCAAAAGGGAATTCCTACAGAGTTTATAATTGATGGTGAAAGTATTAACTTCTGTAATAATAAAATTGTTATTCCATCTATGAATATTGAAAAGACTCTATCCTCTGGAGAAAATGTAATAGAATTTACTCCAGACGCTGGAGACATAAACTACAGCTGTTGGATGGGCATGCTTAGAGGAACAATAAAGGTAGTAGATGATTTAAATTCTATAAATGATTCTACTATACAAAATGATATAGATAGTGAATTTTATTATCCTTCTAATGATTCTAATAACCAATTTTTTAATGGTGGTTTTTCTTGCCATTAATAAAAAAAGAAGTATTAAGGAAATTTCCCTTTAATACTTCTCTTTTATATGCATTTTATATAATATCTACTTTTAAATAACTCTTTAATATTAATTCACTTACTAAATTCATCTATTAATATTATACTTTTATTTTTTAATCTAGAACTTCAGAAATAGTTACTAGTACCTTACTATCTACTTCAGCAATTATACTATGGTCTATTCTTGCATCGAAAGGAAGGAAATCACCTTTTTTTAATCTAAACTTTTCTCCTGTTTTAAATTCCATAGTTATATCACCTTCATATATTTGAATTGATGCATAACCATTATGAGTATGATAAGGCTTACCACTCCCTGCTACAAAGTTGAAGAATATAGTCTTAAACTTTTCATTTGATGCTATAACTTTAGTCCTAATATCTATATCATTCATACTTATAGGTACTAATATATTTTTATCTAAACTCATTTTTATTTCCTCTTTTCAAACTTATTTTGCTTCTTATAATACTTGTATACTAAGGTTCTATTATATATACATAAGTAAAATCTATGTGAAAGATATTAATTTAATGCAGCTAATAATTTCTCTATGTCTAATCCATGAACTATAGCAGCTTCTGCAAGAGTTTCTGCTTGAGCTGATGGGCAACCTACGCAACCCATACCAAAACTCATTAAAATTTCAGGAGCTCCTTCTTTCATTCTTATAACTTCACCTATTGTCATATCTTTATTTATCATATTCTTTTCCTCCTATAATTTGAATTTTTATATATAACTAATAATTTAAAATTATTAGTATCTCTTACAAGTTAAAGTATACTAAAACACTCTGCTATATTCGGTAACATAGGTTACAGAATAGAAAATTTTTATAAAAAAAGTATTCAAAGGTAAACTCCATTTACCTTTGAATACTTCATTACTTGTAATTCTAGCTTTCCATGAACATTTTCATATCATCTTCTACATTAGTTATTCCACCAATACCAAAGTTATCTACAAGAACTTTAGCAACATTTGGTGATAAGAATGCTGGTAATGTTGGTCCTAGATGAATATTTTTAACTCCTAAGTATAATAGTGATAATAATACTATTACTGCTTTTTGCTCATACCATGCAATATTATATGATATTGGTAGGGCGTTTACATCATCAAGCCCAAAGACTTCTTTAAGTTTTAGAGCTATAACAACTAATGAATAAGAATCATTACATTGTCCTGCATCTAGAACTCTTGGGATTCCTCCAATATCTCCTAGGTTTAATTTATTATACTTATACTTTGCACAACCTGCTGTTAAGATAACTGTATCCTTTGGTAGTTTTTCAGCAAATTCAGTATAGTAATTTCTTGATTTGGCTCTTCCATCACAACCAGCCATAACAAAGAATCTTTTTATAGCTCCAGTTTTAACAGCCTCCACAACCTTATCAGCCAAAGCTAATACTTGATTGTGAGCAAATCCTCCAACTATTTGTCCTTTTTCTATCTCTGTAGGTGCTTTACACTTTTTAGCCATTTCTATAATCTTAGAAAAATCTTTTATGCCATCTCTATTAGCTTCTATATGTGCACATCCTGGCATTCCAGTTGCACCAGTTGTAAATAATCTATTCTTATAAGACTTATCTGGAATTACTATACAGTTTGTAGTCATAAGAATTGGACCATTGAACTTTTCAAACTCTTCCTTTTGCTTCCACCATGCATTTCCATAGTTTCCTGCAAAATGTTTATATTTTTTAAACTTAGGATAGTATTGTCCAGCAAGCATTTCACCATGAGTATAAACATCTACCCCTGTTCCTTCTGTCTGCTCTAACAACATCTCTAAATCCTTTAAGTCATGTCCTGAAATTAATATTCCTGGATTTTTTCTAACTCCAATATCTACAGTTGTTATTTCTGGATGCCCATAGGTTTCAGTATTGGCTTTATCTAATAATGCCATACCATCTACTCCATATTTTCCTGCTTCTAATGCAAGTGCTACTAAATCATCAACAGTTAAACTATCATCTAAAGTTGCAGCTAATGCCTTAGCCATAAATCCATGAATTTCTTTCTCATTATATTTTAGGTTCATAGCATGCTTCATATATGCTGATAATCCTTTTAATCCATAAGTTATAAGTTCTCTTAGACTTCTAATATCTTCATTTTCTGTAGCAAGCACTCCAACTTTTTCAGCTTTAGCATCAAATTCTATAGTATTATCTGCTGTCCAAGCTACTGCATCTGCCATTACTATTTCTTTCTTTTGTAGACCAAATATCTTTTTAAAGAAGCCTCCAGTTATTTTTACTTCTCCAACTTGTCCACCAGCACTAACAACTTTTCTTTTTAAAGTTTCTCTTAATTTTAAAGTTTCTTTTACTCTATTTAAAATAGCATCTCTATGGAAGTTAGCATTAGTAATAGTAATAAATAAATTTTCTGTAATATATTTATCTACTACACTATCAGTAACATTTACTTTTCTTCCTTCATTACTTACAATAGCTAATCCTTTAGTTACATATACTAATAAATCTTGAGCCTTTGCAACTTGCTCATCTTTACCACAAACACCCTTTATAGTACAGCCTTTACATCCTGCTGTCTCTTGACATTGATAACAAAACATTGACATAAATTTCTCATCTCCTATTAAATTGTTATTATTGCTTTTCACAAGTTAAAGTATACTAAAGTACAAAACAATATTCGGTAACATTCGTTACCAAAATTCAAAAGAATATATATTTTAATATGCAAATAAAATTTAGATATTAATAAAAATAAATAAAATGAACTTTAAGCACAAACTCTCATGTACTCAAAGTTCATTATTCCGATTATTAAAGATATTTTTTCTCTAACTCCTCTAATATTGAAGTATATTTTTTCATAACTTCAGTATTTGCATCTTCAAATTCAACACACTCTGCATTTACCTTTTCAATGATTTCTTGCTTTAATTCTCTAGTAGCAAATTTATATATTACATTATCTTCTTTGTCTATATGCCTTTCTAAAAGATGAGTATAAGAAATGGCATTAGCAATAATATCTAATATAGCTTCTTTATTACCTGATTTTAAATTTTCAAGTGCTTCACTTAGTCCTGTAATATAAAGTCTTCCTAAATCATGTTCTACAAGCATACCATATTTCACAGTCTTCTCTGCAATAAGTCCAAGCTCCTCCACCATCTTATTAAAAAGAATTACTTCTTCTTTTTTATGGTGATGTGCATCTGCATAATTTCTAATGAAATCTATCATCTTATAGAAATCTTCATAATTTACATTCTTTTCTTCTAGAGATTTGTAAGTAGCTTTTCTAACTACAGTAAGCATACGTTTAATATACTTATGCTCTTCCATCATTAAATCTATAGCATTCATCTTTTCTCCTCCTACTTTCTTTTAATGATTTGAGTTCCATCTCCTAATTCCTCATATTCATAGTTACCATTAACTTCATTAACAAAGGCCTTAATCCATAGTCCTCTTAAGCTATAGAAATAAGAAACATCTCCAGATTCTCTATTCCATATGTCCTTATGAACACAAATTCTTCTACTCCACTGTACCATATATTCTGTAGACACTAGAACCTCATTCACTCTATCACATGGCATTCCATCTAATATATAGTCATTTATTCTATCATATATATCCATAGCATTACTTGCTGGGTCTAATTTTTCTTTAACTTCCTTAGCAGCTTTCATTCCTTGATGAATATAAATATTTTCTAATTTAGCCTTAACTTTTTCATTACTATTTAGTAATTTAGTTGTCCAAGCTGCCATTCTTCCCTCTGCTGAATGTATTTTCCCTTGTAGCCACCCATGGATATTACTTGTATCTATCATATCTTCTAAAGGAAGATTTGGCAGTTTTTCTCCATGATTTTCATTAATCTCCTTAGCTAATGAAGATACATCTAGTCCCTCTTCCTTAGCTAGATTAATTATTTCTTCCTCTAATCCTTCAAACCATAATATTTTGTTAAATAACCAATAATGTACTTTTCCAAGATATAAACTCATATTTTCTCCTCCTACATTTAAATAATTTTAAAACTCAAATCATGTTTATCTTCTATATTGAAATTACTTTATAACGCTAGTTTCAATATAATTGTAAATCATAATCCTTTAGTTAAATATATTTTAACCTGCTTAATTTATATTAACCTTTATAAGCAGATTATATTTTATTAATCTCTACATCTATGAGTTTATATTAATATCTTTATAATTTCGGTAACATTGGTTACCAAAGCAAATTAAAAGCCAATATATCAAAACTCTTTATGATATATCAACTTATAAATTATATATTCATCCTATATATAATTTACATTTAATAGTTCTTCAAAATCTTCCCTAGGCATAGGTTTTGCAAATAAATATCCTTGGGCCATTTCACATCCTATCTCTTTTAAGAAATCAGCCTGTTCTCGCGTTTCTACCCCTTCACAAATTACTTCCATATTAATATTTTTCGCCATATCAACTATACTTTTAACAATATCTTTACTCCTCTGTGAATTAGTTGTTTCATCTAAAAATGCTTTATCTATCTTTAAGGTATTAGCTGGAAACTCTTTTAAAAGATTTAATGATGAGAATCCAGATCCAAAATCATCAACAGAGATTTTAAATCCTACCTTTTTTAAACCTATCATTTTTTCTATAAGCCTATCAGCATTTTTCATAAAAGCACTTTCCGTTAATTCAAACTCTACCAATTTAGGATCTATGTTATAGCTTTTAACTAACTCATTAATATCCTTGACTATATTGGGATTATTAACATGAAATCTAGAAACATTTAATGATATTGGAACTACACTTTCTCCATTATCTAATCTTTCTCTTAAACACTGCAATACACTTTTATAAACATACATATCTAAATTTACTATAAACCCATTTTTCTCAAACAAAGGTATAAATTTCACTGGAGGAATTAACCCTTTCTCAGGATCCTGCCACCTAACTAAGGCCTCAGCACCTACAATTTTCTCTGTATTTAAATCATATTTAGGTTGATAATAAACCTTATATTCTCTATTTATAAGAGCCTTATACATTTTATTTTCTATTTCTAATTCCTCAATAATTTTATTTTCAAAACACTTATCATAAAAGGCAATTTTATTTGTATGAGAACCTTTAACTGATTTACGTGCTATATTAGCTTTATTGATAATATCTTCAACCTCTATATCATTAGAATTAAATATATAGATCCCACTTACAACTATTAACCTATAATTTTTTGCAAAAACTTTTTCTAATTGTCTAAAAATATTTTCAAATTTTGTTAACCTATCAATTAATTCTTTTTTATTTGTGTATTCTACAAGTATTAAAAAATTATCTGCAGATACTCTTGCAAAAATTTCATTTTCCCCCATTGAGTTGTATAATTTATTGGATATTGCACAAATAATTTTATCTCCTTCTTCATATCCTAAATTATCATTTATAAACTTAAATTTATCTATGTCACTGTATATAAGCGCATAGGATTTTCCTTTATTAGTCTCAAGTATCTTTTTAGCTCTAACTTTAAACTTATTAGCATTCCATAGACCTGTAAGTGGATCTGTAAATGCCATTTTTTCATAATACTTTGTTCTTCGTTGTTTTACATAAAAAAATATCAAAAGAGATATTATTACTAATAAAGATATAAAAATAATAATTTCTAATCTATATTTAACTAGTACTACCTTTAAATTTATTGGAATAGATTCTTGTACTACATTTTTCATAATAATATCTACTCTAGTTTTTTCATCTATAACATTAATAGCCTTATTAAGTATAGGTATTACTAATGAATCTATATTAGGATTTACTCCAATTGATATATTATAACTTAAATTCCCAATATTCATTGATTTTAAATTATTATCTTTTATACTGCTAATAGCAATATTGGCTGTGTAGCTGTCTAATACTGTTATATCTACTTTTCCCGATTTAACTGCATTAATACAACTAATATAATCATTGTAATACTCAATGTTGTATTGTCCAAATTTATTTTTAAAAGCTTCTTTGTTGATTTTCATATCATTAGGTATAGCTATATCCACATTCTCTGTTTTTATATATTCTTCTCCTTTTCCAACTATAACTAAAGGTAAGGATATATATGGGTTAGTTAATATAATGTCTCTAGAATGTGTATTTTTTTCAATACTAGATTCACTAGCTATTAAATCTACTTTTCCATTTGCCATTAATTTTATAGCTTCTTCCGTATTTTTTACCTGTACATATTCAAATTCTATACCTATTTTTCTAGAGATTTCTTCTAACATATCTCTTACTATTCCAGAGAAGTCACCCTTACTATTCCTATATTCTATAGGACTTAAATAATCTTTATAAGCCACTTTTAACACCGGTTTTCTTTTTATAAAGTCAACCTCTCTTGGAGTAAGTAATGGTTGTTGATTTAAAATACTATTACCATAATATTTTTCTCGTAATTTCATATCAAAATTTAAATCATCTAGTTTTATCTTCCTTAATGCTTCATTAAGTTCATTAGTGATATCATTACTACCCTTTTGCGTTATATAATAAAAAGGGTGAATATCGCATTTGGCAACTAATCTACCACTATTCTGATTTGAAATGCTTCCTAAAACTATAGCATCCACATTACCTAATTCCATATCCGCTATCATTTCTTCTTCAAAATCATAATATACTTTTTCATAAGAAAAATTATTTTGTTTTGCATAACCTTCAAAGACTGTATTTTGAAAACTTTCCTTTAAAAATCCTATTTTCAAGCCATTGAATGCTTCAAAATCTTCATAAAATACACTGTTATTTTTACTTGAAACATACATAGTTGTAAGTTCTATTCCATTTGAATATTCTACATAGTCATATATCTTGCTTCTATCCTCGGTGTACTGAGCCCCACATAACAAATCTATCTCTCCTTTAGATAGCTTGTCTAATAGTTCTGGCCATGTATAATATACATATTCATAATTCCAATTAGTATATTTTGATATTTCCTCAAGATACTCTACTCCGTACCCTGAAAAAAGTCCATCTTTATCTTTTTCAATGAAAGAAGGATAATCATAATAACCTACTTTAATTATCTTGCTATCAGTATCTGAAAACGCTATCATCGTCATAGCTATGTTTGTAATTATCAAAAATATTAGTGTTACGCACAGTAATTTAAATTTTCTCATCATATCCTCTTTTCCTATTGCAAATAATAATATATTTAAATACCACTATAATTATCGTACTTTAAAATTATATCTTAAAGCAACATTTATTATAATGATGAAATAAAATTTTATTTCACTTTCTCCTATAAAAAACAGGTTTTAGATTCGTAAATACAAATCTAAAACCTGTTTTAATTTCTTTTAAAAATATAATTATATTCAAAAATTAAAAATTTGATGACTATCCTAATGCATTTCTATCTAATTTTTTGAACTCTACCAACTACTCCCCCCTCAAGCATTACCTTAATACCTCTTGGATGTACTGAAGAATTAGTTAATAACCTTGTAACTATTCCCTCTGTCAATTTTCCAGTGCGTTGATCTTCCTTCTTTACTACTAAGACCTTTGAGCCTATTTTTATATCTGATCTTTTAGTTCCATTCATAGTTATTTCTCCTTACTTCTTGAATAGATCTCCAAGAGCTGCAAATGGATTATCATTAGCTGCTTCTTGTTCTGCTTCTTTTTTCATTTTCTTCATATAGTTATTAACATCCCTCTTATCAACTTTTCCACCTTTTTCGAATCTCTTATTAAATTGGGATGCCTTTTCTCTAAAGTTACAGTTTGCCCCTGGGCATACATAGATTTGACCTTCTCCGTGTCCTTTAATGGTAAGTTTTTTCTTACATTCTGGACAACGAGCATTGGTAGTTCTACTAACACCTTCTCTGTGACCACATTCTCTATCTTGGCACACATTCATAACTCCAGTTTTAGTCTTAACCTCTAACATGTATTTTCCGCACTTAGGGCATTTTGCACCTGTGACATTTTCATGAACAAACTTATTACCATTGACTTTAACATCTTCAACTAGAGCTCTTGAATATCTTCTCATCTCTACAATGAAGTCCATGGCATCTTCCTTGCCTTTACTAATATCCTCTAGCTGACTTTCCCACTTAGCTGTTAAAAGTGGTGACTTAAGATCACTTGGAACTAATTCTATAAGTTGTTTCCCCTTAGATGTTGGAACTATTTCCTTACCTCTTTTTTCTATAGAAAATGAGTTAAATAATTTTTCTATAATATCTGCTCTTGTAGCTACAGTGCCTAATCCACCAGTTGCATTTAAGGTCTTTGCTGCATCCTTTGAAACATTAATATATTTATGTGGATTTTCCATAGCAGAAAGTAATGTTCCCTCGTTAAATCTTGCCGGTGGCTTAGTTTTACCTTTATTTATATCTACAGAGTTTATCTTTAATTTATCTCCAATATTCAGCTTTGGAAGTACTTGATCCTTTAACCCATCTTCTTCGCTAGAATCCTCCATATCTTCTCTATCATATAGTGCTTTCCATCCTTTAGATTTTATAACTTTTCCTTTAGCTACAAACTTCTCTCCAGCTATTTCTGTCGCTATATTAGTTTGTAAATATTCAAAAGGTGGCATCATAACACTTAAAAATCTCTTAACTACTAAATCATAAATATTTCTTTCCTCTGAACTTAAGTTAGACATATTAGGACTTTGCTCTGTAGGAATTATGGCATGGTGATCTGATACCTTACTATTATCTACAAAGCTCTTGCTTGGAGTAATCTTACCCTTTAGTATATTTGTAGCTGCTGCTCTATATACTCCTATAGATATAGCTCTTAATCTCTCTAGAAGTGTAGCTACTATATCTGTAGTTATATATCTTGAATCCGTTCTTGGATAAGTTAATATCTTATGATTTTCATAAAGTCTTTGCATTATAGAAAGGGTCTGCTTTGCAGAATATCCCCAAATTTTGTTGGCATCTCTTTGGAGTTCTGTTAAGTCATAAAGAGCAGGTGATGGCTTTTTCTTTAGGCTTTCAGTTATATCTATAATACTTGCTTCTTGACCTCTAACCTTAACTAGGGTTTTATTAGCTACTTCCTCATTAAAAGTGCTTTGATAATTATTCTTATCAACCCATTGTAGTGAAAATTCTTTAGCCTTGGCAGTAATTGTATAGTAATCCTTAGGAATAAAGTTTTTAATATCTTCTTCCCTTTGAACTATCATGGCTAAGGTTGGAGATTGAACTCTTCCTGCTGAAAGCTGAGCATTGTATTTACAAGTAAGGGCACGAGTTACATTAAGTCCTACAAGCCAATCTGCCTCTGCTCTACACACCGCTGCCTTATATAAATTATTATAATCTTTACCTGGTTTTAAATTTTTAAATCCATCTAAAATTGCCTTATCTGTCTGAGAAGAAATCCATAATCTCTTTAGTGGTTTTTTTACTCCAGCCTTTTCTATTGTCCAACGTGCCACTAACTCTCCTTCTCTTCCTGCATCTGTTGCAATAACTATCTCATCTATATCATTTCTTAGCATTTGCTTTTTTACTTCATAAAACTGCTTTTGGGTCTTTTTTAAAACTGTAAGTTTCATATGCTTTGGAATCATGGGCAAAGTTTCCATGCTCCATTTTTTATATTTGGCATCATAGTCCTCAGGATCTTGTAGTCCCACTAAGTGACCTAGTGCCCAAGTTACCACATACTTACTTCCCTCTATGTATGCACCCTTACTCTGATTGCATTTTAAAACCTTAGCTAAGTCTCTACCTACTGAAGGTTTCTCTGCTAGTACTAATATTTTTCCCATCTTTTACTTCCTCTCTTATCTACAGTATCTATATAAAGTATTATTAACTTATTAAGCTAAATCTTATCTTTTGTATTATATCATACTTTACCTTAGTTTAAAGAGAGTTCTTTGCTTCAGGGTGAGTTATTACTCCCACTGAAGCTTAGAAATCCTTATCCAGGGACGTAGCAGCTCTTTACTCCCATTTTTAAGAAGATAGGAGTATTAGAGCTGGTAGTCATCGGATAAAGAGAAATGGTAAAAGAAGGCTATGAATCAAAGTCCATAGCCTTCTTAATATATTTATTAAACCTATTTTACATACATTCCACTTGGTTTTTCAGATAAATTAACCATAATATTCTTCATTTGAGTATAAGCATCTAGGACAGATTTATGAGTTTCTCTACCTATTCCTGAGTTCTTATATCCTCCAAATGGTGCTCCAGCTGGGAAACTATTATAAGTATTTACCCAAACACGTCCTGTTCTAATACCTCTAGCAACTTGTATAGCTTTATTAATGTCTCGAGTAAATACTCCTCCACCTAAACCGTATTCGCTATCATTTGCCATGGCAATTACTTCATCTATTGTCTTGAATTTAATAACAACTCCTACAGGTCCAAAGATTTCTTCTCTAGCAACTCTCATGTCATTAGTAACATCAACAAGTAGAGTTGGTTTCATGAAGTAACCTTTAGCAGCATCGCCTCCAGTGTATCTTTCTCCACCTGTAGCTACTTTAGCTCCCTCTTTCTTACCGATTTCTACATAGCTAAGAATTTTATTAAGTTGAGCCTCACTTACTTGTGCTCCCATTTGAGTATTATTATCTAATGGGTTACCCACCTTAACCTTTTCAAAAGCTTTAACTGCTTTTTCTATAAATTCATCATAAAAATCTTCTTGTACAAAAATTCTAGATCCCGCTGAGCAAACTTGTCCTTGATTAAACAGAATTCCTAGTTGAAGTCCTTCTAAAGCTATATCTAAATCTGCATCTTTAAAGAATATATTAGCAGATTTACCTCCAAGTTCTAGAGTTGCAGGAATGATATTTTCAGCTGCTGAAAGTCCAATTTTCCTACCTACTTCTGTTGATCCAGTGAAGGCTAATTTATTAAGGCCTTTATGATGTTGTAGGTATTCTCCACTTTTAGATCCTCTGCCTGTAACTATATTAATTACACCCTTTGGAACTATATTCTCTATTAATCTCATAAGCTCAAGTACACTTAATGAAGTTGTGCTTGATGGTTTAAATACTGAAACATCCCCTGCTGCTAATACTGGAGCAAGCTTCCATGCAGCCATTAAGAATGGGAAGTTCCAAGGTACTATTTGTCCTACAATCCCAATTGGTTCTCTTAATATTATGTTTAAAGTATTTTCATCAAGCATTGTTGAACTACCCTCATCTGAACGAATAACTCCAGCAAAATATCTAAAGTGATCTGCTGCAAGAGGTATATCAGCTCCTGTAGTTTCTCTAATTGGTTTTCCGTTATCCATAGTTTCAATAGTAGCTAAATACTCTGCATTGTCATCAATGGTATCTGCAATTTTGTTTAACACATCTGCTCTTTCAGCAACTGTTGTTTTTCCCCAAGTTATGAAAGCTCTTTCAGCTGCTTTAACTGCATCATCTACATCTTTTTCTGTAGCATCTGCTATTTCAGCTAAGAATTCTCCAGTAGCAGGATTGTAAGTTTTCAATACGCCTCCATCAGAAGCCTCTCTCCATTGACCATCAATATATAGTTGATATTTTTCTTGCAATTTTATATTCATATTAAATCCTCCTTGTTCATTCTTATAATGATTTAGATTTTTTCTATCTCTTAATTTAATTTTATTATAATCACAAAATATCTTTCTAGGAAGTAGGCACTTTATTCTCATTAACTATACTTTTTGTGACATAGTATCATAAATGATACTATTATATTAATAAATAATATTAGAAAATCTTATAATAATGTAAATAGTGGATTTAAAATTTAACATATATAAAATTCATGGTATAATGCAGAGTATGTTATAGACTTTTTTATATGTAGTTACTTTTTTATACTATAATATTATAAATATACTATTAGGACGGTGAATATAATGGATAAGAATTTGCTATGCATATTTCCTAGACATGAAGAATGTCATATGAGGAATCAATGAACTAAGTACTCTACGTGCCCCATGGTGGTGGTACAAAATCTTCTATCTGGTAAATGGAAATTATTAATTTTATGGTATTTAAGTTATGGTACCTTGAGATTTAGTGATATTAAAAAGAGGTTACCTAAGGTAACTCAAAAAATGCTAACTTCACAATTGAGAAGTTTAGAAGAAGATAAGCTTATATCTAGAAAAGTATACCCTGTAGTCCCACCTAAAGTTGAATATAGTTTAACTGAAGTTGGTAAAGAAATCATACCTATTCTAGAAATGATGCATTCCTTTGGAAGTGAATATTTAGATGCTGGTTTATTAAATACTGAAGAAAAGGATGAAGATAACACTGATTTAAATTAGTTAGATCTTTCTATTTAAATCTATGTAATAATTGAAGAAATACATATAAACAGATTTCTTAATATCAGTATTTTTGATACTTAGAAATCGTTATCCAGGGACGTAGCAGCTCTTTACTCCAACTTTAAAGAGATGGGAGTATTAGAGCTGGTAGTCATCGGATAAAAAGTGCCCAATGCTAATTAGCATTGGGCACTTTTTATAACATTTGTGTAATCTCAATATATTGGTAGCAGAGTGGTACAACATTTAATTATTTTCTTTTGTCCATTTAGATTTTAAAATTGACATTTCATATAGGCTCCAATAACCGTCCTTAGCCTTTCTTACATCCTTTAATAATTTTTCTATTACAAAACCAACCTTTTCATAGCATCTAACTGCACCCTTATTAAAATCAAAAACTCCAAGAGTTATTTTCTCAAATTCCCTATCTTCAAATCCACTTCTTAAGATTTCCTTTAATGCCAAAGCACCTATACCTCTACCTCTTTCCTTTTCTTTTCCAATTAAAAATCTACATACCCTAGCAATCTTATTTTCTCTATCTATTTCACGCAGCTCCACTGTTCCTATAATTTCTTCTGTACTAATGGAAATTATCTTATATATATAGGTATCTACCACTTCCTTATTTTTCTCATCTAAGAAATACTTTTCTACTTGAGAAAGGGTTAATGGATACTCATATAAAGGTCCAGCCCATTGCAATAGATCATTAGCAGATTTATTCCTATTCCATTCCACAATTTTATATAAATCTTCTTTTTTAATTAGTTCTAATCTTATCATTTCATATCCTCTATTTCTTATAATTAGTAACTCTAAGACTTATTAGAGTATAGTGTCTTATTTAAGATTTTCTGAATAAATTTTGTCTTTCTCTCGCAGTAAGTATCAGCATCGTATCTATATTCTTTAGCTAGCTTTGTTTTCAGTGCTGCATAATCCTCTCGTGCATCTCTATTTGTTCTAAGATGATTTCTTAATGCAATATGCTCTAAATATCCTTTACCATCTTTAGGACATACATATAAGTGATATGGCATAAATCTATTTTTCACATAACTAAAAGCCTCTCTATCTTCAATGCCTAAATTACCTTCATGATGATATCCAGCTTCTTCTAACCTCTTCTTTATTTCAGGGAAATTATCATAACTATCCATAACCACATCTATATCGATGATAGGTTTTGCAGAGAGCCCTTCCACTGAAGTACTTCCAACATGTTCAATTGATAAAACCAAATCTCCAATATAAGAATTTAGCATGTCCCTAATTCTTTCAAATTCTAACTTCCATTTTTCATTATAAGGCTCAATGACAATAACTTTTGTTCTAATTGACATAGATTTATACCTCCTTTACACATCTAATGTAGTACACCCTACCCCTACTTATTTTATATTTGTTTCATAATGCTCTTCATTAAGTCTCACTATTTCAATTTCTTTTATATTCTCATTCAATTTCAATGCTAAACTTTGAATTCCAAAGAACTCGGTGAAAGTATGACTACCGATAATAAGATTTATCCCTTTAAACTGAGCATATTGAATGGTATACAAATTACATTCACCTGTAATGTATACATCACACTTATTTTCGACTGCTTCCTTAAGGCAATCTGTTGGCCCTCCATTACCACAGACTAAACCTACCCGCTTCACTTTTTCGTCATTAAACTTCCAAGATTTAACTGGTTCTTCAAGTAGATTTTCAATTTTTTTTACTAATTCATTAAACTCAATTTCTTCATCATATTCTGCCACTCTACCAAAATATAATCCTTCCCATTGGTGGGTTCTTTTAACATTTTCTAAATTCAATTTTTTTAACAGACTATCATTTGTTCCAAAGTTACAGTCATCAAGTGGCAAGTGATTATAGTAATGACTTATACCATACTCTTCTAGTTTTTCTCTGCATGCCTCTTTTAATCCATATATTTCATCCCATGCATCGTGGTGTGTCACCATCATATCAACCCCATGAATTCTTGCTTCCTCTATAGTTTCAAGGGTTAGGTTAACACAGTATCCTAATTTTTTAACTTTTTTACCTGCATGATATGTAATCCCAGATTCATTAGAAAAGATTTCCTTACTTGTTACATTAAAAAGTTCATTAATTCTTTCAACAATATGTGAAACGTCCATATACTTCCCTCCAATTTCTTCCTTGCATTCAGTTATATTTTCAACTGTAGTACAGAAACTTGTACAAGTTAAACAATGACTAATAATTGCAAAAACAATTATCCTAGTCTTAAAAATTTCATTTCCTATAAAATTAAATGTTAAACCACTGTCTATAAAAGGTACTAAAAATGTCCATATTAAAAAGTCTTAACTTTTTTTCTATCTATATCAACAATTCGAGTTCTAGTATCAGCTTTAGATATAAATATTTCTTCTCCATTACTATCTATGCAATAGGAAATAGGAATAGATATATCACAATTTCTATATGAACCATCTGCATGACTTGTTCCAATTACAATGGTTTTATAGATTCTAGCAATATTTTTCGCCTCTGTTATCCACTGTTGAAATTGTTCATCACTAAACATTCCTACACCAATTGGATGAGCAATAAAGTTTATAGTTTCATTAACTCTTTGTAAATCTCTAACACCTTTCAAAATTTCCATACATAGTAAATAACCAATATTCATTTTATTATAATTAACCACTAAAGGATTATATAATTTCTCATTATCATATGGTGGTGTTTTAGCTCTCTCTAATATTTTCTCTCCAAGATTATTGATTATTACTGCTCTATCTTTGTTATTCATTCTATAAGACGTAATAATCATCACTCTATATTCTTTTGCAATGTTACAAACATCCTTTAATAATTCTTCATTAGCCAAATACCCTTCAGGATATAGTACAATATCAACTTCCCTATTATTTATTATTTCATTACTAATCTGCTTAAGCCCATTTTCATGTAGTGGTTGTCCTATTAATATCTTCATCTTCGCTCCCCATTCCATAGTTAAATATTATCTTGCCATTAGTTTAATCATAGAACCCTCTACTAATTTAAATCATTTAAAGATTTAATTATAGGGTACTTACTTTCAATATCATTCCTATCATATCTATCAATTAGAATTGGAATCATACCAAAATCTTCTGCCGCAACAAGATTTGATTCACTATCATCTATAAAAATTACTTCCTCTGGTTTTACTCCGATTTCTTCAATAGCTATTTTAAAAAGTACCTTTTCAGCTTTATAGGAGCCATAAATTGATGACATAACAAATGTAGAAAAATATTTTCTTAGACTCTTATTAATAAATACTCTTTCTAAGGATGGCCATGTATCTGAGACAACCCCTAAAATATATTTATCTTTTAATCTTTGTAGCCCAGGTTCCACATCATCAAAAAAATAAAATTTATCATCATTATATACATTATCACTTGCCAAAGAATTAATTATTTCCTCATTTATACTCGCATACTTTATTTCTTTTAGTACTATTTCATAAAACTCCTTGAACATCGCAAATTCATCTTCTTCTGTTTTTACTAATAACATTTTATTAATATGATCACAGGCTTTATTCATTGCTTCACTTAATTGATCTTCTGTATATTGAAAGCTTGTGTCATTAATAATATTAAAAAAGTTAGGTGTAATAAACCAATGTCCTGTTCTAGGTACATTTAAGGTTCTTCCTGAATCAAATAAAATAGCTTTAATGTTGTTCATATTCATTATAAATTTCCTCCAAGCCCACAGTAAACATTTTCATTGTTTCTGTGTATACTTATTTATTTTCCCTCATATTGAATTCTTCTACATTTAGCATAATTATGGAATTTTCTATTTTTCCATCAACTGTTGAATATTGAAGGTTAAAATAAAGATTATTCTTAATAAGACCCAACTGTTCTTTATTGAATAATTGTTGTGAACTAATTTCTCCTATACTTTTATTCAACAAAAGTTCACCAGATAAAGACGTTCCTTTATTATCCCATCCATTTGAAACTGCTTTTGATAAAACTATATCTTTATCTCCTTCTTTATCTAAATAGATACTTTCAGAATATGATTCAATTTGTTCTTCTTTTCTTCCTATATACTGTATATTGCCGCCACTAACTATATGCTTGTTAGGAAATAGAATAATTAACCCTTCTGTTAATCTTATATCTGTGTTTTCTCCCTGAAATGAATACACTTTAATCTAACTTCTTGTGGTACATCAAGATAAATTATAAAATCTAAATACCTTCTTATCTCTTTTCTTTGTAGAAATATCCCTTCTAAAAGCAAAACAGTACCACGTTCTATTAAAACTTGTTGTTTAATATATCCATCATTTTCTTTATCATATAACTCTATTAATTTATATATTCCATCTCCTCTTTTTACAGGTGATAAAATTTCTTTCACTAAATAATCATATCTCCACTGTATATTGTAATAACAATCCCATTCTTCTTTAGACTCATCATATCTAATATGTTTTCGATGTATAAAATCATCAATATGCAACATATAAGTATGATATTTTTCCTTCTGTAATTGCACTTTTAATGAATTAACTATTGTGCTTTTACCCGCTCCTCCTAATCCATCAATTCCAATAACATAAATTCTATTAGAAATTTTTTGGTTTCTTAATTCCCTTAATAAGCACTCCATTTAAGACTCCTCGCTAAATAATATTATTATTTTGCTTTTTTATCATTTCTTCAAGCTTATTCATCCGTAAATTAATCTTCTGAAAATGTTGTAACATTCTTTCTTCATGCTTTTTTATCTTTTCGGGAATGTAAACTGTAATATTATAAATTACCCATAATATTAATATAATTAAAATGTATTCCAATGCTTTGCCTCCTACATAATATCTAACTTGTAAATAGCAATTCTTTTATTGCATCTATAATTGCATCTGGTTGAGTTTCATTTATACAGTGATTACTATTTTTAACTACTCTTACATCACTCTTACTGGATAACTCTTTTAACCCACTAGAGAGTTCTTGTGATAATCTTTCAATTCTTTCTGCTTCTATTTTAGGTATTCCTTCTTCAATCATTTCATTTATAGAATAAACTGGGTCTTCAATTAGTACTATTAATGGACAATCTGGAAAATTACCATATTTACTCATATACTTTACATTACTTCTCAAGTCTTTTATTTCAGAGAGTTGATTTATATATATTTCTGGTCTTACATGAAACTCCATAAGTTCCTTTTTCATATTAATTGGTAATTTAAAATCTACTTCTGATAATTTAGGTTTCACCTCTTCTATTAATTGTTCTTTACTATACTTAGAATATGTTGTCCATAACTTTATGTAAACTTCATCTGAGGTACTTTCATCCGATATTGGAGTTTCTAACTTATCATATCCATCCTCTCTATTCATTGAAGCAGATTCAACAAGTACTACACTATCAACTTTCTCAGGATACATTCTTGCAAAGTGTTGAACACACAGTCCGCCATAAGAGTGTCCTACCAATATAACTTTTTCTTTAATATTTAAGTTATCTAATAATATATTTAAATCCTTTGCAGTTGTCATTGTATTACTACCTTCACTATTAAGCCCACTATTTCCAACACCAGCTCTATGAATTGCAATGACTTTTGTATATAAGGATATATTATCTATAATATTTATCCATTCATAAAAACTTCCACCCATTCCTGGCATAATTACTACTGTTTTCTTACTATTTCCTTTAATTAAATATTCTAACTTTCTTCCCTCGATATCCATTAACTTAATCATAATCTAAACTCCTTAGACTAATTATTTTTGTATATTTTTACAATATATAATTATTATACCTTATTATTAACTATATCCCTATAACTTTTACACATTTTTACTCTTTTAAATCTTAAAAAGATTAATTATAATAAATCTAATTTACTTTTTATAAATCATACACATTAAAATGAATAATGCTATAATTTATTTATTAATGATAATATTGTATTGGAGGGAATTTTAAAATGAAAGTCTTATTAATAAACGGTAGTCCTAATGAAAAAGGATGTACTTATACTGCTTTATGTGAAATAGCAATGGAACTAGAAAAAGAAAATATACAATCAGAAATATTCCATGTAGGAAAGGCTCCTATTAGAGGCTGTATGGGATGCGGTTACTGCTATAAAAGTGGTAGTGAAAAATGCGTTTTTAATGATGATACTGTTAATATTGCTTTAGAAAAAGCTAAGGATGTTGATGGATTTATCTTTGGTTCTCCAGTTCACTATGCTGGTGCTTCTGGTATGATTACATCATTTTTGGATAGATTTTTCTATGCAGGTAGTGGATTTGAATATAAACCTGGGGCTGCTATTGTAAGTTGTCGTAGAGGTGGTTCCTCTGCTACCTTTGACCAATTAAATAAATACTTTACTATATCAAACATGCCAATAGTTTCTTCACAATATTGGAATATGGTTCATGGCAATACTCCAGAAGAAGTAAAACAAGACCTTGAAGGTATGCAAACAATGAGAACTCTTGGTAAAAATATGGCTTGGCTATTAAAATCTATAGAGACTGGTAAAAAAGCCGGAATATCCTTACCTAAAAAGGAAGAAAAATTAAGAACCAACTTTATAAGATAAAATGAAAACAAAAGTGCTTTTCAAAATATCTTACTAATTTCATGTAAGATGTCTTGCCAAGCACTTTCAATTTATTTATATAAAGTTCACTTTACTCTTCATATCCTTTTGGATTTTGGCTTTGCCATCTCCAAGAGTCTTCACACATTTCTTTTATGCCCTTTTCAGCTGTCCAGCCTAACTCTTCATTAGCCTTTCTTGGTTCTGAATAACAGGTCGCAATATCACCAGGTCTTCTTGCAGTAATTTTATAAGGAATTTCTCTTCCACTAGCCTCTGAAAATGCCTTAACTATATCAAGAACACTATATCCATTTCCTGTTCCTAAATTATAAGTTACAAGACCTGAATTAGTTTTTAATTTTTCTAATGCTTTTAAGTGACCTTTAGCTAAATCTACTACGTGAATGTAATCTCTAACTCCTGTACCATCTGGTGTGTCATAATCATCCCCAAATACACTAAGCTCCTTAAGCTCACCTATAGCAACCTTTGTAATAAAAGGCATTAAATTATTTGGAATACCACATGGATCTTCTCCAATAGTTCCACTTTCATGGGCCCCTACTGGATTAAAGTAACGAAGTAATGCTATATTCCATGAATTATCAGAGCTATATAAATCTCTTAAAATTTCTTCTAACATTAGCTTTGTTCTTCCATATGGATTTGTAGCAGATAGTGGTGCTTCCTCTGTAATTGGAATAATTTTTGCATCTCCATAAACAGTAGCTGATGAGCTAAATACAAAATTTTTAACTCCATATTTTCTCATTAATTCTAAAAGTACAAAAGTGCTAGTTAAGTTATTGTGGTAGTACTCTAGGGGCTTAGCCACAGATTCTCCCACAGCCTTAAAGCCTGCAAAATGAATTACTGAATCTATAGTATTTTCACTAAAAACCTTGTCCATATCTTCCTTGTTTAAAACATCATATTTATAGAATTTAGGCTCTTTTCCTGTAATCGCCTTAATTCTACCCTTTACTAACTCTTTACTATTACTTAAGTTATCTACAATAACAACTTCATACCCCTCTTTTAATAGCTCAACAGTAGTATGACTACCGATATAGCCCATTCCTCCAGTTACTAAAACTGCCATGTAATACACTCCATTCTACTTTATTTATGTCAAATTTTAATTTATACCATAGCATTTAACCATATTGACAATGCTCAGATAAATATCTTCGTATACAATTATATCTCAAATTGTAAAATTATTAAAGAAAAAAGAGCTATTAGTTAAGCTCTTTATTTAAAACCTTCAAGAATTCCTTCATAGTATCTTTATCTACACTATAAAAAATTTTATTATCTACCTTTTCCATATATACTAATTTAGCTATAATTAAAGCATTCATGTGATAAGAAACAGTAGCTGTAGTAAGAGAAAGAGCCGCTGCAATTTCTTGCCCAAACATAGATTTTTTCTTAAGCATCTTTATAATATTAAATTTACTTTTATCGCTTAGACACTTTAATCTATCAATTAGGATTTTTTCCTCATTATCATTTCCTACAGAAGCACTCAAAAGTTCATAAAACTTCCATCCAAAGTACATATATTCTCTTCTTTTATTATTAAAAACAGGGCTTATGGTTGATAAAAATGATACTGAATTAAATCTAATTATACTTGGAAAGATATAAATATCATCTTCCCACTGATCAAAGATTTTAATACCTGTGGAATCAGAGATAAATTTAGGGTTTTCTTTAATTAACTCTCTAAGATCATATATAAATTTTTCTACTTCTTTTTCCATAACCTTAAAAGCTTCCTTAAATACATCTATAGAATTTATAATCATATCAATAAGTTCGCTTAAATACTCCTTTGGATTTTGAGAAATAACCGTAAGCCACCACTTAGATTCACTGTCTAAAGTACATCTTTCTATAAGATAAGGCATAAATTCTTTTTCTGCATCTAAGCTAGATAAATCATCCTTATCAGGAAAATCATCTCTAAGATAATCATCTTGACATAGAATTTCCTTCATAGCAAGTTCCTTTAGTTCCATGGAATCTAAATTGCGAATTCTACTACGTCCCTCAATTAGTTCCTTCTCGGTTATGTTGTTAACAAAAATACTAGCTATACAATGTGTTTTTTCATGAACTTCACTAATATCATTAAAGAATATCTTAAGTCTATCCATAGGTATCTTATTTCTAGTCTTAAATTTTTCGATAAATTTAAAAAAGCTTTTTAAATCCTTATTCATATATTTATCTATATCTTCGCCATACTTTTTAAAACTGTCCTTCAGCTTGTTAACTATTTTTTCTTCATTAACTATAAAATAAAGAGTATTTTTCACTTCCTCAATTAAATTAATGTTATTCTCTACTATATATTTCATATGAAACTCCTTCTCTCGTCCTTCAGATGAGTAAGTTCCAATAACTAAATCAAATATTTAGATTGTCACTTAAATTTCCTGCATGCTTTTATTATAACGTTGACATAGGAATAATACCACCATACCTATTCCGAATATTAAGAATAGTTGAGCTGTGCTTAAGAATACACAAAGACTCCCTACTACTAACGATCCTACTGGTGTAGCTGCCATGCATAATGAATTAAGTATTCCTGCTGCTCTTCCCAAATATTGTTGTTCTGTTTTTTGCATAAAAGTTATATTTACTATCATCATAAATATACTAGCAGATGCACCAAATAAAAAGCCTACTAAAATGATAGTTCCATAAAGGACTAAATCAACACCTATCATAGGTACAAATGCTAGAGATAAATATGCAGTTCCTAGGATTACCCCCGATATTATAAATAAATTAATTCCTTTAAATTTTTCTGCTATTTTAGGATATATAGCACCACCAATAAGCATCCCTGAAGTTAAGCTAAAGCTAATCATAGCAACTACTTCAGGCCCCTTTAACAACTCTTCATTTACATATGCAACTCCTAAAGTGTTAAAAGGTATCATAAATAAATTAATTAATGCGGCAAATATGGTTATTGACATCAAAATTTTACTAGTCTTTAAATAGATAAATCCATCCTTTAAATCTCCCAAGTACCCCTTCATATTTAGCTGTTGTTTCTTTAAAATCTCTTCTTTATATCTGACCATAGCCATAAATATCCCGCAGAGAAAAAAACTAACTGCATTAACAATCATTCCGCCACCAATACCAATAACTGCAATGATTCCAGCTGCCACAGCAAGTCCTACTAGCTCTACAATTCTAGATAAAGTAGATTGTACAGCTCTTGCATATGCAAACTTTTCTTTTTCAATAATTAATGGATAAGCTGCTATTGCGGCTGGTCCTTCAAAGGACTCAAAGGTAGAATTTATAAAAGTAAATATAAATAAATGATATGGCTTAAGTATGCCAAATATAAACATTAATGCTGTGATAGTTACTACAGTGGCTCTTCCTAAATTACAAAGGACAACCACATTTTTTTTCTTTTTATAGTCTACAAACACACCAGCAATAGGTTGAAATAATATTGTTGGAATAGCATTAACTCCAAAAATTAAAGCCATTAACGCAGTACTGCCTGTAATTTCATATACCATCCATCCATAGGCAATGGTGTCAATAGAATCCCCAAATCTTGAAATAAGATTACCAATGATAAATAAGCAAAAATTTTTATCCATAAGTATGTCTTTATATCCTATTTTTTTCTTTTCTACAGCTAAATCCATAACTATACCACCCTTACATAATTTATATATTATTAAATTTTCTTCCTATTATTAGTTTATGATTATATTAGATAATTGTCAATGCCAATTAGATATATATCTAACATAAATTAAAAATAAAAAGGTCAAGAAGTATTTATTCAACATCACCCTTTATTAAGGTGTTTTGCTACTTCTCAACCCTTTATTTCTTAATTGTTTTTTTCTTCATTGTTATCTAAACATTTTAAAAATAGCTCTACTAGTTCTGGATCAAATTGGGTACCTGCACATCTCTTTAATTCTTTAATAGCCTCTTCTTTATTCATAGCCTTTCTATATACCCTATCATGAGTCATAACATCATAGGCATCAGCAATAGCAATAATTCTTGCCATAAGCGGTATTTCTTCTCCTGCAATGCCTAAAGGATATCCACTACCATCCCATTTTTCATGATGAGTTAAAACACATTTTGCCACATTCATTATTTCACTAGAAGCATTGATTATTCTAAATCCCTTTTCTGCATGAGTTTTCATCACTTCAAATTCATTTGTTGTAAGTGGACCTGGTTTTAAAAGTATATCTTCCTCAATGGCAATTTTTCCAATATCATGAAGTCTAGCTATTATCATTAATTCATCCATTTGTGAGCTCTTAAATCCATATCTCTTTCCTATTTCCAACGCATAGGATTCTACCCTTTCAGTATGCTCTTCTGTTTCCATATTCTTAGCTTCCAAACTCTTTTTTAATGAGTTCATCATGGAGCTTCTAACACTATTATGTTCTAAGAGTTTTTGCCTATATACCCTCTCTTCTACTTCTTTAATACACTTATCAATGTCTTCTTCTACAGAATGCTTAACCACTTCACCAAGAGCAATACTAAGTTCAATGTAATTATGTTTATACTTCCTACATTCACTTTTTATTTTTTCAACACTTCTCTCACAGCCGCTTTCATCACAGTTTGGCAGAAGTATCATAAATTCATCTCCACCCCATCTAAAAACAAAGCCTTTATCACTACAAGCTTTATTAAGAACACTAGATATACTTTTTAGTAGCCTATCGCCTTCTAGATGTCCTAATGAATCATTAACTAGCTTTAATCCATTTACATCACCCATAATTATTCCTAAAGGAAGGTGTTTCTCATTATTTAATTCACATATCTTTTCTTCAAAATAAGTTCTGTTATATATTCCTGTTAGAGCATCATTATAACTCAAATATCTAAGCCTATCCTCTAATTTTTTTTGGCTAGTAATATTTCTAGCCAGCCCAACAATTCCCAAAACCTCACCTTTTTTATTTATGACAGGAGCCTTAAAACTTTCTTCTATAATTCTATTTCCATTTTCATCTAATGTAACCCCTTGAATATATTTTGCTTCTTTACTCTCCATTATTTCTTTATCTACTTTAATAAAATTTTCTGCAATTTCCTTATCTGGATAAACTTCTAAGTCATTTTTCCCAATTACATTATCTACTCCAAATTGCTTATAATAGTCATTAAAATTTTTATTGCAACCAATATATCTTGAATCTTTATCTTTATAAAAAATAGCCTCTGGTATTGAGTCTATTATAGTCCTAAGAATACTTTTTTGATTTTGAAGCTCTATTTCTCTTCTTTTTTCTTCTTCAATATTTACAATAATCCCACCCATAGCATTAGTATTACCGCTATCATCAGTGATTGGAAATACATAACACTCTTCTGCTATTTCTACAGTAGTTTCATCATAAGAATACAATTGTAATTTATCTAAACATTCTCTTACTCTTTTATTATATATACTTGCTACTTTCTTCGGAAAGATTTCTTCATAGGTCTTACCTTTTACTTCTTCTAGCTTTAAATTATAACTTTTTTCACAGGCTTTATTAATAAAAATAATCTTTTTATCTATATCTGCAATCCATGCAGCCCATGGCATATTCTGTAAATACAATTCAGCTAACCCCATACTTATCCCCCATATTTATTCCCAATAATTCATCATCACCTTATTCTACCACTTTTCTTCCTATAATATCTACATTTTCTTGTCATACTATGTATTTTTATTCATCCCATATTTATCTAATCTCAGATCTATACACTATTTAATATAAATCTATATAAACTTATAATATATACTCATATTAAATTATCTTATATTATTTAATATGAGTATATCAGCCAAGAGGACAAAGGAAATTATTTCCAAGTTATTTGGTCCTATTAGAAGCTTATTAATTTCTATATCGCCCTCTAATTATCTTTTTCCTTTTCTTCGTAATTCCTTTTGTAATTTAATCTGAAATCTAGGATCATTAGCAATGTAGTAACTTAAAATATCACTTATAGTTTCTCCATCTAACCCTTCAATTCCACCTCTTTTATCTACTTCATCTTCTATAATATCTAAAATATATTCTTCTAGAATTTCTCTTGTTAACTCCTCTCTCTCTCTTATTTCTTCTTCCAGTTCCTCTCTTTTCTCTTTTTCCTCATCAGCTTTTAATCTTTCTTCTATTGATATATATTTATTATTTCTTTTCTTTTGTTTTTTCCTCTTTTTCTTAATTTTACACAAAAAACACCTCATATTAATCCTCTCTCTTTAAAACTCTTTCATTATAAACTTCACCTACTAATCCTTTCTAGTTAATATCTTCCCTAAGAACTCTATTTATATAGTAAACTCCATATCTTTGTTATACTCTGTTCTAGCAATCAAATATCTTTTTAATATTTTAGAAGTGTATACTCTAAAATTTAAGGAGGGTTCTATTTTTATAGAATAACCTTCACTAGTTATAGCTAATCTAAGCTCTTCTATGGTATAACATGGATTATCTAGTTTAGTATATATCCCACCCAATTGTAATGGAGTGTGACTATCACTACCTGTAATTACATTAACTCCTATTTTACTAGATAATTCATATAACTCTCTTCTTACCTCTTTTTCACCTTTTTTGAATATATCTTTAGCATTTAAATCTATAGCATCTAATCTCTTTAGTAGTTCTTCAGGATGATTACATAACTTATGTCCTCTTCTAAAAGGATGTGCTCCTATTTTTAAACATCCATACTCATCAGCTAAATCTAATAACTCTTTAAATTCCACTAAGTTTTCTCTATTCATATAAGGTTCTAGCCTTTCATGAATCTCTAATATAGCCTCTCTCCTTCCTACTAAAACAACATGTCCCTTATCCTTTATGCTCACTTCCATAGCAGGAAAAACAGAAACTCCTTTAACTAAATACCTATGATCTTTGTATTCATAGTTTTCTTTAAGATATTTATATATTTCTTTAAAATTTATAGCATTAAAATGTTCACACATAATTATTCCATTTAATTTATTTTGCTTTGCATATTCAATTTCCTCATTAAAAAATCTCTCATTAAAATCTTTTCTTTTACTCAACAATCCATGGACATGAAAATCTATGTTCATATTAACTTCTCCTCTTAAAATTACTGATAAAATCTAGAATCTAAACTGTAAACTCTCTCTTCTTATCATTATATAGAAATAACACCAGTAAGTTCCCCATATCTGAGTTGCTTCTCATCCATTACACATAAATAAAAGACTGACCCAAAATAATTTTGAGACAGTCTTTGTGCAAAACTAAAATCCGATTTTTTCTTTTCTAAGTCTTTGTATGGCTCTTTTTTCTGTAATTACTGCTACAACTTGACTTTTTAAATTCTTATTTTCTGAGTATTTTCCATGGAAGGATAAGAAATTGAAATTTCCAATAAGAGCAAGATTTTCATCACAAATCAACACCCTTTCACAGGTATCACCCTTCTTTATTTCAAAAAGTTTACCATAGTTATTAAAATCATCTTTAATGATATCTGCTATTCTTTCTGATCCTCTTTCCATTTCTTCCATATTCAAATCCTTATTGGAACCTAAGCCATAAACTATTCTAACCTTAACCTCTCTGTTTAATGCCTCTTTCAAAAGACTATATACTTTTTCCTTATACATTACATGGTTATTTATCCAAGGAGTAACTATGTCTATTTCGCTTTTAGCTGCAATTAAAGCTTCTTTGAAAATATCAATGATTTCATCATCCTTTATAGTTTTATAATCAGCTACCCCTAGTCGAGATAAGCTATTCACTATTTCTATAGTACAATCTACATTTTTCTGAACTGAAGTCATATAACTCTCTTCTAATTCTTCTATATTCTTTTTAATATTTTCACTTATTTTTTCATAATTTCCTTTTTTCTTTAGTTCTTCAAATTCATCAGTAATGTTATCCACCATTTGATTAATTTGTCTCTCACTTTGTCTTATACAAACATCCATAACATTATTAGTATGACTCTTTAAGCTTTTTTCAAAGCCATCTAGATTTATGTTACTACTATTTTTAATTTCTCCCTTCATAGACTTGAACTGCTTGTCTATATTCATTCCTATTTGCATCTTTAATGAAGTGCTCTGTCTAGTTAAAATTTGTTCTACTTCTTTAGTATAAATATTCATACTTTCATTTAAAAGCTCATTTATTTCTTTATTAATTCCCCTATAATCTTTTTCACTATTATCACTAACATAATTTTTTATTTTAGTTTCTATAATTTCTATGAGCTCCTCATTATTCTGTGAAAATTTGTTTCTTGCCTCTTTTATTACATCTTCATAAGTATTATTAACAGTTTCTCCTATTTCATTGACTATCTGTTTCTCCACAAATCTTTTTTTCCCTTTCATAGTGGTTGCTAAAACATCAGACATACTATTATTAACTCTATCATTTGCATATTCTATAACATCTCTTTTTACTTTACTTATCTGATTATTAACTTTTTCCCTTATATCATCTTTAATGTCAAAAGTTTTTTCATCAACTGTAACCACTGCTTCTACTTGTTCTTCATGACTCTTCTTTTTTTTCTTTAAATTATACCCCTCAAGCAACTTTGAAAATAGAAATACACATAATGTAGCTAAAGCTATTACTAGTAAAATAGTAATTACTAAAGTTATTGTGCTTTCTCCTAAACTTTTAAACATCATTTTTCCCCCACAATCCTATTTGCATTTAAATTTACTGTAAACACCCCTAAAACAAATAATATATACATTCATAATTAATATACTATATATTATAATATTCTACCAATATATATAAATCTTTATAGTTAAAAGAAAATATGATGAAAACTTTCAAATAAGTATGCTATAATCTATGTTATCCTATTTAAATCTTATGAAAAGGAGTAATAAAATGGCAACTATAACCTTTAATAATATTGTTAAAAAATATGATGAAACCAATATTGCTGTTGAAAACTTTAACTTAGAAATAAGAGATAAGGAATTTATTGTTTTAGTAGGACCATCAGGATGTGGAAAATCTACAACTTTAAGAATGATTGCAGGTCTTGAAAGTATTACAGAGGGTGAAATATTCATTGGTGATAAATTAGTAAACAATGTAGCTCCTAGGGATAGAGATATTGCCATGGTATTTCAAAGTTACGCTCTATATCCCCATATGACTGTATATAAAAATATGGCTTTTGGACTTGAAATGAAAAAGGTACCAAAGGATGAAATTCATAAAAAGATCACTGAAGTTGCTAAAACTCTAGACATTGAAGAACTATTATATCGTAAACCTAAGCAGCTGTCAGGGGGGCAATGTCAACGTGTTGCACTAGGACGTGCTATTGTTCGTAATCCATCAGTGTTTCTACTTGATGAACCTCTATCAAATTTAGATGCAAAGCTTAGAACTCAGATGAGAACTGAGATAATCAAGCTACATAAAACTTTAGGTACAACCTTTCTATATGTAACCCATGATCAGACAGAAGCAATGACCATGGCAGATAGGATTGTACTAATGAAAGATGGCCTTATTCAACAGGTAGATACCCCTATGAATCTATATAATAATCCTTGTAACTTATTTGTAGCAGAATTCATGGGATCTCCTAAAATGAATACCCTAGAAGTTACTCTTATAAACAACTCTAACAATTTTTATGCTAAACTTAATTGCATTACAATTAAATTACCTAATACAGATAAAATTAAGTCTTTATTTAACAACTACGCAAATAAATCTATTATCTTAGGCTTTAGACCTGAAGATATATATGTTGAGAATAACACCATTAAAGATAGTCTAAGCAATATTATTTCAACTAAAGTTGATATTACTGAACTAATGGGATCAGAATCATACTTATATCTAGATTGTAACGGTAACAAGTTAATAGCAAAAGTTCCATCTTCTACAGATATAAAATCAGAACAAATAAATATAGCAATTGATACTAGCAAACTTCATTTTTTTGATAAAGATACAGAAGAAAGAATAAATGTTTAGTATTATTAATTTTAGAAAACACCTTCTTAAAAATTTTTAGGAAGGTGCTTAATTATTACCTTTACTTGATTATCTAACTTATTATCTCTATATTATCTATGCTTTCAATACGAATAATATTAGTTTTAGTAACATTCTTTTTATCTTTATAGGTTATCTTAACCCACTCATCATCTACATCAAGAACTTCACATTCCATTTCGCTTTTGCCTGTAAATACTACAGCTCCATCACAATCAATAATACATTTCACACCAATTAGATCCTTTAACAACTTTGACAAGGCCTCTTCCCCCTTAATCTTTCTTTTTAAATTCTTTAATTCACCTTCTAATTTTTTTATTTTTGATGAATATCCCATCTGAGATAGGACTAGTACAAATGCAATTAACCCAAAATACTCCAAGGAATTAATCCCCTTTCTATAACTTAAAACTTTACTAAGTTGTCCATATCCTCTCATAGATATGAAACTATATAAATATTAACATATGAACCTAGTTATATAGTCATATATAAACCTATATAACTATATAACTATATAACTATTTAAATAGTTGTTATGTTCATGCGGGTTTCAGCGTCTTTGCTACTTAAATTAGCTCTTTATAAATGCTTCAATTACTGACTTAACTTCCTCTTTATTTTCCATATATAACATGTGCTTTCCTGAAATAATTTTAATCTTCATGTTAGGAAATATAAAATTTTTATGATGATCTGGTCCTACAGCATAATCTTCATTGCCAGCTACTACAAGGACTGGAATGTTTATTTTTTTAGTAATATCAAAATAATTTTTTAAATACTCTTTATTGCTAAGTCCTTGATTTGCCATAGATGGATTAAAACTATCTATTGTATTACTTACTTCCCTTAATTTTAAAAAATTATCATATTCCTTATATTGAAGTTTATAAAAGATATCTTTTTCAATAAGTCTAGTAACTATCTGTTGCCATTTTTCCATATATGATTTAGCCTCTATGGACTTTAATTCATTTTCAGATAATAATTTTGATCCATGATATATTTGACTCTTAAAGGAATCTTCCATGCTAAGAGTAACATTTAATAAAATAAGCTTGTCTATAGCCTCTCCATACTTATGAGCATAGTTTGTTGCAATAATTCCTCCAAAGGAATGAGCCATGACTATCCACTTTGATATGCCTAATTTTTTTCTAATTTCCTCCATATCCTCTACAAGTCTATCAATAGAGTAATCAGTTTCCTCGTCTCCTTCTGATCTTGCACTTCCTCTTTGGTCAAAATATATCATATTCATAAAATCTTCTAATGCAATTCCACCTAAAACTTCAAAATCAAGACTTCCTTCCCCTGGTCCACCATGGACAAATATACACGGAATACCTTGTCCTGATTGCTTTACATACAAGTTAACCTTATCCCTCATTTCTAGATACATTTATTTCACCTCTTTAAAATATCTTCCTGTTATTTCAATAGTGTTCCCCTCTGGATCTTCTAGTATATCATCCACTTTTTAGTTCTAGGATTATAATCAAGGCATATTCCACATCCAGGTATATTTCTCTTTCTATCAAGACTTTTGTGTATATCATCAATATAACCATCTTTTTTAATGGGATATATGTTGACACCATTACTATATGCATTCTCAAAATCAAATGCTGCCCCACCCTTAAACATATCATAAAGTTTATCTAATATCTCTGATGGTACTGGCTCAATACTTCTTTTTCTTCCCTTTAACTCACTAAGAATTTTGTGATGAATAACCTCTTTATAAACTTTTATATCATTCATATAAACCTTTACTATATAATCATCATCATGACAAAGATAAGCATATCTATTTTGTAAACTATCGAAAGTAAACTTCCTTAAAGGTTCAACTCGATGTGCTAAATACAATAACTCTGCCAGTTCCTCATTACTAACTTTCTCAAGATCATCTTCACATTGAAAATCTACCCAACAAAAATCCCCATAACTATATACATCTTCTTCTATAAAACTTTCCATGTTATTCTGCAAAATATATTCAAACCCTAACTTATGACTCCAATTGCCCTCATCTGGAAATCCCTTTAAAACTAGAATGTTATTAGGTGTTTCTTTAATTCCACTCATAAAGTCCTTAAAGGTCATTCCTGATGTAAACACAGAATTACTTTCTTCATCTATTTTTATATAACAAAACCATGTATTCTTCATTTTATTACGCCTATCCTCTCTAATATGTTCTCTCTATTCATCCATTATATATTAATATTTTATCTTTTTAAAAATATACGTAACAATAAAGCCCCTATCATCTTGACTTTCACTATATTTAATTAACTTAAATGACTTATTTAAATCTTCAAAATCAGTTTGCTGAATCAAGTCATCTTTTCTAATTTTAGTATCTACTTTATGCTTCCATCCAAAACCACATACAAATAAAATGCCATCATCAGCTATACATTCTCTCACATATTCAAGCTGGTTCTTGCTTAATCTATAATGGTTAACTAGAACATTATCAAATGTTCCAATATTTTTTAAAACATTTATTACACTTAAATCAATTTGCTTTGTATGAACCAAATAATTATTTCTTTTTGCAAATCTATTCAACCTTTCAAGTGCTTTATTGCTAAAATCAATTCCTGTTACTTGAAATCCTTCTCCAAGAAAAAATAAAGTATTTCTACCATCTCCACATGCTATATCAAGAACAGATCCTTTTTTAAAGTATGCTATATTTTCAATTATTGATTTTTCAGCACTCAACGGCTTGTCACTTCTATTTTTAAACTTATCATCCCAATATTCCTTATTTCCCATGTACTCCATACTATGCCCCCTAATTTAACCAAGGTATATTGATATATCCTCTAATTAATCTTGAATCTCCCTTATAAATGTTTTAATAATATTTTTTCTTTTATATCCACTTATATTATGATAAATATCTTCTCGCTTATAATCAGGTACTATAAAACTGCTATCAATATTCATCAATTTTGCTAAATGTATGTTAAAATCATAATGACTTACTGGTTTTTCGCATGCTATATTTATTGTTCCTTTAAAATGGCTATATATAAGTTCAATTATAGCCTCTGCTAGATCTTCTACATTAATAAAACTTGCATAGAAATTTGCGGTTCTTGAATAACTTCTACCCGTTTTTGAAACTTCCAATAAAGACTTCATTCTAGTATCCATTCTTCCATCATAGTCATAACCATATATACTCCCTGGTCTTACAATTACATGATTAGAATGCCTTTTAACTATACTTTCGCCTTCAATTTTACCGTTAATATACTTTGAAAAATATTCATTAGGCATACGTTTATGAGTAATTACATCTTCAGTTTGATTCTTTCCTTTTCCAATTGTAGTAGAAATATAAATTAAACGTACATCTTTAGAGATATTAGTAACTATCTCATTTATACCTATTTTAGATAAGGACATCTCTTTTTCCACATCAATAATACTCCAAATAATTATATCAGGTTTAAATGAAAGCAACTTCTCTATATCTAATTTATTCAATACATTGATTTGTAAAAGTTCATGATTCCCTAATCTATAACAAGTTCCATAAATATCATCATTATTACATTTCTTAAGTTTCTTATATATTGTATTTCCTAAATATCCACTTGCCCCTATAATTAATATTTTCATAGTTGTATTCCCTTCTAAAAAATATAGTAAATACTTTCTTATTCTAATATTGTAAAAAGATTTATACTATTCCATTTTTTCTTTTTTTATAATCTTTTTAAGTATAATCCAAATGGAATCTCGTAGTAGGTCGGGTTATTATTGTTATCAATATAATGATAATCGTAGTTTTGAAACTTTACCAATTCAATAAATCCCCAAGATTTATACATAGCTGTTAATCTTTCTAAATCATTGTTATCAGCTGCAATTGTTACTTCTTTAAATCCTTTTTCTTCAACTCTTTGAAGAACCCTTTCCATGAGCTTCTTCCCAAGTCCTAACCCCCTAAAGCCTTTTTCTATTCTGAAAGCACAAAGATAAGCTCTGTCTTTACCATTAGCTTCATTCTTATCTTCCGAATTCCAAAATATATAAAGCTCTCCTATTAACGAGCTATCTTTCTCATTTTCAATTGTCCAAAACTCTATATTATCTTTTTCAATTTCTTTAATGAAATATTCTTTAGTGGGAGATTCATTTTTCCATAAAGCCTTTAATTCATTCAAATTACCCGTCCTAATTATCATATTTATCTCTACCTTTCATGTAACTATTGAGTTAAATACATATTAAAAACCACATTCCTCATTAACTATAAATAATTTCATCCTATTTTTATCCGCTTGTCCCTCAATTATGGAAAGAACATTACAAACCCTTTCCTTTGATTTACAATCTACACATCTATTTATTTCTACACAGGGTGGATTATAACCTGCTCTTTTTGCATTTAAAGGACATGCTATGTTCTTAACTCTTTTCATTCCCTCTTCAACATTGTCTACAATTTTATTTTTACCTACAACTACAATTACTTTATCTGGTCCAAAAGTAATTGCTGCTACCCTATTTCCACTATGATCCACATTGATAATTCTCCCATCAGTGGTCACAGCATTAGAACCAGTAATATACCAATCAGTTATAAGAGCTTTCTTTTTCAGCATTTTAGTTTCATCCTTAGTTTTTCCAAGTTCTTTATCATAAACTATATTTCCTCTGTCCATCAGTGATTCTACTATATTCATTTTCTGAAGGGTAGCTGAATGACCAATTCCAATGATACATTCTTCATGTATAATTTTTAATATATGATTCTTAACTTCAGTTAAATCTTCAAAACATTCAACCTCTATATTTCTCATCCTAAAGTTTTCTTTTAACTTATTTATAGTATTTGTATCCATGATTATACCTCCATAATAATTTCATATAGAAAATACCGTATATACATAAATGAATAGTACGGTATTCTATAGATAAACATTTTAATTTCTTATTAAATACTCCTATGTTATAAGCTTCTATTCTTCAACAAATCTCATTAATTCTTCATTAAATTTTTCTTTCTGATCGTAAAATACTCCATGACCACTATATTTGAATGGTACAAGTTTTGAATTTCTAATACACTGATTTTGAATTTCAGCTAACTCAAATAGAACCACTTTATCATGAATGCCATGAAGAATTAATGTTGGAACTCTTATAGTCTCTAAATCAGAAAATAATTTTTCCTCACCTAGCCACGTGTTTGCAATAGCCGCTGTAGACCATCCTGCTGCTTGTAATCCAAGATTAAAAAACCACTGAGAAAATGGTTCAGATATATATTTAAAGAAAAATATATCTCCGAAATCTCTCAGCATTTTAGGCCTATCATTATATGTCCCATCAATAATTTTAACAACTTCTTCTCTATCCAATCCATATGGAAAGTTTTTACGCTTAATAAGACTAGGTGCTGCTGCAGATATAAGAACTAGCTTAGATACTCCATATCCTTTATGACGAGCCATATATCTAATAGCTATAGCTCCACCTGTTGAATGCCCTGCTAGTGTGAAATCTCTAAGACTTAGTGCATCTACTACACATCTAACATCATCAGATAAACGATCATAATCATATCCATCATAAGGTTTATCAGAATCTCCAAAACCTCTGGTGTCTATTCCGATACATCTATACCCATACTTTGGAAATTGGTCAAACTGATATTCAAACAGATTATGGTTACCAGGCCAACCATGTAAAAATAGAATTGTTTTTTTTCCTTCTGGATTAAGATCCTCTACATAAATTTTCACATTTGGTTCAACTTTAATATAATATCCCACTCATTACCTCCATCAATGAAATAACTATATTGATAGATTATTCACTCAGAAGTTTTATGTGAGTATTTTCATGATGATTGTCCAATATATTGTTTGGTGATATTATAGGAATATTAGATTTACTTAGCTTTTTACTGTATTATAGAATTCTTTTAGATCTCGCTTTACTTCCTCTGAAAGAGAATGCCATCTGATTTCTTGTATTGCTCCCTCTAATGCACATAACCTATTGATACAAGCAGAATCGTCTATGGCTTTAATATCTAACCATGCCTGTTTACTCCCGACTGTTTTTAATTGTTCAACAGTTTTTATGCCGACTTCATTAAGTTGTTCTTCTAGTTTCTTACCTATATTAGGTAATTCAGATAATTTACTCATAGTTTCCTCCTATTTAAAGTTATTTAAATTTTAAACTTATACTTTTGTCCTTATAAAATAATCATCATATAGCATCATTTTTCTATTTAATGGTACATAATATTTTTTCTTTAATGACTCAATACGCTCAGTTGCATTTGGAATTGCTTTTGTAAGAATTCCCTCAACATTAAAGAGTTCAAAAAAATTCTTATTTACAATTTCTAAAATATCATCTATATATTTTTGTTTTTCATATTTACTATGCAAATCTATTCTCAATAATCCATAATGGTTAAACTCATCTTCTGCTTCTCTTTTAAACATTTCAATAGTTCCAATTCTTTCATTTGTATCATTCAAAATTATCGTCCATCTCACAAAGTATTTATTCTCATAGGAAAAAGTCCAAAATTTAATTGCCTCCTCCATTCTTTCAACTGTTGTATAATAGAAATCATCACCATTACAGTTATCAGAATTAAACAATTTCACAGCCTCTTTATCTGAATAACACTTTAGCAATTCCTCTGCATCTTTAATTGTTGTCTGTTTTAATGCAGTCAAATGATTTTTTAATATAGGGCACTGCTCATAAACATTCCTTATCATTTTAATCTTCTCCTTAAGTTAGTGCTTTTGCCTTAACTTTATCCTCATCTATCTTGATTCTAACTCTCTGAAGATTATTTCATAGAATTTATCTTTACTATAAACTTCATTCCAAGGGTTATGTCCACATTTCTTTAATAATATGAATTTAAAATCCTTTATGGTTCTTGTCAGTGGCTTTTCAACACCTTCAAAAGAATGAGAATCATATTCACCATGTATAGCAATTACAGGACATTTTATATTCTTTCCAAAATCCAAAAGTTCTCCATTGCTTCTTAATTTATTAATTTCTTCCATACAACTTTGAAAAACTTCTGGTTGGAAATCTAGAGATTCATTTTCAATAGAAATTGGACTATAGGAATCCGCCTTTGCCATTAATTCTCCAAATTCACGCAATACTTCTTTTTTGTTTGGATTATTATGTTCATTTAATAATTGAAATAATGTACCAACTCTTAAGTTTTCTTCTTCTGTAAGTCTGTTAGCTCTTTTACTATTCATTGATGAAAGATAAATATCTTCATAGGATCCACTTCCTATAAGTATAACCTTACTTACTAACTCTGGATATTTCCATGCAAAAATATAGCTTAACCATGCTCCCCATGAATGACCAATTAGTGTTACTGGAAATTGTCCATTATTTTCAAGCAATTCTTTAAGTTCACTAACTTGTCCATCAATAGAGTCTTCTGATTGCATAGGTTCCAAAACTCCATACTTTTTTGATATTTCTTTTGCTACTTGTGCCATTCCACCTGGAGCACCTGGTCCCCCGTGAATAACTGCTATATCATATGATGGTTCACTTCCATATGTCCGTATATTAATCACATTAATTACTCCTTCTTATACTTAATAATCTAATACATTAAAAATTAGACCTTTTCGCAAGTAAATTTCAGCTATAATCTTTTAACCATTTATTTCTTTATTATACAAAACTTTTAAATCCATTACAAATATTCTCTATATACATTATTATAAAATTTAAAATTTAGTTTTTAATGAGTTTCATTGATTATAAAAATGTATTTAAAATTAAATATAGATATTATATCGTGGTAAATAATGGTATGATAAATATATAGATTATTAAATCCGATTAATGTAAATATTAAATGACAATTAATAAAATTATAAAAGCACAGTTATATGGCAAATGAATTATTCTAACAAAGAAAGGAGCTAATATAATTATGAAAAATAGGAAAGCAATTATTTTGAAACCTCCTAGATAACATGTATTCATTAATATTAAACTTCCAAGAGGTCCTCCTTATATAATTTTATAAATCTATTTAGTAACTCTATTAAATTTTAGGAGGATAATACAATGAAAAAAATAGGAAAACTCATACTAAATAAAGAAAGTGAAAATCATAAAATTTTATGTATGGCTGATGGAATTTCGATTCGTAAGATGGAGGATAATCCTTTTGATTATATCTTAATGTCAAAATGGATAAGTAATCCTGAAGTTCTTTTTTACTATGAAGGTAGAGATAATGCCTTTAGCATAGATAGAATAAAAGAAAAATACTCTCCAAGGATTTTAGGTAAAGAATCTGTTACTACATGTATCATTGAGCTTAATGAAAAACCCATTGGATATGTTCAATATTATTATGAAAGTGAAAAGAAAGACCTTGAGGTTGAAAACTATGATAATCCTTATGGAATTGATTTGTTCATAGGTGAGACAGAGTATCAAAACCAAGGAATTGGCACTAAAGCCATAAAGCTTTTAACTAAATACTTATTTGAAGTAAAAAGTGTTGATGTTATTCTCATAGATCCTCAAACCTGGAATAGCCGTGCCATTAAATGTTATGAAAAATGTGGATTCAAAGCTATTAAAATCCTTGAAAAAAGAGAACTTCATGAAGGTCAATATAGAGATAATTTGGTAATGCTTCTAGTTAGAAGTTAGTAAAATTTCCAACAACCTATAATTTATAATAACTCTAAGAATTATTTAATCTTTTAGTAAAAGAAATAAAGGGAAGTCTGAAAACAGACTTCCCTTTAAGAAAATATACCTAACTGTCTTTTAAAAATCTAGCTAGTAACAATGTGTTTTTGTATTCACCTTTGATTTTTATGTTTTTATTTTTTCTTCCCTCTTCAATAAATCCGAACTTTTTATAAAGTGCTATAGCAGGTGTATTTTCTTCAAAAACCTCTAATTCAATTTTCTCAACTTGATTTTCTTTGCACCACTTTATAACCTCTTCCATTAACAAAGTTCCTATTTTTAACCCACTGTATTCCCTTAAAATTGTTATACCAAAATCTGCAACATGACTTGTCCTTTTAGTTCTACCCCTTTGTAATGTGGTAGAACCTACTATTTTCTCATTTATCTCTGCTACTAAAAATAAAGATGTATTTTTAATATATTCTGCCTCGTCTTCAGCTGTTAAGTCAAATTCGTCTGGGTCTTTAGGAAAGAAACTTACCTCGCCCATTACTTGTTTCACTAACATTACAATTTCATTAGAATCTTCAACTGTTGCTTTTCTAATTATAAGTTCATTGTGATTTTTTATCTTCATCATAATTATAATACCTTTCTACACTTTAAATATTTTCCAATTTGCCATTTGTATTATATTTTCCAATTTCAATCAAAAATTGATAATTGAGTATGGCATTCTTGATTTAACTTTTCTTTCATTGGTTTGGAATAACTACTTGATAAACCATATTTTTCTCTCAAAGCATTTACTGTTTTATATAAATTATTTTTATATTCCTTATTTGCTCCACCAGTTTTATATAATAATACTAGGTCATCATATATCTTTGGAAATTCTTTCTTTATGAAATCTAAAAATACTTTTCTTGTACTACCTCTTAAATAAAGAGTTCCTGGTAGAACGTAATCCACATCACATTCTTTAGCATGAAAATATAGAGAATTTATATTTTCAAAAGTATCTGTTATATATGGAATAATAGGCATAAAATGAAGTCCAGTAGATGCATTGGTTTTACTAAATTCCTTTAACATTGCAAATCGTTTTAAAGATTCTACTCCATTTGGTTCAATTAATTTTCGTATATTTTCATCCATAGATGTAATTGTAGCTGCTATATTTACATAGGTAACCCTAGAAAGATCATCTATTAAATCATAATCTCTTAAAATTAAATCTGATTTAGTTGAAATAATGCATGGTGTTTTATACTTTATCATAAGTCTTAATATATCCGGCATTAGTTTATACTGTTCTTCTACTGGTTGATAGCTATCTGTTACCCCTCCAATATTAACAACTTCCCTTTTCCACGAAGGACTACTCAGTTGTTTTTCCAATTGTTCAACCACATTAGTTTTTACATATATGTCTTCAAAATATTTATCTGAATCTAAATATTGATGTGAATACATAGCATAACAATATTTACAACCATGTTCACAACCTCGATATATGTTTAAATCCCAGGCAAAAGGTATTTTTCTTTTTAATTTATTACACGCTACATCACAAGTAATTTCTCTAATCTTTGCCATTTATTCACCTCCAATATAACAATAATAAGGAATATAAAAACTAATTATTTCATTTTTTACTTATGGGTAATATTTTACCATACATATGTATATTAAACATATCTTTAAGAAAAAAAATTATTTTTATCCATGAATAAGTTTCTATATTTTCACTTATGTAATCATTTACTATAGGCTGAAATTAGGTTAATATTATTATATAAACATCTTTTATAAAAAATTTAATGTGCCTTGAACTTAACTATTATCTATTACTTAATGAAGGGGTTGTTTGAAATGAATAAAGATTTTTTCAAGAAGAATAGGCTAAAGTTATCAATGGAATTAGCTAATGGATCCATATTAATAATGTTTGCTGGAAAAGCACCGAAGAAATCAAATGACTATAATTATAAGTTCACACCAAATAGAAATTTCTATTACCTGTGTGGAGTTGATGAAGAGCATATAAATCTTGTAGTTATTAAAGATAGAAATGGGAATATAGAAGAAAGACTTTATATCAGAAAATTTGATGAAAAAAGAGCTAAGTGGGTAGGTAAGAGTATTAATGTTGAGGATGCTAAAAAAATATCTGGAATAAATGATATTAGATTTATAGATGACTTTAAAACAGATTTAAATAGTTTAATATCAACTAAAAATTTAGTCCATATATATTTAGATTTAGAAAAAGATGCCTATGAAGATGATTTAACTACTAATGGTTGCTTTGCCAAAGATTTAAAGGAAAGATACTCTCAGGTATTTATACACAACGTATATCCTAAGTTATCCATTCTAAGAATGTGCAAAGAAAAAGAGGAAATTAAAGAAATTAAATCTGCTATAGAGAAAACTAAATTAGGAATAGAAGCGATGATGAAAAATGCTAAACCTAATATTATGGAATATCAACTTGAGTCCTATTTCGATTTTTCATTAAAAAACAATGGTGTGAAAGATTTTGCCTTTCCAAGTATAATTGCCAGTGGAAAAAATGGAACAATTCTCCATTATGAAGATAATAATTGCGAAATTAATGATAACTCTTTGGTTTTATGTGATGTAGGTGCAGCATGGAATTATTATCATGGAGATATAACTAGAACCTTTCCTGTTAACGGTAAGTTTACCGAAAGACAAAAACAAATATACAATATAGTATTAAATGCTGAACTTGAAACTATAAAAGCTCTTAAACCAGGTCATACTTTTCAGTCAATAAATGAGGTTACAAAAAAAGCTTTAACAGAGGGATTAATTGACCTTGGTATAATAAAGGATGAAAATGAATTGTCTAATTATTACTATCATCAAGTAAGTCATCATTTAGGACTAGATACCCATGATGTAGAAGATTATGATGCGCCTTTTGAAGAAGGCATGGTAATTACAGTAGAACCTGGCCTATATTTATCCCAAGAAGGCATAGGAATAAGAATTGAGGATGATGTAGTTATAACTAAAAATGGATGTAAAGTCTTGTCTGATGAGATTATAAAAACTGTCGAAGAAATTGAAGAATTTATGAAAAAATGTTAAAAACAAAGAATTTTTTAATCCTTTAAAATATGAAGGAGAGTAAGTAAGTTTGTGTAAACACAAATTTACTTCTCTCCTTTTTTAATATATAAACTTTTATTTAATAAGTGCATCTCCAAAGAGAGAATTGAAGGTTTCATTTGCTATTTTTGTAAAGTTCTCAGGTGTAGAATATTTATTTTCTAGATTAAGATTTTCCCATGTAGCAGTCCAGATTAGATATTTATCTAGGGGTAACATGCCCTTTACCTTTAGATAACAGCCATCACGAACTAATAATCCATCTTTAGCTATTTTTTCAATATCAAAATATAACCTTGCACCTGTTTTATATTTCATTTTCTCATCCATAATAATTTTATTATTTTCCTTGGATAATACAACGACTTCACTTGAAACATTCCCATTAGAAAACATAATATAATCACTATAGTCCTTTGGATCACCAAGAAGCTCACCTATAGGCTTGTCCATGTAGTTGCTGCCTTCTTTTTTTAGTATATTCCACGACTTTAAACATCCATCGCTTTTAATTTTTTCCCAATTCTCCATTGTGGTACTATGAATAAGAACCCTAGGTTCATTTCCCCTTAAAAAAGCTTCATTATAATGATGATTCTCATATGCTTCCTTTGCTTTAATTAAGTCTTCCTCATCTACCGACAAAATCATATTCTTACAATAGCTATTTTCATATTCTATAAAATCCATAAGATTAAATTCCCACTGCTTACACTTTTTACTTACCTTTAAAGTATATACAGATGAATTGCCTCTTCCATTGGTTATTTCATAATTCTTAGAATTAGTTAAGCAAAATACAATCCAATCATCAGTATATCTTTCATCTGTAAATGGATTTATATGCTTCGGTTCAAATCCAGGTTCTGTAATGTATATCAAAAGCCTTCCTCCGTTCTTTAGATAATTGTTACCACTATTAAAACTAAATTATAATTATTCTGTTTTTAATATTTCTATTATAGCATATTTTCTAAATATTCATTATTATTTTTTATTTAATTTAATTATTAATATCTATGGCTTTAATATACTTAACATTATTCCTTTATTAAATTATATTCTCAACTTCAATAAATCCAAATTTTTTATATAGATCATAAGCAGGTTTATTGTCTATATGTACATCTATAATAATATCTTCTATATTCTTTTTATGCATATCATTTACACAGGTAGCTAATAGTGTAGAAGCAACTCCTTTATTTCTATGATCTGGTGCAACATGCAGTGAATAAATATGCATCTCATTCACACTTCCAGGTAAAGCTATTAAAATACCTATTACATCATCCTTACATTGTGCAGTTATAATATATCGTTTCGAAAAATCTCCCAAAATATTATTCCTAAGATTTTCAATAAACTTATCTGGTTTTTTACCAGAAAGGTCAGTGTCTAAGGTTCCCTCTATAAACATTGATAGATAAGTATTTAATTTACTTTCTAACTCTGCTCCTTCTAAAACTAGGTCACTGATTTTAAATTGAAATGGTCTTTCTATTTGGTTAATTAACCTCTTTCTAAGTTGTATGCTCATTTACTTATCCTCCTTTATAAATAATTAGTACAAGATATCAAACTCAAAAATTTTATAACCTACATACAAATATATTTCACTTAAAAATACATAAATTTTATAGTAATAATAAGCGCTGGTAGGGTTAAAACTACAATACCAACATTTATAATTAGGGCAGCGATTGTTAAAAATAAATCCACTTTAGGAACACATATATTACTAATCTCTCTTTCTCTTAGTGATTTTGAACTTAAAATGCTATATATCATTCCAATAATACTAATTACTAAAATTAATGATATGGTGATTAGTAAAAGTAACTCATTATCTTTAGGTAGATAAAATATATCCATGATCATAAATATAAAATATATAACTGCACTAATCCCAATAGATATAAAGGAATATAAATTAAGTTTCGTATGTGATTTTATTTTCATTTTAACTCCCCCAATGCTACACAATATTTAATAAGCACAACCTTGTTTTACCATATTATAACATATGTTCAAATTAAAAGCTAATTATCTCCATGAATATCATTTTTTATTAGCATAATGGAGTTATAATACCACATGAAATTATATTAAATTTTCCTCTTAAAATATACACCATTTAAGTTAATTATAGTAAAATATTCTTATACTATTGTACAACTATATATTTTTTGATTACCAGATATGTATACATTGACGTATTATGACCTCAAATCATGCTATATAAATTGGTCTAAAATTTAAACTCAGAATTATATTTATTTTAATAAGGAAGTGGAAGAATTGGATAGAGAAATTGAGAAATTATTTAATAATCAAATTTTAGGAGAAGCGGCAAGAAAGTTTAATATAGATATGTCTACACTAAATTTAATTGGAGGTTTTCAAAACTATGTTTATGAATATAAAAAGCAGGAGAAATCTTATATTTTAAGATTTACTCATAGCTCACATAGAAGCGATAACCTTATAAAAGGTGAACTTGACTGGGTTTTATATTTAATTAATAATGGAGTGTCAGCTTCAAAGCCCATCTACTCTATCTCTGGTAATTTATCAGAAAAAATCCATATAGGAGGATCGTACTTTACAGCTACTTCTTTTGAAAAAGCTACTGGAAGAAATATTGGATATCCTGAATGCATTAGTAATAAAGATTTATTTGAGAAATGTGGTAGATTAACAGGGAAAATGCATTTTTTATCTAAGAAGTACATACCTTCATCAAAAGAAATTAAGAGACCTGATTGGTCACATAATTACTATCTGCAAAACATAAAGAAATATATTTCTGCTGATCAGTTCAAGATTTTTGAAAGTTATGATGATATAGTGAATAGAATAAATAATCTCTGTAAGGATTCTGATTCCTTTGGAATTATTCACGGAGATATTAATGTTGGAAATTTTTTCCTAGATAATAAAGATATTAATATATTTGATTTTGATGAGTGTCAATATAGTTGGTTTATTGAAGATATAGCTATTCAATTGTTTTATATTACTTATGTATTCTTAGATGATAGCATGGATGAAAGACAAGCTCAAAGTTGTATTTTTATGAAAAGCTTTATGGATGGTTACCTTAAAGAAAATCATATAGATGAATATTGGCTAAAACAAATACCTCTATTTCTTCAACTAAGAGAACTTATCGTCTATATAGGTATATGTCGTAGCACTGGTTTTTCTAACATGAGTCAATGGATGAAAAACTATATTTCTCAGAGCAAATCTAGAATCGAACAAGGAATTTCTATAGTAAGTGAGAACTATGTATAAACTACATAATTCTTTTATATACTTAAATATTTATTTTAGGAGGATAACATTTTGGATCTTTTGGGGGCATTTTCATATGCATGTTTAGCATTTCTTATTTTCAACTTATTATATATGATACTTATGAAATATAGAGGTAAAGCCATTAATTCCTTTATTATTATAGTAAATTCTCTATTCTTAGTACTTATATCAAATTTAAGTATATGGCAAGGAGGAATATATGTTGATGAATATAACCTAAGTGGTAGCAGTATAGATTTCTACATTAACCTTGTAAATATATCTATTTTTATTATCATAGCTTCTATAGCATCTTCCAATAAAAATGGACGTAAAAATCATTAGAAGGAGTTATAATAGTATTGAACACTTAAATGATTATATTTTTATGAAAGTATGAGGGGCCTTCGCAAAATAAGCTAATCTAAGTAAATGTTGAGCTTGTACTTATATTATTGCTGTTCAGCCGTTTCGAAGCATTGATTTACTAAAAGGATTTATTCAAGTTAAAATCTACAACACAACAACTCGTATTCACTCAAACAAGTTGCGTTGCTTTACGATTTTACCATTCATAAATCCTAAGTAATAAATATTCTAGGAGGTTCTTCTAATAAATTAGAAGAACTGAGTTCGAATAACTAAATCAAAGATTTAGATTCTTACTTATGCAAATGGCGTTCGTTAACAATAATATTAAAGTACATGCTCAACAGTTTATATAAGATTAGTGATATATTTTGCGAAAGCATCTTCCTAACCTTCTACTCTCCTATTTCCTCCAAGTGCCCTGTATCATTAATGCATTTCACAGCTATCGTATTGCTTATCTCATCACATTTAACAATACTTATACTACAATTATCAAATTCCATGTTATATCTTTTAAAAATCATTATTACAAACTACACCATTAAAAATAATATGGATTATAAAGAAACTTTCTAGGAAACCAATGGTCTAATATTATTTTAAACTTTGAATCTGATAGTATAATCCATTCCTTAAATTCAAGCTCTTCTACGGAGTATGCACCATACAATAGTGCGGTAAGCCCTTTTATGTCCATCTTTACATCTGGTTTTTTACTCTCATATTTGCTCATTTTTAGTTTCTTATTCACAGCTTCTAACTTATAAATACCATTATTCCACTGACAATGTTCATCATATAATTCTAAAATAATATTACCTTCTAAAGCTACATTAATATCATTCATTGCTTCTACTGCATCAATAATTCTTACCATCCATGGATTATTGTTAATCTTTACTTCAAAAGGCCTCATTGGATCATTCAACCATGTCCAAAAATTAGTACCATATGGAACTCTTAATTCTATATGTGAAAATTGGTCTTTGTGCTTTGCAAAATATCTGAATAACATCACTCTGCTTTCTATGTCTTTCCAATACATTTCTGCCACAAAAATTTTTCCATTTTCTCCTGATCCTATTTTAATATACTTTGCTGCTGCCATAGTTTTATTATTTTTCTTTATAAATACTACAATTACACCACCATGATCTTCTATCCAATACTCCTTGGACATATTATTGAGAAAAACAAGTCCATGATGCTCCAACAAATCAAGTTCAAATTTAAATGCTTCAAATTCCTCTTGCACCTCAATAGCTCTTACTCTTTTCTCTTCCCATTCACCATTTATTTTTGATACATCTTTTAAATAATGAAAAAATCCATCTAAAGAAATTTTAACTAGCAAATTGTCATTTGTACCCACATACCCAAAAGAATTATAAAAACTTTCTTTAAAAGGATGTAATAAACTAATAGATTGATTTTTTTCTTTCATATCTATAAATGCTGATTTTATCAAGTCCTTTACATATCCCTGCAAACGATATTCAGGAAAAGTAGCCACATGGGAAACCCCTCCCATCTTCTTAATTACACCTCTCACTGACTGATTAAATGTATAGTTCCTTATCATAGCTACTAGTTTCTCTTCATCAAACATTCCTAATATTTCATCAGGAGTATAAAATGATAATTCATCCTTTGCTGGTTTAGTATCAGTCCACTGACGGCCTGTACAATATACGTGTAGCTCCCTTACTTGCTCAATATTCTCAGCTTTAATTTTTTTAATTTTCATAGGCATATTCTCCTATATATTTCTTTAGAGATTGCTCCATTCTGCTTTTCATTGATAATATGTCTATTAAGAATACATCCACCAAAAGTTTACCCTCCATCTGATATTCTTGTTTGGCAACTTGTCCACAAAATTTGTGATAAAACTGATTTGATGCTGCATAATGATGGTTATAGATAACAATCTTTTCCATACCCATAGACATGTAGAAACTCAATGTATAAATAATCATCATGAGAGAAATCCCCCTATTTCGCTGGTCAGGATATACCCAAATCCCATTTAACTCTATACCTTTTTCAGGTATATCAAAGGTTTCCGCAAAACTGCTAAAGGCTACTCCAAGCATCTTGTCATTTTCAAATGCTCCAATTAACAAGCGAACATCATTATTTTCTTTCCCTGTATGCATCCACTCTACCCAGAAGTCTAATTCTTGAGAAACTGAAAGGGTGTTTTCAGCCTTACCTGCCAACTCTTCCGTCCAGCACAAAATCTTTAATTCTAAGGCCTGCTGCATGTCAGATTCCTTTAATTGTCTAATTTCAATCATTGATTCATCCCCCCAATTATACAACTAATCTTATTCAATTACTTTTTCACTAGTATATATTCAAGATAAACTGATGTATTTTCTCTATCATCGATATTTCTTTTTACTGATTTCTTTTCCTTATATATAACTTCAAATTTTGTAAGGGCTTGCTCAATTTCGTTATCCTTATAATGACAATAGATCACTTCATCATTATCTTCAATTTGTAAAAACTCCCCTTCACCAATTTCTTTTCCTATGCCATAAGTATCACACTCTTCACCTAAAAAATTCACATAGCATAGTCCTCCAGGTTTTAACACTCTATAAAATTCTGATAAAGCAAGTGAGAAATCTTCTTTTTTCATATGAACAGATGTATTATAAGAATACAAAAAACTAAAAAACTCATTTTCAAAAGGTATTTTTCTCATATCACCAAATATGATATTTAAATCTTTATCTTGTTCTATACAAAATGCCCTTGCTTTTTCTAGTTGATCTTCAGATATTTCAATTCCATAGGTTTCATATCCAAATTCATAAAACAAAGAAAGAGGTGGATTAGAACCACCAGCACCACAGTCTAATATAATTTTCTCAGAGGAATTGTTATTACAATATTTTAAGAAATTATATAACGGAATAGCATTTATAAGGTTATGCATATTTTATTACCACTCCTTATATTTAAAATTTATACTATTTGTTTACTAATAAAAATAATCTATTATACTGTTCATGTTGATTATAGTAAATATCCTTTTTAAGATATATATGAAAATATTTTTCCAATATACTACACCATTTTTCTGTTTCTAAATTCCACAAGTAATAAATCATTGTCTAAGTGTGTAATGCCCCACTTCCACATCCATATAATCTACAATGCTATTTGTTCCACTACTTAACCACTTTAAAGCTTCATTTAAATCTTCTTGTCCCAAATCTGCATTTTCATATTTATTTGGTATTACTGCTTAAAATATATTGTCCCAAAATATTTTTGTGCTATTATAATTCTCCATTGATATTTCTCCCTTCCTTCAATAGAGTTCTTCACTAGTGGACTTAGCTTACTACACGTTATGATTATAATCTTAGATTAGTCATTTCATATGATGGATGATACAGTCCTGTTGGTTCATAGAAATTATCTCCTATATAATGAAAATCTAAGCATACTAAAAGTTTTTTAGATCCAACATTATGTGGGTGATGTCCTGCAAAAAGCTTGTCTGCATTTAATTTAGAAAAACAATAATTGATTACTGCTTTTGCTGCTTCATGGGCATAACCTTGACCCCAGTATCTTTTACGAAGATGAAAACCAATTTCATATGAGTGTTGTTTAGATTTAAATGGGCGTGCACCACAGCAGCCAATCAGTTCTCCTGTTGTTATTTCAAATATAGGCCAATATTGAACATGAAAACCCTTGCCATTACAAATTTCAATATTTAAACGATTGTGAATATCATTTTCTGTAAATTCCCCTGTAGCACAAATAAATTTAGTAACATCCTTTTCTCCCCAAAGCTGATGTGCTAGTGTAAAGTCGCAATCTGACCAATTTGAGAAACCTATACGCTCTGTTTTCATAAAGTAATCTCTCAAACCTTTCACCTCCTATTATGTGGATAATATTTCTATGGCAGTATGATACTTCCTATTAATAGGTTAGCTTATTTATTCTATTTTCATCTCAAATAATGCAAATGCTCCACCATTATCTAATAAGAATTTATCAACTATCTCAAATCCTAGACTCTTATAAAGATTACATAATTTCTTATTAGTCCATCCTGTATCTAATCTTAAGTATTTAATATTTCTTTTTTTACATTCTTCTATTGCAAATTTAACCATTTTGCCTGGTAGACCCAGTCCTGCATACTCTCTTCTCACGCACAGTTTATGTATATATCCAGCTTCATTTTCCTTTGAATTTGGCCAAAAGAAAGTATCACTCCATTGCAATATCATACAACATGCATTAGCTCCTGAAACTTTTCCCACACAAAAATCTTCTTCCATAACATTTACCATTAATTTTTCTTTTGTAAGGTGTTCATCCTTCCATACATTTAATCCAACAGAGCGTCCCCAAGAAGCGACTTCTTTCATAATATTAATTACATTATCAACTTCTCCGGTAGATACGATAAAATTCATATTTCTCCCCCTCAAATTTGTAATCTGACACACCATAAATTGTCATCAACTTAATTTAAAATTTTCACTATATAAATATAAAGATATTTACATTTTATTTTTTCTTCAATAATGTTGTCCACATAAAAGATTTTCCAAATATATTGTCATTTTCGATCTCTTTCATCTCTCTAAATTCAAGTATATTGAAGTGTAGTTTTAAAATTGTTTTTAGCTTATACTCAGAAAATCCAAGTCCACCATGCATTGAATAATCTCTATACACATCATAATCAGATATATTTGCACCTCCGTTTAAATTAAAACAGTTCATGGAAAAATATCCATCTGGCTTTAAAAGTTTTAAAACAGCACTTAGGTATTGATTTCTCCTATGAGGTTTTATATGATGAAAACATCCTGAATCATAGATAAAATCAAAACTCTCTGGTTCACATTTAAAGTCAAATATTGATTGGCATAAAAAATTCACTTCTATAGATTGTTCTTTCGCCAATTGTTTTCCCCATTCAATAGATGTTTTTGAAAAATCAATTCCATAAACTTCAAACCCTTTGTGTGCAAGATATAATGAATTTCTACCATTTCCACATCCTATATCAAGTGCTTTTCCTTGTTTTAATAAATCTAACTCAAAATATGAAGCAAGGTTTTCATCAGGAATATTTTTAAAGAATGGAATTGCTTTTTCCTTATCAGAATAAAAATTGCTCCACCACTCATTATCCCGTTTCTCTACTAAATTATCTAACATATCAAGTATGTCATTTTCACTTTTAATAATCTCTGAATTGATTTTTTCTATCACACATATTCCCCCCTATACATTTATAACGGATATCAATCATTAATTTTCAAAGAAAAATATATCTCCCATTATCATCTCTCAATTGTAATTTTATCCCAATGCTCCAAGTATTTAGACATAGTTAAATGTATATATCATCTATTTGGATTTTCATTAGGAAAACAACAAATTACTGTATCGAGATACTCAATACCACAAAAATATTCACATATTGAAGTATTTTTCACTGCACATTTATGTGTATTAGAACCTTCTTTTTCATTCCAAGGACAACGACTTTGCTTCCAATCAACCTTGTCATTACTTGTTAAATCTATGTCCATATTTGCACCTAAAAGTTTTTTTATTTTTTCTTTCATAATCTTTACTCCTATTTGCCTAAATCAAAACTTAGTTAATATCTTCAAAGCTTCATTGACCATTATTAAAATATTATTAGTAATGTTTTAGAAGTTCATATTAAATCATCTTTGATATACAACTTTATAGTTTAACAAATTAACTTTTCATAAAAGAACAGAAATCCATCTTCTGATTGTCCAGTTTTTTTATAACCAGCTTTTTCATATAAATATTGATTTCTTACACTATAATAAGGAGTTCCCAATATCCATCTTTTTATCTGCGGATGCATTTCTTCCATTAGACTCATAGTCTTAAATCCAAAACCTTTATTATGATATTTCGGATGAATACATAGATCTTCCAATTCATAAAACTCTTGTTCTACTCCGTGTAGCCAAAAGAATCCAATTATATCATTATCAAGGATAATCTTATAGCATAAATAGTTTTTAATAAGTCTTCGTGTTTCTTCTTCTGAATCATATCCTGGAGGACCACCATCCCTTCCTGGTCCAAATCTACTTGTTTCATCATTATATGCAAATTTCTTAATTTCAGTTATAACTTTAGAATCTGTTAATTCTGCCTTTACAATGTTAATCATATTCATATTTCCTCCCCAACTATCTACTTTAATTCATGTTATAATCTATAACTATCTTATAAATAATATAGATGTCTTAATACCGCATATTGAGAATCCACATTTTTTATACATATCCTTTGCTGTATCGAAATTGTCTGTTATTAAGTATGCTATATCAGCTCCTGCATTAAGAGATTCTTCTAGCAATTTATGCAACATAGAAGTGCCATATCCTTGTTTTTGAAATTCCTCAATAATATCAAAATCCTCAATCTTTGCAATGCCATCTTTTATGAAAAGCTCACACTTACCTATAGGTTCCTTTCCCTTGTAGCAAACATAAAGGTTCAAATCAGGATTTTCCTTATATACCTCCATCTTTCTTTTGCTTCTTTTTATAGCAAACTCTTCTCCCATAGCTGCCTTATTGGCCTGTACATCAGCTTTGTATCCAGCATCAAGTATTTCAAGAGTATCTGCTTTTAAAGCTATGCAATCATCTTTTACTTTTAATTTCTTAAAATCTTTTGGCTCTATAGCCATAAAACAGTATTCTGTAATCTCAGGCTCTTGAATCAAGTTTTTTAACTCATCCCATTTCACACTATAATCCATCATGATATGTAAATGTTCATTATTTGACTTTTGCATTTCACCAAGCTTATTTTCAATAAAGCTTCTTAGTTCCCCCATCTCCATTGACTCTTTAAGAAAAGTGAAATTATGCATGTACATATCAAGTAGTTTTTTGTCTGTGAAAATGATTGATTTCTTCAGTTCAGCATAATCTGAAAAACATTTTATATATTTCAATTCAGTTTCCAAAATTTTTTCATATAATTCTGCCTTCATAATATAAATCTCCTTAACATATCTATTTTTGAATAATTACTATATATTTAAATTAATTACAAATAATTCTTTAAGAAAATTATAACATATAATTTTAATGAAAGTCCCAAAATATATCACATTCTTCTAATTTCTACTATTCTGTTTCCAACATCAACTATTTACATTTCAATGTTTGAATTGTAATATAGCTTGGTTATTAAATGAAAAAATATCACACATTCCTTTTAGAACATGTGATATTTAAACTAATTATAATTAGTATTATTAAAAATATTTCAGGATTTACTTAATAAATTTACCTATTGCATCATTTAAATCTGTGAGAACTTTTTTATCTCCTGTTTCTACAGCATCAACAACACAATTTTCAATATGATCTTGTAAAATTATTTTACCAATATTATTAATTGCAGATTTTACTGCTGAGACCTGTACTAATACTTCACTGCAATCTCGCCCATCCTCAACCATCTTTTTCACTGCCTCTAAATGTCCTATAGCTCTTGATAATCTATTTATTACAGCTTTAGTATTTTTATGTGTATGGTTATGTCCATTTTCATCACTCATAAATTTATCTCCTTTTGTTTTATTTTAATTATATGTTAATTTTCTGCCATTTTCCATTTAAGAAACGTTTTAGCAAAATAATACCTCTAATTGTAATATCTAAAGCATACCCAAGCCATACTCCCAATAATCCCAGCCCAAATGTTACTCCTAGTAAATATCCAACTATTACTCTCCCACACCAAATTCCTATTAGTGTTGCATACATTGGAAATTTTGTATCTCCAGCACCTTGCAACGCGCTGGTAAATACTTGGGTAATTGCTGCAAATGGCTGAAATAACGCAATCAACCTTAATACTCTTATAACCATTTCTTGTATTTCTTTTGCATCTGTAAAAATCATTGCAAATTGTCGGGCAAATATAAAAAATATAATTCCAATACAAATCATAAAAATAGTTGCAATGAAATCCGATAAAAAAACAATATTTTTAGCTTTATTAGTATTATCTTCACCAAGACTTATACCAACAAGAGTAGCTGTAGCAACCCCCAAACCCATTGCAGGTATATAGGAATAGCTTTCAATATTGCCTGCTATATTATGGGCTACATATGCTGATATACCAATAGAAATAATCATGCTATTGTATACTAATTGACCTAATCTCATAACTAATTTTTCGATTCCAGCTGGTATTCCAATTCTCATTATGGATTTTATTATATCTTTTTTAATCTTTATATTTGTCAAATCAAGCTTGATAACACTACCATTTACTAGTTTTAATAAAAGAATTAAAACATTTACTATACGTGAGATAGTTGTAGCTAAACCTAACCCTAGAATTCCTAATCCTAATCTCATAAAAATATAATTTAAAATTATGTTTAATATATTAGCAACACCCGTTGCTATCATTGGTGTACTAGTATCTTTAGTTGCTCTTAAACAACTTGATAGAATAAGTGATAAGCAAAGAAATACTGATGGTACTGCAACAACCATATAATATGGTACTGTATAACTTAATATTTCATTTGAAGCACCTGAAATCATTAATATCGGTTTATAAAATATTAAATTGACTGCTCCAACCAATATTCCTATTATGATACCTAATATATTGGATTGTTTTATGGTCGCATTGGCTTCCTCAAAATCACATCTCCCAACATTTCTTGAAATAATTGCGTTAGTTCCTATACTTATAGCAGTATAAAAAGCAATGAACACATTAACAATTAAATTAGTTACACTAATTGCTGCAATTGCACTATCATTAATCTGTCCTGCAAAGTAGGTATCTACCGTTCCCAGTAGTGTTTGAAGAATATTTTCTACTATTACAGGAATTGATAATAAAAATATAGTAATAATATTATCTTTATTTTTCTTTACCCAATTCATTCTATCCCTCCTTATATCATCCCCCCATAGAGGATAATATAAGGGTATCATTTATTAAAATACACTTCAAGGATCTTTGTAAAATTATCCATTTAACTTCTATAATACCAAACTTAAAATATTTTCTTTGACTTTATTAACGCATATGATAAATTAATCGCCTATATTCAATACCATTTTGCATGGTTATTATATGTAAATTATACCATATAAATTATAGGTAGCTTATTTATAAATTAATTATTGAAAAATAAAAATACCGTAAAATTCATCACTAAATTTCACAGTATTTTAGAAACCCATTTATTCTTATATCAATTTTATCTATATGAAGAATATGTTTTTGTTTTGTAATTATTTAGCAATCTTAGATAATGATTTGCTTCTCTTAGAACATGATCTCCTAAGAGTGGTAAAATTATGGACTTAATCTTACAATTTAATAATCCTTCTGTTCCTTTCATCTTGAAATCTCTAATATCTTTAGTGGCCTCTCTACTCTCCTCAGTTACAGTGGATATATGTGCTAATGAAATTGTATTATCGTGCATAGTAAGTGCTTCTTCTGTCAATCTATCAAATTGCTTACCAAACTTGTTAGCAACATTAAATAATTCCTCTTCTGTTGGATCTAAAAAGCCTCTAATAAATTTAGAATGCTCAGCCATAATTCTGTTCCAGAAAGCTTCCTGATCAACCATTTCCTTATTAATGTCCATCTCAACTCTTTCCTGTAACCTTCCTAACATTCTAAGATAGAACATTGCTTCTCTTAAAATATGATCCACTAAAAGTGGATAAGAACCTGTAAACATCTTGCACTTTAATACATTTACTTTTATTTTATTTTTTAACTTAGCTGTTTCATTTACTACAGGAATAATCTCTTTATTTAAATAAAATACTTCTTCTGATAAACCATCTAGAGTTTTACTATTTTGATAATCTCCTAAAGATAATTCCATTTCTGTTGTATTTGTATTGATATTAATTCCAGTGTAAAATTCTGTAGCTCTTTCTGCTTCTAGTGTATAGTTTGTAATTATTTCTCCTGTATTACCAATGTTTGGATCGATAATTCCACTAGATAATTTTATAGTCTTTCTAAGCAATCCATCTAGTTGTTCCTTTAACATATCTGCATAATGAAGGTAATTTTGAGATCTAGGCATTAACGATGCACCAACAAAAACTAGATGCTCCTTCATTATTCTTAAAAAGAATAGATTTAATTCTAGCGATTGTTTAATAAACTTCTCCTTAGATAACATATTTTCTCCCTTTAAATAATACTTCATTAACAATATATGCTTATACCTATATACTGACATTGCAATTTAATTAATTTTTATTACAAAATATACTAATACACCTTGTTAATATTAAATTTACCACAAATTACGTTCTTACTGGTTGTTTTTCTTTTTTGCCATTTTATACTTTTGGTAAAGAATATCTTTTAAAACTAAAACAGTATTTACGTCATCAAACCCAAACTCAATTTTAAAAGCATCATATAACTCAGATATTTTCTCACTATAAGTATATATTCCTTTTATCCCTTGATATGAAGCCAAAATTGGATACTTTTTACTCCACGCACCTGTCCAGTCAATTTCATCAACTATCATTTCAATGCCAGTAACATCACCACTAATATGGCTTCCACTAATAAGATAATCATAACTTACATTATAAAGTTGACTTAGTAATTTTGCTTTAATAAGTTCAGGAACCGTTTGGTCGGTCTCCCATTTACTTACCGTTTGTCGAGATACACCTAATTTCTCTGCAACATCCTCCTGAGATAAACCTTTCTTTTTACGTAAATATAATAATTTTTCGCCTAATGACATAACTATCACCAGCCTTTCCTAAAATCCAAGTTAACTTGTAGCTATAGTATACTAAACACTAAACACCTTTTCTATCAAGTTAAAATGGAAATTTGTCAACTAAACTTAACATTCTAACTCTCTCGTATTTCCTTATCAACCCTAAAATATTTAATTTAATCGTAATTATTTATCATGCTCTCTTCATTAATGGCAGTATCTCCACTTACCTTTTCATCAGATTCCCCTTTAGACTTCATTAATTCATTAATGTATAAAGAATCTGCTATTGTTAAGCATTTCACTCTTGCCAATAATTCCTTTGATGCAGATTTTGCTGGAATACTCTTTATACACTTAGGTGGATTTTTACCATCACTAACATAAACTTTTATAATACCACCTTCAAGTATGTACTCTATTTTCCTTTTACCTGATGTTTTTATTTCAGTATTACTAGCTTTTGATTCTTCCAATAATTTCAAAAATTCTCCTTTTGAATTTTGCTTTTTATTTCTATCTTCATAATTTTTTATATAATAATTATTTAAAGTAACTTTCATTATGAATACTCTCCTTAAATTTATAACTTAATAACTCTTTCTAAATCCCATATTCGTTCTAAAACTATTTCTTTGATAAAAGTCGTCTGCTCCATCTGTTGAAAGTAAATCTAATCTTGTATTCGGATATAAATTATGACATATATCAATTAAAGCTTTTCCTATTCCCATTCCTCTATAGCTATTATCAACTATAATTTCAGCTATATAAGTAGTAATTTCTCCATCTGTTAATGCACGAACTAATCCAACTATTATGTCTCCATCTAATACAACAAGTGTAATATTAGAATTTTCCCATGCCTTTAATGCATTTTCTGATCTTTTTAAGAATGTCATCCATCCTTCTTTCTCATATAATACTTGAATAGAAGAAAAATCTGTTTCTTTAAATTGCCTAATATAAATACCTTTTGGTAATTTTACTTGTCTAATTAACTCTTCCGTTAAAATAAATTTATTCATAAAAGAATTCCCCTTTATATCTTTCTACTAACTTGTAAGTCAAATTCTGGCTTTGTAACATATGCTAGATATTGAACATTACCATCAAAATCTAAATATGCTTGAAAACGTTGACGAATCGATGGTGATGTAATCATATCAAGAACTTTATCCTTCTTTACCCAACGTGATTCTGAATTCTCATCTGAAATACATAAGTCACCATCTACAAATGTACAAATAAAATCCATCATCACCTTTGTAGGTACTGTCTTAACTCCATTATATCCTTCATGTGTGGCTGTATTTGAGGAAATAGCAAAAAGTTTTTTTACTGTAACATTAATCCCACTTTCCTCTTTTATTTCTCTTACAACTGCATCAATAACGTTTTCTCCGACTTCAACTTGACCACCAGGAAAAACCCAGCCCCCATGATGAGTTTTGACTAATAAAATCTCTTCTTTATCATTTTCAACGACTCCTGCTCCTGTAACAATATGTGTTGGCATAATCATAAATATCACTCCTTAGTCAATTACTAGCAATTACTTTACATAATAAACATTAACTATAATCTAGCCTTTTATTTTCCTCCATGAACTTTCTTCTAATCCATCTGCTTTTAGATACTTACAGAATCTTTCAAAGCATCCCATCATAGCAGCTATAGCCTCTTCTGTTACTTGATAGTTCTCTTCCCACCACCAATTTTTTATTATCAATGGTTCATTTCCTCGATGTATTTCAGGTTCAAATCTTGCTACAAGCTTATCTCCATATAAAACTGGTAATACATAATATCCATACTGCCTCTTTGAAACAGGTTTATATACTTCCCAACTATATTCAAAATCAAAAATATCTTTAACTAACTTTCTGTCCCAAAGAAGATTATCAAGTGGAGCCAGAAAACTTGCTTTTTTATCAATACTAGAATTAAGATTATCTAACATTGATGTATCGTCAGCCCTTATATAAAAAGTTTCATTTAGTCCTTCTACTTTTACAAGTATAAGCTCACCATCCTCTAGTAGTTCCTTTAATATTTTCTTTCTAAGATTTTTATCGGATACAAAATGACCAAGCCATCCTCCACCATTTCTATCCCAGTAGATCCCTATGCTTCCTATCCTTCTTTTAACATACCACTTATAAAAATCATTATCATTATTAAAAGGTTCCTTCACATCCAGTAGCTCTTTTGGCAATAGGTTTTCTATCAAGTCATAAACCTTTTGTGTGTTCTTCTTTTCTTTAACGCCCAAAATTCCGCTGTTCCACATATAGTCCATGGTAGCGCTGGAAAGTTTCCCATGACCCCAAACTCTACTTTTTACACGTCCAATATCCAGCTTTGAAGGCAAGGTAGCACCATTTTTCTCTATATATTCTTTTGCTGCATCCACATGATTAATTGCTTCAATTGAACTTCTATGATGCAATACTCTCTCAATTTCTTCTTTTCTTCTTAATCTCACTTTTTCAAAATAAGGCCAGTCTTTAACGGAATAGATAGCCATCATCTTATCCCAGCCATCTATGAGTTCTCTTTTATTATAAAGAAGAGTTTCTAGCATCATAGGGTTATAATTTTCAACTCTGGACTGAAGCACCAAATCAGCATTTCTCCCTACCATATTTAAAGGATCATATTGTATGCACCCCACTCTATTTATAAAATTCTTAATACCCTCTTCACCCTTAAAAGATTTTGGTGAAGATAGCCCCTGATACATCACCAGGAATTTTCTCAATTCACCCTTTGACATAGTAATTTTTTTCATATTACTTCCTCACTAAAATTTTTATTTATCATATTTTCAATTTTAAGACTAGATTTTGAAATAAATTCTCCTAACAAAACTTCTTATAATAATTATAGTTACATAGAAATACTGAGCTTATGAGGTTTTATTTCTTTTACAGGCATTACAACTTCAACAAAACCAATTTCTTCATATCTACTATTTGGAAAAACCTCATAGTTTTCGATTACGTATTTTGTAGCTTCCACTAATGCTGATTCTTTATCTTCACTTCCCAGCATAACGGCACAATGAGGTACCCATTGTCCAGTTGTGTAATATTCCCAGCCACTATGATCACAAAATGCAAAGGTTTCGTGTATATTTTTGTGTAAATCAATTAATTCGTCACATACAACTGGTGCAAGATATACAGTTCTAGTATTATTAAACACCCCAATACTAGAAAGCAAAGCGGGAAATGATTTTGTATCCTTAGCTATTTCTTTTAATAACTTGTCACACTTTTCAATATCAATATCATTAAATATAGCTATGGTAATATGAGGACGAGTCTTCCATTCTAAATATTTTTTACTAATTCCCTCTCTTGCAATTCCTTTAGCTAATTTAATAATTTTTTCCTCTGTTTCCTTATCAAAGTATAATTCTATTGCATATTTCATACTAATTCTCCTTCCATATGTAAATATAATTTATTATGAATCTACTTATAAATTTCATGTTGTTCAAATATGAAATTCGCTGAAACCCTTGGTATGACAACAACTATTTAAATAGTTAAATAGTTAAATAGTTGTATAGTTTCCTATGTAACTATTTTCATATATAAATAGTTACATATTTATTTTATTCTACTTAAAATTTAAAATAATTTCATTAACATAGTCATTCATAACTGTTCTATATTCTTCTGGTCTGTAGTCCATGGATTTTATCAAATTAATCATCTCTTGGGCTGAAATAAATTTAACATCGTCTACCTCTGACTTTTGTAAGGTTAAATCTGAAGTATCAATATCTTTACATAATACAAAAATATCAATGAAATGATTGTATTTTTCCCATAAAACTCTTCTAAGAAAAATTATATCATCTATCTTTATACCTAATTCTTCATGTATCTCTCTAATAATAGCCTCTTTACTTGTTTCTCCAGCTATAACGTGTCCCATGTGAATATCCCATCCACCAGGTAAGAACTGTTTTGATTTTGACCTTTTCTGAATTAAGAATTCTCCCTTTGAGTTATGTATATATGCATGTGCTCCTAAATCATATTGTCCTTCTAAAAGCTCTTCATCTTTTGGTGCTATTTTACCACTTCTACTACCATCTCTATTTAAAATATCAAAATACTCCACTAATACTTCCCCCTTATGCAGCTTAACATTTCTTCCACAGCTTTTAATACGATATTTAGATAAATCTCTTTTCAATTTTAATTCATATTATATGGTATATTGTAAATGCAAATTATTAACTTTAAAATTCTATTGCAAATCTTCTATTCATTGATTAACGCATAGTGTAGATGATCTTCCCACTTCCCGTTTACTTCTAAAAACTTATTTGCCATACCTTCATATATAAATCCAAGTTTCTCTAAAACCCTTATTGATGCTTTATTATTTGGCAGCGCATATGCTTCAATCCTGTGCATTCCATATTCTTCAAACATAATCTTAATCCCTGCTTTAACTGCCTCTGTCATTATACCTTTACTAGCTACATCTTTGTCTGATTTATATCCAATATGACATGATAAGAAAGCATAAGGTACAATATTATAAAAGGTTACCTGTCCAACAATCTTATCATAGTTTCCCTTATTAAATACCCAAAGTCTAAGAAAGATTCTATCTTGAATATACTTAAAATCTCCTCTTAATTCCTCTGTCTGAAAGTCAACAGTGTAAAATTCATCTTCTCTTTGTGGTTCAACCTGACTAAAAAACTCTCTATTTCGTACTACATAATCTACCACTTTATCGGAATCATTTTCATCTAATATTGTTAAAACTAACCTTTCAGTCTCGTAAGTTGATTTCATTAATCTTCTCCCTTCTTGATAAAATCTTATAGTTAAATAAATCAATTATAGTTATAAATTTTCCTATGATTTTTACAGCATAGCCTAAAATCATAGGAAAAATATAGTAATCTAAATCAACACTATGCATATTTGTCATCTAACTAGCTCATATACTATTGGCTTAGACTATAAATTAATTTTTCAGGATTTAGTATTTTTCCCTTATATTTTTCTGTTCCCTTTTCTATTTGTCTGCTATCTCCTGTTGCAAGAGCTTGTTTCCAAAATTCTTCTGGCGTAATGTCTGGTTTTACTTGACAAGCTAAAGCATAAAGTCCAGCAAGATAAGGCATACACCAGCTCCATCCCCCTTCTCTATAAAATACATAATCCTTCTCTCCTGTAGGGCTAGCCACTGTTTTAGAATCAATAGGAATTAGTAGTAATTCTTCTGGTTTGTCCATATTAAATTTCTCTTCATAATACTTATTAAGTTCATCAATATGCTCTATTTTCGATACCCACTTATTCCATTCTGTAACTTTATAATTAGAAATATCATCTTTATCTGCAAGGGAATCTATATCTAATCCATGGAAATAAAACTTATCCTCATATGTGTCAAACATATTTACTGTTATAACAAATATATTTTCTTTAATTGCTTTTTTAACCGCTTCTATAAATTCGTTATACCCCTTACTTTCAGGCTTGCATCCTGCTGATATAGATAAAACTCGTATCTTATCATCCTTTGGCAAAGATTTATTTACTTCAATAATTCTTTCAATTGCTTTTGCTGTCCAAGAAAAATCTATTTCCATTTCACTATTAACAAAGTTATAGTTTTCACATGCTATAAAATACAAATCTGCTTCTGATGCAACTCCAATATTCTTACCTGCTGCAATGGATGCCACTGCTGGAGCATGCATCTGTGCTTCTTCTGGTTCATAATGAATTTCTTCATACATCTTTACTCTATCATGATATTCCTCATGATTTACTAAAAGAGAATAATCGATAAATGCTATGTTTATCCCCTTACCAGTTATACCTCTTTCATGAAGTTTTTTTATTTGAAGACCTGGATTTTTATGAAACTCTAAAAAACTTTCAGGGTTAAACTCCTCTGGAAGTTTCCCTGGCCATTTTGTTTTACTATCAAACACTGAATTTAAAAGCTTATCTTTCTCCCCAGATAAATCAAGTTTCTCAAGGTCATATCCTCTTAAATCACTACTATTTTTTCCCCACTCATCTTTGAGTTCTTCAATGTTATTTATACTCCCTCTTCCAAAATCAGCCATGTACGGAAATCTTTCAATTTTTACATCTTCTTTAATATTATCATTAGTAGAAGTTGTTTCTTTGCTGTTAACTTTATTATTGCAGGCAGTTATATTTATTACAAATACTGCTACCAACAACACTATTGCTAACTTCTTTTTCATTTAATATCCACCCTTTCATTTTTCTCCACAATATTATCATCTTCTTTAGTTAGTACCGTTGCCTCTGGATTTCTTAATATATAATTTAGCTTATCTTCCCATCTATCATGCATATCATAAAAATGCTCTTCTCTATTTATAAACTCAAATCCAAATTTATCAAATATACTTTTCATTCTCTTATTTGAGCCCATTGTATCAGCATATATGCATTTAAGTTTTAATGTATTAAATACATAGTCTATTGCCAATTTAACTGCTTCAGTTCCATACCCTAATCCCTTATAATTATTATTGGCAAGGGTAATCCCAAGTTCACATCTGCTTTTTTCATAATCAATTCGCTTAAAAGATAATTCTCCAATGATTCTTCCATCCCTTAAAAAAATTCCAACCCTAGGATACCATGATTCCTTTTCTATAATAGAATCATACTTTTTATCAACCTTTTCTTTATCATAAATATAGGTATTTGGATCCATAATTGGATCTGTAACATAGGATTTATAGTGTTCATGATATTCATCTCTAGTATATGTTTTTAAATAAATCTTGTCTCCTTCAATTCTAATCATAGACTCCTCCTTAAAATAAGGTATACCTCCAGCTTTCCTAGCTTTACAGTTCATGAAGATTATTAGTTAACCTTTTTGACCACATAAAATATTTTATATGACTTATCATCAATTGGAGATAATCTAAAATCTTTATACCTATTCATTATTTCAAAGCCAGAATTTATAAGAAACTCATCCATTTCTTCAACAGTATATGCCCTTTGAATATGTGTTTCACATTGATTATCACCAAAGTCAAAGACAGTTTTACCTATTTTACTTACCTTATCATATTCTAATATTTGTTTGAATTCTATATTATCAAACTTTCTATCAATTATTCCAAAATGCCTTTCTTCATATAAAACTGGAGTATTAATATCAAATATAAAAATTCCGTTATCCTCTAAATGTAAAAAAACATTTTTTAAAGTTTTTTTCATGTCTGAATCTGTTACTAAATAATTTAGTGCATCAAATGCACAAGTTATAAGCTGAAATTTTTTATTCAAAGTGAAATTTACCATATCTGCAACTGCAAATTCTATTCCCGTTGTAGTCTCCTTTGCTACATTAATCATATCTTCTGAAATATCAATTCCAATAACTTCAAAATTTTCATTATATAATTTTGATGCTAATATACCTGTCCCACAAGCAACATCTAACACAGATTTAATATTTAGATTGTAAATATTAATTACATTGCAAATTAAATCTCTGTATTTAATACTATCTTTTCCCCAACATTTTTTATAAAACTTTGCTAATTTCTCATAAGGTTTCATTGATTATACTCCCCCTTTTTACTTCACAATATAATCTACAGATTGTTAATAAATCTATGTATTGTAATTTATAAACATATGTTCTTATAGTGTTACACAAACTTTAAAAGTTCGTGAAAGCTATTAATTACATAATCATATTCTTTAACTTCCCCAAAACCATATTGTGCATAAATAAAAGGTATATTAGCAATTCGTGATGCTTTTAAATCTCCCTCAGTATCACCAACATATACTGAACTAATTAAGTTATTTCTTTTTATTATTAGTTTTATATTCTCACCTTTACTTAAACCTGTTCTTCCTACATTCTCATAATCTATAAAATATTTATCTAACTTATGTGATTTAAAAAAGGCTTCTATATATCCACATTGACAGTTACTAACAATAAATAATTTATATTTTTTAGATAATTCCTTTAAAGTTTCCTCTACCCTATCATATAGAATTGCACCATGTTTGCCTAAATGATTACATTCATCCTTACAGCAATGCTTAACTATTTTAAGTCTATTTTCTTCTTCTAAATATGGGAAAAACTTTAATGCAACATCCTCTATTACTAACCCCATAACACCCTTCATATCATCTAGCGTAAGTTTATTTATCACCTCATCATAGTTACCTATAGTTTTATTCCATGAATCTATAACACTAGATGTTGAGTCCCATATAGTTCCATCTAAATCAAAAATAATACTATCTATGTCCATATTTTTACACCTCATTTAACAGAATAAATGTATTTAACTCTATAAATCTAAAGCCATAATTATTTCATCTTCATCTACTTCTCCTGTATGAAGAAAGCCTAACTTTGTATAAAGATTTTTAGCAGCAATATCACCATCACAGTAACATAAAACTATTCTGCTGTATTTTGCATTATTTCTCATCAGTTCTATTGCTTTGAATACCGCTTCTTCTCCATATCCATTTCTCTGATATCTTCTATCAATCATCATTTGATCAAATACAAAGGCTTGTAATTCATCACACTCTCTATACATTAATAATCCTACTATTTCACTATCATTATATATTGCTTTAGCTTGACTTCTTTGAGGTCTAAAAACATAAGCTCTAGCCAAAATACCAACATTAGAGCATACATAATGTTGCTGTTCTTTTTCCACTTCTAGTAAGTTAACATCTCTCCAATTTTTCTCCGTAACTTCTTTTAAAAGTATCATTAAACTCCCTCCCTAGCATTCTCCAGAAACAGTAATCTTAATAAAATTATACCATATTACACCGGATTATCATCCATATATTTGTATATGTAGTAAAATTAGAAAATAAAAAAAATATCGTATACTCATTTCTGAATAATCCGATATTTTATAACCTTACTATTTAATATAATACATGTTCAACTCTAAAGTACTTCCACAATTACTTTCTGCTTTATTGAATCCACCTTCTATTCCACCTAGAGCTTTAACTAACTGAATACTATTAGGATTACGACGATCTGCCTCATAAATAAAATAATCTAAATCCATATGTTCACGAAAAAAGTTAGTTAGACCAGTAATAGCTTCATATCCATACCCCTTACGTTGCTCATTCTTTCGTATCCATAAACCCACCTCAGGAGTCTTAGTATCTATCAGATGAATCTCTATACTTCCAATGAATTTATATTCCTTATCTAAAATACAACACACCAAATTTGTTCCCATTTCTTTAAGTTCTGTAAACTCATCAATAAATTTTCTTGTACTATCTAGGCTTTTAAAAGGCTCTGGATACTGGTATTTTGTTATTTCATCATTAAATTCAGTAAAATAATCATATGCAAATTCTTCTGAAATAGGCACAAGAAGTAACCTACTTGTTTCTATATTAAATCCTTTTTCATTAATAATATCCTTTATCATTCTTACCTCCGTTATATCTGAAAAACCAAATATCTTATCTAACTCATTTATCTACACTAGAGTTTTATCAACCATTATTTTTTGTTTCTTAACTATTTAGTTGAATTATGTATTATAACTGTTTCAAATCATTAACAGTCATTCCCTTTAATCTAGTACCATGGTTTTCACTATCAAAGTGAACATTACTATGTTTAGGATACATAAATTCGATCATTGCGAAGTTTGCAACATCAACTAAAAATTCTGTATTACCAGTTTCTTTATACTTTTTTAATCTTATTTCTAGATTTTCAACTGAATTAATTAAACCCTCACCATAGTTATTTTTTATAGGACCGTATTTATGATAACTGACGAACATTCTATTTTTTCTTAGTTTATCAAATTCTTCACTATATTCTGTCTGTAATACTTGTTCTATATCATTCATAATTTTCTCCTTAACTTTGCTTCACTATCTTAGAAATGCATCATTCATAAAAATATCATGAACTATTTAATATTGTTTATTCTCTTTTTTTATATTTACTTACTAACATCCATACAAATAGTTCAGGCATTAAATTTAATAAGCTAATCATATTTATTCATATGTATGTTCTGAAAAATAAGCAATTTCAATAAAACCATTTCTTTCATATAACTTTTTAGCACCAGTATTTGACTTAGCTACTCGAAGTCTTATGTTTCTAATAGATTCATTCATACTCATATTTCTAATACAATGTGCTAATATATAACTTCCATATCCTTTATTTTGAACTGTAGGTTTAACTACAATATCAGTTATATAGTTTTGGCAGAAAATATATGCACCTACCAACTCATTATTTATCCAGAATGAACGTACTTGGCTATGCTTATCTAAATCAATAAGCTTTTTGTAAAATTGTTCTTCATTTATGGCATTAGTATTTACCTGCCAACCATTATCTTTATATAACTGATAATATGAACTATCAAATAAGTTAATAAATTCTTTTAACATATCACTTTTGAATCCTTTATCAATTAAATTACAACAATTTAAATTAGGTAACTCTTTACCAATGAATTCAAGATGATATCCTTCAACATCTACTTTAAAACCTAATTTTCTTACTTCATTAATTATTTTTAGATTATTACCGTACACGTTAAAGCATATTTCTTTTGAGTCAAATTTTAAAATATATTCTTTAGTCTTATTTTTTATAATATCTAAAATTTGTTCTATATTGTTTCCATTAAGAAAATAAGCATAAAAAATGCAACAATCTTTATTGTCAACAGCTATAAATACTCCTATATTTTCCACTGTTGATACAGAATATATTATATCCACTTGATTGTTTTCAAATGCTTTTTCTACATACTCTTTTGCATGGGGAGATATATTATCTATGAGCATTAATATTTCTTTAGACTCCATTTATACTACTCCTTCCATAACATGCTTATTCTTCTGTATATATGGTTTCCCATGGATATTTAGAGTAAGCCGTTTTATGCCTTTTAAAACCAATTTTTTTATAGAAATCCTCATTTCCAAAAGTAGCGGTAAGATGAATAGGTATATAGTCTTCTCCTTCCAAAAGTGTGTTCATTAAATTCTTTCCTACACCCTTTTTCTGATATTCAGGCAATACCCCCACATCAAATACTGAGCCATAACATATGCCATCTGATATCATTCTACAGGCTCCTATTAATTTTTCATCATCCCATGCTATAACAACTTTATAACTATTTTTAAATGCTGATTGAATTTTGTGGTATTCATTATTTTCCATAAACCGTTTCAATAATCCAACTTTTTTATATAGGTCAAAAAGTTTATCCCACTGAATATTTTCTAATCCTACTTTATATGATATCATCTATACTTGCCCCTTCCTACTTTTCACTATTAAAATAATTATTTTATTTTAAATAAACATCACATTAAACACTAAAACTCATAATACTTTTTCCTATATGTGACCTGTAAAACAAGTAAACTTAATGAAATTATACCATATTGAACCAAATTATTTTCTATATATTTTTATAGTAATTTATATTTTAAATACCATGTTATTCAACTCTCAAATAATATTACTTTAATTATACAATTTACTATATAGTTAAATCATAAAATAAAAACACCGTGTAATCATTACTGAATACTACGGTATTTTAACCAATGAATATTTATTTTTTATAGATATTTTTAATTTTAGAATATATATATCTACTTCTTAGTAATAGGAACCCATATTTCGCAGGCATAATCATCATCATTTGTATCTCCTGGTAGATAAACTTCAAGTTCATAGTCTGCTGCTCTTTCATATCCACAGTTAGGAAGCCATTCTGCTGTTATTTTTGTCCACATGACATCAATTGGGTGCGCCTTGCCATTGAGGCTTCCTCTTGCAGTAAATACTGCCCATTTTCCTGCTGGTATAGTATAACTTTGCAAATCCGTTACAACATTTTCATCAACTTCAGCACCAATAGCCAGTATAGTTTCTCCATTTTCTAAAGTTTTGGTGAAACCCATCTGCCACATGGGGCTGCGATAAAGTTTGTATTCACATGCTATCTTCCTATCAATATCACCATCCAAAAATTCATCCCAAATATCCCATACTTCACCTAAAGCTTCTTTCCAATCATTAGCTTCAGCATTAGCAGACTGCCTCTTTATTTGTTTAACAAGTCCAACCAATTTTATTTCTTTCTTTTCCTCAATACGATACTCCATCTCAACATCTCCTTTTATTGAAATATGAAAAGTGATGGGTGGGTAGGCTTTAAGTTTTACTCCCAAAGTGCGCGCTACCTTAGGAGTTACACCATGCATTCCAACGAAAGCACGAGTAAATGCATCGGGCGAATTATATCCATACTTTATAGCAATATCAATAACTTTTTTATTGCTACTTTGTAAATCTAATCCTGCAAGGGTTAATCTTCTACGACGAATATATTCAGATAGAGATACTCCTACAACATAAGAAAAAACACGTCCAAATTGATGCATTGAGCAACAAGAAACTTTTGCTACTTCATCATACATAATATCATCAGTCAAATGATTCTCAATATAATCTATTGTTGCTGTCATTCTATCAACCCATTCCATTTTACCTTCCCCTTTCATATTTAATTGTAACAAAGGAAATATAAGACTACCCTACATTCCTAGTACAAATATGTAGGGTAGTCATCGGATAACGATTTACCCTAATGGACAACGAGTTCTAAGTATCGAAAGTACTGATACTAAGAACTCTATTTATAATTCTTTTGACATGGTTATAAACTCCATTTCTCCCTTAACTGTTTTTCCTATGAATTCATTTATAACTTTAAAATCTAAACTTTTATATAATCTTATAGCTCTTTCATTAAATTTAAGAACTGAAAGCTCTATATTTTTTAAATTGTACCTTTCCTTAGCAAATTCTAAAATAGCTTGTAAAAATTCCTTTCCCATGCCCTTGCTTGTTAAACTTGGTCTCATTTGAATTGAAAAGCTTACTTTATCATTAAGGTAAAAAGCACAATTTCCTACTAATTCATTTTTATCATCATAAATTGCGTACACATTATCATCCATAGGAAAACTTTTTACATAATTTATTTTTCCTTCTGAGAAGTCATTGTCAAAAAATGAGTAAATTCCTTCATACTTCCATGTAATCATATCTTCAACATCATTATTTGTTACTTTCCTAAATTCATATTTTGTAATTTTATTCATCCCCGAATCCCCCTATTTATAATTTAACATTTTGTAAGTTTCACTGCTTATATGTAATTTAAATTTATATATTACATATTTATACATATTATAACATACTTTTCAATATATTTATATCTATTACTTTTTTAAAGAATATTATTTATCCACTTTTCTAATTTAGGAATTATCTCAGAATAGTATGTAAGAGCATTTATTGTTTCAGTTACTTCATTAATTCCCAAATTCTGTTCTTCCTTATCTACACATTCAATACCTAAAGATCTTTTTAAGTTATACTCTAACCAACTAAGTTTACCTAGAAATCCATTGAATAATACTATTCTCCAATTTCCTTTTAATGGACCATGTATATTTTTATATCCTCCTATAAAAGCTAAAAATTTTTCTTTATTAATGTTTCCGGTTTCATTTTCAGCCCAATATATAGCTGTTTCAATTAATTCTTGCATAGGATTTACATAGCCAGCAGCCTCCCAATCAATAATAATTGGTTTATCATTGCTCCACATAACATTTTTAGAATCTAAATCCCTATGACTAATAACCATTTCTGTTGCAAGTAATTTTGAAGACCTTTTTGCCTGAATACTCCATTCATACAGCCTATCAACTACTTCACTCATCAAGTTTACCCAGATCATATTATTTTCTTTTCCCATTTGTAAATAATGATTCCAATTCGTTATTTTTTCATTATCTGACCAATTATTAACTATCATTAATTCTGAAAAGTCTGTCATATGTATATCAGCAAGCATAGAACCTATCTTTTCACAGTTAACTATGCTTATTCTACCAGATTTTAGACTTTTACCATCTATCCAATCAAATACAAGATAAAATTGATTATCTATCTCGTGGATAAAAGTTTCATTAAATCTTTTAGCTGGAAGAGCTGATACACTCTTTGATGCAACATTAGCAATCTCCTCTGAATTGATGAAATTTTTCATTGCCTCGTCTCTTAGCATTATTTGAGGATTTAATGCTTTAACAGCATATTTATCTTTTGTTGTTTTGATAGCATACATTCTATGCAAAAGACCTCCGGATATTCTTCTAGGTTCATCTACTATCTTACCAATTTGTAAAAATTCACATAGTCTTTCAAATTGAAGATTATAATGTATATCACCCATTCTTTAAACTCCTTCACCATCTTATTCTATTTTTTCATTAATTACCTCGAAAGATTTTAATATCATTTTTATTTACCTTCCTAATATGCATATTGCTATATTCTTATAATTTCTCCTTTATTCCTATAAGTGAAATTAATCCATGTGCCAAGGTTTCTCCCCAAGATAAGTAATCATGTCCTCCATTAAACCATCGCAAATCAACTTTATATCCTTTAGATATCAATGTATCTCTTAAATTTATATTAGGATCTATAATTTTATACTTAGTTTCTAAAACCCCCATATCTAGGTAAAATTTAAGAGGAAGCCTGTTTACTTCTTTAAACATTTTGCTCATCCAGCAATCCTCATCAGGTACATAGTCTTCTGAATTATACCAAAAATAACCTGATTGAGAAAGGACATTTCCAAAAACTTCTGAATAGTTTAACCCTAAATAAGCTGCTGTTAATCCTCCTAGACTAAGTCCACAAATTATAGCTTTTTCTGGCATGCTAGAAATATTATAATTTTTTTTAGCCCATGGGATTACCTCCCTTGCAATGCACTTACAAAATGAATCATTACACTTTAGTTCTTTTCCTCTATTTTTTGTTGAATCAATAAATATGGCAACTATAGGTGGTATTTCTTTAGTGGCAATAAGATTATTCAAAGTTTCTATTGCAGAAAGATTAGAGATATAATCATCACCATCAGTTAAAACCATAAATCCATAAGGTTTTTCTTTCTTATCATATCCATAAGGTGTATAAACTCTGATTCTACGCTTATCCTCTAAGTTTTTACTTTCAAACCTATGTTCCTCTATTTTTCCTTCTGGTACATCTTCTATTTTTGTTGACCAAATATCTTCAGGTGACTTAGGCATTAATACATAAGAACCCTTATCTTCTGGATTCTCTTTATCAAAACTCAATGCTTTTTTACAAAACTTATCATACTTAACTCTACTACCAAATCTTTCATTCCAATCATCATCCAATGGATCATTTGGTGAAAAGTAATATATAAATCTTAAATTATTTCTTACTTCATAAGTAATAAACCATAGATCCGTTTCCATTATTTTTTCCATTTGAAAATCTCTATAGTTATCTTTAAATCTATCTAATCCTATATCAGGTATAAACAAAACATTTTTACACTCTTTAATCCCTTCATATATAAAAGTAACTAAGCTATTCTTATCATCATTTTCTATATGTTCTATTATTGGAGAACCCTTATGTTGTAAATCATGTGTAAATTCTTCTACAGCCTTATGTCCATTCTGTTTAATCCTTTTTTCTAATTCAGTAATAGTTTTACTTTTTATTAAAGATTTTTTCATATAAATCTTTACTCCCTTCATTCACATAGCACTAAAAAAGTGAATCCTCATTTTATAACTCCCATAAAGTCATTAAAAGTAAGTATTAAAACCAAAAGCAGCTCCAAGGAAATTATACCATATTATACAAAATATCTATACTTGGTAATTTATATATAACACTTTAGCATTCAATTATTAAAAAATACCGTATATTCATTTTAAAGAATAATACGGTATTATAATATTCATTTTCTATTTATCTTTATATACATTTGAGTAGTCTATTTTTATTAAAAATTAATCATATTAATTTATAGGAAATTGTAGCTCTGTTACATATTCATTGGGATCATCTGTTACCCATTCACCTTCATGGTATATTTCACGCACTGGTCCACAGATTGAATACTTATTTTCTGAAATCCATTTGTACATTATTTCATAGGTTTCTCCAATTGTAGCAAATGAGCCATTATGAACTATACAAGCCATTTTTTCTATCATGGGCAGTTCAGATACTTTGACAGTATCACCTTCTGGGATTAATTTTGTTATAGGTTCTACAACCTCCATATCCTGTATTGAAGTATTATCTTTATGATAAAGTGTCATACACGGAATTGTACGTTTTCCTTTTACTTTATCTATATATTCATTAACTTGTGCCCATAGGCTTTCACAAAATTCATCATAAGTTTGATTACCATCCTTCACAAAACATTTTCGCAATGATGCAACTAAGATTTTTTCTACTTTTTTAATTGAAATTTCATTCATAGTAGGTATGCCTCCATTCTTTATTAAAAATATATTTGTACGAAGACGTTGAAGCCTACTTGTTTCTAGTTCTAGTGCCTTTTCAAGTAAATCTGCTTTCACTTCCAAAACCTCTATAAGCGACTCATTACTAGAATTATTATTAAAGAAATTGCTAATTTCAACAAGTGAAAATCCAGCATCCTTTAAAGCAATTATTTTATTTATGGTTATAAGTTGACTTGCATCATAGTATCTATAACCAGTAAATTTGTCTATATATATAGGTTTTAAAATTCCTACATTGTCATAATGATACAGTGTATTAATTGAAAGTCCACTCATACGCGAAAATTCACCAATCTTAAACATAACTTCACCTCAACAAATAAGCTCTACAAGTGTGCACCTTGCCATCTATTATTATTATAAACCCTTCGGTAACCCAAGAGTCAACTACTATAAAAAAGTTAGAGGTTAATCCAACTTCCTCTCTTTTCATAAATTTATATCGGCTTCTAATAAAGTAAGAATATAAATTATAAAACATATAAAGTAAATCGAATTGTGACGATAATAATAGAGTGATATCAAAAATATAATACTATATTATATTTTAAATTTATTTTATTTGAAATTTTTGTAGAATAATAAACTCAGTAGAATATATTTTTTACTATATTTATAATTTTTACATATATATTGTACCATTTTGTTTATATGTAATATATATATTTAAACATCAAATTCAAATGTGAATGGGGAGGACTTTATGGGAATAAAAATTCAAGAAGTATCAATATATCATCCTAAAAAAAGAATAGAGAATCAACACTTCATTAACAAATATGGACAAGATTTAGAAAAACTTTTAAATCACTTAGGAAGAAAGTCTAGGTATTTAGTTGATAACAATACAGAAAATTCTCTTACTATGAGTGTGGAAGCTACTAAATCCTGTTTGAAAAAAGCTAATGTTAAGGCTTCTGAATTAGACATTATTGTATTTGTTAGTGATTCTGTAGAACATTTAATACCTACTAACGCTCTTTTGATACGAGATGCTATAGATGCATGTAACTGCGATTTAACTTATGACATGAACGATAATTGTATAGGAATGATAACAGCTATAGATAGCATTGCAACCTATATGAAATCTAAAAGTAAATATAAAAAATCTTTAATCGTTGGTGCTTCATATGGCTCACTCCTTGCCAAAAGTGATTGTGAGTTAGTAAATTCTACTGTTGGAGATGGTGCAGCTGCAATATTACTTACTAGTGATGAAGAAACTGGTGGGGTTCTTAATTCTGCCTTCCATACTGATTCTAAAAATCATAAATATATGGTTTTCCCTGAATGTGGATTATCCCATATATATGATGAAGAACTGCCTATAGATAGTAAAAAATATGCTTGGGTAAATCATGATGTGTCTTACTTTAGTGATGAATGGGTAAAACTTATCAATAAACTCTTAAAAGAAGGAAATGAATCTATAACAGATGTAAAACACTTCTTATTTTCACAGTTTTCCCATGCTGATATAAAAGAAACATTAAATAAATTAAATTTAGAGATTAGTAGTGACACTTATACCTTTGTTGCAGATGAATATGGTTATACTGGATGTACAAGCCCGTTTTTTGCGCTTAATAGAGCTATAGAAACTAAAAAGATAAATAAGGGAGATCTCGTTATTTTTTGTTCAGTTGGTTCTGGATACACAATGGGAGCTTTTTTATATAAATTTTAAAGGAGGAATTTCAAATGTATAAAGTAGAAGTTAATAATGCTAAGAAGGTCTTATTTATCACTGTAGGAGGATTTTTTCAAGAGGAGGATGGCAAAAATTTCTTAAATGATTATAATAATGCTGTAAAGTCTATAACTCCATCAAGCTTTACTCTTGCACTTGAAAGTTCAGAATTATCAACATCAAAAGCAGAAATGATTCCAATTCTTGAGAACTGCATTAAAATGTATAAAGCTACTGGGTTCAAAAATATAGTTTCAACACCACCAAGCTCAGCTATTGCTGCAATGCAATTAAAAAGATTATTAAGTTCATTAAATGTAGATATTGAATTTGTATCAGATTTATCTCAATTATAAACAGAGTTCTTTGCTTCAGAGGGAGTTTTTACTCGCCCTGAAGGTTACTAACAGAATTCTTAGTATCAGTATTTTCGATACTTAGAATTCGTTGTCCTTTAGGGGAAATCGTTATCCAGGGTCGTAGCCGCTCTAATACTCCCACTTTGAAGAAGATGGGAGTATTAGAGCGGGTAGTCATCGGATAAAATACATATCTTAATTTCAAAGTAAGTGGTAAATAGCTTATCAAAATGATTAGTTATTTACCACTTACTTCTTCATGATATATTTTGAACAAAATAATTATTAAATATATTTCACCTTATTTTTTGATATAATAAAATTAAGTTATATAATAAAGTATATTAAGGAGTGATATTATGAAATTCCCAATGGGTTTTATAGGGCATGGTTCACCAATGAATATCATAACTGACAATAGCTACACAAAAAGTATTTATAATATCTGTGAGACTCTACCTACACCAAAGGCAATAATGGTGGTTACTGCTCACTGGATGTCAGACGGTGCCACTGCAGTTACTACATCCCAAAATCCAGAACTTATATATGATTTTTATGGTTTTCCAAATGAATTATATGAAATAAAATATCCATGTCCAGGTTTTCCTGAAATCAGTAGAATGCTTGAAAATCTTGACATAAAGCCTATTAATACATATGGTCTTGACCATGGAGTTTGGTCAGTCTTAAAACATATGTATCCAAAGGCTGATGTTCCTGTAGTAGCCCTTAGTATTGATATGGCACAACCTGCTATATATCATTACGAAATGGGTAAAAAATTAAAATTTTTAAGAGAGCATGATATTTTAGTATTAGGCAGTGGAAACATTGTCCATAATTTATACTTAGCAGATATGAATTATGATACTACTCCATATCAATGGGCTATTGATTTTGAAAATGAAGTAGTAACAAATCTAAAATCAAGAAACTTTGAATCTCTAATTGAATATGGAGATAAAAAAAATAACGCCATTCCTACTAAGGATCACTATTTACCATTACTATATATACTTGGCATGGTGGATAAAAGTGATACAATAGAAATACTCTATAAAGGTATTCAAAATAAATCTATATCAATGTTAAGCTTTTTATTCAAATAATAGTTTAACATTACCGCCTCCAAAGTATACTAATATATAAGGATTTTATGGTTATATAAATTATTGAATATATTTAAATATTAAGAAATATATTACTGAATATTCCCTTTAATTATATCATTTATATTTTTACTCATATATTCCCAAGTATCCACAAAATCCTTTAGTTCTTCACGGCCTTTATCTGTTAAACTATAATATTTCCTAGCAGGGCCAAGGGGAGACTCCTTCATTTTTGACGATATAAAACCATTCTTTTGCAGGCGTGTATACAGTGGATATAAAGTTCCTTCAGAAATATCAGTAAAACCATTATCCTTTAATATTCTAGCAATGTCATATCCATAAATCTCATCTTTTAAATCTATAATTTTAAGAACACAGCCCTCTAAACTTCCCTTTAATAACTGTGATTTATTATTCATGGTTCCCTCCTTCTATTGATTTTTATTTTCAAAGAAATACTGTATCAAATAAATAGTTATAAGTATGCCCATGAATATTAAATAGTTAACTTCAAAAAGTACCTTTGTTAAAAACAGTTTAGTTAATACAAATATAGCTGTTATAATGCAAAAGCCTATCCATAATAAAAATGTTATCTTTCTATCTTTCTTTTTATCCTCTCCATTAAAAACATTATACATATATTGTATTTTAGATAATAAATAATTAGTTAATATAATTACAATTATAGTATTAACTAACATTGAAACTGTAACTGAAACTGTAAAAAGTGTTGTTTTATTTACCCAACTATCAATTAATTGTCCTACAAACATCTCAAACACGCCAGTAAAAATAATCAATATTATTGGTAGCTTAGAAACCTTCCAGTACACTTTTTCTAGCACTGAGTACCCTTCTATTGTTTCTGATATAAACTCATCACAAAAGGAATTTATATCACTATTTCCTAGTACTTCTTCTACGTCAATTCCTCTTTCCTCAGCTTGTAAAAATAAATCTAAACAATGGTGTATAAACTCCTCAGCATCATGATCATTAATATTTGAAAACCGTATTTTAAATAATATATTTTCAAACTTTTCCTCATTTTCTTTACTTAGTTTATTAATAAACTTATTAACCTCTTTTATATACTGTTTTGTTTTCATAAACTGCCCCTCCAAAACTTATTTCCAGTACTATTTATCACAAGGTATATTGTAATGCATAATAGTCCTTTTCTATATTGTATTGCATGGTAGTATTTTTGTCAATAAAAAAGCTTCAACTACATTTTAAATCTTACATTGTAGTTGAAACTTTATTATTTATCAAGTATAAAAAACTATAAATTTAGTTATAACTATTAAACTTACGCTATCTTTGTCTTATACCATCAACTTTAATAGTATAGTCAACACTGCTAGAGTTATTTAAAGAGTATAGTTTAATAAAATATTTACCAGGTACAGCCTTAAAGCTTCCACTAGTTCCATCTACTTCACTATTCTGACTCCAGCATACATAATTATTTAAGTTATCTGATTTACACACTATCCAAGTGTATCCTTGCTGAGTACTTCCAACCTTTATATTTACATTAGATGCAGTATCTACATCAAAGTAAAAAACGTCAGTGTCTCCACCTGTAGGTAGTTTTCCTTTTGCATCAATGTTGTTGTATATAGCTACATTTCCAGATTCAAAGCTATTATTTGGTTCTACTTCTGTAATATTACTTGGCACTTCTGGGTCATTATTATAGGACTTTATACCATTGATATTTATACTATAGTTTCCATTTTCTATAGCTTCATCTGTTGAGTATAGTTTAATATAATACTTTCCTGGAGTAGCACTAAAGCTTCCTTTACTTATATCTCCTTCAGTGTATTGCTTCCAACAGACGTAATTGTCTAAGTCATTCTCCTTAGAAACTATCCAAGTTATTTTAGATGAATTTCCTGTAATCTTTATATCAACTTCACCAGCATTATCTACTTCAAAAGCAAATGTATCCTCATCATTAGCATTTTGTATAGTACCAGTTACATCTTTATTATTAGCTATAAAGTAATTAGCCTGATTATAATCATTATTGGGTTCTACTTCTGAAGTTATTCCATTTTCTCCAGATGTTTTGCTAGTTTTAATATTAAATGTTGTTTCTCCAATGGCACCTTTGTTATCCGTAACTTTAAGGGTAACAACATAATTTCCTTCTTTATTATAAGAGTGAGTTGGATTTTTAGTTGAACTCGTAGATCCATCTCCAAAATCCCAATCATATGCTACTATAAATCCATCTGAATCTGCAGATTTATCTGCACTAAATAAAACCGTCTTATTTACTTCTACATTATCTGGAGCATCTATACTTGCAGTAGGAATTTTATTTTCAGGATTTACTGAGCTATCATTTAAAAGTCCTTTAAACACTAAGTTATATTCATATTTACCATTGACAACTTTATAATCAGTAAAATAGCAAGTTACTGTTTCATAGCCTGTCCAACCCTTTAATAATAGGTTTTTAAGCATTTCATTAGCTTTTTGATTCATTTCATTATTATCCTGTAATCTTCCTTTTGAAGTTCCACCTACATACTTACCAGATATCTTAAATGTGTTGAAATCTGCTGAATAAGTTTTATCTTGATTTACACCACTAATTCTACTTATACTTACTATGTCGGAAGAAATTTCTTCTATAGTTCTTTTAGGATGAACCTTTGTATAACTATCTGATACCAATGGAGTTCCTATAGTAGTATCCCCTATTAATTGCTGCATATATTGTTGATATTCTACATTTTTGTTTGAGTCAACCTTTAATTGTGAAATAAAATTTCTGTATGCTTTTATGTCAGTATTAATCACATAATCATTTATTTTATTTAATGATTCCATATCATTATTATACATGTAGCTTACAAGGGCAAAGCCATAATTATAGAATTGCCATCCACTATTGTATCCTGAAGATATAGTTTGACTTAATGTAAATCTGTTGGCTTCTTCCTTTGCAAGTTGATTCACTATAGCTTCTCTTGGTTTTACTCCTTCTGTACGAGTAGATCCAGCAAAGAACTCTGCTGAACCTTCTTCAAACCAAGTCAAATCTTCATTTTCATAAAATGGGCCTTGTCCCCATAAACCAGGAACTAAATATCTACCCTGTAGATAGTGAGTAAATTCATGTCTAAATAGTTCTTCTAAGCTATAAATACTTTCGTGAATTGTTCTTTCGTAAGTGTAAAAAGTTCCTATAGGTTCTATATATATTCCACCATTATCTGTACTAACATTACCTAAATATTGATTCATTTTATACTCTGATGGGGAGTTGAAAATTTTTATAGTTAGAACATTATCTTTATTTCCAGCTTCTAAAACTTTATCACTTCCAATATTTCTAAAGAATTGAGCTTCTACTTCCTTTGCTGCCCAATAAAGTCTTTTTACCTTTTCTTCTGAAACATTAGATCCAACTTGCATTACTATTGAGCCATTATCAAATGTATACTTATTAGGTAGGTACTTGTTGTAGCCCTCTTCTTGAAGTTGGGTATAGTTTATATTTTCTCCACGTGAGTTGATGCCTTTGTATAGATAATCAATTCTTTCTGCTGCTATAAAAAATTTCTCTGAATACTTATTTGAAGTATCCATAACATCAGTTAATAATCCAATTGCCATCTTCTGATTGCTGTGGAACACACCTAGTTCTCCTATTTGATAAATGGCATTATTAACTAACCATTGGTTACCACTACTAGTATTTTTCATCAATGCTATTTCTTTTAATTCATTTATAAAGGTATCAATTTTACCGTAGTAAGGCATTGTTGCAGGATCTTTTCCGTAGGCTGCAGAAGTTAAATCATAGGATATACCTTTAATTACTCCGTAGATAGCATTAGCCTTTGATAAATCAGTGCCATATATCTCTATATTGATTTTATAATCTCTTAATAGTGCTGCTGACTTATTAACTATTTCTACACTGGAAGATGCATTTCCAATTAAAGATCCAAAACTTTCAACTACACCATTTTGAAGTTTATTTCCAAACTTAAAGTTAGGATTGTCAATCATTGAGTTTAATGCTGGTAAGCATAAGTCTTTAAAGTTTCTATCATTTAGATAACTTAATTCAGTATTATAATATCCTAAATAGAACCCTGATCTTAAAACTTCTACTATAGTGGGAATACCATTGTTATTAGTGCCTGTAAAAGTTTTAGCTCTTGTATCTAGAGCCTCTATTATATACTTTACACGAGCTCTATCACCGTAAAATTCTTGTGAATCTGCAGAATACTTAAATAGTCCATCGATATTTCTCCACTCTAAGGATGCAATAGTATTAACCATTTCTTGATAGCTCATCGCTGAAAGTTCTTTTAATGTATAGTTGCGCTGAGCTTCAACTGCTTTTGTATCTACCCTCTTCTCTTCTGAAGGTTTAAGTAAACTGACATCATCTACTTTAGCCTCTGCTAATGTTTTAGCTTGAATAATTTCTTCATTATTTAAAATCCCATTTTTTAATACTCCATATGGTTTTAGCTTTTGTTCTAAATTTTGCTTTAAACTATCCTTATTATTTTCTGCTGCTATATTTATTGGTATCTTGTCCATATCTTCCATAGTCATAGCCATAACTCCAGTCGATGTATTTACCACCATAAATACACTTAAACATGCTAATGAAGCATTTCGCTTAAAATTTTTCCTCCCCATAAATCGGATTAAATTTTCAATTAATGTAATTTTAATCTTTTTATTCATTTTAATACCTCCATTGTAATTTTTTATATTTTATGTAATTATACTACTTTCATGAATAATTGCAATGTTTTTTAATCATTTTTTATATAATTATGAATATTTTTTATATTTTTTCAATATTTCAAAATACTACAATAAATTTATATATAAATATTTTCTATAAACAAAAAAATCCTTACATCAATCTATTACTTGATATAAGGATTTATTAAAGTCTATTATAGTATTGCAGACTAAAAAATTCATGTTCTATACGAACTATACATTATTTAAAATTATCAATAACCTAGTTGTTCTCCCACAATAATTACTTTTATTCTATTTTTAATAAACTGACCTCTTATAATTGTGAAATCATTACATATTCTGTTGGGACTTTTACAATCTACACAATAGCCTAAGGTAGTACATGGAGTATCTTTATTTAACCTCTTGGCATCAATAGGAGCAGCATAATTTCTAACTCTTTTTTCTGCCTCCTCTATGTCCTTTACAATCTTATTTATTCCAGCTACTAGAATAACTTGCTTTGGACCATAAAGTATGGGTGCAACCCTACTTCCATTACCATCAATATTATATAGTTCACCATTCTCTGTTAATGCATTAGTACTACACATGAATGTAGTTGCAGAAAAATTTTTTAGATAAATTTCCCTCTTCTCTTCACTAGTAATATCATCTCTATACTTGTCCCAAAATACATAATCACCTTTGCGTAGAAAATCTATAACTCCTGTTTCAAAAAGTGTCATAGAGTCTCCTACTCCTACTGTGGAATTATCATCTATTAGATTCTTTAAAAGCATTATTAGCTCATTTTTATCTTTAACAAAGAATCCACCCATGTTTCTTCTGTTCAGATTTTTTATAGTTCTATCAATTCTCTTCTCCATATACCATAAAGTATTGTTATCCATCTTAAGTGCTCCTTTCTAAAATAGAATTTTACATTTTAGTTGCTTTTGTAGATTGTGTTTTTTCATAATACTCTCTTTTCTTCTTTCATAATTTATAAATAACTAGCTGCTATTCTAATAATCTTTTTGAATTTACTTTTATATTTCACAATATGATTGAAAAGTTCTTCATGAGTTGGTTCTTTGTATCTATGAGCAATTCTATTTCTAATTAACTTAGATTTTTCTAAGAATTCATAAGTATCCTGATCTAAAATTCCCTCTTCTCTAAATATTTTTAAGCTATCACTTAAGCTTATACCTATCTTAAATCTTTTTATTTCCTTTAGTATAATGGAGCATAAATCCTCAAGTATGGTATGAAAACTAACAAATAACTGCCTTAAACTTGATTTTGCTAACTTTAAGAGTAATCTATCATTGCTAGTTTTAATAATTTCTATACATTCTTCTATATCACTACTACATTCCTTTAAATCCTCAATTATCCTCATAAGTCTTTCTTCATTCATACAAAACATCAACCTTTCTAAAATGAATAAAATTTTCATTTTCTCTATATATCCACTCCACGTCATCGCAAAACTCTTCAAAGACCTCATTATCAGTTGAATATATAATTTCGCAAGAGTTTAGAATACTTATCTTAACAAATATATCTAAAGTTTTACTCTTTAAATCTACAACATCAACTTCTCTTTCTAAAAACTTTTCTAAAAATAATTCTATTTCTAAAATATCATCTAAGGAGAAACTACCTCTTCCTAATACTGCAATATCTACATCTGATTCTTCATTAAACTCTTCAGTTAAAACACTTCCAAATACAACTATATTTATAATGTCAAATTTCTTTATAAAACCAGTAAATTCTTCTGATTTTAACTTATTTAAGATTTCTTCTTTAATTAATTGGTTTGACAATGTGATCACCAACTTTTCTAATATTCATATCTTTATTATATACAACATTTGTAAAATAATAAACCGTATTGTAAAATAAAATACGTTATACTACTTATCACTTTTTTTACTTTATATACACACTCTATTAATATATTTCACAATTACTTAACAGCTTTTAAAATTTATTGTAAATAGTTAATTTAATTAATTTATTTATAGTGTTTTATGTTAAAATAAAACTATAATATTACTTACATTAAAATTTTACGTTTTACATTTTTATTTAATTTTAAACTCTTATGAGATGAATGCTGGTTATGTTTTCGTTTCCATTTCCAGCATTTATCTTATAACCAAAATGTATAGATAATCAACATACCCTAAAAATATATAAGAGTAGTACTAATTTAATTGTGGTACTACTTTTTTTATTTAAGCTTATCTTAACTTTTAGTCATAACTCTGCCTTTCTAAAAATATATTTTTAAAGAAAGGAGCGATGAGAAAATGGGTAAGCAAAGAAGAGGTAAGGTTATTAAGAAAATAGTAGGTTGGAGAGGTACATGCCCTCTATGCGGTAGAAAAAGAGTAAAATTAGTTTGGACTAAGAAATGTGAAGACGGAAAAACTATAAACATCTGTAAAATCTGTTCATCAACAGTAGCTCAATAATTTCAGAACTTAAAAGGATGTTTTGAAATAACCTTATTTCTAAACATCCTTTATATTTATTTTAAAACTCACTCTTTTAACTTTCTTTAATGTATTTAACTATTGCCCACACTAATCCTTTATTTGATATAACATAATAAATCTTTCCATCTTTATATAACTTATTTATCATTTCAAGCTTTTCAAGATAGACTAAGTGGGACATACACTCCCCTAACGCAAAGAATCTTTGAGTTATTGGGAAGTCTTCCCAGTTTTTAATTGTTATACTCCAGTGCATTCTTCCTGCAATTTCATAAGGGGAAAGTTTTTCTCCATTAGCCAAAATATCCATGATTTCCTCTAACCTAAGATCATAATGATCCTTGAGTTCTCTTATTCTCCTTTTAGTATTCCTTATAATAGCTCTATGAGAAGAAAGTGTTACGTCTATAGGTAGAGATGCAACTCTATCTAAGCTATCAAAGTATTCGTGTAAAGGGTTTTCCATCCATTGCTCAAGGTTATAGGCTATATTTGGAGTTATCTTTGCTAATATTAAATCTCCACCAATTAAAATCCTATGGTTTTCTTCGTATAAGCAGCAATGAGCTGGGGTGTGCCCTGGAGTCAAAATGCATTTAAACTCATACTTTCCTACCTTTAATGTTTCCCCATCCTTAATATCTGTATAAGTTGGCTCAGTGAAACTTTCTTCAAAACCTTCTTGATCTCTTAGAGCTTTTAGTGCTGATACCGCCTCGCCCTTAGGAAATCCCATCGCTTCATTAAATATATTAATTTCTTCCATATAAGTTACTTTTCTTAAATTATATATCTCTTCACTTTCTCTTGGATGAATATAAGCCTTATTATTAGAATTTAAAAGAAATGGTACAAGACCTGTATGGTCATCATGAAGATGAGTTAAAAATATATCCGTATTGTCCATATTTACATTCAATTCTTTTAAACTTTGTCTTAAGCTTTCTAAAGATTTAACCTTGCGAAAGCCTGTATCCACAAGTAGATTTCTTTCATTACCCTTAATTAAATAGGCATTTAGTGCCCTTAAAGGATTATCCGGAAGTTCTACCTCTATTTGATATATATCTTCAAATAATTCTCTTATCATCAGTATCTCCTTATCTTTTGCCTCATTACTAAAAACTATTTATAACATTACGCTCTATAATTTTAATCATACTGACTAAAATATAGCTAATATTTTTACTTAACAGACTTAAGAACAATTCCTTCCTTAAATCCCCCACGCTGCTTTAGCTTCCAATTTCTTTTCTCCACTAATTCCTCTTCAGAATATCCTAAATTATGAGCTAGCCCAAACAGCACTTCCATAATATCCGCTAGCTCCTCTAAATTTTTATCCTTTAGATATTCATTTACCTCTTCTTTTAGCTTATCTTCTAATAAAGAAATCATGTCCTCTTTAGATGCAATTTCTACATCACACTGATTTCCATCTTCAGCTATCACCTGTGGAATCTTATCTCTTACTAATTTATTATATACTTTCATTATCTATTACCACTGCTCATAATGAACTATTTCTTCTAAATTCTTTCTTGGACGAGGACTTGGTGCTTCATCTGGATAACCTAAAGTTAATACTGCAACCACATACTTATCATCAGGAATATTTAAAACTGGTCTAAAGTCCTTCTGTTCAAACCAAGCAATCCAACAAGTTCCCAACCCTAAATCTGTTGCTTCAAGTGCCATATGTTCAATGGCAATAGATGTATCTCTAATAATTTGCTTAACTTCGAATTCCTTACTATATTCATCAATATAAAGGTCATCACACTTAGGTAACCTTGATTTTATATCTGCAACACACACAAGGTGGACAGGTGCACTAACCATCCACTTTTGATTATACGCAGCAGCTGCTATCTTTTCTCTATTTCTCTGCTCCTTAACCACAATAATTTGCCATGGTTGTGTATTACTACCTGATGGTGCTAGTCTTGCACTATGAAGAATTTGTAATAACTTCTCATCTTCCACTTGTTTATCCATATATCTTCTTATGCTTCTACGCTCTTCAATTGCTTTAATCATAACTCTACCTCCAAACTAATTTTTATATTAAATTATGTAGGTATTCTATCTTTAAAATACGCATTTACATGTATCTATTATAACATGTTTGCTACAATTATATAAATCATCCATAACACTTATTGATTGCCTTGTATATCTTTGTAGTATGAAATATAATTTAAATATTATATTTCTGTGTTTGTTTTAATAAAATTCCCCATTATACCTGCCACTATAACTGGAACTATCCAGTTAAAACCTAAATTCGCAAATGGAAGTTTAGTTACTATTGGTACTCCTATTGAACTGCCTATTCCCATATGGTTTAAAACCGTTAATACACTTATAAATAAAGCTGTATATGTTGAAAAAATAAACACATAATTGTTCTTAATTTTTTCTTTAAATAATGTTAATATTACTAATGTAACTGTTGGAGGATAGATTACGCTTAATATTGGTGCTGAAAATTTTATTATAGTACTTACTCCAAAATTAGCTACTATACTACTAAACACGCATACGAATATAACTATATCTCTATATTTCCATTTTCCCTTTGATACTTTACTAAAATACTGGGCTGTTGCAGACGTAAGTCCTATTGCTGTTGTAAGACATGCAAGACCTATTATTATTGCTAATAATATCTTTCCTGGTTTTCCAAGTAATATATCTGTTATATGTACTATTAATGCAGTTTGAGATATTTCTCCTAATGGTATGTTTGCATATTGATTTGAAATGGTAGCTCCTAAATAAGTCAACCCACCATAGACTAAAACTAGTCCTATTGAGGCAACAATAGATGCTTTTAAGGTTAATTTTATTTTTTCCTTTATTCCTTTATATCCTTTATTACTTAATGTTGTTATTACAACAGTAGATAATGCTATAGCTCCTAATGCATCCATGGTTTGATAGCCTTGGATTACTCCTTCTGCAAATATATTTTCTACTCTTGGCGCTATACTGATAGAATCAATTGGATTTATTATTCCAACTAATATGAGTAATAGTAGAGTTATGAGAAGCATTGGGGTTAAAAACTGACCTATTATATCAATTACTCTAGATGGTTTTATAGATAAAACCAATGTTATAGAAAAAAATATTATTGAAAATACTACTGGGCTAAATCCTTTGAATATTGGCACAATACCCATTTCATAGGTTGTTGCTGCTGTCCTCGGTATGGCTAAAAGTGGTCCTAAGCATACCATTATAACAGCACCCAAAATTATTGATAATTTTTTACCTACCTTTCCAAAAATTTCACTTACATCTCCATTGCATTTAGCTGCAGCTATAATTGATAGTATAGCTAAGCCTACATCAGCTAAAACAAATCCAAACAATCCACTACTCCAACTTATCCCTGATTCTAGTCCTAAAAATGTTGGAAATATAAGATTTCCTGCTCCAAAAAACATAGCAAATAAAGCAAACCCAATTACTATAGCATCTCTCGTCATATCTTTAGTTTTCATTTAATCTACTCCTTAACAAATTCTGTCTTTAAATATAATTATTTAACCTCTTAGGTATACGTTCAACCAATCTTAAAATGGGACTTTAATTCATTCTAAAATTCAGTTGATATTGCTCATAAATAAAAAAAGATTATCTCAATATAAAAATATGAGACAATCCTTTTAGCTCTAATTTAATAGGTCTATTTTAATTTTATCTCTATCTTGTCTACACTTGGAGTTAATTGAGTTAATTTCACATTAGCCTTTTCAAACATATATTTAGAGGCTTTTATAGAATCTGTTTCAGCATACTTATCACTAAGATAATAAACTTCCTTTATGCCTGATTGAATGATATTTCTAGCACATTCATGGCAAGGGAACAAATTTACATATAGTCTACAGCCTTCTAAAGACTTACCTCTAGCATTTAAAATAGCATTTTGCTCAGCATGCACTACATAAGGATACTTAGTTTCTAAAAATTCTCCATCTCTACTCCAAGGAAAATCTTCATCACTACATCCATTAATAAATCCATTATATCCAATAGAAACTATCCTATTGTTGCAATCAACTATACAAGCTCCAACCTGTGTTGATGGATCCTTACTTCTCATTCCTGATAACAAAGAAATACTCATAAAATAATCATTCCAAGAAATATAATCTTCTCTCTTCATACGTAACCTCCTTGAAGTATTTATTACTATTTTATATTAAAAACCTTCATAATTAAAGATACTTTTCTAAATCTGTTATGGATTTCATATAAAAATATCTGTTTATTGTGCTCATTAATATCACATGGTAAAGCAAAAATCCCAAATATATTGATTAATTTTTTTCTATAATGACAATAATTATTATACGAGGTGATTCTTATGAACAAATATGAAATTTTAGTACTACTTATAGTACTCATAATACTTATAAAGAGCTTTACTCAATTTATTGAGAAAATAAGAGGCTTTAAAGATGAACAACTAAAATTTACTATGAGGATTAAAAAAGAAAATATTAATAGATTAACAGGACTTCAATTTGAAGGCTTCTGTCAATGGCTTTTTCATAATAACCCTGAATATAAGGATATAAAGCTTACACCTCCTAGTAATGATGGTGGAGTTGATTTGATTCTTACAAATTATGACGATGAAAAAATCTATGTTGAATGTAAAAGATATAATTCTAATCCAACTCTAGCCTCTAATGATGAAGATAATGCTTCTGATGAGTTTTTTATAGGAAGAGTTATATGCCAAAAACTTGTTGGTGCTATGATGGCAAACAATATAAAAAAAGGTATTATTCTTACTACAGGCAGTGTGTCCCCTAATGCCCTAGAATACATTGGTAAACTAGAAGACAACAGTGATCTATCTCTTAAAATATATACTATGGATAATATTTTAAAGCTTATTGAAGAACGAGAAAATCAAGATGACTATGAACTCGCCGTAGAGATTTAAAGACTCAACTACTCCTGATATAAATACATAATTATATATATTTACTCTAACATCCATGTACCTATTATTAATTAATTTTCTAATTTTTGCGTATATGAAATCAATTACTGCAAACACTAATCTTGTTAATATATTAAAAACAAGGAGGAGTAAATATGGAAGCAATCGTAAATAAAGATACATGTATAAGTTGTGGAGCTTGTGTTGGTGTCTGCCCTGAGATTTATTCATTCGATGATGATGGTAAAGCTGAAGCTATAGATGGAGATGTTCCTTCTGATCTTGAAGCTGGAGCTGTTGATGGAAGAGATCAATGTCCTGTAGATGCCATAGATATTAAAGAATAATGAGCTAGGCTTACTGCCTAGCTTTTCTTATCTTAATACTTAGTTATGATTATATTATTAGTTTTGATAATAAAATTTAAAAGTATAATTTAAAATTTATAACATACAATAACTTTACTAGTTCATAGTGAATTTCTTTACCTCTTAGTAATAATAATTATCTATTGTACAGAAACTTACTATGACTAAAAATTAAATTAGGTATTAAATTTTATCTTAATATCTGAAAATAAAACTTAGGAGGAAATTGTTATGCAACAAAATCAAGGAAAAAATGCTAAACAACATGTTCAGGATGTACAAAGTAAACTTCAAGATTCAACAAACTGCTTAAATCAAGCATTAAACTCTGTTGAAAAACCACAAAACAGACAAAAAATCCAAAATACTCTTAATTCAGTAGAAAGTGCATTAAATTCAGTAAATAGTACTCTTTCTAACTATCAAGAATAACAAAACACAAGGTTAATCCCAAAACCTTGAGTTCTATATGAATACCAATTAATTTAATAGAGAGACTGAGATATTAAATAAAATAATTAATATCTCAGTCTTTTTCTATATTATATTTCATCATTTTAACAAACAAAATTTATCTTTTTATATTGGTTATATCAATAGATATATATTATATATAGGATAATTCAATTATACATATTGATTTTTGTCTTATATAATTACTTTAGAGTTATGTAACTAATATGTAAAATATATTTTTGTTAGGAGGGAACCTTTAAGTGATTAAAGAAGAAATGACTCCAAAAGAGAGAATGGATGCATTTTCTAGAGGATTAGAAATTGATAGACTAATTTGTATCCCCGACATGGGAGCAACTATGGCGCCATTCATTGGTATAACAACTAAGGATTACTATCATTCTGCACGACTAATGGCAGATTTAGAAATAGCTTTGTTTAAAAAACTTCGTCATGATAGCGTAGGCATATCTACTAGTCTTAGAGGAGTGGCTGAAGCTATGGGAGCCAAGGTATGCTATCCTGATTATGCTATCTCCTATTTACTAGAACCTGCTATTAAATCAATAGATGAAATTGAATCTCTCAAAATAGTAAACCCTCTAAAGGATGGAAAATTACCTATACTACTGGAAGCATTAAAACTTACTAAATATGCACTTATAAATGATGTAGATGTCAGTGCCTCTATGTCTGGTCCTTTTAGTGTTGCAGCCTCTGTAGTAGGAACTGAAAATTTATTAAAATGGATGATTAAATATCCTAAAAAGGTTCATACTCTTATGGAAATAGTGTCAGAATCTAATAATAGATACATAGAAGAAGTTGCTAAACTGGGTATCTCAATTAGTTTTGCTGATCCAGTCTCATCAACAAGTCTTATAAGTCCAAAGCAATTCAGAGAATTTTCCTTACCTGCTCTTCAAAAAAACATAAATAAAATAAAAGAAAAAACTGGTAGTTACCCTGGTATACACATCTGCGGAAAAAGTAGAGACATTTGGGAAGATGTTGTGAATACTGGAATTTCTAATTTTAGTATTGATAATATAGAAGATATAGAAGAAGCTAAAAATGTGATTGGTGATAAAGTTGTAATAACCGGAAATGTTCCTCCTGTTGATGTTATATATGCTGGAACTAAAGAAGACATTTTTAAGTCAGTAAAACACTGTATTAGAAAAGGTTTCAATTCTCAAAAAGGTTATATTTTAAGCACTGGATGTCAAATTCCAATGCACACTCCAATGAAGAATATTGAAGCCTTTATGGATGCTGGTAAACTATACGGAAAGTATCCAATAGATCTAGAAGAACTAATGAATGATTAATAGAACTTTTTACTGAAACCTTAAGAAATAGATTCTTTAATAATCTATTTCTTAAGGTTTTTTCTTTCATAAGCTAAACTTTCCAAGTATGATTTTAAATTTATGACATATAATAATTTTGATATTCCATAGTGAAATTCTTCTGATAATAATGGTGTTAATAGGACTGTTGTAGATGAAGAAATTTACTATGAACAAAATTTCACTCTTGGATTGAGCTTAAGCTTATTTTCATAATATGCTAGCTCCATACCTTAAAAATAAAGTTTTAGGAGGTAATTGTTATGCACAATAATGAAGGAAAAAGCGCTAAACGCCATCTACGAGATGTACAAATTGAACTTCAAGATTCAAAAACTTGCTTGGATCAAGCATTAAAATCTGTTGAAAAATCACAAAACAGACAAATAATCGAAAATACCCTTAACTCAGTAGAAAGTGCACTACATTCATTAAATAACACACTTTCTAACTATGAAGAATAGTAAAAACTAGTGCTATTGTATTCCACTATTTCCTCTTCGCCAATATCCCTTTTAGGGTATTGGCGAATTTTATTTTACTCTAACTTCACTAGTTATAACAACCTGATGCTAAAATCTTATACAATCTCTGTCATTATATGCTCATAGGTTGGTGGTAAGTCATAACTTTTTATATGTTCAAACTTTTTCACCTTAACCCTTCCGTTACCTTCTACAGTGAAATCAATATTATCAGTTCCTACAAGAATATGAGGTCCTATATAGGGATTTACTTGAAGGCTTATATCAAATACAAAGGAACGATAACCATTTGGTCTAGAAATACTATTTATATATATGGAGTAAGGATCAACTAGTGGCGTTTGAGATAAGTATGTAGAATAATATTTTTCCACCTCAATCTGGATATAAGGCATTAGTAAAGCTAAAAACACATCTTGATACAGTTCTTCTGTGGACTCCTTAGGTGGTTGATGAGGTAAGTCTACGGTTGTAGATACATTCATAAAAATCTTATCACCTTCCATCCTTCCATGTACTTCATCATTTTCTACTCCAAATATTATTTTCTCATTTATATTATACATTAATACCATAACAGCCAATAAAATTTGTCCCTTCTTAATGTACTTTTTAAAATTAATCATTACTTATGCCCTCTTTTCTTTAATTCTCATTCCCTTTATGTATATAGTATGTGTATACTTACAGCCAAGGATACACTACAATAAAAACTCATATTGTAAAAACTTCTTACAGAAACCTATTTAAAAGGTTAAATATTTTGTTATTTGTCTATATAAATAAAGCAGTAGAAAGCTAAAATTCTACTGCTTTATTACTTAATCTAACCTCACCTTTCTATTTCTAAAAGCTTTACCTATGATGTAACTTAATAGCAATATTGCTACTAAAATCATGAATGTGTATAATGAATTAATTTCTACAACAAAATTTGTAATTAAGATAAAGTTTAGAATTGCTCCTGGTATCACAAATAAAATATATAATAATAACACCTTTATTATTTTTTTTGTATTTCCTTTATTTTTTATTATTACTTTCCTTAATCCTATACTAAAAATAAACCTACAAAACAAAAAGTCAACTATAAACATAAAAATTATATTTAAGGTGAATTTCATATGAAATATATAATATAATAATGACATCATTGCTGACATAATTATAGCCCACTTAGTACTTTGATATATATTAAGTATTGTACTACTATTAATATCCTTTGATTTTATTATTTCTTTACAAAATTCTTCAATATTATTACCAATTATACTCTTCACATCAATACCATCATCCTGTGCACTTATTAATAAGTCCTTTACATCCTCACTTACTTCATCCATAAAGTTACCTTCCATACCACTACTTGATAAGTACATTACTATACTGGTGTATGCTTCCTTATATTCATCCCTCAATATGCTATTACTCATCGTCCATCCCCCCTATAATCTTATTTACATTAACATGTAGTTTATTCCAGTATTCTATAAAACCTTCAAGTTCTATACTTCCCATTTCTGATAGTTTATAATATTTTCTATTAACTCCCGCGGATGATTTCCTTCTTTCAGAAATTATTAACTGATTTTTTTCAAGCCTAAGTAATAATGGATAAAGCGTTCCCTCAACAATATCTTCAAATCCACATCCTTTTAATTTTGTTAGTAGTTCATAACCATAGGTCTCTTCCTTTGAAATTATACTTAGTATACATCCTTCAAGAATACCTTTAAGAATTTGAGAATTATTATTCACAGCAACTCCTCCTTTACCTTGTAATACAAAGTATATTATTATTATATTAAAATGTACTTTGCATTGCAAGGTATATTTTAATAAATCCTGCTATTACTTAATACTTACTAAAAATAATCACTAAAAAAAGAAGGTGTAGCCTCTACGACTACGCCCTCTTTCCTACTTATATAATCCATAAAACTATGATTTATTTAAATCATAGTTAGCCAATTCTTTTACCTAAATTCTTTTGAGAAAAGCTTGCTTCATAAACAATCATAGTAGCTGCTACTCCTACATTTAAGGAATCTGCACCTCCAAACATAGGGATTATTATTCTTTCACATTCATATTTATTCCAAATTTCTGAAATTCCATGTATTTCATTTCCTACAATAATAGCAATTCTCCCCTTATAATTAGCATCATAGTAATTGTTACTGGCTTTTAAATCAGTAACAATAATCTTAAATCCGTTACTCTTAAGCCACCTTACAAGTAATTCTATGTCACTACTTACAACTGGCAACATAAAACTAGATCCCATGCTTGACTTTATCAGCTTTTGATTTGTTTTTCTAACTTTACTATTACAAATAATTACTCCATCTCCACCAGCACCATCAACTGACCTTATAATTGTTCCAATATTTCCTGGTTTCTCTAATCCATCAAGTACTACTAACAAATTGTTTTCCTTCAACCTTATATTCCCAAGATTATACTTTGGAAAACTACATAATAGAAAAAATCCTTCTCCACTATCTCTGCTACTCAATCTTTTACACAAATTACTTGATATTAAACATGAATTCTCTGCTATCATAGAAATACTCTTAACCATATCAAGGATAGATTTGTTTTTAATAAACTCTAGACAAAATACAAAGTTTATTATTCTAATATTACTTTTAATTATCTTTTCATAGGCCCATAATCCCTCTATAACAAATAAATCTTCATCTTCAACCTTTTTATTCTTTATTATTCCATTGATTAGTCTTATTGAATTGTCCTTACTACCAACAAGTTTTAAATGAGAAAACTCTTCACCTAATTCCTCTATATCTAACCCCATTTTAAATATTATTCCTTTCTGTATACCTAATTCAAAAAATTTATTATTTATATTTCACCCCACAAACATAAATATCTTTAATTAAGAATTTCACATGTCAAAATTTATCATCATACTTATTTTAATATACAGAGATCATCAATTAATATATAAAGAACAATTCTATATTATTCTTTGCACATAAAAAGCTACCACTCATTATTAGAGTGATAGCTTTTCATTTCTATTTTTACTATATACAATTTTTTTAATACTATCTATAGAAAGAAAAAATTCTTCTGACAGCTCATCAATGGTATATCCACTTTCATGCTTATTACGTATAACTTCATTTCTATTTTGTATACGCTGCCTGGTTCCTGACTTTTCTCCCCACTTTTTCCGTGTTGTATGTTCAGATGGAATATATACATATTCTCCTTGAATATACTTTTGAATTTCTCTTAATAAATTATCTGGTAAAATTGTTTCAGCCTTTACATATCCCATAAAGCTCAGCTCCTTAAATTTATACTTTAAATTAAGGAAACAAAGCCTGTATAAGTATGAATTTATTTAGTAATGGCGACTAGATATTTACCTCTGTGCAATTGTCGCCTTAAGCCATACTTACAGACTTTGCACAGAGTATTTTGAGTTGTTCTTTCTTAGCTAATTGAAATCTCATATTTACTACCCCCAATAAACCTTATTTTCTATATAATACCAAACACTGTAGAAATCATCAATTAATTTTCTAAATTATAAATCTAGATATCTAGATTTATAGATACTCCAAGGTATCTACTAATTCAAAATCATTATACTCTGATACAAAATCCTGAAGTATTTTGCAATGCCCAGCTCCATAAATAACCAAAACTCTATCTCCAGATTCAACTATATCTTGTAGATTTCCAAAAATATAAAGATTTCTCCTATACCATTCTGTAAGCATGTCCACTCCATAATATTTACCTCCAGCTCCTATTTGAGCCATATCTAAATATAAATCACTATGCTCCTTTGCAATACGCGTAGGATCATTAAGATGCTTTAGGATTTCAATAACTGTACTATTCTTCATAATTTCATTTTCACTTATATTACATTCCTTTATTTCATTCATAAACTTCTCATAGAACTTTGGACAATTCTTTTCAGCATATTCAAAAACCTGTTCCGGTAAATCTACTGGATAGTCTATAGAATAAATTTTATTATGTTTTAATATTTGTCCTAACCTAAACCCTAATTGAACAATTTCATTTCTATGACCTATTGTTTTATCAGATGAATTATATTTATTTACACAATACTCTGAATAAGCCTTATTTAATTCCTCATTTTTTCCTCGATTTGCTTCAACAGCAATTTTATTTGGTTTGAATTGCATTAGCTTTTCTATCACTACCTTAATTTCTTTTTGTTTTTTCGCAGTAGTAATATCCTCATATTCAGTTTTTATTAAATGTTCTCCACCCTTTCCAAAATGATAAGTTCCTAATATAAGTATCTTGGCTTTTTTCTCCATAAATACGCCCCCTTTTTCTATATAATACAAAATATTGTAAAAATCGTCAATTAATTCTCTAAATTACATTGAAACTCAAGAATACTATGACTTATTTTTATTGGTTAAGTTCAAAATATAATGCTTATATAATTTTTAATTACCATTAATATCAAAATAAGAAGCGTACCCACCATCATAAATAATTACATAATAGTAATCATCCTTTTTGCTATCTTCGTCCAATATAAAACTTTTATGCTCTAATAATTTACTATCAATTTTACCATCACTTATAACTCCAACCTCCATAGTTGGAGGATTATCGTTCTCTTCTATAGTATGAAAATCTCTTGATTTATAGTAGTTTTCTATATTTTCGTTATCCAATTCAGATTTTAATACTATAACAGTAGCAAAATCTAATCCATTACCATTACCATTTAATTTACCATATACAGAATCTTTATCAATTAACTCGGTATTATTTGGCAATTTACAATTATATAATTGCTTTGAAAACTTATATAACTTTATATTATTACTAATTGGAAATACTATCCAAGGTAATATTGTAATTGCTACTATTATAATTACTAATACTATAAATAATTTTTTAACTATCCTCATATCAGCTAATCTCCCATTATATATTTAAGGCTATAAATGTTATTAACAATTATTTGATTATCCACAACATATACTTATTTATTCTTCTTTTGTGATATATTTACGCCCTGCATAATACAAATAACAATTCCACTAAATTATTAATTTATCTCCTAATCAAACTACAAAAATTACTCACCAAGCACCATCAAAACTCAGTATACCGGGACTTTCAACTAAGCAAAAATTCCCTAAGGAAAATCCTATAATATCCAACGTAAACCAAATCAGTAAACTGCCCAATAATATACTTATATTTCTTTTCATACCTCCTCCTTCTACCAAGACAAACTTTTTAAATCTTGAAAAAATTTAAACTATCATCTACTAAATGTCTGTATGTCTCCTAGTAATGTGATTGCACTATTATCAACAATTATTCCACCAGTGTCTTTAATAGCATATACAGTGTCCGCTCTTTCATTTAATACCTTATTTATATAGTTTTTTTCTATATCTGTTTCTTCATAATGAACTTCAATATCAAAATCTCTAATCAAATTTAGTCCTCTATTATATGAGAATGTATCATAATCTTTATCAGGAGTAATATGATAATCTGCTATCTGAATCATCGCTCCAGCACTAATCCCTATAATTACTCCTAGAAAACTTTCAATCTCATTTATTAAATCAAACTCCTTTAAGCGATGCATCATTTTATCAGGTAATCCTCCAGTGAAAAATAATATATCACTGTTTCTTACTTTCTTTTTTGCACTTTCTTCTGTATCTTTAAAATAATTTATCCAGTCTATATTTTCTTCCCTAATTTCATAACTTAAAAATGGTAGAACAATGGTATTATAATACTTCCCGTTATCTTTACTATAGGCACTCTGCCAATCCATATCATTACTTATATTTTCACCGAAAGAAAATGGAATTACCAAAACCTTATCATTACACTTTATATATTTTTCCATAGTATTTTTTACCCATTTTTCATGGAAATTATATAAACTAAATAGTATATTAACCATTAATATTCTTCCTCTCTTCATAATTCACAAAGTAATAATAGTTCCAATTATTATTTATGTGAACTACTTCATTTTGCAGTAGTATACTACTGTTTCATAATCAAAAATCAATGTCCCATTTTTATTATACTTTTTAAATAGAAGTTCAAGTTCCGTAATCATATAATTGAATTTTGGGTCTTCTTCATTTGGAATATACGAATAAGATACTAAATCCCCTTTTAATCTTTCCAAATTATACACTTGAGGATTAGAAAATATTTCTTTATCGATTGTTTTTAAACCAAAGAATTTGGGTAAATCCGTATTAAGTGAATTCCCCCCCTCACGTTCTGAGTATTTTTCAATTAGTTCCATATATTCATTCATAAATTTGCTATTGCTAAATTTTCTTCTATTATTGATAATTACTACGAACCCGCCAGGTTTTAATATTCTGAGAAATTCTTTTTTTGTAGCTTCTGGTTCAAACCAATGGAATGCTTGTCCTGATGTAATTATATCTACTGATTCTGATTCCAACTTTGTATATTCAGAAGATGCATCTATTGAATGAAAATTTGTGTAATTAATTAGATACTTCTTTCCAGCGTACCTCATTTCTGCATTAGGTTCAATGCCGTATACTTCGTTTCCATTATCCAAAAATAATTTAGCAGAGATTCCTGTTCCAGAGCCAATATCAGCAATAATTGCTTCTTTAGTTAAGCCAATTGATGTATTTAGAAACCCTATTATTTCATTAGGATAGTTAGGTCTATATTTTGCATAGTTTTCTACTCGACTACTAAATCTACCTTTAGGATTAAGTTCTGTTAAATTCATAATACCCTCCAAATTAAAAAATTTAATGTTTCCTTTTAAATTTTACTTGTATTATAACTCCCCATCATCAAATGCCTTTCGGGTTGCATTTCCTTTTTTCGCATCAAAATTTATAGGAAGATGATCTTCATCAATTATTTTTTTTATAGTTAATGTCAGAAAAATAATTAATACCTTTCTCATTTATTCACTCCTAATTGAACTCTATAAGTATTCCTTATTTCATATTTCCAAATTTTTATATTAACTTCTATTCTTAATATAATCATCTATAAGCTTAATATCCTTAATATCCTTATCTCTTACTAATTGTGCCTTCTGCTTTTTTATACTTTCTAAACTTCCTACAGGTAATCCATCGATGATCACTATTTCATCAACGAACCAATTTTCTAGTATTTCTATTGTATCGTTTATCTGAACAATTCTTGAATTATCTTTTTCTACTGTGTACTTACAACCTTTTTCTAAAAATAGTTCAACTAAATTTGTAGTACATCCTAAATCAATATCATTTGTGGTTTCTTTAACACCATGAATTACTAAACCTGCACCAGAGGTTATCCAATATTCACTTAAAGGTAACTCCATGTTTTTAAGTATTTTAACTATATCTTCTTTTCCTAACATTTTAATAACCCCCTTAATTATATTAATTTTCATCTGATTTCTAATACTCTATAGTCCATTATAAAATTCAATTAGTAACTTTATATTATCCCTATGATATGGACTATTGCCCCTGATAATAAAGCAACAACAGTGCCAATTATTATTCCTATAACAGCACCCCTTATATGATGCCAGGGATTCTTATATTCTTTATCCATATCCTCAGTTCCAGGTATTCTTGTTCTTTTACTATGACAAAAAAGTCCAATATCTAATACTATCATATCGTAAATATTCACCACAAAAAATAGTATAAACACGTGTATATATGCAGACTTAAAGTTTTTTGCACCAGAATAATATGCCACTACAGCAAGAACAATTGCAAAAATCAATACTGAAATTAATTTAATTGATAAATGTCTTTTTTTCTCTACTTTAATAACATCTTTATACTGAGGCAGATTTTCTACCCTTTCTATAATTTCTTTAGGGTAAGACATAATATGCTTAATAGGATCTTTATAAAGAGAAGGTAATATAATTAGCGTGAAAACTGCACAGGAAATAACACATTCTATAAATAAAATCATATTTTATCCCTCCTTCAAAATGAAAATAACTATAACATAACATATTTTTAGCTTTTATTATTTTTATGTTCTTTAATCTACAAAGCGTTGATATAACTATCATTAAGCCTCCTAGATATAAATAAAATTTTATAAACATATAATTATTTTTTTCAAAAATAATTTTCAAGAATTAAACTTTTCTTATGTCAACCAGAAATATATTTTATTTTCTTGCAGGATCATCCGTATAAACTTTTTTTACAATCCCAATACCACTATTATCAGGAGTATAAAATTTTATTTTAAATCAATAGTCATTTCCCTCAACTATCTCGTCATATTGCTCTGATGTTAATATTAGTGTGCTATCAATAGGTTTTAAAGGATATATATAATCATGATATTTTAATGTGAATTGATTATTTTCTTTTTCTTTATATGCATAAGGATTTTTATATTTTTAATATTTAGCTATATCTTCCTTGTTATTGACATCAACAATTTTTATAGCAGATGTATAGGTTATTGTTTTTGGTTTTCCCCAAATCATATATCCAAAGAATGCCAATACTCCTACAAAAACCATTGCTATTAGTAATAACTTAATTCTAATTTTTGAATCTGATTTCATTCCTTTAACCTCCCAATTATTTACTTATATATTGTGAATTCATTAACTTTTGTTTAGCAGCCTTATAATGCCTCCAGTAATTAGTATAATACTTATGGTTATTATCACCACATTATTAAATATAGTTTCAATGCTAAAATTCTTAACTAAACTAAATATTATTGGCATTGCAAATATAACTCCTATTATTAACATAATTATAGGAGACTTTAATATATTCTTCATAGGTAATGGTGCTTTGCCTGAGCCAATAAAATAACCATGATTATTAGCGTTCTTTTGCCACTCATTTATCTCCTCTACTTGGTTTTCTAATGGATTTAACTTTGATTCATTATTTTTATTATTAATAATTTTCACCCCCTATTAAATCTAGATAAAAGAATGAAATTTATGCTCCTTCGACATTAGTATTTTATTCAATAAGTCCTTTTTCCTTTATAAACAATTTAAATTTATCAATATCTCCATTTATAAAACCGTTTTTACTAAGAATTATATTTTGTTTTTCTATCATCAATGAAAATAGATTTTCTGTTTCTAATACTTTAGTAATTTGACTATACTCTAATGTTAAATTAGACCTAAATGTAATAATATCTATTTTTTCATCGTAAAAATTTAACGTTATTTCCACTGATTCACCATATACCCCTTTAAAGTTTTTATAACTCTCTTTTAATTTTAAAGTATACCCTTTAAAAAACATAAAAAGGAAAAATACTGTAGATAAAAACATGCACACAAAAACCAAGTATACTCCATTTGTTATGAAGTTTATAACAGTAAAAAATGCAGATATAAGAAACATTAATAAAACAAAACTGCGATATTTCTTATTACATTCCTTATAATTTTCTTCTGAAAGCTCATTTATTACTTCTTTTGTAATTATTGTTTTATTTTCAAATATTGGCATCAATTCAACTCCTAACATTCCACTCTTTATTTTATCCTAAGTTTCTCAATCATTTTATTTATATTTTAATTATAACATTAATTTCAACATAATATATATTCTTGTATATAAGTTAATTAATTCTTAAAGCAAAATAGAAAGCATTAATTTACTTAATGCCTTCTATCTCCATCTGTAACCTATTAAAATATTTTTCCATAAACTTAAGTCTTTCTCTACCAATTTCTTTTACTTTCCTTGTATATAACTTATCTTAATTTTTTACTTAACACTTCCGTTAAAGAACCATCATCTATTTCATATACCTTACATGATACAAAACCATTCTTTAATAATATTTTTCTAGATGCTATGTTATTAGGATCTATCATTCCTATAACTTGTTGTATACTCTTCATTTCTTCAGCTTTATTTAATAATTCCCTTAGAATCTCACTTCCATATCCCATTCCCCAATACTCAAGGAGCAGTAAATACTCAACCTCAGCCTCGGTAAAATCATCCTGAGAAAGAATTTTTTCAAAATATATTCTCTTAGCCATATTTACCACTCCTTGTCTATATTATTAAGCTAATATATTTATTTTTCTCCAAATGCATATATCACTGACATATTAAAATGAAGCCCGTCACCTTTGCCGAAACTTTCTAGTCCTTGAAATATGTCTTTTTTAAACTCTTCAAATACATAACAACCCAAATCTTCTATTTTTTCAAATATTCCTCTAACTGCATTGGTGCACATTTCTTGCCACCATTCCTCTTTATCCTTATACACAACATCTGTACTTTCTTCATGAACTTTAACATTTTTAAAACCTGACTCATCTAATATTTTTTTCACATCCACTACTGTATCAAACTTTGGAATATCTGGCTTTCTATCTTTATTTTCTTTCTGTATGTTCGTAGGTAAATATTTATTAACTATTTCAGTTAACCACTTTTGATCTTCCTGTTTACCCCATATACTAAATCCTACTCGTCCTCCATTTTTTAGTACCCCTAGTATTCCATTTAATCTATTTTCACTAAGTAAAAGATATCCTATTCCAAATCCACAAATAACATTATCAAATGAATCTTTTTTAAAGTTTAAATTCTGAGCATTCATATTTTTAACTTCCGCATTACATATTTTCTTATTTAAAATATCTTTATGAGTTTCACTTACCATAACTTCTGAATTATCTATACCTACAGCATATCCATCTGTACCTATTTTATCTATTGCAGCAAATAATGAAGCACCTCTACCCATTCCAATATCTAACACTTTAGCTCCTTTGTTAATACTTGAAAGTTCAACTAATCTATCTCCAAAACTATTCCAATACTTAGGTCCAACTTTTCCAAAATCAACGGCAACCTTGTCCCATATTGTTACTAACTTCATTTTACTCCTCCAGTTATATTCCTCTATTGCTCCTTTATAAACATATCACCATATTATTTTGTAATACTCTATAATCCATTACAAAATTCAATTAATAGCTTGATTGATGATTTATCTGTAAAATCTACTACTTTACCATAGGTTTCAAGCATCATTTTTGCTTCATCATCCATTTTATCCTCAGGCATTTTACTTACTTTCTTTTTTAATAAAGCCATCATAGATTTGTGGATAAAACCAAGATTTTTATAATCAATAGCACCTCTAAAATGATATAATTTAATCCTATCCTGCATTTCCTTTGTAAGATTCTTGTTAATAACAGGGATATATTGATTAGTGTTACTTGGATCAGCAAGTCCTACAGTAAATACAACTAAATTTTTATCTTTTAGCTTATCAAAGGCTTTAGTAATTAATGAAACACCCAGTATTCCACTTGCATAAAGACCGCCTCCATAAATAATAGTAGAATAATTTTGCATATCCGCTACATCAATTTTAGATGCCTCAAAAATATCCGCATCAAGTTCAGTAGCAATCCATTCTGCATATTTTTTTGTTGAACCATATTTTGATTTGTATATAACAACTGTTTTATTCATGTATTTCCTCCTATGATTTTATATGATAATTTACTTTATTTAATTATATTAGGCATATCCACATTAGTATTATCTATAATTAAATTTACAAAGGAATAAGGGTTATAAATCTTTTCATATAATTTATATGCTGGAACATACCTATCATTATATTTGTTTAATAACATTTTCAAGTTAACATTCTTAAATATATCTCTTTCAGAAGCACGCCTTAATTGTTCATCTATTTCAACTATAATCATAATACTATAATCATAATATTTCTTAAATTCATTTTTAAATATAAATATACCCTCAATTATGAGTATCCCTTCACTATCTAAGGAAACATCTAATTTTTTTGTATATTCATCCTCTAGTGTATCTAAAACAAAATCACTAAATTCTATTTTCCCTGTTATTCTGGTTTTTTTTAAAATATCTCTTTCAAATTTTATATAGTCAAAGTTGTTATAATAGTGTTGTTCCCAACATGGTAATTCACCAGAATAGCGTATAGCTCTTTTATTACAGAAATCATCAATTGAAACCACTTCAGCTTTTACTCCTGACTTTATTAAAGAATCTTTAATATTTTGAGATAAAGTGGATTTTCCTGAACATCCTTGTCGATCAATTCCAACTATTAAGCATCTATCTTTTATCATTAATTTCTGAGTGATTAATTTTTCTACTATATACTCAGTTAATTCACTACACTTCAACCTTATTCCTCCATTTACTATAATTAGTAATATATATTCCAATTATAACATCAACTACAATATAATGTATATTCAACTCAATTTCTTTAATAATAAATATTAGCTAAATAGAAATGCTATGTTGTTCTCAACATAGCATTTTAATAATTAAGACTACACTCTTAATCTTAATTTCATTATTCTTATTATCCTCTTGATTTCCCAGTAATATGTTCTATTTTAATTTCTACTATTTTTGCACTATCTTGTGCTCTTTCAATATATCTTTTACCTTCTTCTATGAAGCTTTGAGAATATTTTTCAATAAATTTAAATAAAATATCTCTCTTTAACTCTCCAGTTAGTTCCTTCGCTTCTCCGAAAGCTATAATGCTTTTATATTTTGTACTAAACTTACCTGGTAACATTTCAGTATCCGTAACAATACAAAAGGATACTTTGTGATTTTTTTCAATATTATCAAGCTTATGCCCTTCTTTAGCACAATGAAAATAAATAGTGTTATCTTGATAAACATAACTTAATGGCACAGTATAAGGATAGCCATTTTCACTAACAGTTGCTAGAATTCCATATTCTCCATTAATTAAAATTTTTTCTATGTCTTCACCAAAAACTTCTCTATCCTTTTTTCTCATTTCTCTAAACATATACACAACTCCTTTAAATTTTCTTCATAATATTAACAGACTAAAAATACCTACACAAAACTACTAAAATAACTTTCCCCGGAAATAATTAAACCTTAATTATTTCCGACATTTTCAAATTACTTATTATCAATTATCCTCAAAAATCTATCTACATACCTTTGATCAAAGTCACATAGTTCATAATTTTCTTTAGATGATGTCTTTTCAGCCTTACCTGTGTCCATAAGAAGCTTATCAAATATTTCAAGTTCTAAATAAGTGTCTTCAAATTCACTATTAGCTTGATAAAAATTTACTTTATTACCATCATTAAAGAATACAGTATAATAAAATTCACCTGCTCCTTTTGGAAAAATGCCAAACTTCTTTTCATTAAATCCAGCTTCAACCTTAGAAATATCTTCATAGGAATAGGTTGTCCCCATTGGATTATAAAAACTATAGTCAGTAATCTTATTTTCTGTTACCACAGTAATGCCAGTAATGCACACATATAGTAGAATAATATTTATAATAATAGTTACAAATATATTCTTCTTTACAAAATTGCAAAAGTCTACAGTCCATTTTAACTCTATATTCTTTATTTTTTTATACACTCTTGATATTAAAAATGCAATTAATTCTATTTCATAGAAGAAGATAAAATAACTATATGGTGGTTTAAATATAAACATTAAATAACTCTTTGGTACAAATATAGCTTCTTGTAACGTCCCTATACCCACAAAAATTGAAATAGTTAAAACTATTGCAAGAATTGAAATTAAAAATACAGAGGCTGTACCTTTAGTCTTTTTATTAGGTTGCTTTAAATATTTTCTCCAAGTTAAAGTTAATATTACTGTACTAAATATTGCCATGATGCTATTAAGCCCTATAGAATCATAATTTTTATTAGTAATATTAAGCCAAAGCCACAATAATGGCCCACTAAGCATTAAAGTACCAAACAGTTGAGCTGTTAATGAAATTTCACTTAGCTCCTTAACTTCACCTAAAAATTCAGTGAATTCTTCACTTTTAATATATTCAAAGTCATCATGATAATAATCTAAATCTGCATTAGGATTTTTCTTTACTTCCTTTAATAAAACTTCAATAGTAAATTTCTTGCTTTGAATATCTAATTCACCTTTATTTAATTCTTCTAATTTTTCTTTTAAAATATTTTCTAATTGTAAGTCACCGTTTTTAAACTCTCTTATTTTAGAAATTGGGATTTCTAATTGTCTAAGAATTTTTATCCTTTTCAATTCCTTAATATTATCTTCATCATAATCCCTATATGTGTTTGAATTTCTTCTTACAGAAATTAAACCTTCACTCTCATAAAACCGAATTGTCTTAGCTGATAATCCTGTTAACAGTTCCGAATCTTTTATTTTCATCTATGGTCTCCTTTATGTGATTAATTATAAATATATTAAACACCTTACATCTACTGGAATGTCAATAACTTTAGCAAAAATACAAAATTTATCTATATATTATCAACTAATTTAACCATCAAAAGCCTCTAAAGCCCTATAGTGACAACAACTATTTAAATAGTTAACATTTTAAAATTTTATCTATATAACTTTTAAAAATTTAAAATAGGAAACTATGTAGATAGTTTCCTATGCATATATTCAATATAACTTTATCTTATCCTTCAATAAAATATAAGTCCAAAACTTACTTACAATCTTTTTAACTCTTAATTAAACTAATATAATTATTTTTCCTATTTATATATTTGACATTCTTCCAACGAATCCTTTTTTATATTTAAAAATCAGAAAACTTCTTTGTCTAATCTCAATTATAATGTAATTAAATTATACAACTAGCTTCACAATGCCCCAAATAATACTGTCTACTCCTCTTCTTGCCATGTCTAACGGAATATCTAAAAAATTAAACATTAATAATGCAATTATAATTAATTGACCATACCTTTCATACTTCATAAACTTAAAGTATTTCTCCTCTGGTAATAATGCCCCAATAATTTTAGCACCATCTAGTGGTGGAAATGGTATCAAATTAAACACGCCTAGCCCTATGTTGATTATATAAGTATAGTTAAGAAGATTGAATATGAACAAAAGCGCATATAAGAGCTATTAAAAAGTTCATCATAGGACCTGCTAATCCTACCAGTGCCATGCCCTTTCTTTTATCCTTATAGTAATACGGGTTTACTTGTACAGGTTTTGCCCATCCGAATCGAAAGAATAAAAGGCATAGTGTTCCTACTGGATCCAAATGTGCTAATGGATTTAGTGAAAGACGTCCCGTTACCTTTGGTGTTGGGTCTCCTAGTTTATAAGACACATAACCATGGGCAAATTCATGAAGAGATACTGCAATAAGAATAGCCGGTATAAGATAAATTAGTTCTTTTATATTCATAATTACTTTGCTCCTTTTGAATTCATATTTTACTACATATTGCTTCTTTATATAGTATATTATTATTTATTTGTTACATTTTCAATAAGTAATTTATTATGTTCACATATTGGTTTTATTTTAAGTAGGGCGCATACTTTATATAATTAAAAAAGTCCGAAATAAAAATAGAAGAATATCGAGTATTCTTCCATTTTATAACCTATTCTTTTTCTTTTAAAAATGATTTCAAGACTTCAATTGATTTCTCTGAATTTGTTATCTTATTCTTAATTAAATTTACTTCCTGTGATTTATCTTCTAAAAGCTTTAACTTTTCTTCGTATTGCTTATCAAATTCAGATGCATTATATGTTACTCTACCAGTTGTACCAATAGCAACTCCTATAATAATTCCTGTAATAATTACAAATGTTATGGCCAACTTTCTAAATAATGATCCTTTGTTTTCCATTAACCTACACCTCCTAATAACACTTAGAGCATGGAGTTAACCCTTGTGATTCTGCCGATTCTCTGGTTATATATGTGGCATTGTTAGGATTTGTGTTACCACAGTTATTAATTCTATGATACTTCTTACCTGTAGCAGTTCTCCACACCATTACTCCTATGGGTTCTTGATTTGCTACTGAATTCCCATTGTTTCCACTATTTTGACTTGCAGTGTTAGCAGATGCTACTTTTTCATCTTCTACTTTATCTATTTTTTCTTGTTCAGCCTTTGCTTTTGCCTCTGCTTCAGCTTTTGCAATTCTTTCAGCTTCTGCTTTCTCTAATCTTTCTTTCTCTGCTTTAGCTTCTTTTTCAACCTTTAAAATCTCTTCTTTTTTATTTTTAAGTTCAGTTTCTTTGCTAGCTAAGGTATTTAGATATACTTTACTTTCTTCTAATACCTTCTCTTGAGCATTAATTTTAGCAAGTATAACTTCATTTTTCTCATTTATTTTAGAAAACTCATATTTTGATATACTTCCCACAATTCCAAGACCAGAACCAATAAAAATACTAATTATAGCTAAAATTAAAACTTTTTTTATACTTACTGAGCTATCTTTAAACTTCAAAATTATCCCCCCATAATACCCATTCTGTTAAGTAATAAGTAGTATATTAAATATTAACCAATATTACAGATTTATTCTAACATCCAATTTAATTCATTTCAACCATATTATTATATCAAAGTTGACATATTCCAACATTAACCATTTATATATTTAATGAAAATATCAAGACTTTCAACAGTTCCTTGATTATATCGAAAAACATAAAAATAAAATGTTTTTACCTGAACAAGATGTTATAAGTAGCTTGTACTCCTCTAAATCTGAAACTGTAGAATCTATAGTTATCACTTAGGGATATCTATTTAGCTCTTTATAACATAAATCCTGAAAACTAATAAAAATTTCTTAGTTGCATGGCCTTGCTATCCTATACTATAATAGGTAATGAAATTAAGTTTTTCTTAGATTTGGTAATTTAAAAAAGATTGATTATTTTATCTAAATCTAATAAAACTAAATATAAACAGAAAGATTAAAGGGTGTTTGATTATGGAATTTCAAAAGTGTATAGAAACAAGAAGAAGTATTCGTAACTTTAATTCAAAAGAAGTAAGTAATGATATTATAGAGGAGATAGTAAACGCCGCTGCTTATGCTCCGTCTTGGAAAAATTCTCAAGTAACTCGTTACTATGCAATTAAAGACACTAAAGTAAAGGAAGCAATAATAGAAGCAATGCCTGACTTTAATAAACCTTCATGTAAAAGTGCTCCTGTTATTATAGTATCTAGTGTAGTTAAATTTAGATCTGGTTATACTCGTGATGGTGGCTTTGACTCTGCTAAGGGTGATGGTTGGCAAATGTATGATTGCGGATTATCTAACATGATTTTCTTATTAAAAGCTAAAGAACTAGGTCTAGGTACAGTTATTCTAGGTATCTTTGATGAAGCAAAGGTAACTGAAATTGTTGGAATCCCTGATACAGAAGAAATTGTTTCAGTTATTCCTATTGGATATTATGATGAAGAAGTAGCAATGCCAAAACGTAAGTTTTCAGATACTATTTTAAAAGTAATAGAATAATTATAAAGGCTAACTCAAAATTCTGAGTTAGCCTTTTATTAAAATTATAAAATAATTAGTTTTAACTTGGATCAGGTATTCTACATAATCTTATTGGTCTGCTAGAACCATTATCTCCGCAACACACTTCCGTTACTCTTATTCTTACATCTTCTGTAACTCCTCTAATTTCTACTTCATAGGTATCTGGAATGTTACGGAAAATAACTTCCCTACATGAGCATGGCCCTACTGTTATACTAATAATGCATACTCTACATCTATCATTACATATATTTTTTCTGCGTATTTCTAATTCTACTGAGGTTCTAGAATTATTTCTTATATTAATAAATAAATTAGCTATTCTACATTCTCTTCTTACTCTACCAGTAGTTAAAGCAAATTTCCTTTTACAATTCATACACGCTATTATACAGTCTAGTTTACATTGAATTTCTCTATTTCTAGCTTCTAATCTACATATGGTCTCCTTAACATTTCTTTCTATAGCTCTAACTTCTCTTTTTATCTCTGCTAATCCATAACGTGGATTTGTAATAATATTATAAACATCTTCAATGTCTGGTTTTTTATGATGACCCCTATCCAAAACATTCAATTCACGGTCATCGCTTTCTCCTTTAATCATGGATTCTTTTTGCTCCTCCACTGGTAAATCACCTTGGCTATCAGACATTATATCAGAAGAATTTGTTATATCCTTTACTTCAATGTTTTCTATGCTATCATTTTCTATTATATATTCCATACTATCACTTTCTCCTCTCATATATGTGAAGTATGACAGTGCTGATTTAATAACTAGAGGAAGAGTTTTATCATAGTGTCCAACATCTATATATATACTATTTCCCTCAATCTTAAATTCACTAGCTACTTCTATATTTATTTCACTATAACTTTGATAAGCATTAGATTTTACAACTGATAATTTACATTCTTTTATATTAACTTCTGCATTTTTATCTCTATCTAATTTAATGTTATCTATGCCTTCAAAAGTCATATTAATAATTTCTGGATTTGTTCCTTGCTGAAGTATAAATTTATAGTCTAGCTCCTCATTATTAAAATCGAAACATAAATCTATACCGTGATAAATTCCTTTATACCTTATTTTTGAATAAGTAGGTATATCTATAACTTCTTCATCGGGTACATCAAAATCAAAATAATTTTTCTTTTCTTCAACTTCACCTTCTCCTATGATTTCAACATCAGGCAATGAATTCTTAAGTAATATCTTAAAAAAATTAATAGTTTCGGTATTCTTAGTTTCCTTTGATTGTTCTTCATCGTAATTAAGTGTTGTTACACTATTAGTCTCTTTGAGCCCCATAATTATCTCATTTTTAAGAAACATTATAATATATCCATCATTAGTAACTGTATATTTTACATCTTTGTGATTCTGTCCATTATTAAATTCAAAGGGATAAATATTATTTGAATTTACTTTCTCATCCATATCATTTAACATTCTAAGACTCCTTCTTAATTCATTTAAAAGTTTATCATTATTAATGTATTCAAAAGGAATTTTATATGTGAAGCTAAATTCATGATTATGAGAAATTTTTATATTTATAATACTTCTAAAGTCTTAATTATAATTATTCAATTCTTTAATTATAAAAATAAATTGTTTGATATTAAATAATTCTATAATGTCAATGAACTTTTAATGCTTCAAAACTAATAATACCCTTTTTAGCTCCCTTATATTTCATTATTTTTCATTTTTGCATAAATATTGACAATATATTAATAGGATGTACAATATAAATAGAATGTTTACTTTATTTTTAAAATTTTATTATGATTGGGGGGAAACGTGTAGGTATGTCTCATTCTGATATAAGAACTGCTATAATATGTAAAAATTTATCTAAATTTAATGATGTATGTGAATATCTAAGATACAATTCTGATAATTATTTAGAATCCTCTATTCGTAAAACAAAAGCTATAGAAGAGATTCATAATACTTATCTATATCCTAAAGATAAAAAAGTTAGAAGACCTGCAATGAATATTTTATTAATAATTGCATTTATATGTTTTATATCTCCTTTTGCTTACACTTATTTTTTTGAAGGAGAAATTTTCTGGCCTACATTAGGACTAGGTGCAGGGTTATGTCTTGTTCCTCTGTTTATTTGTCTGTCATTTGCAAATCCAGATAAATATGCTTACTTTCATCTTGATGAAAATACAGAGGTTTTCATAAGGGGTAATATTTTAATAAAATTAAGTCCAAATGATTTAACTAGAACAGATTTTACTATTAATGTGAAATATATTGATTTAAAGAGTATTACTAAAATCAAATATAATACGTTTTCAAAACTTTACTCAATTACGGGTATTAATTATTGTTGTGATTTATCACCTAACTCTGCAAACGAAATAATAGATACCATAAATCCTAACTATTTCCAAAGATATTATAAGGAATTTCATATCTATGATACTTTTTATAATGGTGACTTTATTAATGAAATAACTGAAAAGTTCTCACTACCAGATATAGAGGAATATTGTGAATTCCCTGATAAAGAAAAAGAATCTCCAGAAGACTTCAGCTATCTTTCTATTGGCTTTTGGGGGTGTATTGGACTCTCTATCATCTTATTTTTTGAACTTTACTCTTCTGTAGGATTAATTCTTAAAACTCACTATTACTTTAATAACCTTATTTTAAATATATTATTTATATTAGTTATAATTGGACTTTTAACTTCCTTAAAAGCCTTAATCATTAGATTTAAAAAATGCAAATTAGAAATTTGCTGTTTTAGTTCAGAATTGCAATATTTAATAGGATTAACAATATCTTCATTAATATTATTTATAATAACAAAAATATTCTCTTCATCATATATAGAAAAATTTTCCTATGTAAGTTGTATTATAGTTATTGTTTTCGGGTTAATTTGCTTTTCTTATTACTATTTTGGTATAGGACATAAATTATCTCATTATAGGTTTTTAAGTTCTAATCTTGCACTTTATCTTATAGTTTTGTGTCTTATTTTAGGAGTTATAAAAGCAAATATTGAATTTGGGTTTATTCCCGGTTTATCTATTATAAATTTACTGGCTTTTTTTTATTCTTGTAGTAGATTAGGCAATATAATACGAAAATATTTGAATAGAGATAAGGTTGTTATACCACCTTATAAGAATTCCACTAATAAGACTAGAAGATTTTTGGAGTAATTTAACTATATAGGAGGGAATCTTATTGGTAAAAAAGTTTTATATACATAGTAACATAGATAATATAGGTGAATGGGTTATGGCACTAATATTAATGATACCTATAGAAGTGCTAGCGATGCTTATATGTGTAAGTTTTATTAAGAATGAATATATAAAAGAAGGTATCCTTAATGACTTTTTAGAACCCATATTTATAGGTACTGCTGTTTTAAGTGCTACTGTTTTAATTTTGATTGCTATTATTATACTTATAGTTGGATTTAAGGTTTCCAAGCATGTACCTATAGATATATTTTATGGTCATTTATATGAACCTGCTGAAAGCTTAGTCTATGCTATTGATTACGATAAAAATATCTTATTCGCATATGAATATGAAGATTACAGCAAGAGCACAAAGTCACCTTCATTATTAAAAAAAATATTTGGTAACACTCTATTGAAAAAATTAACAAATGAAAAATCTAAGAGAAATCCTAAAACTTTAGATACATGTACAAAAATTAGCAATAATGGACCTACCTTAGTTATGAACTTTGAAATGCAAAATTTTTCAGTTGTAGAGAATAGAAGAGGTTATATTGTTCTAAAGACTGATGGAATAGAACATGGTGAAACAGAAAAAAAATCTAAACGTAAAACTTTTATTATAACATCTAAATATAAAAAATATAGAAGACTTAAAAAATTTATTTTAAAAAATGAGGTACAATAATGAGAAAAAAATTATTACTCTTCATTATAATTCTAATATCTGGAACAATAATTTATTATAATAAATATAGCAACATAATGGAATCATATACATTAGAAACTGAAAAAAAAATACATGATGCAATGGGTAAAAATTTACCCTATTATAATATAGATAAAGACTGTAACTATATTACATGCGAGTGGAAGCCTACTTCTAAGTCTGAAGATGATAAAAAATGGCTTAGCCATATAGATAACGCTTATCATGAATTTTACTTTATTTCTTCTACTACTAATAATAACCATATTCTAAAAAATACCACAAGTAGTAGATGGGACCTTTCTGAGCTTACTGAAAATGCTTTTAATGATTGTTATGAAAGTGGTAAAGCATTAAATAACTTTTTTGGAGAGGAAGTTATTAGATATGAAGATTTTTTACAATTTAAAAGTATATATGAAGAAAGTGAAAATCATGATGCTTATTTACGAAAATTAAGCCCTAACTACGAATCTATTTACACTATTATGATACATGGTTTATACCTAGATGAGGGCGAACTATCCTATACTATAGACCTTAGCATAAAACCTAGAAAATAGTACTTCTAATAACATTCAAAAAGAACTATAGGAAGGACACATATCCTTCCTATAGTTCTTTTTCATTGTTTGTGTGTTGTAATTTAAGGTTAACTGTCTACTGTAACATATTAAAGAGTGATAATGATTTAACATGTCGGGGATATCAATAGACAGGGGATAACTTTAATAACTCTACATTTTTCCTGCCTTTTCTACACATGCCTTCATAGCTTCAATGACACTGCTACGTAAACCTCTTTCTTCTAAAACTCTCACCGCTTCTATAGTCGTACCTCCTGGAGAACATACCATATCCTTTAATTCTCCTGGATGTTTACCTGTTTCCATTACCATCTTAGCACTACCATAAACTGCTTGAGCTGCAAACTTGTAAGCTTTATCCCTTGGCATGCCTTCCATTACCGCTGCATCTGCCATGGCTTCAATAAACATAAATACATAAGCCGGTGAACTTCCACTTACAGCCATAACTGCATCCATCATTCTTTCCTCTACAACTTCTGCTTTTCCAAAGCCACTTAAAATATTACATATATAATTTAATTCTTCTTCACTGACTAAAGCATTTTTACACACTCCAGTGATTCCTTCTCCTACAAGAGCTGGCGTATTTGGCATAGTTCTAACTATCTTCACAGCTCTTCCAAATTGACCTTGTAATTTTTCAAGACTTTGACCTGGTGCTATAGTTACTATGATAGTTTCATCCTTAATCACAGATGAAATTTCTTTAATTACATTATCATAATATTGAGGCTTTATAGATAAAACTATCACATGACTATTCATTGCTACTTCTTTATTATCAGCAGTAATATTTATACCTAGCTCCTTATTTGTGTTAGCTAATCCTTCAGCATATGAATCAGAAGCTATAATTTCCTCTGCACTAAGAATCTTAGATGAAATAATTCCTCCGATCATAGCTTTTGCCATATTTCCACAACCAATAAATCCTAACTTCATTCCCATTTTAAAGACCCCTTTATATTTATATTTTTATAATATGCTCCGCCTCGCATTCACTCGGTGGAGTAACTTCCACTAACCAAATCATAGATTTGGAGTGTCAGTTAAATCGCTGTTCTGTTCTGTTTATTATTTCGTCCTGAAGTTCTTTGCTTAGATTTCTGAAGTGGTCACTGTAACCTGCAACTCTTACTATTAAATCCTTATAATCTTCAGGATATTTTTGAGCTTCTATTAAAGTTTCTCTATCAATTACATTGAATTGAATATGATGGCCATCCATATTGAAATAAGCTCTTACTAAGTTAGCCATGTGGTCTAGTCCTTCTTCTCCTGCTACTACACTTGGGGTGAATTTTTGATTTAGAAGAGTTCCTCCAGTTCTTAGATGATCCATCTTAGAGGCTGATTTTATAACCGCCGTTGGTCCATTAGTATCTGCTCCCTTTTCAGGTGATATCCCTTCTGATACTGGTTTATGAGCAAGACGACCATTTGGACTAGCTATCATCACTTCTCCAAAGTAAACATGGCAAGTAGTCGGTAGCATATTGATTCTATAACATCCGCCTTTAACATTTGGTCTACCAGTTATTATTTTATTATACGCATCAAATACTGATGTCATGATTTCATCAGCATAATCATCGTCATTACCGTATTTGGGAGTTTTATTTCTAACTAGATTTGCAATTATCTCATTGCCTTTAAAGTTATTTTCTATGGCTTCTATCAATTTTTCCATGGTAAATTTCTTTTTATCATAGACATTATATTTTATAGCAGCTAGAGAATCAGTAATAGTTCCTATACCAACCCCTTGTATATAGTTAGTATTGTAACGAGCTCCTCCTGCATTGTAGTCTTTTCCTTTTCTTATGCAATCATTAGTTATAATTGAAAGAAAAGGTGCAGGCATATAATCTGCATATATTTTTTCAATGATATTACTTCCTTCTATTTTTATATCTGCAAAATACTCTATTTGTTTTTTATAAGCACTAAATAACTCTTCATAGTTTTTAAATTCCTTAGCATATCCTAATTCTAATCCTAGTTGCTTACCACTTACTTTATCATATCCATTAAATAATGTTAATTCTAATATCTTCGGTAGGTTAAAGTATCCTGTTAAAATATAGGCTTCATTTCCAAATGCTCCAGTTTCAACACATCCACTAGTACCACCTCTTCTTGCATCCTCTATGGATTTACCTGCATTAAGAAGTTCTTGTACAATGGCCTCTGTATTATAAAAGGCAGGTTGACCCCATCCCTCTCTAGAGATTTCACAAGCTCTTTTCAGGAATCTCTTAGGGGTTTTTTTACTGATTTGTACATTTGAGCTTGGCTGAAGCAGCTGCATTTCATCCATGCAATCTAGGATTAAATAGCTTATATCATTTACTCCATCTTGCCCTTCAGGTGTAATTCCACCAGTGTTAATGTTAGCAAAGTCAGTGTAGGTACCACTTTCCTTTAAGGTTACTCCTACCTTTGGAGGTGATGGTTGATTATTAAACTTAATCCATAGACATTCCAAAAGTTCCTTAGCCTTATCTTCATCTAAAATACCTTCCTCTGCATCTCTTTCATAGAAAGGATTTAAGTGTTGATCAAGTCTTCCTGGACTATATGCATCCCAAGGATTTAATTCTGTAGTTACTCCTAAATGAACAAACCAATACATCTGTATTGCCTGCCAGTAAGTCCTTGGAGCATGGGCTGGTACTACTTCACAGTTCGCTGCAATTTGAAGTAGCTCCTTTTTTCTTTTCTCATCTATTTCTTTGCTAGCTAGATCTCTAGCATATTTAGCATATCTCTCCCCTAGAATCATAATAGCATCACAGCTAATACTCATAGCATTTAGTTGCTCTCTTTTTGAAAATGCTTCTTTGTCATTTAAAAAATCCAATTTACATATAGCTTCCTTAATTTCATTTTTATAATCTAAGAATCCTTTTTTGTATATATTTTCAGAGCCTACTGTATGCCCTGGACCTCTTTGCTCCATGAACTCAGTAAAAATTCCACTTTCATAACACGACTTCCACTTATCACTCATGGCATTTATAATTTTATTTCTAATAGATCTTTTTTCCCAGTAAGGAATAATTTCTTCTTCCTGAGTTTTTAAATCCTCTTCATTTACTTTAAAGCAAATTAATTCTCTATCATTCATTATGTGCATATCTTCAAGGGTATGACAACATAGTTCTGGAAATGTTGGAGCTGCCTGTGGTCCATCTCCTTTTTCTCCAACTATAAGTTCCCCATCATTAATGCATAAAGTTTTGTTCTCCATAAAATACTTAAATGCTAAAGCTCTCATTTCTGGAATTGATACAGAACCTTCATACTTCTTATAGGCCTCAGTCATTAGCTTAGCTCTCTCCATATATATATGAGGAACAGTGTTTACACTTTGAGTCCTTAATTTTTTTATTCTTTCATTCATGCCTCTTTCCATGAATTAACCTCCTATTTTTATATTTATAAATCCAGCCTTTTCAAATTTCCCCTTTACAGTCTCCATTCTTTCCTTACTAGGTGCTTCAAAGTTAACTCCTTCATAGACCTTTTGAAGTCTTTCATATTTGCTCTTCCCTGTATTATGATAAGGAAGTAAATTTATCTTATGTACATTTATATTATTCTTTAAAAATTTTATTAATTCTTCTATAGATTCATCATCTGCATTAACCCCTTCTACCAAGGGTATCCTTATATTGATATTTGCTCCAGCTTCACTTAACTTTTTTAAGTTTTCAAGAATAAGATTATTAGACTTTCCTATATATTTTATATGCTTTTCATTATCCATAAGTTTTATATCATATAAAAAAGTATCTACATACTTAAGTATTCTATTATAATTTTCGTAGGGAGCTTGACCACAAGTATCAATGGCAATGTTATATCCCTTTTTCTTCAATTTTTTTAATAATTCTTCTATATAGTCCATGTTTTGAGTCATAACCTCTCCGCCAGATAATGTAATCCCTCCACTTGATTCCTCATAAAACATTCTATCTTTTTCTGCTTCCTTAACAAGCTGTGCTACTGTATATTCTTTCCCCACAATTTCACGAGCATTATTTACACAATAGTCAATACATTCCTTACAAAGATCACACTTGATTTTATCTGTAACAACGCATTTTTCTTCCTTTGAAATTGCCCTTTGAGGACAACTATCTATACATGCCATACACCCTGTACATTTTTCTTCATTGTACATAAGTTCTTCACTATAATTTTGACTTTCTGGATTATGACACCATAGACAAGATAGTGGACATCCCTTGAAAAAAATGGTGGTACGAATTCCATTCCCATCATGGATAGAATACTTTTGAATATTAATAATCTTTGGCAAGTTCAACATATCACCTCAACTCACATTGATAAATAAAATTTATACTCTTAAAAATAAATTCATATATATGAATTTATTTAATTATATTTTCACTTTAATTATAAAATTTATTATATCCAATGTCAAATAATATATTTTCATAAATATGTTGTAAATCTATAAAACTTCATACATTTTTTTATTCTTACTATATCTTTAATTTGATAGACTAACTTTAATCAATTACTGCGTCAACCGTTGTAGCACATAATTCTTCACATGACTGTGTAAAAGTTTGCATTTGTATAGAATTCTATATATAATGATATTTATACCTTATTATTTGTTTGAATAGTAATTATTATATACATATAGTGATTTTGGAGGAATTTTAATGTCAAAGGAAAAAAAGATTGAAAAAGCAAATGCAAAAGCAAGAAAAAGATTAGAAAATGCCATGAATAATATTTATGTAAAGTTCACTTTATTTAAGGAAGTTCATGAAACTGCATATAAATTAAACCCTGAATATAAGTACTTCTGGGATAAACATCCTGCCGAAACTAAGCAAGATATACTAAAAAATCAAAAACCTATGGATATGAATCTAAGCAAGGGCAGAATTCCAGAAATGCAGTTCGGCTTTGGAACCTTAGGCTTTGGCTATGGAATAAAGAGATTATTCTCTAGTGAAAGGTTATCTTCAGAAGAAAAAATAGAAATTTCTGTTACTTGTGAAAAGTTTACTAAAACTGTAAGAGCAGTAAATGAAACTCTTTGGAGAAAACCACCAAAAACTTTATAATTAGTTATAGAAAAAGTGTGCAAAATCATATGATTGTGCACACTTTTGTTATATTTAATTTATTTTTATTATCTTAATTTATACACCCTTTTATTACTATCAACATCTTCCATGATTAGATTTTTATTCATCATAAATTCTATTAAAGTTCTTGTAAATTCTTTTTTGTCAGTGACTACAGCTTTTTTTCTGCTATAGAATTGGGAAGCTGTAACGCCTAAAACTTCTTGCTCTATTTCCGATTTTGTAATGAACTTTTGTGTTTTTAACTTCTTAATTACTTTTTGGGCACCCTTGCTATATAAGATTTGTAAAAGATCCTTCTGTTGTGCACCTGATTTTTTTAGTCCCCATGCATATATAATAGCAGTAGCTACTGCAAATAATAAAATACCTATAATTGTTTGAATTCTAATTGGCATTATTTATTCTCCTTCCCTATGTAAAGAATAAATTTATTCTCGTGAAGAATTTGAAAAAATTTTACTAAACGGTTTAGTAAAGGCTCTGCTTCTTTACCAAAGTGTTTCTTTACCTCTTCCGAAATACCAAAAATTGTATTCATTCCATCGATATAATTCCATATGAAAGTTCCATAGGCATCTAGCTCTATATGGCTAACTTTAGGTTTGTGGAAGAATTTTTGAGCAATTCTATTATGAAGTCCTTTATTAGGTATATCTACTACTACTAGTTTTTTTTCATTTAAAGACCAAGTGTATTCTTCATTTTTCTTTGGAATGTAATCTAAATAATTTTCCTTCTGTGCACTTTTTTCTTTATTTAACATGACTATTCACTTCCTATTAAATAATATCCGGCCTAGGTTTTCCCTAGGTCGGATAACTTATTTTTTATTTTAATAGACTATTGCAAGAAATAATTTCTATTTTCTAATCTTATTTTTAGATGCACTGAATTTGAATATTGTGAATATTAAGAACAAGAAGAAGATTAAACCACCAATATTGCCTAAACTTATAGTTTCTGAAATATTAATTACATCACCAAGAGTAGATGCTCCAATTGGGATAATTGCAAATACTGCAAGTAAAATACCTACTAATCCTTCACCAGCAATTAAACCTGAGGTGTATAAAATACCATTCTCAACAACTTGACCTCTTTCTTCTTCTGAAACATTTTTCTTCTTATCAAAGTATAATCTTACTAATCCACCAGCCATAATTGGTGTACTTAAGTGAATTGGTAAATAAAGTCCTACAGCAAATGGTAATACTGGAATTCCTAGTATCTCAATTACAATTGCAATACCTGCACCTGCAAATACTAGTGCCCAAGGAAGATTTCCTTCCATTACACCTTCTACTACCATCTTCATTAATGTTGCCTGTGGCGCTGGTAATTCTGTAGAACCATAACCCCATGCCTTATTTAATAGGTATAACACTCCACCTATAGCTATGGCAGATACTAGCACTCCAATTAACTCGCCGATTTGTTGTTTTTTAGGTGTTGCACCAATGATATAACCAGTTTTTAAATCCTGTGATGTATCACCAGCAATAGCTGCTATAATACATATAATTGAACCAATTGCGATTGCAGCAGTCATACCCTCTTGTCCAATAGTTCCTGTAGCTTTTAAAATAATTGTTGCAAACAATAATGTTCCAATTGCCATTCCTGATACTGGGTTATTACTACTTCCTACTAATCCTACCATTCTAGAAGATACTGTAGCAAAGAAGAATCCAAATACTACAATTATAATTGCACCAACTAGATTTACAGGAATTACAGGTACTAGCCACATTAATATAATAATTATTAAGCAAGCTGCTAAAATACCTTTCATAGGTAAATCTTGTTCTGTTCTAAGGTCACTAATAGTGTTACTTCTACCGTAGCTCTTCATCGCTTGCCTAAATGTTTTCACAATTAATGGTAGTGACTTCACTAAGCTTAAAATACCCCCCATTGCAACAGCACCTGCACCGATGTAACGGATATATTTACTCCAAATTGTAAAAGAATCCATAGCGCTTATAGGATCTGCACCTGGGTATATAACTGCATCTCCGCCAAATAAACTAATTAATGGCATTAATACAAACCAAGCAACTATTCCACCAGATAACATGTATGCAGATATCTTAGGTCCACATATATAACCTACTCCTGCTAGTGCTGGAAGTACGTCTATACCTACTCCAGATCCCTTATAGCCTGTAAGTTCATAATGTACTTCACTTGGAAATAACTTTAATCCATCAGCAATAAATTTGTATAATGCAGCTATTCCAAGACCTGCAAACACTGTAGAAGATTTTGCTCCTCCCTGTTCACCAGCAAGTAAAACTTCTGCACAAGCAGTTCCTTCTGGATATGGAAGCACTCCATGTTCTTCAACAATAAGAGCTTTACGAAGTGGTACCATAAATAAAACACCGAGAATACCACCACAAAGTGCGATAATTCCAATTTCCAGTAAAGATGGTGCTTCTGTTCCCCATTCTGATGCCCACATAAATAATGCTGGTAATGTGAAAATAGCTCCAGCTGCAAGTGATTCACCAGCAGAACCAATTGTCTGAACTATGTTGTTTTCAAGAATGGAGTCTTTTCTTAGAATAACACGTATAACTCCCATTGAGATAACCGCTGCTGGAATTGAAGCTGATACTGTCATACCAACTCTAAGACCTAAGTAAGCATTGGCTCCACCAAAAAGTACTGCCAGTAAAATTCCTAAAATAATAGATGTTAATGTAAATTCGGGTACGACTTTTTCAGCAGAAATGAACGGTTTAAAACTGTCTTCTTTTTTCATCAAATTCCCTCCCTATATATTCATCTTATTGCATATTGTAGCATCCCTTGTTTTCTTTTACAATATGCTATATTACATTATATTATTTTTTATGAAACTTATAACTAATATACTATTTATAGTTAATATTTTTTATAAATTATTATTTATGTTAAATATTTAACTATAACAACTTTTATTTCTTATATTGCTAAATCAAAAGAAATAACTATCATATATATAAATACCCCCTAGGATAGACTATAATTAGCCTATCCTAGGGGGATTTTTTTAAATTCTATAAAGTTTTACTATTTCATATTAAAAATTAACTTGTATTAATAGCATTATTGCACTAAATGCTGCTATATATCCCATTAGAGGCATTATAAATTTTAACCACTTGTCATAAGTTACATCAACCATCTCTAATGTTGCAAGAATTAATCCTGTTGGAGTAATAAATGAAATTAATCCTAATCCGTATACATAAGCTGAAATTATAACATCTCTTGAAAGTCCAACTGAATCTGCAAGAGGAGCCATAATGGGAATGGATAGAACAGCCAGTCCTGATGAAGAAGGAATAAAGAATCCAAGTACTATAAATATTAAAAGCATTAGTACTATAAATATATTTCCGTTCATACCTGCTATAGCATTAGAGAAGAAGTTAAGTATTGTATCAGAAATCATACCATTTTCTAATACAAGGTTAATACTTCTAGCAACCCCTATAACTAATGCAACACTCATTAAATCAGCAGCTCCAGTTACGAATTGGTTTACAAACTCTTTCTCCCCTAATTTTGATAGGAATCCAATAATTATACCAGTTACTAAGAATAGAGCTGTCATTTCTGCGAACCACCAATCCAAAGAAGAAACTCCATAAATCATAACTACAAAGGTTAAAAGGAATATTAACAATATAATTTTGAATCTTAAAGTTAATTCTGGTGCTTCTCCTTGACTAGCAAATTTAGCTTCAATTTTTTCTTTGTCTGCAAATGTTAATGATTTACTTGGATCTGCTTTAACTTTCTTAGCATATCTTAAAATATATATTATAGTTATTAAAGTACCAAGAACAAAAGCAATAATTCTGAAGTTAAGTCCATTTGTAAAGCTTATTCCAGCAGCATTAGAACCTATAACTACTGAGAATGGGTTTACTGTTGAGAACATACTTCCTATAGAAGAACCCATGTATATTGCTGCAATACATACCATAACATCATAGTTTGCAGCTAAGAATACGGGAACCATTATTGGATACAGAGCTATTGTTTCCTCTGCCAGTCCAAAAGTAGTACCTCCAAGAGAAATCAAGAAAGTAATAAATACTATCAATATGTATTCTTTTCCTTTAGTTAATCTTGAAAGACTTGCAATCCCTGCATTAAATGCACCAATGTTATTTAATACTCCAATAACTCCACCTATAATAAATACAAATAAAATTATATCTATAGTATCATATACTCCGTTAATAGGTGATAGAATTATATCAATTATACCTTGTGGACTTTGTTCAACTTTTTCATAAGTACCTGGTATAGCTACTGGTTTATTAATACTACCATCTTCAAATTTAGAAATGTCACCAGTAACCTTAAGTTCATCTAAAGTTTCTTGAGTACCAGGCATTTCTTTTATATCTCCATTGGGAGCAGTAATCTCAAACACAGTGCTATCTGCATTATAAGATAACTTTGAATATGAACCAGCTGGTATCACATAAGTTAGCGCTGCTGCTAAAAGCAATACTATAATTAATACTGTAAAAGCAGTTGGAAATGATAATTTCCTTTTATTCTTTGCCATGTAAATCCCTCCAATAATTTAGTATTAGTGCTTGCCACATATAGTAGCTTAAATTATTTATATCTACTTTAAGCACATAGTTAATATTTTATTCATAAGCCAATAAAGATTTTATATTAGTAACATGCTCTTAAATATACACACTTTTATGAAATAATGAGAAACATTCATGTATTTTTGTATAATTATCCTATGAATTAAGAATTTTTATGCTTTAATTTAAGATTCTAGTCCTCATCGTTCTTTAAACGTTTTCAGACCTACGAAAAAATTTTTAGCCATTTCACGGCATAAATTCTATAATTTCCAGCATTTCCCCATCTTATCAATTTCTTTATTTATTTCATAATAATTTTATATTGTATATTATACTCATAACTTTCTTTACACGTATAAATAATAACTTGTCCTATGTACTTTAAGATTTTAGATATAAATCCAACAAATTTTGACTTTGAGAGTCAATATTTATCGATATTCTATAATTATATTACTATAAAATCACAAAAAAATAAAGTATCATATTCGCTCTTTTTCCCCTTTTTCCCCCTTATTTCTTATTAATTCTCAGTATTACACCTGTATATTCACATTTTTGTTCATTCTATGTTCATTTTTATAAGTTTTGAATTTATATTATAAAAATATTATCGTTTTATATTTTAATTATTTTTTTTAAAAGAATTGACATTAATTCCTAATGATAATATACTAAAAGTACAATACTACATTACTCATGTAATGTAGTTCCTGAAACAAAGGAGGTTTACCCTTGAAAATAGATGTAAATAGCCTAGTTCCTATATATGTTCAAATTGCAAATGCTATTGAAGATGATATTCTTAGTGGAACTTTAGAAGAAAGTGGTACTTGCTATTCTCAATTAGTAATTGCCAAAGAGCTTACAGTTAACCCTGCTACTGCAGCTAAGGGAATTAATTTATTAGTAGGAAGAGGTATTCTTGAAAAACAAAGAGGATTAGCTATGATTATAACTCCCAATGCAAAGAAAAAAATTATGAATAGAAGGAAAAATGAAACCTTTGAAAAACTGGTAAGAGATCTAGTCAATACAGCAAAAAAATTAGACTTATCTGAAGATTATGTACTTGAAACTATAGAAAAACACTATAAGGAGGATAAATAATATGACTTCTTGCATTATAGCTAGAAATCTTTTTAAAAGATATAAATCTAAGGTGGCTATAGATAATCTATCTGTAGAAATTAATGAAAATCAACTCATAGGTTTAATCGGTAGTAATGGCTCAGGTAAAACTACTTTTATGAAACTATGTGCAGGTCTAATTGAGAAAACCGAAGGAGAATTAATGGTTTTAGGTGAAGAACCCATGGATAATTTATCGGTATTAGAGGAAATTGTATATAGCTATCATAATATGTCCTATGAATCTAACTTATGTCTAGGTAGAATTGTTGAGTGTTATAATATGATGTACCCTAACTTTGACCTTAAGTTTGCAGAAAACCTTTTGAAACATTTTAATCTTAAAATGAAAATTAAGTATAAAAATTTATCTCAAGGTATGAGAAGTTTATTTAACTTTATATGTGGTATTTCCTGTCGTGCCAAGGTTACCATGTTTGATGAACCAATTTTAGGCATGGATATTAAAACTCGTAAATCTGTTTATGATATCATACTACGAGATTATATAGAACATCCACGAACTATAATTATTTCTAGCCATATTTTATCAGAGTTGGAAAATATTCTTTCAGAACTAATAATAATTAATAATGGGTCTTTAGTTTTATATGAAGCTATGGATACTATAAAGGAGTCTGCCTATAGAGTAGATGGAAATCCTGATAATTTAGTAAATTTCATTAAAGATAAAAAAGTACTATATAAAGATTTTAGTAACATAACCTCCTTTTCAATAATAGAAGGCTTAATTACAGAATCTTTAGAGATAGAGATATCAACTAACAATTTGAATATTTCAAGAATTAGTCCAGAAGAGCTATATATTTATCTGACTGAAAATAATTATAATGGAGGCATGGAGGAGTTATGGATAAAAGACAATTAAAAAATATTAATAATCTATATAAAATACGCTCAAAAGAGCATAAAAAGGCACTTTGGATAATTTATATACTACTTGCATCCTTTTTTGCAATTGATTTAATTGCAACTCTTATGGATATTTTCACTTATTCTAAAGATGTAACTACCTACAGTCTACAGACCTATACCACTAATGGTCTTTTCCTAGCAATTAGTATAAGCATCGGAACTTTATTGTGGTATAACTCCTTCAATAATCAACATCAAGCTTTTCCCCAGGATAATAAAACAAGATTTATGTCTTATGCTCTGTTTAACTACATTACTCTATTAAAAGTGTCAGTAACTTCTTTACTTTTATACCTAATTCAATATAACATTTGGGCATTAATTGGAAGTTTAAATTCTAATATATCTTTTGCTTATCCTATAAATTTACCTTTCTTAATCTCTGGTTTTATAGTTAATTTACTCTATGGCTCCATGTTAATTGCCCTGACTTTGTTAATCAATGTTTTGAGTAAAAAATTTCATATGTATTTCTATATTACTTTCATAATGTTTGTAGTGGCTGCATTCTTTAACAATGGAGCTCTGTTCATTACTATTGGAAATCTTTTTAGCTTTTGGACTAAAGAACCTTTTCTTGGCATATTTGTTGTAAAGTGTACTATAACCCTAGGAATTTTACTTATTTTGTCTGTAGTTATAAATAGTACTATAGTATATTATAAAGCTGAGACTAAAAATACAACTAAATCTAGATTTATTTTATGTGGAATTGCCCTTTTCTGTTTTATCATTGTGATATCTTTAAGTGTATTTACCCATAATTATCCATACAATAGCAATAGTGAAATGGGATCTGATTCCATAAACTTTGTTAACGACAACCCCTTTAAAAATTTTGAAGAAAAAGAAATAGAAGTGGCTCTAACTAATCTTAACACTGATATCCCTATTGAAATAGTAACTCAATTTAATGAAGATGAAGAAAATATTTTTACTACTCGCTATAGCGACTCCTCAATAGAAGAAATTTATGAAAATATTATTGTAAAATACCATCTTCCCTACAATGAAGTGGACTATATAAATCTTAATTATTTCAAAAACCCTATAGTTACAGCAAAACTTGAGGATAACAAACTATATATTAACTATACTTATGACGAAAACCAAAAGGTTATTCTTCTTAGCTCCTATGGTACAATGTCTCAATTTGATTGCTTTAAAGGGAAAACCCTCTTTAAAGGTAATCCAGGTCACATGACTGGTAGCAGTGATGGTAGTATAGAAATAATCTATCCTAAGGGTACAAAATTTAAAAACTAAAAAATTAAAGCCATCTAAAAGGAGTAATTTCTCTTTTCAGATGGCTTTATTATGTTATTTTAAAATCTGTTTTTTTATATAATCTAGAGTTATCTGTTCACCTTCACTTGCTAACTTATTAAGTAAAAGCTCTAATAATTCCCTACTGTCCTCATGAATAATTTGATAATCCTTACCCCTTTCATAATATATTAAAGCCGAATTATCTTTATACTTCTCTTTTTCATAATTCATACAAGCGCAAATTCTGTCAATAAACATTTCAACTACATAATTATTGGGCATTTTCATACCAACTATTCCATCTTGTATTTTCATACCATAATCAATCCAATATTCTAAGTGATGCTTATTTCTTCCCTTATGATGAAGCCAAGACTTAGAATATCCTTCCACCTTCTTTTGTATTCCATTAGGACTAACATCTCCTCTGTAATACTTTATTCCTGCTGAAAATTCTACCCAAGAGTACTTAGAAAGATCATGTAATATTCCTTGTTTATATAACCCCACCTTAAAGCAGTATTTCATAACTAATAACTTATGTTTTGTTATAGTCTTAAAGTGATTAATTGCGTTCATTGTATTTTCATCCCCTAAAAATTATGTTTTCTCTAGTCCTATATTAACATAATTTCCTTCTCAAATAAAAACATTGAATAATAAACTAATTTAATTTATAGATTTCTTTTACCTTATCGGGTAGTTCTTTTATTTCAACTTCTTCATAACTCTTTGTTTTTTCACCCTTAACATATACCTTTAAATATCTATCAACCTTTAGTATCTTTGACGTTGTAAATGTAATTAATTTCTCATTTCCATCTTTATCATACCCATTTATTTTATACTCATACGTATTGTATCCTCCACTATTCTCACTTGTTATATCCTTATATTCACTGACAGTTTTAACGTAATACTTTGTTGAACCTAGATTAATTATACCGTTAGAACTTACTAACAATAAAACTCCACCTACTATTATTATACTTACAATAATTCCTATTAATTTTTTCATTTTATATCCTCCTATAGTTTCTTTTAAGTAAATTATATGTTTTTTATAACTAACTTCATATTTACATCTATTACATTAGTCTTTCATTATTGTCACCTAACTTAACACTTTTAAATGAATAGATCAATTCAAGTTGAAGGTACTTTTGGAGTGTTGAAAAGTGACTATAATTTCACTCGTTTTTTTACACGTGAAAAAAATAACGTTAAAACTGAATTTATTATGCTATGTTTTGGGTGCTAAACCCCAACAAAACCTTCGGTTATTTTTATTTGAAATAGCAAAAGGAGCATCACTCCATAACTTAATTACTTATTTTGTGATGCCCCCATTAAAATTATTTATGCTGTTTTCTTAATACCCTTAGAGCTTCTGCCACTTTTCTAGCAAAGTCTAATGGCCTATCAATTGACTCAAAATGAATATACATAAGTCTTGGATCCTCAAATAACCAATGGTTATGCAGTGCAGTTACTAGTATTCCTCTTGCTCTTAGCGCAGATATAAAATCATTTATTTCATTCTGAAGTATAACTGTTTCACCTAAATTAAGAGTTCTACCATTATTATCAGGAGATTCAAAAGAAAATAATGCTGCTAAAGCTAGTGGTGATTTTGTTCTTCTTCCTAATATTTCTGCATTTATATTTCTCATAAATGTTACTGTACAAACATTATTTTCTGTACTTAGAATTTCTGCTCCAAGTATCTCAGCAAATTCATCACAAATCCTACAAAAACTTTCCATAATATTCCTCCAATTATTAGATAGGTTCTATTATATAGTTAAAAATATTTTATCTATATATACATAATATGTTCTTCTTTACAATTTTGTTAAGCATTGATTTAAATAAAGTAATTATTTGCAAAAAATATAATATAACATTAATGGACATTAATATCTTTTCCTATTTCTTTTATAAAACTATCCTCTAATAATAAACAAAAAGAAGGATAATCCCATCATAAAGAGATTATCCTCACTTTAAATATACATATGTTCATTTTTTAATACTCCGTTATCCATGGATAAAATTCTATCTGCTACTATAGTTGCAAAAGTCATATCATGAGTAATAATTAAAACTGTCATGGCCTTTTCAATACTTAATTTTTTTATAAGATTCGCTACTTCTTCAGTGATGCTTGGATCTAGGGCAGAGGTTGGTTCATCAAAACATATAAGTTTTGGATTCATTGCAAGTGCCCTTCCTATGGCAACTCGCTGTTTTTGTCCTCCTGAAAGTTGAAATGGATAGCTATTTTCTTTATTTGCAAGTCCTAAAAAACCTAATATTTCTTTGGCTTTATTTTTAGCTTCTTCAATATCAACTCCCAATACTACCCTTGGAGCTTCTGTAATATTTTCCACAACATTCATATGTGGGAATAAATTAAAATTTTGAAATACTAGCCCCACATCCATAGGTATTTCCAACTTTTCCTTTCTATGAGCCCCTTCTCCATCTTTGTATAAATACTTGTTGTTTATTATTATAGAACCCTTATCAGGTTTAGTTAATCCACTTATACACCTAAGAAAGGTTGTTTTTCCACCTCCAGAGGGTCCTACTATAACAGTAATTTCACCTTCTTTTATTTCAAGGTTTACACCTTTTAAAACTTTACTATCACCAAAACTTTTTTCTAATCCAATTACTCTAAGCACAATATTCCTCCTCTATTGATAGTAACTATACCTTTTTTCTAATTTTTTAAATATTTCACCAAACAATGCAATTAAAAGTAAATATATCATTCCTACTATTAAAAGGGGCATAAGAGAAGCTTCTGTATTAGATGCTATTTTACCAACTTTTAGTAGTTCGTCTAATCCAACTACATACACTAAGGCAGTATCCTTTACAAGTGTAATAGTCTCATTTGCCAGAGCAGGAAGTATTCTCTTAATAGCTTGTGGAAGAATTATTTTAAAAAATATGTATTTTTGAGAAAAGCCAAGAACTTTAGCTCCTTCGTATTGTCCTTCCTCTATAGAAATTATTCCAGCCCTAAATATTTCTGCAAAATATGCTGCATAATTAAGAGTAAATGCTAATATAGCAGCGGGAAATCTGTTAAAGGTTATCCCTATAATAGGTAAACCAAAAAATATAAATACAACTTGTAGGAGTAGAGGGGTTCCTCTCATAATTAAAATGTACCCGCTTGTTATTTTGTTCAATATTTTATTTTTAGATAATCGTCCCTGCGCAACTAGTATTCCAAGAGGTATTGAAATTACAAGGGTTAATATAAATACCTCAATGGTTACTTTTAATCCTTGGAATACTTGTGGTAATAGGGTAATTAAATTATTCATATAAATACACTCCTATTTAATTATATCTTTTCCAAACCACTTATCGGAAACTTTCTTAGCTGTACCATCTTTTTTAATATCCTCAAAGGCTTCATTAAGCTTCTCAAGCAATTCTTCATCACCTTTTCGTATACCAACACCATAAGATTCATCTCCAAAATCATCATTTAATATTTTAAATTTACCTTCACCTTTTTTGTTTATATAATATCTTGCTAAAATCTCGTCAGCTACAACAGCATCTATTCTTTTTGCTTCTAAATCCATTAATGCTTCATTATTTGTTTCAAAGGTATAAACCTTACCATCCTTAAAGGTTTTTAAAAGTTTCTCTTCCTTGTTTATTGCATCTACTGCACTAGATTGATTTTGTGCTCCAACATTCATACCTTTTAAATCAACTTTACTATTTATTTTTGAATTCACTAAAGTTATTATAACTTGTCTATTTTCCAGATAGGGATTTGTAAAATTCACCTTTTCTTTTCTTTCTTTGGTTATACTATAACCATTCCATATAAGATCTATTTTTCCTGAGTTAAGTTCTGATTCTTTCATAGACCAATCAATAGGCTGAAATGTTACTTGTTTACCTATTCTTTTTGATACTTCCTTTGCAAGATCAATATCAAAACCTACTATTTCTCCATTATTATCTTTAAATCCCATAGGAACAAAAGTATCATCAAAACCAATTATAAGTGTTTCCTTATCCATTGCATCCTGTGACTTATTGTTACATCCTGCTATTGATAATGCCATTACTGCAATAATTCCATAGATTATTACATTTCTTAATATTTTACTCATTTGCTTATCCCCCCCACTTAATTATAATCTACTACTTTATTACTTTACCATGGTAGAGTAATAAAGTAAATACATTTCTTTTTTTATTAATATTTAATCCATATAAAAAAGCCATAAAACTAATTATGGCTTTTTAACACATATAATTTTAAAACAACTTGGCAGTATCCTTAGCTACTTTTATTCCTTGTTCAACTTTCCCTTCAACATCTGCCCCAACAACATCTAAACTTTCTACAGCAATAGTCTTCATATCTTGAATTCCAAAGAATCCTAGGATTGTTCTTAAATATCTATCCCCCATTTCATATGGTGCATCCCCATATTCTCCTCCTCTAGATACAATGTGTACAGCTTTTTTATCCTTTAAAAGTCCAACTGGCCCTTCTGCTGTGTACTTAAATGTTATTCCTGTAACACTTACATAATCTATATAAGCTTTTAAAATTGCAGGAATACTTAAATTCCACATTGGTGCTGCAATTACATATTTATCTGCTTCTGCAAATTGATATGCATATTTTAGAATTGGGTGCTTCCTACTTTCTTCATTTTTAGCTCCAAATATTTCTCCTAAATCCTCTGGTTTTAGAAAATCTATATTTTCTTTATATAGATCTAAAGTAATTATTTCATCATTAGGATTACTACTTTTATACTCCTCTATAAAACTATCCGATACCTTAAAAGTTCTTGATTCTCCATCCTTCTTAATATTTGCTTTAATGTATAATACTTTACTCATATCTTTCTCTCCTTTTTTATCTTGTATATATCATCACACAAGACATAATTTTATTTTTGTTCTTAAATTTTATATTGTAGTTATCATATATATAGTGCTTCTGTTTTATTCATTTCTATTACAATTAAATGTGAGTTTTCATTAGCTTTAATTTTAATGTTTTCTTCAACTATTTCTAAGGCATCTTGTTCATTTAAATGCACATTATTAATTTCTGAGTTACCTTCAATTTGTACTAAGTATGCCTGTCTTCCTTTATTTACATTAAAGTATATCTCTTTATCCCTTTCTAAATAAGTTGCATACACATTTATATCTTGATGAACATTTATAGGTACATCCTTTAAAGTGCCAGATACCATGTGGAGCCAATTGTTGGTTCTATCTCTCCAATTAAATCTATAATCTCCGTAATTAGGTTTATATCCTTTCTTATCAGGCATAATCCATATTTGAAGAATCCTTAAATCCTCATTGCTATGATTAAATTCACTGTGGTATACTCCTGTGCCAGCACTCATATATTGCATTTGACCTCTCTCTAAGCTTCCAATATTGCCCATACTGTCTCCATGAGTTAATTCTCCTCTTACAATGTAAGTTATAATCTCCATGTCATTATGAGGATGAATATCAAATCCTGAATTAGCCTTCATAACCTCATCATTTAGTACCCTAAGCACACCAAAATTAATATTTGTTGGTTTAAAATACTCTGCAAAAGAAAAATGAAAATTTCCTTTTAACCATCCGTAGTTACTTTTCCCCATGTTATTACTATCTATTCTCTTTAACATAACAACCTCCATTTTATCACTAATTAGTGATATATTTTTATAAAAACTCATTACAAGTTTTTAAATTTCTTTAATATACTTTTTAATATAATTTTTTCTTCATCCGTTAAAACACTAAAGATCCTACTAATATTTTTAATATGCTTTGGAAAAATGTCTTCAATAATTTTTTTCCCCCTATCTGTTATAGAGATTATAGCAACTCTCTTATCTTCTGGATTTATAATCTTTTTTACTAATCCTTCCTTCTCTAAATTTTTTATAACCACAGTTATATTACCAGAAGTAGTTAATATTTTTTCTATTAACTCATATATTTTTAAGTCTCCCTTATTGTATAAGGCCTCTAAAACTCCAAACTGAGCAACTGTAAGTCCAGTTTCCTTTATAGTTTGAAACTCCCTTTTATGAATTTCATGCTCTGCTCTAGTAAATACGACTAAAGTTGATAGGTCTAAGTTATTTTCTTTAATTAATTTCTTTATATCTTTCATAATCTAAATTTATCACTAATTAGTGATAATGTCAACAAATAAAAATATGATTTAAAAATTTATATTTTAAGTATAATAACCTTATCAATAATAGTAATATATATTAACTCATCATCAATCTTCTTCTAGTTTCTTCATCAACCTTCTCTAAAGCATACCTAAAAGCTACTCGTGGCATAATATTTTTATTCTTTAATAAATACTCATATACCTTATCCTTTTCAACCTGTGACAGCACTTTTAGCATCCAGCCATACCCTTTCAATACGAGATGATGTTCATCTTTCATAAGCATATCTGAAATTATGTAAGGATTGATTCCATGATACTTATCTTTTTTAATAGGATAAATTAAGATAACAGCAGCTGCACGTCTCACAAAAAAGCTTGGATGATTTGTCCAAATTATCACATATTTAAATAGTTCATTATTTTGACTTAATAATTCTCCAAAGGCATGTGTGCAAAAATCATCACAATCTCCCCAGCCTGTAACATACTTCTTTAACCAACTTTCAAATACAAAAAATGTGTCATTATTATACTGATTCCTAACTCTATAAGCCCAATCGTATGCAATAACCCCTAATTCCCATTTATGTTCATCAAGTAATTGTTCACATATATTGAAAATATTATCAATACTTTTATCTTCTATAGTTTTATATAGCTTTGATGAAAACGCTCTAACTTTACTGGTAGTTAGACCATTTTCTTTTGATAACCCTTTAAAATAATGCTTTGCTATTAAGATAATATCATTCACTCGTATCACTACTTTCATATAAAATAAATTCTCTCGTCCCAGTCTCATTCCTTTATTTTATTGTATAGGATATTAATACCATATTCAAATATAAATATATTAACATAAAAAACTAGTAGCTTCAGCACAAATGAAGCTACTAGTTTTTTTGACTTAGTGGAAGTTTTTATCCATAATAACCATTAATGAACTATGGATAATCTGTTTATCTATAAGAAGTTTTTAAAGCTTCTTTTAGTATCCTAGGATTCTTTTTATATGGAGTTACCGGACAGATTTTCTTATTCTTCACTTTGAATAAAGTATATACTGCAATTCTTGCTGCACGTACTGAATATTCTTCAGTAAATACCATGTCCTCTGGTATTTCAACGAATTGACTAATCATAGCAAAGTTAGTTGATCCTTCTGGTACAACCTTTGGTCGATCAGACATCTTACGAGGTTGGAATTGAGAATCTATATAAGGCATCATGCATGGAATAACATTCACCACATCTTCCATAATTTCATCTATCTGATCTTCTAAATGTAAATGATGTAAAAGTTCTATTAACATTTCTTCACCAGTACAGTCTCGCATTGGTTTCTTTACATAATCTCCAACTTTATCTGTATATAACCCATAACCCCAGAAAATAGTTGTATCCATTGTTTGAGCTTTAAAGTGTGGTTGAGCTGCAACTACAATACTCATTAACCAATTAGAATCTTTAAAAGTCATCAAAGCACCACTACCTGGAATATTAGTAGAAATCTGCTCTATTAATTTTAATAGTTTATTTCCTTTACAAGTTACAGTGAAGCTTTCCCAGTTAGTTTCATCCGGATGATTAAAGAAAGGATCCGGATTACCAAGTCCTGGTTTTTTATTAGCAACTTTTCTCCAAAGCTCACCTGAGATTGGAGCACTAGGGTCAAAAGCTGCCGGTGTATGAAGATCACCTAAAGTTGCACTATCAGTCATACAACCATTAGTCATGATACAAACATCACCTTCATTTAGTTCAATAACTCTTTCTCCATTTCCATCTTCTACATGAATAGCTGTTACTGTAATTTCATTACCTGGTCTAAAATCTAAATCTGTTACCGTTGCATTTATACTAAAATCAACTCCATGTTCATCTAGATATGCCTTTATTGGTAAAATCACAGATTCATATTGGTTATATGGTGTACGAGTAACTCCTTCTAGTGTTTCTATACGAGAGAATTCAAAAATCATACGATTCATATAACGCTTTAATTCAAACAGACTAGACCATTTTTGGAAAGCAAAGGTTGTTTGCCACATATACCAGAAGTTAGTCTCAAAGAAATGAGGGGTATGACTAAACCATTGCTCTATAGTCATATCATCTAAACTTTCTTCTGGAGTAATCATTAATTTACCAAGAGCCATACGATCTTCATTGTTGAATCCCATGCTTTTTACATCTTGAATTACACCATACTTATCTACTAAACGAGCTTGAGCATGAGTTGGATGTAAATGGTCAAAGTTAAGTATTTCTTCTGTAACACTTTTACCTACCATATCTAAAGATGGAATGCTTGAAAATAGTTCCCAAAAATTTTCATAAGTTTCTTCATTTAGCATTCTACCACCACGACATAGGAAACCATTTTGTACATCTCCAGCACCATCATTGCTACCACCAAGAATTTGCATTCCCTCTATAATATGAATGTTTTCGCCTTTAAAATTACAGTCTCGTACAAGATAAGCTGCTCCTGCTAAAGAAGCTAAACCTCCTCCAACAAAGTAAACTTGTTTTCCTGAATGATCTATATATTCAATTTCCGTCTCTTGACTTTGTGATTTGTTCTTAAGTTTTTTAGCTCCTAAAGTAGCTATTGTTGCTGCCCCTGCTATAGCTCCTATAGCCACTAAAGGATTTATGCTACTTTTATTTGATTTTTTACTCATAATAATTACCTCAACTTTCTAGTTAAATTAATTAATGAAGATTGCTTATTTATTATTATAGTTTAATACAATTAAAATGTAATTATACAGATTTACTTATTTGTCTAAAAAAGTATTAAGAAATTTGAAATAATAAATGTACATTTCATAAACTCATAATTTTTTAAGAACAATAATAGACTTTCATTAACTTTAGATTAACTTCTATCAAATTTAATGGTATAATTTATTTAATATGTAATATATTATTCATGTTTTTAGGAGGATTTAATTTTGAGTAAATCTGTTTATAAATTTAAACCAGGCTCTCCTTGGAAAATTGGTGTTACCGAAAGCTGGCTTAATTCCATGGCTAAAAGAGGACTTTTCATAGAAAAAATGGGGAAATATTTCGCCAAATTTAATAAAGATGAACCTAGGGATATGTACTATAGAATAGAAATGTCTAAGGAAAAGGATGAATTGGGAGAAGAACAAATTAGAATGTATAAAGCTCGTGGATGGGAATATGTTACAAACTATAACAATTTTCATATTTTCTCATCACCCTATGAATTCAATACCACAGAGGTTCATATTATCCCCGAAGAATATGCACAGCTATTAAAACCCTTTTATAAAAAAGCTTTAACACAACTTCTTATTTCTTTTGCAATTCTATTTGCATTTTATGCAGTTATCCCTATGTTTATTGATAAAAGATACGTTAGTGTTTTAGTAAATATGAGTTTTCTAGAACTTCTTTCCCAATTAATAATTATTTCAACCTTTATTAATGGATTGTTTGAAATTATATATATAGGCAAACTTAGAAAGTGCCTTTTACAAGGAACTTCTGTGGATCATAATGCACCTTGGAAGTCTAATTATATAGTATCTATTTTTATTAGTTCTTGTCTAATTCTACTTTCAATAACTTTAGTAGTTTTAACCTTCACATCATTGTTTACAGGTTATGATGATGAAAAAACTATTCCTGATGATACGACTTCCATGGCAATTATAAGACTAAAGGAAATAGAAAACTCAGAAACCTTAGAAGAAACTCCAATTTCCACTTCTGAGGAAGTTAATTATGAACGTCACTACAATTTGAAAAAAACCTTTTTTGCTCCATTAAAGTATACTAGTTTTGAAATGGGGGCTATAATGACTAATCCTACTACAACCTATTTAAAATCTCATGATGCTATACTAAATAATGAAGTATATCAAGTAAGATTTAAATCCATGTCCCAAAAACTACTCTTAGAATTATGGGAGGATGGTGATGACTCAAGAACGGATGATACTACGCCTCCTATTTTACATGATGATGAGCTAGATCTTTTAATTGTTCATAAAACAAGTGATGGATACGAAATCTATGCTTGTAAAGGAAAAGGTGTTATCCGTGTGATATATACTGGTAAAGAAAATGTAAATAAGATAATACCATTGATAAAACAAAAGATTTCTTTAATATCAGAATAGAATTATATAATGAATTTTCTATGTTAGTATAACTGTAATAATATAAATAAGGACTATATGGAAATTAACTAAGATTTCTAACTTAATTATTTTCATATGTCCCTTATAAACGATTTAATATTAGTCATTATCTACTTTTCTTATCTTAACCTGTTCATCCTCTTCAGTTTTAATTGAAATTTCAATCTTTCCCTTTGCTTTATTTCCTACAAATTTAAATCTATATTTTCCCTCTATTAATTTTATTGTTCTTTCTCCAGTTTTAGTGCCTACTAGTATATCCTCCACCTGTTTTTCTGGACTAATTAAAACCCCTTTAAAATCACCACTTTCAACCTTTGAATCATATTTAATGGTAATTTCACTTTGTCCCTCTGATTCTATATTCCAAATTGTATCTGCTCCTGAAAACTTCCCATATTTAACGGTAATTTCATTTTTAGAACCCGATTCATTCCTACCTACATAGCTATAGCTATCTCCATCTTTTGCAATTTTTTCATTATTATCATAAACATCTGCTTTCCCTGTATCCAATGTACAACCACTAAAACTGCATAATAATAGTATTAAGCAGATTCCTAAAAAAGTTTTATTTTTTAATTTCAATTCTACTCCTCCTTTATATAGTTTTCACTTACACCATAAGTGTTTTTATAACTTTTCATATATTCTTCACCATAACCCCAATATGCTTCCGAATTTATAGCAATATTACTTAAAATACTTTCTTCCTCTACTTTAGCTCTACAAATATTAATCATTCATATTCCTCAAGACTAATGTCTTACACTTGAGAGTATATTAAAATTATAGAATATGTTGTATGATAAATCTACAACTGCATGACAATTAATCTCTCAGATTAGCATAATACTAATTATAAATTAGTATTAAAGCACCTTGTTAAATAATTAATTAATTTACAATATGTTGAAGTTATGCTACTATATTATTATAGCAAGTAAATATCTATTAATAATATTTGTTTATTGATAATATTTACAAGATGTTTATATTTTAGAAAGGATTTGATGTTATGAACAATTTATTCAATCTTACTGGTAAAGTTGCTATAGTTACAGGTGCTTCTAGTGGACTAGGAGCTGATGCCGCTAGAGCTTATGCTGAATATGGAGCTAGTGTTGCACTACTTGCAAGAAGAAAAGATAAACTTGATAATGTAGTTAAAGAAATTGAAAATAATGGTGGAAAAGCTCTAGCTGTTCAATGTGATGTTGCTAATGAAGAAAGTGTTATAGCAGCAATAGACGAAGTTATTAAGCACTTTGGACAAATTGATATCCTTCTTAATAACGCAGGAGTTGCAACTGCAGGTTCTGTTGAAAACATGTCTGTTGAAGCTTGGGATAAAGTTATGGACATTAACGTTAAGGGAATTTTCTTAATGAGTAAATATGTAGTTCCTCATATGAGAGACAGGAAATATGGTAAAATTGTTAACATAGCTTCTATAAATGCTGTTATTGCAGACAAAGATCCTTCTCTTTTCCGTCACTCCTACAATACTTCTAAAGCAGCTGTTAGAGGCTTAACTATGGGTATGGCTGCAAGCTATATGCAAGATAATATTACAGTTAATTCTATAGGTCCTGGCCTTTTTGAATCTGAGATGACAGAAAATACCCTTTTTAAGCATGAACCTTTTCTTAGAGCTTACAATGCTATTTCTCCTGCTGGAAGACCAGGTAAAAAAGGTGAACTTAATGGAACAATTATTTATCTATCATCAGATGCTTCTAGCTACGTAACTTCTCAACATATTCTTGTTGAAGGTGGTATTTCTATAGTTTAAAAGCTACACGACGTATAATTAAAATATAAAGACTTTTTAATATAAAAAAACTGTTAACATACTATTATGCTAACAGTTTTTTCATTTATCTAAGTTGAGAAACTTAAATGGCCTCTCCCATAACTTCTCCATCTTCTGAGTTAGGATTATCTAACTTCTTTATTTCATGTTTAAAGATAAAGTTAGTGATTATAACAGATATAAAATCACTAGTTGGCCCCGCCAACCATACTCCTGTTAATCCAAGAGTTTCTCCATTAGGAAGTGGTATCAAAGGAAGAATTATAATACATGGTATTAAAAGTATTACTTGTCTTAATAAACTTAAGAACATGGATTTCTTAGCTTTTCCAATACAAGAGAAGTAATTAGTTCTTATAATCTGCGGCCCTACAAAAATAATCATAGAAAGGAAAATTCTCATTCCATACTTTGTTATTGAAAGTAGATGTGGATCTGAGTTAAATGACTTTACTAAAACTCCTGGAATAAGTTCTACCATTAAAAATCCTATGGTAGCAATAATTAAAGCTGCTATTTGAGGATACTTTATAGCCTCCTTAACTCTATCATATTTTTTAGCTCCATAATTATATCCAATAATAGGCTGTACTCCTTGATTTAATCCAAAAATCGGCATAAGAATTATCATAGTTATGCTACTTATTATAGTCATTGCTCCTATGGCTAAATCTCCACCATAACTCCTTAAAGCATTGTTTGATATTACTTGAACTATACTTGCAGCAATTTGCATACTAAATGGCGACATACCTATAGCAAATATAGCTAGTATCAACTTTTTTTCTAGCTTAAAGTTTTTAACTTTAACTCTAAGATTAGCATTTCCCCTTAAAAAGAAACTTACTCCCCATATAGCTGAAGCAATTTGAGCTATTACTGTGGCTATAGCTCCTCCTTTAACTCCCATTCCTAATGTAAATATAAATATTGGGTCAAGAATTATATTTGTAATTGCACCTATAAGCATAGATGCCATGGCTATATTAGGACTTCCACTAGCTCTTATGGTATGGTTAAGTCCAAAACTTAACATGTTAAATATAGTACCTATAAATATAATCTGCATGTATTCTTCAGCATATACTAGGGTGTTTGAACTAGCTCCAAACATTCTTAGTATATCCTTTCCCCAGATTAATCCTATAGCTGTTATAGCTAAGCTAATGATTATAATTAAAGTAAAAGCATTTCCTAGAATCTTCTCTGCTTCTTCTTTCTTATTTTGTCCTAATCTAATGGAAATAGTAGTAGCAGTACCTATTCCAACTAACATACCAAAGCCTAATATAATAGTTGATATTGGCATAGTTACTCCAATACCTGTAATTGCTAAATTTCCTACCTCTGGAATGTGTCCTATAAACATTCTATCTATAATATTATATAGTGCGTTAACCAACATCCCAATGATGGCTGGTATAGAAAACTTAAGTAATAATTTTGTGATTTTTTCTTCACCTAGTGCATTTTGTCTACCCATGTAGTATCTCCCTTCTAAATTAAATTGTCTATTTAAGTACTAATGCAAGGTTAGAAAAATCTTAACCTTGCAAAATACATCTTAATATATTTATTACATAACATATAATTATGGCTAAGATAATTCTTAACCTTTAAATTCTCATGTTGTAAACTTTAAGTACCTTATATCTAAACACTATTCTTCACAATATAATTATACTTCATATCCCTTATATTTTCAATGACTTATTTCGACAAGCTAAAAATTTCATTATCTAAATATAATTAATTGGTAATTATCTTCTTAAAATACGCTGTAGTAAACACTTTTCATATAGAATTTCATTATGAAAATAACTCTTCTAGTTCCTTTTCATTCATAGAAGATAAGGTCAATTCCGTATGTTCTTCTCCATCTATTACTTTATCTATGATTTCTTTTTTCTTTTCTTGTATATTGTAAATTTTCTCCTCTATAGTTCCCTTGGCTATAAGTTTTATTACCTCCACAGTATTCTTTTGTCCAATTCTATGAGCTCTATCTTCAGCCTGTTCTTCCACTGCTGGATTCCACCATGGATCAAAATGTATTACCATATCAGCTGATGTAAGATTAATTCCTGTTCCCCCAGCCTTTAAAGAAATTAAAAATACTGATGATTCCCCCTCATTAAACTCTTTAACTAAATTCATCCTATCTTTAGATGGAACAGAACCATCTAAATACATAGTGTTTATGCCCTTTTTATTTAACTTTTCTCTTATACTCCCTAGAATTGTAGTAAACTGAGAAAATAATAGTACCTTATGATTATTCTCTAAAGCTTCTTCTAAAATATCATAAAGAGCATGATACTTTCCACTATCACCTTTATAATTTTCTATAAAGGAAGCGGGATCACAACAAATTTGTCTAAGTCTAGTAATAAGTGACAGTATCTTCATCCTACTTTTGTTAAAGCCTTTTTCCTTTATTTCCTGCTCCATCTCTTCTTTATAGGCATCTACATAAGAATAGTATAGTTTTTTCTGTTCTGAAGTCATGTCCACCACTATTTTATGTTCTATCTTTGGTGGTAGTTCAAGAGCTACATCCCTTTTAAATCTTCTTAAAATAAATGGTTTTATAAGCTTCAATAATTCCTTTAAAGCTTTATCATCCTTTTCTTTTACTATAGGCAATTCAAAGTTTTTATTAAACTTTCCATGGGTTTTTAAATATCCAGGCATTATAAAATCAAAAATAGACCAAAGTTCTGTAAGTGAATTCTCTATTGGTGTTCCTGTCATAGCAAATTTACTCTTAGCTTGAATTGACTTCACAGATTCTGCATTTAAAGAAGTTGGATTCTTAATATATTGTGCTTCATCGATAATACAAATATCAAATTTCATCTTCTCATAATATTCAAAATCCCTTCTTATTAATGCATAAGACGTAATTATTACATCGTACTCCTCTATGTTTTCTATTAATATTTCTCGCTCTGCTTTATTTCCACTTACAGCTACAATCCTTAGACCCTTAGAAAATTTTTCAAATTCCATAACCCAGTTATAAACTAATGAAGTGGGACATACAATTAGTGCCTTATTTCTCAAATTTCCTTCTTGTTTTTCTGAATTTATAAATGTTATAGCTTGAAGGGTTTTACCAAGTCCCATCTCATCTCCTAGAATTCCACCAAATCCACATTGAGATAAGGTCTTAAACCACTTAAATCCAATTTCTTGATAAGTTCTTAATACTTCACCTTGTTCTTCTGGAACCTTATATTCATTACTTTTTACATCTTTTATATTATCTATAAGATTTTTAAAGCCTTTATTTCTTGTAACAAAATTCAATGCCCCCTTATTGATCTTTTCATCTATATATAAGGATGCATACTTAGGTATTTCTACACTTCCACTAGCTAACTTTGAAATTGATATATCAAAGTTATCAATAACAGAATAAATATCTTTAAATTCACTTCCCTGAAGTGGAATTATAGAACCATTCTTTAGTTTATAGTATTTTTTCTTCTGTTTAACTGAAGTTAAAGTTGCCTTCAATTCTTCTTTAGAAATTCCTTCAATATTAAAATTAAACTCTAAAAGATCTGAATCATTTAATCTAATGCTAGAATTAAAGGATTTAGGCGTTAATATTTTTATCTCCTTAAAGCTATCAGAGTAGTAAACCTCTCCTACCTCAGCTAATTCCTCCACACCATAGGTTAAAAACTCTACTAATTCATCTTCATTTTCAATATAAAAACTTTTATCTATATTTTTAAATCCAAGTCCATTAAGCTTCTCTATAGTCTTTCTTTCCTTCACTAAATCTCTAATAATTATATCTTCAGATACGCCCACTTCTTTTTCATTTAATAATTGTTGATTTTCTTCTTTGATATTTTTACTTTCATTTTCTAAATTATAATAAAAGCTTTCTTCTCCATAATTAAACTTCACATCACAAGTTACTCTATCTTTATCCTTATCTAAGTAAAATTCTGTTACTAAAGGCTCCTCCTTTATAAGTTCCTTTACACTTTCATCTTTAATAACAATGGGGCTTATACTCTTTAATTTAGGTAGAAGAAAATTTGCCACATCATTAATACTACTTTTTTTAAAGGATATAGTATTATTTTTTGATTTCATAAATGCTCTATGAAGTGGAGTAAAATCACTTTTTTCCTTTTCAGACAATAGATATAAAGTATTATTTAAATAATAAAGTCCTGTATTCTCACAAATGTCCTGTGAGATTTCACCATTCATATCTATATTTAGATTTTCTCCCTTCATAAACATATAAAAACTAGTAGGCATGTTTCCTAATGAAACAGTTATATCTTTATAATGCTCTCCCTTATAATCTAAATTGATAGTCTTCCCATTTTTAATGGTTAGAATATTTTTAAGTTGTCCTTCTGAAAGAAATACCCTTTTCCCACTAAAGAATACAGAACGATTAGTATATACCCTATTCATTACTTCTAAATTTAAATCATAAATTTCCTTTATAATATTCATGATTTCTTGATCCTTATCTTTAAACATATATTTAGTGTTATTATACTGAAGCTCTTTTCCAAAATTAATAGTTCCACCACTTGTATACATGCACTCCATAAGTTCACGAATATTTTTTACCACATATAATCTACTAGTTCCTATCTTTAACTCTAAATAAAAACTTTTTTTCTTACTTCCGTAGTGCTCATCCTCTACCACTAAGGTAATATCCATATTTAGAGGTTCTTTCTTAACTCCTCTAATAGCCTTGTCAAAGGTACTTTTATAGGTTTCAAGAAGCTCTTCTTCTCCAGACTTAGGAATATTTATACCCCTGCCTCTTACACCTTCCTTATTTAACTTTATAAGTACAGCTCCTACATGCTTACACATATGATATTGACTAAAAGCTTCACAACTACAGTTGGGATATAATTTAAAATTTTTATTATTTATAAGTACACTAGTTTTATAATTATTTACATCATAGGCTGACTGTACTATGGCTGTAACTGATAATATATTTATAGAGTTTTCATTGATCCTTATACTTCTAACTTTATTTCTAAGGTACATATCCATGGCTCTATTAAAAATAACATTTCCACATATATCCTTTATCTCTCTCAACTCTAAATCAAACTTCATTCTCACAATTCTCCTAATTAAAATTTCTTCCTTTTTCAATAAATTTACTCTACCTTTTATTATATACCTTTTTACATCTTTATAGCGCATTTATTTTAAAGTAATTCACCTTTTCTATAATTTCCAACTATAAAAGAAATATGAACTATAAATAATTACATAAAAAATGGTGAGCATGAATCTTAATATAATTACATGCTCACCATAAATTTAAAAACTAGTTTAGACCTTTAATCAAACCAAGATTCACTATATCATTTTCATCTACGTCTTCAGTATTTAACTCAATATATATATTCCATTCTGCCATATCTGCAGTTCCAATTCCAGGAACCATTCTCTCAATCGCTATAGAAATTTCATTGCCCTCTTTAATTACCTTTTTTACTTTATGCCTCACAGATCCACTTGATTCATCTAGTGTTACAATAATTAAAGCTTTTTTAGAAAAAAACTCATCATCATATTTGCTTGCATCTACGTCACGGTTTTCATTTACACATGACAGCATACTTACAGTAAGTCCTTTTACTTTCCCTTCATGCTCCCTTAAACATTCTTTTGATTTGCAAATAGTGATAATAGGATATTTTTTACTTGAATTATAATATGGAGATCTTTCATAACTATCCTTAAACTCAAGCTCCCTCGCAGAATCACTAGGTTTTTTAATAATCCCCCCTTTATCTTCTGTGCTTGCTGAAACTTCATCATTATCTTGATTTTCTGTATTTCCTACTTCAACAGTTTCCTCCTCTTTTTCACTTTCACCTGCATTTATATTATTACACCCTGAAAAAAGTACCACCGTAGTTAAAACTAAAGTACTACATAACAATTTAAATTTATTCTTTTTCATATATATACCTCCATATTTCATATAAATAGAGTTCTTTGCTTAAGATGGAGTTTTCTCCCACTGAAGCTTACTAACAGACTTCTTAGTATCAGTATTTTTGATACTTAGAAGTCGTTGTACTTTAGTGAAGATCGTTATATAAGAACGTATTAACTCTCTACTCATACTTTAAATCTTAATACCTATATCTTAAGAAATATCCTTTATTTATATACGCTTATTTATACAAAAAGATTTAAACTTTTTATTTCTAGCCTCTATTTAAAATTACATTATTATAATATACAAGCTATAGGAATATTAGTAGTCCTTCTTTAAAGGTCGTATTAAAACATTATTTTTGCAATAAATAATAAAGACTGAGTCAAAATTTTTTATTTGACTCAGTCTATCTCAGATAATTTTATTTAAATTTTACTGCAGTTCCATAACAAATAACTTCAGATGTACCATTCATTATTGAGCTTGTTGCATACCTTATATTTACTATAGCATCAGCACCCATAGTTTCTGCTTCGTCAGCCATACGCTTTGTAGATATGGCTCTAGCTTCATTCATCATTTCTGTATAGCCTTTTATCTCCCCACCTACAACGGTTTTAAGACCACTAAGAATGTCCTTACCTATATTTTTAGACCACACCACTGACCCTTTAACCATTCCTAACATTTCTAACTCTTTTCCTGCAATGTAATTAGTATTTACTAATATCATTTTCGTCTCCCCCTTTTATTTCTTTTATTCTTTCTATCATATTATAAATAATTGCTCCTGCTATACCTATGGCAATTAAAAGCAAAATTATTGGCAATAACTTTATTCCTTCTGCAAAAGTAACAAATATGATACCTCCAAAATAGAAAATTGCAAATAGGAGCATCAATACTGTTATTACTATGGTAAGTATAATTTTTCCCATACTCTTATCATCTCCCTAAAAATATGCTATAAATATTAATTATTCCATTTTACTAGACTAATATTATCATACTACAACTACTAATACAATATGGATAAAAATAGTTATTGATGCATAATGATTAAATTTTATTTTTATCCAATCAACTTCATCTATACCTAATATTTATCCGTTCTTTGTATACCTGTATACATATTTACTTTTCATAATAGTGTATAATTTTAAAAAATTATATAAATTCATGGGAGGAAGGATAATAATGATCAAATTAATCGGTATTATAATTGTTATCATTGGTTTTACGTTAAAACTCGATACTATTGCTGTGGTTCTTTCTGCGGGGGTTTTAACAGGGCTCGTTGCTGGTTTGAGTATTAACGAAATATTGACTACTCTAGGACAAACTTTTGTATCTCAAAGAGCCATAACATTATTCATATTAACATTACCTGTAATTGGTATGTGTGAAAGATATGGACTTAAAGAAAGAGCTGCAACTCTTATAAGTAATGCTAAATCTCTTTCTGCTGGAAAGCTATTAAGTGTCTATGCCCTAGTTAGACAAGTGGCAGCTGCCCTTTCTATTAGAATGAGTGGACATCCTCAATTTGTTAGACCTCTTGTTAACCCTATGGCACAAGGTGCTGCCGTTAGTAACTTTGGAGAAATTGATAAGGAAGATGAGGATAGAATTAAGGCTTCTTCTGCAGCTATGGACAACTATGGTAACTTCTTTGGACAAAACTTATTTATGGCTAGCTCAGGAGTACTTCTAATAACCAGTACACTTCAGGAACAAGGCTATGTAGTAGATGCTCTTGATGTAGCTAAAGCTTCTATCCCAATAGCTGTAATACTATTTATAATGGTATTAGTACAAAATCATTTATTAGATAAATCATTAATTAAGAAATATTCTAAAAAAGATAATTAAAGGAGGAATCGATTATGGATATGGCAGCACTATCAAATTTTTTATTGGAAATCTTTTATGCCTTAGTGGGCTTCCTAATGATTTCCCTATCAGTTTATACATTTACAAATAAAGATCATAAAGCTAGAATTGGTACTTCAATATTTTGGTCAATTCTAGGTATTATATTCATAGCTGGACCTTATATCCCAGCTAATATAGTTGGGATTTTAATAATAGCCTTAGGTTGCTTGACCGTTTCTAAGCAAGTTAAAATGCTACCTACCAAACCCCTCGATGGAGAGTTTGCTAAAACTCAATCTGGAAAACTTAAAAATAAAGTTTTCTTACCACCTCTAGTAATCGCAATTGTAGCTCTAGGAATAGCACAATTTACCTCTATTAGCGGAACAGCTGCTATTGGTATAGCTGCTGTGATAGCAACTATTGCAACCTTAATTATCACAAAAGCTAATCCAAAGTTCATTTTAGAGGATGGAGCTAGAATGATTGACTCTGTTGGACCTGTAAGTATCTTGCCTCAACTTCTTACTGCATTAGGCTCACTATTTACAGCTGCTGGAGTTGGTACTGTTATTGCTAATGGTATATCAAGCTTCATACCTGAAGGAAATCTTTTAATTGGAGTAGCTGCTTACTGCATTGGTATGGCTATCTTTACAATGATTATGGGAAATGCCTTTGCTGCATTTGCAGTTATCACTGCTGGTATTGGAATTCCATTTGTATTTGCACAGGGGGCTAATCCAGTAGTTGCTGGTGCCTTAGCTCTTACTGCTGGATATTGTGGAACACTAATGTCACCAATGGGAGCTAATTTTAATATTATGCCTGCAGCTCTTCTAGAAATTGACGACAAAAATGCAATTATTAAACGCCAATTTCCTGTGGCTATGACATTACTAATAGCACACATAGTTTTAATGTATTTCTTAGCATTTTAAAAGTTTATATAAGATATAACTAAAGGAGGTGAATTTTAATGAAGCTAATGCTTCATTAAATATATATATGAAAGTTTTAATAAGTGGTTTTGATCCCTTTGGAGGAGAATCTATAAATCCAGCTCTTGAAGCAGTAAAATTACTTCCTAATAATATTGCTGGCGTAGAAGTTATAAAGGTAGAAATTCCTACTGTCTTTAATAAATCAATAGAGGCCCTTGAAAGCTCTATCAAAAATCATAACCCAGATGCAGTTATTTGCATCGGACAAGCAGGTGGTAGATTTGCAGTTATGCCGGAGAGAGTTGCTATTAATATAGATGATGCTAGAATTAAAGATAACGAAGGAAATCAACCAATAGATATAAAAATTAAAGAAGATGGAGAAAATGCTTATTTCTCTAACTTACCTATAAAAGCAATGGTTAAAAACATGGTAGATAATGGCTATCCTTCTGCAATTTCTAATACTGCTGGAACATTTGTTTGTAACCATATAATGTATGGATTACTTTATCTTATCGATAAAAAGTACTCTCATATGAAAGGTGGATTTATTCACGTTCCATATATACCAAATCAAGTGGTTACAAAGCCAAATACACCTTATATGAATCTTCAAGATATTTCAAAATGTCTTGAGCTTTGTATAGAAGCCCTAGTTAATAATGGAAATGAAGACATTAAAACTATAGGAGGTACAATCTGCTAATGACATACCCAACAGAAGAAAAAAAAGTATTTGTATATGGAAGCTTAAGAGAAGGTTTCTTTAACTATGATAAATACTTAAAAAGTAAAGTATCTCCAGCTTCTCTAGGCGAAGTAAGGGGAAAGCTTTTCCATCTTCCTCACAAGGGATACCCTGCTTTACTAGATGGAGAAGATACTGTTATTGGAGAAATTATGGCACTAAAAGATTTTTATGAAGATATAGTTTCCTTAGATCAAATGGAAGGATTCAGATCCTTTGAAGATATATCAATCAATGAATATATAAGAACTACTATAAATGTCAAAAATCTTGAAACAAAGGCTATTGAAAATTGTTATGTATATAAATACGTAGATGGCAATGATAAAAACTTTAATTCCCATGCAATCTATATTCATCATGGAGACTGGAAAAAGTATATGAATAGCCTATAATAATACAAGTAGAAAAATCTATCATTTATTTGATAGATTTTTTATTGCAATAAACTAAAATTATATTTAAATTTATTGACATCTCTATTTCTATTGCATAATATATAAAATAATAATTATTTTCTTAAGGTGAATTTATGTCTTATAATCTAAACCCCGAAGAATTAGTTGTAGCAGCTGCTATTCTCTCTATATATATAGCTAAAAATAGAACTTCTGATGAAATTAATCTATTAGGAAATCTTTTTCAAGCTATAGGTACAAACCTATCAACTATTGCTACTGTTACTCCACAAAATGAATCTACTATTAATAACAAAAATAATACTAATGAATAAAATTTAGTTTAAAAATAATTCCTATAATATGATGAATTATATTATACTATAGACGTTTTTTAAGATTTAACATAAACATTACTTATTACTCTATTAAATTGAAAAGGATGATTTAATATATGTATGAAGAATACTTTAAACATATTCCACAAGAAAAAATGAGAACCTTTTTTCTTGAAGAACTTGCTCCTTTAGGAATTATAAAACATTATAAAAAAAATGAGCATATAGATTACTTTCCTGGGGGTAAACTCTCAATAGTTACTGAAGGAAAAGTGAAGGTTTGTATCTATACTAAAAATGGTCTTGAAAAAATTTTATTTTTTTTAATACCAGGAGAAATATATGGGGAGGAAAGTTTATTTCATCACTCTCATATAGGCATTACTCCAGTTACATTAGAAGATACTTCAATCTCATTTATTGATTATGAAACTTTATATAATTATTTAAATGATAAACCTAAAAATTATGAGTATTTTCTTCAAAGTATATTAAGAAAATATCAAATTTCTTTATTTCAGATGGGAGACCTTTTAAAGAGATCACCACGAGCTCAAATTTGCTCTGCTCTTTGTAGAATTGTTGCTCAAACTATAAATAATTATTCTAAATGTAATGATCCAATTGAACTAAGTCTCCCGCTTACCCATGAAGGATTAGGAAATTTAATCGGCTGCTCTAGAGTTACCGTTACTAGAGTTCTTAATGAGTTAAAATCCCAAGGAATATTAGCAAGCACATCTAAAAAAATAGTTATTCTAGATTTTGAAAGATTAAAAAAATATTGTGACTAATAACAAGTAAATTAAATGTAACATATAATTACTTATTTAGACTTATATTACTTAAATTCTCTAAGTAATTTTTATGTAACATATAATTTTTTATTATTTTTCATCTAATTTTATGTTATTATATTATTGTAACCGCAAGGTTAAAAATTCATTGGTTAATCAGTTATAAGTTTAAATTCAAATTATAATTAAACTATTCTAAGAAAAGTAGGTTGTTTAGTATGGATAATAACTCAAAAGAACTTTTTAAACTTATTGATGATGGAAACACTATTGTACATAGCGATCCTAGAAAAGCTTATGAAATAACAAAAGAAGCATTAAAATTAGCTGAAGCGTTTAATAATAAATCTGCAATGGGCTATTGCTTTATTAATTTTGCTTTAATTTACAGATCACTATCAAATCTTGCCAACTGGGTAGAATATGGTCATCATGCTCTAGATATATTTATGGAATTAAATGAAGAGGAAGGCATTGTTGTAGCTTTAAATCTTTTAAGTTGCGCATATTTTCACGTTGGACTTTATGAGGATTCTTTAATAAATTGTCTTAGAGTTCTAGATTTGTGTATTGATGATAAACATAGCTTTATTCACACCTGTTCCCTTAATAATATGGCAGAGATTCACAGGATAACTACCCAATATAATAAAGCCTTGAAATATTATGAGAAAGCTTTAGCTAAAGCTAAAAAATTTAATTATACTTCACTATCTGCATCTATTTTATTTAATATAGGACAAGTTCTTCTAGAGAAGAATAATTACCATAAAGCTTTAAAAATATTTTTTGAAAGCTATGATATAGCTATTGAATTTAATAACTTTATACTCCTAGGTGAAATAGAAAATAATATTGGTTTCATTCACTTTAAAAATAAAGAGTTTGATAAAGCCATGGAGTACTATAATAAATCCTTAGAACACTTAGAAACCATTAGTAACAAATTTTATATCATAGATTTATACTTTAACATTGGTTTTTTAAAGCTTTCCACTTCTTCTGGTGATGCTATAGAATATTTAAATAAAGCTATACATTGTGCTGAGGAACTTAATTCCAAACATAAGCTTAGTAAAATACATTTGCAGCTTTCTAAATACTACGAATCATTAGGAGATTTTAAAACAGCCTTAGAATATTACAGGCAGTACCACCTTTCAGAAGAAGAAGTTTCTTCATCTACTATGAAATCTAAACTAGAAATTATAAGAATTCAATGTAATCATGCTATAGAAGCTGAAGAATTAGAACAAATTAAAATAATAAATCAAAAACTAGAAATGGAAATAGAATCCCAAAATAAAAGGCTACAATATATGAAAAATGAGAATAAGAATTTACGATTTAAAGCATTGAAAGATTCTCTTACTAAAATTTCAAATAGACATGCCATTGACCAAATGTTTAGTAGACTATGGAAATATTCTAAACTCAATAAAAATAATATGGTTTTATTTATGATAGATGTGGATAACTTTAAATTATATAATGATTATTGGGGTCATATGCATGGTGATAAATGTCTTGCTAGTATTGCTCAATGTTTAAAAGACATTTCTACCTCCCGTCACGATTTTTGTGGTAGATACGGTGGAGAAGAATTTATATATCTTGCTGAGGATTTAACCTATGATGAAGCTATTTACCTAGGTAATCTAATAAGTTGTAAAGTTAAGGACTTAAAAATAAAATCTACTCATGATAATGAGAGTTCTGTAATTACTGTTAGTATTGGTGGGGTCTATGGAAACCTTTCCTCTCTTAGATCAACTGACTATATGATTGAAATTGCAGACAAACAATTATATATCTCTAAAGAATCTGGAAGAGATAAAGTTACGTTAATAAACACCTTAGAAGATGAATTAATGCTAAATTCAATAAATTCAGTGAACTTAGCAACTGCAGATATATATTAATAATTTAAACTTTAAAACAGTTATTCCTTTATTATTAATTATATTATTCAAGTTATTAAACATAAAAGTATAATAAAGAAGGACACTCTTAAAATTACTAAGCTTAAACTACCAATAAAAGCTTAATTTTTAATAGTGTCCTTTTATTAATTATTAATCATCTTCTCTTAAAAGGTTAATATCTTTTCCACTAAGAATCTTGTTCATATTTCTCATAGAACACATTTTACCACACATAGTGCAACTATCTTCATGATGAGGTGTAGATTCTTTTCTATATTTTCTTGGCTTTTCTTCATCTAAAGCTAAGGTAAACATCTTCTCCCAATCAAGTTCCTGTCTTGCCTTACTCATTTCATTATCCCACTGCGATGCACCTTTAATTCCTTTAGCAATATCCGCTGCATGAGCTGCAATTTTTACTGCTACTATACCTTCCTTCATATCATCTAGGTTTGGAAGTCTTAAATGTTCTGCTGGAGTTACATAACATAAAAAGTCTGCTCCATAACTTGCTGCAATAGCTCCACCAATGGCAGAAGTTATATGATCATAACCTGGAGCTACATCCGTAACTAAAGGTCCTAAAACATAAAATGGTGCTCCGTGACAAAGTCTTTTTTGAAGTAACATATTAGCTTCTATTTCATTTATAGCCATGTGCCCTGGACCTTCAATTATAACTTGTACATTTCTCTCCCAAGCTCTTTTTGTAAGCTCACCTAATACCATAAGCTCCTTAATTTGTGAAGCATCTGTGGCATCAGCTATCGAACCTGGTCTACATGCGTCTCCTAAACTTAAAGTTAAATCATATTTTTCACATATATCTAATAATCTATCAAAATACTCATAGAATGGATTTTCTCTCTGATTTAATTCCATCCAAGCAAACAAAAGAGATCCTCCCCTTGAAACTATATTAGTAATCCTCTTATTTCTTTTAAAAGTATTTATAGTTTCCCTGTTTAGTCCTGCATGGATAGTTACAAAATCTACTCCATCCTGTGCATGCTTTTCTACTACTTTAAAGAATTCATCTACAGAGATATCCTTTAGTTCCTTATCATAAAAGCCAACTACATCATACATTGGTACTGTTCCAATCATCGCTGTAGACATTTCTACTAACTTTTCTCTGAACTTTGCAGTTTTTCCATAATTAGAAAGGTCCATAATAGCCTCTGCTTTCATATCTAAAGCAACTTTTACCTTTTCCATTTCTTTATCTATATCATCACAATCTTTGGATATACCTAAATTTACATTTATTTTAGTTTTGAGACCTTGTCCTACTCCCTGTGGTACAAGGGATTTATGATTTTTATTAGCAGGTATAGCTACCTTCCCTTCCGCTACTAAAGCCCTTAACTCTTGAATATCCATATTCTCTGACTTAGCTACAATCTCCATCTCTCTTGTTACAATGCCCTTCCTAGCGGCATCCATTTGTGTTGTAAAATTCATACTTTCTTCCTCCCTAAGTACAATAATTATTTAATTTAATAATTTAGCGCCTTTCTTTAGGAGAAAATAATTGCTTACATATTTTTTTACAAACCTTTATTAATTCTTATCTAAAAAAATAAAGGCTTACACAAGGTAAGCCTTTAGATGAATTCATAAAATAAATATTTATAAACATTTTTATAAATAAGCTATTATTAAAATCTTTTAAAGCTTTCCTTCGATGGCATTATCCACATCAGGTTCAAGGGTTAAAGCAATTATTGCTTCTCTCAGCATTAGGCACCCCTAGCTAAATAATTATTAAATTAACTTCATTATAACATAAAAACTATAATTTTCAAATTTACTTTTAATTTATTATTATCCACATTTTTAATGGAAAATTTTTAATAACATATTTTTTCTTTCTAAGGATAAACTAAAGTCGAGTTTTCTTAAACCTTTTATTTTTCAATAGCTTATCCTTATTCTTGTTGTTCTCATCAAATATACTCATACTTAAGAATTTAAGTAAATACTTTAAAAGGACGGTGTATTACAATGAAAAAATCTTTAATTATGCTAACATTAGTTGGTGCCATCATGACTTCTTCTACTGTAGCCTTTGGATATGATAATATATCAATGGATTCTAATAGTGAAAAAATGACTACTATAGAGACTCCATCAGAAAAATCTAAGGATGAAAAACCCACTGAGGAAAAGAAACCAACTATGATTGAGGAAGAAGAAAAGACAAAAAAACCTGATGAAAAGAAGCAAACTATAAGTGAGTCTAAGCCTGAGAATGAAAAAGCTCCTAAAGAAGATGAAAAGAAACCAACTCTAAACGAAACTGATGAGAAAAAACAAAATACAAAGACTCCTGGAAAACATATGAGAAAACCAGAGTGTGATAATAAGTGTAACCCTGAAAATAACAAGGAAAACGAAAAGAAGGCTCAATAATTAAGTATAAATTTAAACTTAATTTAAATATAGGCTATGTTTTAACAACAGTTTAAAACATAGCCTAATATTTTATTTTATTTTATGCTGTTTTCTTTGTTTCTATATCTCTTTGAATTTTGCTAAAAAATTTATAAGTAGTTGAAGATAACATCATTCCAAAGGCAATAGCTCCACCTACTATAATAGTTTTCATTGCACTGCTATAAGCAAGGTCATAATTTTGAGCTACTATATATAATACTGTGTTATAGGCCATAACTCCTGGTACTAACGGGAATATTCCTGGTATTGAAAACTGCATACTTGGAGCCTTTAACCTTCTTGCCATTACTTCACTATAAACTCCTACTACAAATGCCCCCATGAAAGTAGCAATAATTACACTTCCTCCATAGTTGAACACTATTAAATAGCTTATCCATGCAAGAGTTCCTGAAATCCCAGCCCAAACTAATTTTTTTCTATCTATATTAAATAATATGGCCGGAAATACACTTCCAAAAAACGCTAAAACAATTTGTCTAATCATAACATAGCCTCTACTTTCACTTAAATATATTATATCTAAAAGATTCCTAGAAAATTTCTAAAGGCTAATGCAGTACCAATTCCTGAACCAATTGCTGTAATTATTAAAACTGCCTCACCTACCTTTGAAATTCCTGATGTAAAATCACCATAAATTATATCTTTTATTCCATTAGTAAGGGCTACACCAGGTAATAGTACCATAATAGACCCTAGTATAATCTTGTCCTTGTTCACTATAGTTATAATATTTTCAAATAAAATACTTATACTAGCTATAAGAAATCCTGAGAAAAAGAAGATAAAAAATTGGAAAAATCCTACGTTGGATACCTTATCTACCATATAATATATTATCATACCAATAATCGCAGATATAAAGGCTGCAAAAATTGTTCCGTTGAAAAATAATGAATAAATAAAACAAGTCATTCCACCAGCTAACACTCTAATAGGTAATTTAAAAGTAGGCGTTTTTCTTATATCTTCTAGTCTTTCCATTGCTTCCTCATAGGAAATCTTCTCTGACTCGATGCTTCGAGAAAAACTATTTACTAGCTCTATGCTATATAAATCAACACTCTTGCTTCTAACCTTTTTTAGTGATGTAACCTTTTCTTGATCCTCATCTAAAATAGATATAAAAATTCCTTTTCCTGTAGTTATGCATTCACTTTTATAATTATATGCTTTACATATCCTTTCAATAGTTTCCTCTACTCTATAGGATTCTGATCCATTACTAATAAGTAGTTCACCTGCTGAAAGAGCTATATCTAAAACCTGTTTTGCCTTCATGATAAATCTCCTTCTAATATTCCATATATTTAATAAACATGAATTTTATTCAGTTTACTATAATTATTTTTTAGCATATTTAATATTACACATTTATTAATGGTAATTATATCATCTTTTTCATATTTGTCTATTAATTATTTATATATTAAATGAACTTATATTTATTATATATTTAATTAATTACTTTATTATTATTTCCTAAATACTAGGTTATACTTATCTCTAAAATAAAAAGAACTAACTCAAATTAATTTACTTAATTTAAGCTAGTTCTTAAAAACTATGTCAATAAACTTCAGATGGAATAAACTCTATCCTAGTTAAAAAACTCTATTTACTTTTTATTTAGTTATTAAACTACATCTTCTTTAATGTCTTCAAATTGACTATTATATAAGTTTGCATAGAAGCCATTGGCTGCAAGTAACTCATTATGATTTCCTTGTTCTACTATATCTCCATCTTTCATTACAAGGATTAAATCTGCATCCCTTATAGTAGATAATCTATGAGCAATTACAAAACTAGTTCTACCCTTCATCAAATTATCCATTGCCTTTTGTATTAAAACCTCAGTACGAGTATCTACAGAACTAGTGGCTTCATCTAAAATTAGAATCTTAGGATCTGCAAGAATTGCACGAGCTATAGTAAGTAATTGCTTTTGACCTGCAGACACGTTATTAGCTTCTTCATTTAAAATCATATCATATCCATCAGGTAAAGTTTTTACAAAGTGATCCACATTGGCAGCCTTAGCTGCAGCAATAACTTCATCATCATTGGCATTTAATCTACCATATCTGATATTTTCCTTAATAGAGCCATTAAATAACCAAGTATCTTGAAGTACCATACCAAATATACTACGTAAATCTTGACGGTTGAAATCTTGAATATTATGACCATCTATTAAGATAGCTCCACTATTCACATCGTAAAATCTCATAAGCAATTTAACCATGGTAGTTTTTCCTGCTCCAGTAGGTCCAACTATAGCAACCTTCTGTCCTGGTTTTACATGTGCTGAAAAATCATTGATAATAATCTTATCTTCTTTATACCCAAAGTGAACATTTTCAAAGTTTACTTCACCTTGAATTTCTTCTCCCTCATCTTCTGACAATAACAGATTTTTTATTTTAATAGGGTTTTCTGCAAATTGCACTTCCTCTTCTTCTGCTAAGAATTCAAAAACTCTTTCTGCAGCCGCTGCTGTAGATTGCATTAGATTTGCTATCTGAGCTGACTGAGCTATTGGTTGATTAAAAGATCTTACATATTGAATGAAGGATTGAATATCTCCAACTTCAATAGTTTTCTTAATAGCCAGCCATCCACCTAAAATAGACACTACTACATAGCCTAAGTTTCCCACAAAGGTCATAATAGGCATCATCATTCCAGATAAAAATTGAGACTTCCAAGCCGAGTCGTATAATTTATCATTTAACTTATTAAATTCTCTAATTGCCTCTTCTTCTCCATTAAAGGCCTTAACTATATTATGACCTCCATAAACCTCTTCTACTTGACCATTAACATTTCCTAAATATTTCTGTTGATTTCTAAAGTGTTTTTGAGATTTCTTAACTACTACCGATATTAAAAACATAGATATTGGCAATATAAGGAGAGTTGCCCCTGTCATGATACCGCTTATTGAAATCATCATTATTAGTACTCCAATTAATGTAGTAATTGAAGTTATAACTTGAGTCATACTTTGGTTTAAGTTTTGACTTACGGTATCTACATCATTTGTTACCCGTGATAAAACTTCACCATGAGTCTTATTATCAAAATATTTAAGAGGCATTCTATTAATTTTTTCAGAAATCTCTTTTCTAAGATTATATGAAACCTTTTGAGTAACTCCTGACATTATAAAACCTTGTACAAAAGAGAATAATGTACTAATTATATATAAAATCAAAAGTATTAATAAAATTCTTCCTATATATTCAAAGTCTATGCCTACTCCTGAACCTGTTATCTTACCTACAAGTCCCTTAAAAATGTTAGTGGTAGCTTTACCTAAAACCTTAGGTCCAATAATAGAAAAAGCAGCACTTCCAACGGCAAATATTATAACAATTATTATGGATGCAGTAAAAGGTTTAAGATAACTAATAAGCTTTTTCATGGTGCCCTTAAAGTTTTTAGCTTTTTCTCCAGCACCTCCCATTGGTCCACGTCCCATAGGTCCTCCACCACCCATAGGTCCTTTTTTCATATTTTGCTCCTTACTCATTAGCTAACTCCTCCTTTGAAAGTTGAGATAGTGCTATTTGTTTATACACATCACAAGTTTTCATTAACTCATTGTGAGTTCCAATACCTGCAATTCTACCTTCCTCTAAAACTATTATCTGTTCTGCATGTAGAATAGTACTTATTCTTTGAGCTACAATTAGAACTGTACTATTTAATGTTTCTTTTTTAAGGGCTTTTCGTAATGCCGCATCAGTCTTAAAATCTAAAGCTGAGAAACTATCATCAAAAATATATACCTCTGGTTTTTTAGCAATAGCTCTTGCAATAGAAAGTCTTTGTTTTTGGCCTCCTGAAACATTAGTACCCCCTTGAGATATTTCAGTATTATAACTCTCCTTAGTACCTTTAATAAAGTCAGTGGCTTGTGCAATCTCTGCAGCCTTTATCATATTTTCGTCTGTAATACTTTTACCTGAATATTTTAAGTTACTTTCAATGGTACCAGAGAATAGCACTCCTTTTTGAGGTACATAACCTATCTTTTCTCTTAAATCATGTTGACTTACTTTTCTAATGTCAATTCCATCTAAAAGTATTTCTCCCTCAGTCACATCATAAAATCTCGGTACAAGATTAATAAGGGTGGATTTACCGCTTCCTGTACTACCAATAAATGCGGTAGTCTCTCCAGGCATAGCAGTAAAAGTTATATTACTTAGAACATTTTCTTCAGCATTTGGATACTTAAAGGAAACATTATTAAATTTAAGAAATCCCTTTTTATCTTCTTCAAGTTTTATTGGAGCTACAGGATCCTTAACTACATATTCAGTGGATAATACTTCATCTATACGCCCAGCTGAAACTGTAGCACGAGGTAACATCACTGAAACCATAGATATCATTAAGAATGCCATTATAATTTGCATTGTATATTGAATAAATGCCATCATATCTCCAACTTGCATGGTTCCTGCATCAATGCTATGTGATCCATTCCATACTATTAAAATAGTAATTCCATTCATAATCAACATCATAGTTGGCATCATTAAAGCCATAGTTCTATTGACAAATAAATTATTCTTGGTTAAATCATTATTTGCTTTATCGAATCTTTTTTCTTCATGTCTTTCTGTACTAAAGGCACGAATTACCATCATACCAGTCAAAATTTCTCTAGTTACAAGGTTAATCCTATCAACTAGTTTCTGAACCCTCTTGAATCTTGGCATAACTACTGTAAATAAAACAATTACTACTGCTGAAATAGCAACTACTGCAACAACAATAATCCAAGCCATTGAAGTTTCTGTATTTAAAACCTTTATTACTCCACCAATTCCTAAGATTGGTGCATAGAATACTACTCTTAGAAGCATTACCATAAGCATTTGAATTTGCTGAATATCGTTGGTACTACGAGTTATAAGTGACGCAGTAGAAAATTTATCTAATTCTGCATTAGAAAAACCTATAACTTTAGAAAATACTTTACTTCTAAGGTTTTTACCAAGGTTTGCTGCCACTCTAGCCCCAATAAATCCAACAGTTACTGTAGCAGCCATACTTAGTAGGGCTATAAGTATCATTAATCCTCCTGTATAAAGAAGATAGTTAGTTTGCATTTTGTCTATATTCAAACCAATATTATTATACTCATTTTTTACATAACTAATAGCTGCTTGGTCTATCATAGTATTAGGTAAGTTCTCAAAATTTTTATCTATATCTTTCATCATAGTATCTCGCTGTTCCTGCGGTAACTGTGACATCACTTCCAATATATCTGCATTTTCATCTATACCCATATTAGGAGGAAACTCCGCTATAATTGCTGCTTTCATGGCCTTACTTTCTTCACTGTCACTTTCAAAGCCTTGCACTACTAACATTGGCCTTGCAAATATTCCATTTAACTTTTCAATGGTTTCTTTATCCTTTTTCTTAGTTGTAAGCTTATATACACCTTCATTTTCTAAAGAAGGATACTTCTTCACATATTTATTGTATTCTTCATCACTAAGAGAATCTTTATCTAACAAAGTATAATTACTCTTAATTTCTATTCTATCCTCTTCACTAATAAATAGTTCTAACTTTTCTAATTGACTCTTTCTAATTACTTCTGGTGTAACTTTTTCTACTCCCCCCTGCTGAATTCCAACATTTACTATATTAGAAGTATAGTCAGGTAAAGAAAGGTCACAGACTGCTTGAACAATTAGTAATCCAATTATGATGATAATTGGCACCACTGAGTTCTTTAAATATTTAATTAACTTGAACATATTCCTCCACTCCCTCTTACAATAATGAATCACTAAGAAATAAACTAAAAACAAAATACTTTATTACCTATGCTATATGAACATAGATAACAATAGTATTTACAATTTATCAGTTTATTTGCAATTTAAAAAAAATTTATTTATAATAATCTTATAAAATACTTATTAATTTATATAAATTATGATATTATATTATTTATAAGTATATAACAGTTATAAACATATATTAATTATAGTTTTATAACTATTATAAGTCAATAACTATTTTATTGTGAATTTTTTAATTTTTAATTAACGATTTTAATATAGAAATTCAATACTACAGCCAAAGGAGCATTATTATGGATGAAAAAAATTTAACTAAACTATCTGAGGACTTTTTCCTTCTTATGATGGTACTTCATAAAAAGATTATAAAATTAGAAGACTTTATGAAAAATACAGTTGTGCCACCATCTCATGTAAAAGTGGTTTTTTACCTAGCTCAAAATGGACCTTCATCGGTGTCTAGTATAGCTAGAGACCTTTGTATATCTAAACCCAATATGACCCCAATAATAGATAAACTCCTTGAGTGTGGTTATGTTAATAGATATGAAGATCCAAAGGATAGAAGAGTTATTAGAATTGAAATAACAGAAAAAGCCCATGAAGTCTTTAAAATCAAAAAGGATTTAATGAAAAGCTTTCTTAAGGAAAAGTTATCTGTGCTACCAGATGAAGATTTAATTTCTCTTAGTGGTGCAATATCCGAATTTAAAAGAGTTATGTCTAAAATAAATTAAAATAAAAGGTATAAAGCTATCATAAAACTAGCTTTATACCTTATTAATACTATAAAATTTTATACTTTAATATTATTATAAATTGTCTATTCTCTTCTCAAATACTCCTCTCTCAAAGATTATGTCATTAAGAGACAATAAAACTCCAATTAATATACCATACCAAATGTAATGTAGTTCAAAACTATCCTTAATTGTCAAAGCAATAAAAACAGCAATACCATACCCTATAGCACTCCATATTTTCTTCTTCTTAGATTTTGATACAAATTTCTGCATCGGTTTAAAAAGTCCAATAATGCTATCATTAACTCCTTTAAACAATATTGAACATATAAACTCAGCAACTATAACCCCTATAACAATATATAAAAAATCCATATAAAACTCCCCCTACCCTTTATCTAAAGTTCATCCATTATATATACATTTAATTAATTACCTATTTTATTAATAAATTCTTCTAGCCATTGTTTTCCTTCTATAAACCATTTATGTGGATATAATATTAACTTATTATCTACAATATAATTCATATATGCTAAAGATGCATGATATAATGACTTGTCTAATTCTTCTTTTACCAAATCATAAAAAGGAGGTCTTCCATCTTGATCCCATGAAAGTTTGTCAGCTATAAATAAAGTCATCTCATATGGTGTAGGATTTAATTTTAAAGTAGTATGACAACCTATTGCACCTAGTATATTATTATCTTCTATGTTAAAACCTTCCTTTGCTAATTTAACTGAACAACGTTGATGTAATAAAAATGGGTACTTTTTTTCTGCCTCATCTATATACCAATTATTATCCTTAGCATACTGTAGCATGTCTTCAGGGCTAATAATTGCACTAATGTCATGAAGATATCCAGCAATTTCACAAACATCTTTATCTAAGTTATATTTTTCTGCAATTATAATACTAGTTTTAGCAACATTAATACTGTGCTCTAAGGTCTTTTCTCCATTATTCCCCATGAATATTCTTTCAATATTTTCTTTTATTTCTCTAGACATATCTAAATTATTTAAATTTGTGTACTGTTTTATCATAGCTATCCTCCAATGTATTTTTAATTATCACAGTATAATAAATAGTTTTTCTAAATCTAATGATTATCTTATCCTGTATGAACTCAATAGCTTATTGCTAACCATTTTCAATATTAATTTTCTATACTATTATTTCTTTCACTCCTAATAAATCCTTTGAGTAATATCTAACATTTTCTTCTGTATTAGATCTTACTAATACTGCTTTAATTCCAACATGTTCTGGACCTGTTACATCAGCTAAAATACTATCTCCAACCATCCATATATCCCTATAATTGCAATGCTTCTTCAAAGCATAATGATATATTTTAGGATTTGGCTTCTCATATCCAACATTAGCAGATGATATACAATCGATTATATACGGTGATAATGCTAATTTCTCTACTATCTTAGGTAATTCAGGAATATGATTTGAGAGTATTACGTTTGAATAACCCTTTTTCATAAAGTACTGTAATACTTCTATTGTATCTTCATATAGTTGAAAACTTTCTCCTGATGCAAGTACTTGTCTAATTTCTTTTGAGTAGATAGCTGCTTTTTCTTCTGAGATATTTAACTTTATATATCCCTTTATTAATATATCTTCAGCATGGTTCCACCAAGCATCACTAGAAGTGAGATTCACATATTCCTTTTCAGGTTGTTGCCAAGGAAATCCCACTAATGAGATTTTCTTAAAATCTTCAATACCTATTTCCGTATATGGTTCATACTTACATAAAACCTTGAATAAAGCTTTACTAAGCATCCACTCATTATGAGCTAATGTACCTTGAAAATCCCAAAATATTAACTTATCCATTTTAATCTCCATATATTACTAAATTCATAGTTATACATCCATATTATAAAACTATGAACTATTTTCCTAATAACTTATAAATTTCTTCTTCCTTTTCTGCTACATGCTTTTTCATCATAACCGTAGATTCATTATGAAGATACCATTGATAGCACTTCTTTAAGCCTTCCTCCATAGAAGTTTCTTCTTTAAATATACTATGGACTTTTTTTACATCCAACACATTGTCATAATTAAAAAATGAAAAGAAGTCTCTCTCATTATACCCCTTCTCCTCATAATAAAAATGATACTTTATTGCCTTTTTACCAGCAGCCTTCTCACATAATTCTATCCATGTATTAAAGGTCACTGCCTCACTATTCCCAACATTATAAATAGATAGATTATCTTGATTTGTCTCTAAAAATCCTTCTACTAAATTGCCTAGGTCCTTAGAGTAGATAAATTGAACTTTAGTCTCTCCATCATTAGGAATTAGAATAGGCCTATCATTGATAATATGATGGAAAATAAAGCCTTCCCTTGCTGCATAATTATTTTCTCCATAAACATAAGGAGGGCGTAGTATTATAAGCTGAACATTACTATAGTTATACTTATCCTCTAAAAACTCTTCACACTCTATTTTGTTTGTTCCATAATCTCCCCAATATTTATTTTTACCTAACATAAATGATTCCTTAAAAGGTATTTTATAATTTTCTACATCATAGACAGCACTTGAACTAATAAAAATATATTTCTCTAACTTTTCATAATTTAAGGCTTCATGAAGAATTTCTAACTGATTTACATTAAGTCCAGACACATCAATTATATAATTAAATTCATGCTCACTAAGACATTTTTTCATTTCATCTAAATCTTCTCTGTCACAAATTATATTAGTAATTCTTTTATCTTCGGTTTTTCTGCTTCCTCTATTTAAGGTGTAAATTTCATAATCTTTCTGAGAACCTAATAAAGCTTCTACAATGGCTTTTCCTATAAAATAGCTTCCTCCAAGAATTAAGACTTTTTTCATTTTCTCCACCTCTACATCTATAAATTTAAAGCTTTTATAAAAACTTTCCAAAAACCGCCTTAACATTTTTTTAAATAAATTTTTTTATTTTCCATTTGTCTATCATAATATTATTTTACAGGATTAATCTGTATAAGTATATAATTAATGTAATATCATTTAAATATAAATAAATTTTATATTAGTTAAAATTTTTACTAGCTAATAATTTTTCAAGAATAGAGTGGAGCTAAAATTGGAATAAATTTTTTAATATTTTCGTTATAATAATGTTTCTATATTCTAATATATAATTAAACTATTAGAGTGTAGAAACTTTATTTATATATTACATTTTTAAGATTATTTTAAGGTAAGTATTTCATAATTAATCTCACAGGTAACCACTTAGAAAATTTAATCTCTGTTAGAAAGGAAGATTATTATGTACATCTTTAAAAATGCCTTAAAAAGTATTACAAGAGCAAAAGTTAGAAATATTTTAATTACAATTATAACAATAATTATTTCTGTTTCCGCTTGTATTGCCCTTAGTATTAGACAAAGTGCAGAAACTTCAAGGGAGGCCTCTCTTGATTCATTGGAAATTACTGCACAAATATCCGTAGACCGACAATCACTAATGAAAAATGCTGAATCCTCTAATGATAAATTAAAAACATTACAAGGTTCACAAAATTTATCATTAGAGGAAATGCAAATTTATGCACAATCTAAATTTGTAAATGATTTTTACTATACTATTACCTCTTCTCTTAACGGCGATATCACTTTATCACCCGTAGATACCTCTACTACAAATGAAGAAGATTCTATTAATTCAAATGGAATGCCAGTGAATAACCCAAATGGTAATAAGGGATTTGGTAAAATGGGGAGTCAGGGAGATTTCACTATTATTGGATACAGTTCCCACGATGCAATGACATCATTTAAGAATGGTACAAAAAAAATTACAGATGGAACTGTGTTTGATTCAGAGACAACGGAACCACAATGCATTGTTAGTGATGAATTAGCCATTCTTAATGAATTGAAGATTGGAGATAGTATCACATTAGTAAATCCAAATAATGAGGAAGAAAATGTAGCAATGACAGTTTGCGGTATATATAACAATAGTGAATCTTCTACCTCTCAACAAGGAAACATGATGGGTTTTAATGCTTCATCTGATCCTGCAAATCAAATTTATGTAAGTTTCAATGCCTTAAACTCAATTGTTGATAAATCTAAATCAAATGCAACAGTTGAGACTGATGAAACATCAGGAATAGAAATCTCTACAGCTTTACGTGGTCAGGAAAGTGGTACATACGTGTTCTCTAATATTGAAAACTATAAGGCTTTTGAAACAGACGTTGTTGCTCTTGGTTTAGATGATACAATCTATACAATTTCATCACAAGATGTTGATTCCTACGAACAAAGCCTAATACCACTAAATAACTTAAGCAATTATTCACTGTATTTTCTTTTAGTTGTTTTAATAATAGGTGCAGCTATACTAATTATTTTCAACCTATTTGCTGCAAGAGAAAGAAAATATGAAATTGGGGTATTAGCTGCTATTGGTATGAATAAAGTAAAAATTGCAACTCAATTTATATCTGAAGCATTTATCATTACATTTATCTCCATAGTAATAAGCATTTGTATTGGTGCTACTATTTCTGTTCCAATCGCAGATAAGTTGTTAGAAAATCAAATTGCTTCTGTAGAAACATCTAACCAAACAACTAAAGAAAACTTCGGTGGTGAATTTCAAGGTAGAATGGACAGTAGTAAAGGTAGCATGTCAAGGCCGTCTAATAGTAAAACAAAAATTAATTATGTTAAAGATATTACAGCAAGTATAGATGTTGTTGTTTTATTCCAACTATTAGGACTAGGTATTTTACTTGCCTTGATATCAAGTGCAACAGCAGTAATATCTATTCTTAGATATGAACCATTAAAAATCTTAAGTAATCGTACTTAAAGGGGGCCGTTATTATGAGTTCTTTTATACTAAAAGATTTATGTTATTCTTATGACAATAAGCAACATGAAATTATAAGTCACATGAATTATGAATTTAAAGATAATAAAGTTTATTCTATTGTAGGAAAATCTGGCGCCGGTAAAACAACCCTTCTCTCCTTATTATCTGGACTTGCCAAGCCAACACAAGGTTCCATTTTATTTGATGGAAAAGATATAAGCAAACTCAATTCTTGTAAATATAGAAGTAATTTTATTGGAGTTGTTTTTCAAAGTTTCAATCTCTTAACTCACTTAACAGCCATTGAAAATGTTATTCTTTCAATAGACATATCAGGTAAAAAAATATCAAATAAAAAAGAAAAAGCCTTAGAACTATTAAATAGTGTAGGATTGGATGAAACTACAGCTAATCGTAGAATATTAAAGTTATCCGGTGGTGAACAACAACGTGTTGCTATTGCACGAGCATTATCCTATGATCCTGCAGTAATCTTAGCAGATGAACCAACTGGAAATCTTGATGTTGAAACAGAAAATAGTATTATAAAAATATTTCAAAAATTGGCACATGATCATGGTAAATGCATAATTTTAGTTACCCATTCTCCAGAAGTTGCTAATATGTGTGATGTGGTTTATAAACTCTCATCTAAAAATTGATAGTAGTTATGTAATATAACCTTATATGTAAATATAAAGGTAGCCATTAAGGCTACCTTTACTACTAAAAAATATATTCATTTCATTCCCTGGAGTAACTAACACTTAGCCAAATCATAGATTTGGAGTGTTAGTTACATTCTTATAGCCTATATAGGTGGCGTAGAAATAGCCTCCATATATAGCTATTATCAGTAGTGCTGTTATAGTGGCTGAAGCCCCTATCTCTGCATTGCCGTAAAGAGATATAAATTCATTAGCTACACTAATTCCAACTATGGAGTGAATTATAGCTAATACTAATGGCATTGCAAAGTATATTAAAGTTTGAATAAATATAGTTTTATTTATCATCTTTCTTGAAGCTCCAATCCTTCTTAGAGCTTTATATCTATCAATGCTCTCACTAGCTTCTGATAATTGTTGAAGAGCAAGGACTGCTGCACTAGATATTAAAAATACAATCCCTATATATATACCTATATATAAAATTGTTGTAGTAGCTCCTTTTGTCATACTGTATATGCCAGTCTTAGTATCACCTAATATTATAAAGTCTTTACCCGAAGCATTTTCATCTCTGCTATTTTTGAATATTTCTCCTATTTCTGATTCTCGTTTTTCTCTATCTTCACCTACAAAGTTACAATTTAATATAGAGTCATAGGGCTTAAGGTTTTCTAAAGCTTTATCTGGAAGTATTACTGTAAAGAAATTATTAGCAAAGCCTGTGCTTTCATAAGCTTCTGTAATAAGCTCTTGATTTTTTATATTATAGTTTATATTATTTATTTTAATTACTGTGTTTTCCTTCATATAGCTTTTAACTAAAGGCACTAATTTACTAAAGTTAGAGGTTATTAATACTTCATCTTCTTTTAAGTCTATAGGACTTTGTCCATTTAACTCTCTTAGTTTATTATAATCACTTATCTTTAGAGCTGACATGTCATTATAACCTTTATCTAGAAATTTATCTTCTTTGCCATCTCCATATCCCTTTAATAAATCACCATAACTTTCTTCTAGTCTATACTCTTGTAATACTACATACTTTTCTTTATCTGTGAAATTGAACCCCAATTCTTTAATGGCCTGTTCTATAGTTTTGTTTTCCGAGCCTTCAAAATTTATAATTCTAGCTGAGACATCAAAAGGTACTGTATCCTTAAGACTACTTTCTAAAGAATTTTTAAAACTCAATCCCGTAGATAATATAGAAATAGTTATAAAGAGCATTAAACATATAACTGTTATAGATACAAAATTTGTGTTAATTTTACTACTTATCTGTCTAGTAACAAATATATTTAGTTTTTTAAGGTATATATTTTTACTATTCTTGATTACATACAATATAAATCCAGCTAATCCATAATAAAATAATATAGTTCCTAGAATCCCCAGTATTATCGAAATAGTAAATCTAGAATCAGTTATGTCTAATCCCACTTCTATTATAAACTTATAAGCAGTTATAAGTATTCCTACTCCTAAAATAAAAATAATAATTGATACTATAGGATTTTTAATCTTTATATTTTCACTTTTCTTATTAGCATTTATCATATCTATAAGTTTGTATTTTGAAATTACAAAGGTATTAAATATCATTATAAGTAAAAACATTATTCCAAAATAAGCTATAGTCTTTACAGCAGCATTTTGTGAAAATACAAATTTGTATTCACTCATGCCTACCTGAAATAACTTCGCTGTAAAAAGAGATAATCCTTGTGATAAAACTATACCAAAGATTAACCCTGCTACTAAAGACATAAGGCCTATGAAAAAAGATTCAGACACTAAAATACTTGAGATTTTTCTTTTACTCATACCCAATGTCATATATACACCAAGTTCTTTTTTTCTTCGTTTTATCATAAAGTTATTTGCATAAACAATGAGTCCACCCAAAATTACTGACACAAATACAGATACCCAAGAAATAACTGTAGTTAACATATCTATAAAACTAGCTTCCTTCTTACTTATTTCAAACATTGCCTTTTGTGATTCTATAGAGTTAAAGCTATAAAATATACAAACGGCAAAGGTTAAAGTTAAAAAATATATGGTATAGTCTTTAAAACTTTTCTTTACATTATTTAATGCAATTTTAGAATACATCTCCACTGTCACCTCCAAGTAATGTCACTACCTCAATAATTCTATTAAAGAATTCTTTTCTACTATCATTTCCTCTAATTAGTTCATTAAATACTTTTCCATCTTTTATAAATAAAATCCTATGAGCATAACTAGCTGTAAACGCATCATGTGTGACCATGAGTATAGTAGCTTCTAGTTCTTCATTTAATTTCTCAAAGGAGTCTAGTAATAATCTAGAAGACTTAGAATCTAATGCTCCTGTTGGTTCATCAGCTAAAATTAGTGATGGATTAGTAACGATAGCTCTAGCTGAAGCAACTCTTTGTTTTTGACCACCAGACATTTCATAAGGATATTTATTTATAATTTCACTTATACCTAATTTGTTTGCTACTGCTTTAATTCTTCCATCTATACTTTTAGGTTTTACATCTTGTATAGTAAGTGCCAATGCAATATTTTCATAAGCAGTTAATGTATCTAAAAGATTAAAATCTTGAAATATAAATCCAAGCTCATCTCTTCTAAACTTTTCAATATCATTATTCTTAAGACTAGTTATATCTTTATTATTTATAATTATATTTCCTGTAGTCACTGTGTCAATGGTAGATATACAATTTAAAAGTGTAGTTTTACCACTTCCAGAAGGTCCCATTATTCCAAGGAACTCCCCCTTCTCTACCTCAAAACTTATATTATCAATAGCCTTAGTCACATTTCCCTTTCCACCATAATATTTTTCTATATTTACAACCTTTAAGACATTTTCCATAATTCATCCTCCTAAAATACATTTTAAGTTTTTCCTTAACTTTATGAGCTTATTATATATTTTTCTAAAAATATGTTGTATTTAATTTCATGTCATTAATCTTTCATTTTCGTAAGATAATAATGAAAGTCTAGAAGTTCATCTATAAAATTAGGAGTAGCCCTGTTTTTTAGACTATTGAAGTCCTAGGTATAAGTATAATATAATCAAATATTTACCACAAAAAAACTGATTGAGATTAATTTTTATCCAATCAGTTTTTATTTTAGCTATTATTAGAAACTAGTAAATCTTCCTAGGGGAAAATTTATATACACCTTAGTTCCATATTCTAACTTTGACTCAATACTTATCCCCAATCCAAGTCTATTACAAAGTTTTTTACACAGATATAATCCCATTCCTGTGGATTTACCAAACTTTCTTCCATTATCCCCAGTAAAACCTTTTTCAAAAACCCTAAAAATGTCTCTTTCTGAAATTCCAACACCATTATCTTCTATAGTTAAAGTTATTTTATTTTCTGTAGAAGTTGAATATATTTTTATTATCCCATTTGATTCCTTAGAGTACTTTATGGCGTTTCCTAAAACTTGATTTAAAATAAATTCCACCCATTTTATATCACTGAAAATTTTACCTCCCATATCTCCTATCTCTAAGGATATTTTTTTATTTATGAAATCTCTAGAATTCTTTCTTAAAATCTCCATAACAGCTTCTTCTAAATTAAATTCTCTTATAATATAGTCCTTACTTACATCGTTGCTCTTTGAGTAATAAAGGACTTGTTCTATAAAATCTTCTACCTTCTTCAATTCATGTCCAATTTTATTTGTTACCGTACTTTCGTTATTATCTATAATAAGTCTAGCAGAAGCAATAGGCGTCTTTACTTCATGAACCCACATTTCTATGTATTCTCTATATTCTTTTTGGGTACATTCATACTTTTTTACATTTTCATGCATATTTTTATTACATTCCTTAAGAACTTGATAAACTATTTCACCTTCTAAAAAATCTGGCTTTTCCATAACCTCTGGAAGCAAATACTTTTTATCCAAGCTATCTATAGTTCCTGTAATATTGTCTAGAAATTTCTTATGTTTAATAACTTCAAGGGTTAAATATGTACTTAATGGAGTAAACCATAATATGAAAGATAAAAATATTAGTCCACTCCCTACATTTAAAAATATTAAAATAGATACAAAAATCATAAATAGGACTCCATTAATTATTAAAAAGCCAATTCTTGATTTAAGATAATCCCTAACTTTCATTTTATCTATTCCTCTCTACTATTTATAGTAGAAAACTCCTTCAAACCCGCATAAACAGAACAACTATTTAAATAGTTTTATTTTTCCATATTTAAATAGTTTTATGTATAAATAGTTCTCTACATAAATATTTATATATTTATGGCATTATATATCCAAGTCCCCTTCTTGTTTCTATAACATCTTTAATTCCAATTTCCTCTAATTTTTTTCTAAGTCTTGTCACATTAACTGACAAAGTGTTATCATCTACAAACAAATTAGACTTCCATAGATAATCCATTAGATCCTCCCTAGATACAATGTTTCCTTTATTCTTTATAAGGTAATAAAGAACTTTTAATTCATTTTTAGTGATTTCTAAAGCATTATCTCCACAGTTTATGGTCCCATTAGATAGATTTAACTTTAAATCATTATATACTAATATTTCTTGATTCCCTTCATTCCCTTGATTTACCCTCTTTAGCACTGAATTTATCCTTGCTAAAAGTATTTGTGTATTATAAGGCTTAGTTATAAAGTCATCTGCTCCTAGATTCATACTCATTAGCTCATCCATATCACTATCTCTACTTGTAACCACAATTATAGGTACTTGAGAAGTTTTCCTCACTTCTCTACAAATGTAGAATCCATCAAATACAGGTAAGTTTATATCTAAGAGTATGAGATTGGGCTCTTCTTTTTCAATAATAGATATTATATTTTCAAAATTAGTAGGGGCTATTACCTCATATCCATATCTATTTAAAAATGTTGCAAGCTCCTGCCTAATAGTTTCTGTATCCTCTATTATAATAATCTTTGCCACTTTATCACTCCCAATTTTTTTATACTATATATTAACATTAATGTAAAGTTAACATTTATCTATACTAAAACTAGTTGAAATACTTTTCCAATTCTTATTAATAACATTATAACCAAAACATAGTGTAACTAAAAGGCAGTCAATTATTAATTTGTTTTATTTTTATTCATAAAGTCTTTATTTTTTTACATTTTATGGTATAATAACCTTATTTAATAGAATTATAGGGAGGTGGATTTTAATTTGAAAAAAACTTTTAAAATTCTTTTTATTATAATTTTAGGTTTAATTTTAATTTATTTACCTTATTATAAAAAAGATATTTCCTTTGAAAAAGCTTTAGAAAAGATAAATCATAAAAATTTAAATATTCCCATATCTAAATTAAATATTAGAGAGTTTATATCCGAAATTCCAAATGAAGATATACTAACTGCTAAAGAGCACGCTCTACTATTTTCAACACCTCACGTAATATCTCCTACTGCTATAACCAGAAAAGAAGCTATTTATGATGTAGAACTATATTTTAAGGCTTTAAAATCTAGCTACGCACCATATAATTATTATGGTAGTGATAAATTATTTTTACAGGCTAAGGAATCAGTTTTAAGTTTTATTGGTGATAATGATGTAATTAATGTAGCTGAACTAACAAAAACCTTAAAAGATAATCTTGCTTTTATTCCTGATAGACATTTTTATATAGGTACCAATGGCTTTGACTTAGAAAATACCTCTAGATATTATACAAATTCAACTCTAGGAATTTTCAAAAACAGAATAGGCTATTATGTAGAATATGGAGGTGTTCTTTACTACATTAAATCTATAAATAAAGATGAAAACATCGAAAATTATTTATATCTTTCAATAAATACTGAAGGTAAGCTATTATACAATTTAGGTGTTTTAGCAAAATATTCTGGACAAGCTTCAAGGAACTTAAATGTTGTTTTTTATAGAGGTGAATCAGAATATACTAAAGATATTGAACTGAAATTATCAAATACTTTTTCAGATGAGTCTATTTCACCTTTAGACTACACAACTATAGATGATGTTCCTATAATATCTTCCAGAGAAGTTCCCTACAATATAGGTTTAGAACGAATAGATTTCATTAATACTGCTTCTAAAGTAAAGGATTCTCCTGTAAGTATATTAGATTTACGTGGTAATAATGGTGGTGATATATTGACCGCTTTAAACTGGATAAATGAATATTTTGGAGTTTCATCTCAAGGGAAGGGTCTTTTTCTACTTCTTTATGGAAGATCTAAGGATGCCCCCTCCTACTACGATTTTAACACCTTTCATAAGGACCTAAAAACTTTACAACTTGAAAAAATTCATGCTTATTATTATGAACATATACCTAAATCTAAAAAAGAGCTTAATAAAAATTTAAATACTATCTTTGTTCTTACAGATAAAAAAACCTCCTCAGCTGCTGAATTCTTTGTAGAGCATCTAAAGGATTTTGAAAATATTGTAGTAGTTGGTACTAATACTCATGGTACTCTTGAAAGTTCTAATGTAGAACTGGGTTACCTTCCAAATTCCCATATTGAATTTTCCTATGGAAACTGGTTAAGGCTATATGATGAAAAGTTCTTTAAGGAAGGTGAAGGTATCAAACCTGATATATGGGTAAATGGAGAAGATGCTTTAGAACTAACTCTAAAACTTATTGAAAATTACAATTTAAAGTAACTATTTAAGAGGTTGCCTGATTTTTTAGGCAACCTCTTATTATAAACCTATAATTTATTTACTTCTCTTTCTATTCTTTCTAAAGCTTCTTGAAGAACAACTCTACTAGTTCCTATATTCATTCTTTGGAACATAGCTCCATCATGTCCAAACATGCTACCATCATTTAACCATACTTTACACTTTTTAAGGAAGAATTTACTTAATTCTTCTGGCTTCATATTTAATCCTGAGCAATCAAGCCACAATAAATAGGTTCCTTCTGGTTTTCTAATCTTAATTTTAGGAATTCTTTTATCAAAGAATTCTAAAGTAAAGCCTATATTTCCTGCTAAATATTCCATAAGACCTTGATACCATTCTTCTCCACTAGTATACGCTGCTTCTTGTGCTACTGCACCTAAAGTAGTTGCTCCTTCTATACAGTCTTTTTCCATTTGCAATATATATTGATTTCTTAATTTTTCATTTTTCATAATTATATTTGCAGTTTTAAACCCTGCAATATTAAAGGTTTTATTTGGTGCTGTGCATATTATAGAATTATCAGCAAATTCTTCATTGATAGATGCAAATACTGTATGTATATTAGGTTTATAAACTATATCTGCATGAATTTCATCTACTACCACTAGTACATTATTCTTTATACATATTTCTCCAACCATTTTTAATTCTTCTACAGTCCATACTCTTCCTACTGGATTATGAGGACTACAAAGAATTATCATCTTAGTTTTTTTAGTAATTATCTTTTCTAAGTTATCAAAGTCCATTTCATATCTACCATCTTTACAAGTTAAGGGATTTTCTACAACCTGACACCCATTATTTTTTATAATACTATAAAAAGGATGATATACCGGCGTTTGAATTATAATTTCATCTCCTGGTTTTGTGTAAGCAGCAACTATAGTTTTTAGACCTGGTACAACTCCCGGAGCAAACTTCATCCATCCCTTTTCAACTTTCCATTGAAATCTTTTATCAAACCAATTTATAGCAGCTTTATAGTATGATGGTGGTGTAAGGGAATATCCAAAAATAGGATGTTCTAACCTTTTTCTTATAGCATCTCCTATTTCTTCTGGCACTTTAAAATCCATATCTGCTACCCATAGAGGTATAATTTCACTATCATTATATGTTCTATTTATTAAGTCCCACTTTAAACAGTTACTACCTATCCTGTCCACTTTTTCATCAAAACTGTATTTCATTTTCCCTACCTCCTATAAAATCCTAATAAATTAATAATAATTTTTACTACTTAAACTACTATATACAATATAATTTTATCACTATTTTTATCAATGTAGTATTATAACATTCTATAGATAGATATAAATGTATAAAATAACACTATAATTCATAATATTACATAATTTCTATGTATAATCTTATTAGATAGATTATTTTTAAATAACCACGTAAAATGATAGGAGAATTAAAATGAAAATAAGAAAAGAACTACCTGAAATATTTGAAGACTTTGCAGAGGCTAGGAGAAACTCCTTTATTGCAGCAAAAAAACTTAAAGATGAAAATATACCTTTAGTAGGAGTATTTTGTACTTATATGCCACAGGAATTACCTCTTGCCATGGGTGCAAGTGTTGTATCTCTTTGTTCTATGTCTGATGAGACAATTGCAGAAGCTGAAAAAGAATTACCGCGTAATCTATGTCCACTTATCAAATCAAGTTATGGATTTGCAAAAACAGATAAATGTCCATTCTTTTACTTTTCTGATTTAGTTGTAGGTGAAACTACTTGTGATGGAAAGAAAAAAATGTATGAATATTTAAGTGAGTTTAAGCCTGTTCATGTTATGGAACTACCAAACTCTCAAAGTGAAGAAGGTTTAAAGCTTTGGAAGAAAGAAGTAATAAAATTTAAAGAAGTTTTAGAAAAACAATTTGAAACTAATATAAGTGATGAAAATATTAAAAAAGCTATTAAATTAAAAAATGAAGAAAGAAAAGCTCTTAAAGCCTTCTACGGTCTTGGAAAACTTGATCCCCCAGCGATATTAGGACAAGATATGTTTAAAGTTCTTTATGGTACTACATTTAAATTTGATAAAGCAGAGGTACCAAAAGAAATATATGCCCTAATTGAGAAAATTAAGGGTGAATATGAAGTAGAAAAAAAATATGAAAAGAAACCTCGTATTCTTATAACTGGATGTCCTATTGGTGGAGCTACAGAAAAAGTTATAAAAGCAATAGAAGATAATGGAGCTCATGTCGTGGCTTTTGAAAACTGTACTGGTGCTAAAGCTATCGATGAATTAGTAGATGAAAATAATCCTGATATCTATGATGCTATTGCTCGTAAATATTTAAATATTGGATGTTCTTGTATGACACCTAATCCTAACCGTACAGAGCTACTTAATAGAATGATAGATGAATATAAAGTTGATGCAGTGGTGGATGTAGTACTTCAAGCTTGTCATACTTATAGCGTAGAAACATTGCAAATTAAAAGATTTGTTAATAACACTAAAAAAATACCTTACATCAGTATAGAAACAGATTATTCTACTGCTGACATTGGACAACTTAACACTAGAATGGCAGCTTTTATAGAAATGTTATAGAGCCTTAAAATATTGCTTAGGTAAAAATTAGCTATGCAAGTTCATAATAAATCCAAAAACCTCAAGAAAAATAGTTTCTTGAGGTTTTCCCCTTTCTCACTTTTATTCCCCTAGCATGTTTTTTCTAATTAATGCTATAATACTATTAATACTAAAGAAACTGGCAAGGAGAGTTTATAATGCATAGACAATATATTAATTATTCTGCAAATATGCCTGTATCTATTTCTTTTAATACCATTAAAAATTATCCAATCCATTGGCATTATTGCATCGAAATTCTTTATGTTATAAAAGGCACAATCAATCTATATATAAATACTGAAAAATATGTAATAAGTGAAAATCAAATTGAAATTATAAATATAGATGAAGTTCATAGCATTGAAAGTGATGATCCTGACAATAAAGTACTCATATTTCAAATAGATCCATACTTTTTTCAAAAGTACTATAACGATATTGAGAATATGTTTTTTTATACAAACTCTTCTAGTAAGGCTTCACAATTAGGTGAAGAGTATGAAGATTTAAGAGTATTTCTTTGTCAAGTGCTTTGTGAAACAGTACAAAAACAAGATAATTATGATGAAGAAATCGAAGATATCCTTGTAAAACTCCTTTATCATCTAATAAATAACTTTAACTATTTAATTCATGAAAAACAAGAACTTAAAGAAAATAAAGATCAACTTCAAAGATATCATAGTATATCTAAATATATTTATAATAATTATCAAAATAATATAACCCTTAAAGATATATCTAGTAACGAATATCTAAGCACCCATTATTTATCAAGAGAAATAAAATATGCTACAGGATATTCCTTTACTGATTTTCTAAATCTTATTAGAGTTGAAGAATCTATAAAATTAATTTTGGATACAGATATGACACTATCTGAAATTTCTGAGGAAATTGGCTTTTCTCATACTAGATACTTTAATAAGCACTTTAAACTTCACTATAAGCTTACGCCTTTACAATTCAGAAAAAAATATAAATCTACTCCTGAAGTCCTAGAAAAGTTGACTAAATATATAACTCATCCTTTAGAAGAAAGTCTAGATGAAGTAATATATTATCTGGAGGACTACGACAGGTTTAATTATGAGGATAAAATTCATCAGTTAAATATTAATATGGAAAATTGTATAGGTGAATTTGATAAGAATTTTAATAGAATTATAACCATCGGTGATGCCTTTGACCTTTTAATTGAAGATAATAAAGATACACTAGAAGAACTTCAAAGGGAAATGGATTTTGAATATGGACGGATCCTAAATTTATTTAGTACTGATATGGCTATTTTCCCTGGCTCTAAATTTCATAACTGGAATAGAGCAAAGGATGTACTAGAGTTTATAGAATTTTTAGATATAGTGCCTATAATTGTTTTAGATATGAATAGCACCTATGAAGAACATATAAATGACATTAACGATGAAAGCTATGAAGTTGCCTCTAAAAATATATTATCCCTTAAAAATTCTATAGATATACATGAAGATTTTAAAAATATTCTTCTATCCTTCATGGAATATTTCAGTGCAATAGAAACTCTTAATTACAAAAATTTTAGATTTGAATTTTCCTCTACCTTTCCTGAAAATTTGAGGATTTCAATTGAAGAAATATTAATTTACAATAAATTAGATTTTGAAGAAGAACCTTTTATGATAAATAATGAAGTAAATAATATATATGATACAGCCTATATGATTCCATTTATTATTGATAATGTAGTAAATCATAAGGGAGATTTAAGCTTTATAAGGGCCTTTGACGTCCTTGATAAGCAAGTAAATATAACCAATGAACTATTCTTTGGTTATCCTGGTCTTATAAATGATAAGGGAATAAAAAAACCTGCCTTTTATGCCTATTCACTTTTAAATAAATTAGGTAATACATTAGTAGCTAAAGGTGATGGATATGTAGTTACTAAAACTAACAATCAATATGAGATTTTACTTTATACTTATCATGATAAAATCAATGATTTAATTTCTATGGCAAGTTTTTCAAAGCTTAGAGGTATAAAAAATGCGACTTCGAAAAAACTTTCTCTTAATATAACTAATATTCACTCAGATATTAATGTAACTACCTATGAAATAAATGAAAAGATTGGTTCATCCTATAACTATTGGATTGATATGGGGAGACCAACTAGACTTAACAAAGATGAAAATGGTATTCTTCATAAAGCTTCTTATCCTAATATTAGATTTAAATACTTTAAGAAGAGTACAGTTATAAATATTTTAGTTACCCTAAAAACCTATGGAGCTACATTAGTTATAATCAATGAAGTTCAGAAGCCTATTAAGATTAATTAATTTTACCTCAATTTATATGAATATATATATACTTTCAGTTAAAATATATTATGTTATGTATAAAATATATTGATTTTAAGTACAAAAGCATCCTAATTAAGGTGCTTTTGTGCTTTTTCCTATTTTAAACCAATAACTATTTGGGCAGAATAGTACTTTTTGATGGACACTTAAGTGAATGTTTATTTAATTGTTTTCAACTATAATATTAATATAAGATAAAATATTTTAATAATAAATTAAACATGAAGACAAAACATATTTTTCTATAAAAATAAAGAGAACTTTTTATAAAATAAACTCAAGAAGAATATGCAGAATTTTCAAATAAATGAGGTGAGACTAATGGGAATTAACCCTAAAATATTTTCGGATGGAAGAACATACAGAGTATTATTAAAATTTGCCATACCTGCAATTTTTTCTTTACTAGTAGCAGAACTCTATAACATGGTAGACACAGTTTTTGTTGGTAGATATATTGGTCCTAATGCTATCGGTGCCTTAACAGTTGCATTTCCAATTCAACGTTTTCTTATAGCAATCGCTTTCTTAATTGGTGTAGGAGCTTCAACCTACGTTTCAAGATATTCCGGTGAAAAACAACCTGAAAAGATTAAATCCACAATAATTAATTCAATATCTATTACAATAGGATCTTTAACAATAATCCCTCTACTTTTATTCTTATTTAGAGGTGGATTATTATATAAACTTGGTGCAAGTGACGTTACTTTTGGGCTAACTAATGATTATATATCTATAATTTTTATAGGAGCAATATTTCAAGGATTAACTATAGTATGCTCTCAAGTAATGACAGCCTTAGGAAACTCTAAAATAGGACTTTATGCTAACAGTATCGGTGCACTTCTAAATATTGTAGTTGACTACATATTAGTAGCTCATTTAAATATAGGTATAGCTGGTGCAGCTATTGCTACTGTAGTTTCTCAATTTGTAGGCTTAATTTTTGTTCTATACAAGTTTAAAGATGTAACTAAACACTTTAAAATTAAACTTTCAATAAATAATATTCTACCAAATATAGATATTACATTAATTAAAGGATTAATTGCTGTGGGATTTTCAACCTTTGTTATTGAAATATCAGATGCAATAGTTTCTGTAGTTTTAAATAACTTATTAATTTCTAGAGGTGGTAACGAAGCTATAATAATAGTAGGTGTTATTACTAAAATATCTATGTTTATGTTTATTGCAATAATTGGTATAAGTTCTGCTATGCAGCCAATTGTAGCCTTTAACTTTGGTGCAAGAAACTTTGATAGAGTTAAAAATACAGTTAAAGCATCTATAAAAACTGTAACAATAATCTCTTTAATATTTGGAGTATTTATTATGTATTTTGCTCCAAAAATGATAGGTTTGTTTTTAACTGATGCAAAGTTATTACCTGAGGCTGTTAAGGCCCTTAGAATATGTATATTCCTGCTTCCTTTAGTTGGTTTATATTATATAGGTATATACTACTATCAAGCAATTGATGAAGCTAAAAAAGGATTTAGATTATCTTTATTTAGACAGTTAATAGTATTCATTCCTTTAGCTATAGTTTTTGTAAATATTTTTGGTACCATAGGTGCATGGATAGCATATCCTGCTTCAGATTTAATTTCTGCAGTAACATCTTTCTATTTATTAAATAGTACTTGGAAAAAGGATCAAAAAGAAAAGACTACTAAAACCGTAATAGCTTAATAAAAAAAATTACTCCTTAGAAAGTTATATTCTAAGGAGTTTTTACATAATAATTATAAGTTAGGTACTAGGATGACAATCTTAGCTCCTATTATTTTATTAAAGTTACCTAATAATATTTCAAAACTATAATTCGCAAGAATTCACATAGTTTCCAGTAACATCAAAGCCTATATATTGTCCAGAGCATAAAGGTTCTTTAATAGCTAATTTAAAATAAACTATATCTTCTCCACAATTGTCGCATCCAGTAAATTTTGCAATTTTGCAATCTTCTGCGATAGGTACTCTAACCCATTTATGAGGCCAAACCCAAACCCACTTATATAATACTACAGCAACTAAATATTCTTTTCCTCTACAAAGATTCTTAACTTTAATAGAAAATTTAACTATTCTGCATTTAGTTTCAGCATCTATTATTTTTACTTGTCCAAAATCTTGTGGGCATTCGCAAGGATTTAACATTTTATCTGTCCCATATTTAGGAGGTGTGCCTTGTGGCCCTGGATCTTTACTCTGTTCTTGAATTAGATTTGTCTCTAGTTCTATGGAATCAGAATTTTCATTTGTCACATATTTTAATTCATTTTCAATTGTATCCATATATTACACCTCATACACTAATATATTTTGTTTTAATTACAGTACTTCCTTCGATTATATATTTAATGTCATCTGTAATTTTCGAATAATTTTTTATCCTTGATTTTATTCTATTAGTATATTATATGTATATAGAATTTCAATGCTACTCTATTCTTATATAAATAGCATTTTAATATCATTAAACTAAAAAACTATCTCAAAATAAGCTAAACCTTAATGTAAAGTTTAGTAATTCATTTTGAGACAGTCCCTTTTTATTACCAATCTAATATATATTATTTATTAGTACCATTAGTAGTAGAATATACACCTCTATTTAAAGCATCATGTATAGCTGATGTTACCTTACCTACTTCAACTTTTTGATCCATATCCTTAACTATAGAAGAAGGGTTATATAAATCATTAAGACTTTGTCTTATATCTTTATCCTTTAAATAGTTTATCAAAGCTTCGTAATGATTTTTCACATTCTTGAAATTACTATCTTTTAAATAATTATCATCATTATTAGATAATGCTATAAATTTAATATCCTTAATTTGATTATTAGCTAAAGTAAATTCAACTGTTAATTCATCCTCATCTATATATGAACCACGATATATACCGTTAGAATAATTATTGTTAGTTAAGTCCATACCAAAGAGTGTATTATTATTACTATTCGTATCATTTATACCTAAAACTCCACTCTCTTTAATTCCGTTATTATTAGTTGCATTATTAGCTATTCCATTTTTAGTTTGATTCTGAGCAATTTCACCACCAGTATTTTTATTATTTCTTGCAGTGCCATTATTAGTACATCCTACAAGTCCTGTGGTTAATGCTATTGTTGCAATTAAAAGCGCTATTTTTTTCATAATAAACCTCCTATGCATATTTTTATAATTATAGTATAAGCATATACACAGTTATTATTCTTTTATTGCTTTTCCTATTATATCCTTTCTTTCTACAATATATAAGGATAATTAAATTTTTTAATTTCTAATAAATTAAAGTTATATTTATTTTTAAATATAGAATTTTTCACTTTATATTGTTAAAATAAAATATTGCAAGTTGTGTTCTATCTCTAAGATTTAATTTTTCTAAAATACTACTTATATAGTTTCTTATTGTACCTTCACTCAAAAATAATTTTGCTGATATTTCTTTATTTGAAAGTCCTTTAGAAACTAAAGTGATTATTTCAATGTCTCTATCAATTAAATCATACTTTGATATATCTTTTTTATTTTCAGTACTATTTAACATGGTAGGAATTTTAGATATAATTTCTTGTCCAAAAACACTTTGTCCAAGTTCTACTGCCTTTAAGGCAGGTACTATGCTTTCAAAATGTTGTTTTAAAATATATCCCTTAGCACCAACTTTTAATGCAGTTATAATATATTCATCATCCTCAAAAGTGGTTAAAAATAATATTCTCCCCTCATTATGAGATTTTAAAATCTTCTGTGCAGCCTCTAGCCCTGACATTCCCCCCATACGAATATCCATAAGTAATATATCTGGAGTATACTTATTATACAGCTCTATAGCTTCTTCACCACTATATCCAAGAGATATAACTTTTATATCACTTGATGTCTCTATGATTGTCTTTAATGATGCTGCTATAAGCTTATCATCATCTATAATAATTATTCTCATAGTTTCCCCTCCTTCATAATAGAAATAAATATTTTAAACCCTTTTGAATTATCAAAATTCACAATACCATTTAGGCTATTTACTCTCTTTTCAATGCTTTGTAATCCCATTCCACCATCCATACTTACCTTCTTTTTACTTCCATCATCTAAAATAATTACTTGATATAATTTTGGATGTTCATATAAACTTACAGTTACTGTGGTTGCATTTGAATGTTTTATTATATTAGATAGTGCCTCTTTTACAATAGCAATAATAGCATATTTAATCTTAACATCTGGATTAGAAGAAAACTCATAATTTAAAGTAGCCTTACAAAACTTAAATTCATTTATAAGCTTTGAAAGTTGTACATATAAGTCAATAGAATCTTCATGTAAATTATGAACACTACTTCTAATAGAATCCATACCTTGGTCCAAGGTAGATTTAATGTCCTCTAGAAGCCTTTTTGTTTGTTCCTCTTTAGTAACTACCATAATAGCACCAATTTGCAATATAGAGCTAGTTAAAAGGTGTCCTACATTATCGTGAATTTCTCTTGAAATACGATTTCTCTCCTTTAATGTTGCAAAATTGACTTCAAAATCTTGTTTATATTGTAATTCCTTTACTTTCTCTTCTAATACTATAGATATCTCAGTTAAATCATCTCTTTGTTTTATAAATTTATCATGCAATTTTTCATATTTCACAGTATTAAACTTTAAGGTTGCTGACGTAATAAGAAGTCCAAGAATCATTATACTAATAATATGTGAGTATTTATGTATATTCATAAGGTACGGAATTAAAGTTAAGATGCATATATATTTATACTTTGAAAAAATAGTATCATAAAATATTATAGGAATGCCCATAAGAAATTCAGGATATAAAATGCAAAGGATACTATATATTATTAATACTATTACATTTAATTTATCCTGGCTAAAATATTCTAGAAAACAAGTTATTGCCACTGTAACTAAAATGGGTAAGATTAATTTTTCTATACTATAATTTTCTATAAGTAATAATGCCGAACCTATAATCAAAATAATTTTATTTAATATATTATTCATCTATACTCCCTCACTTTATATATCTATAATACCATATACAAATTTCTTAATGTGACAAATGTAATGTAATATTAATGACAAATAGCACTTACCTACAAAGAGATTCTCTAATAAACTATAAGTATAAACTAAATAAAGTAAGGAGTATTAACTATGATTGTAAAAATAGAAAACCTGGTAAAAAGATATGGTGAACTAATTGCTTTAGATCACTTAAATTTGGACATTAAAAAAGGTGAAATATTTGGTCTTTTAGGTCCAAATGGTTCTGGTAAAACTACTACTATAAACTGTATGCTATCTCTACTTAAATATGATAAAGGGACTATTGAAATCCTAGGAGAGGAAATGACTCCAACAACTTATAAAGTAAAAAAAGATATTGGAATCGTCATGCAGAATGTAGCCGTCTTTGATGAATTAACAGTGTATGAAAACATTGATTATTTCTGTGGATTATATGTAACCAATAAGAAGGAACGAAAAGTACTTGTGGAGAGGGCTATTGATTTTGTTGGTCTTTCAGATTACAAAAAATTTATTCCTAAAAAGTTAAGTGGAGGACTTCTTAGACGATTAAACATTGCTTGTGGTATAGCTCATAATCCAAAACTAATCATTTTAGACGAGCCAACGGTAGCTGTTGACCCTCAAAGTAGAAATCACATTTTAGAGGGAATAAAAAAATTAAATGCTGAAGGAGCCACAATTATATATACCTCGCACTACATGGAAGAAATTGAACAGCTTTGTACTTCAATCGCTATTATGGACAAGGGAAAAGTCATTGCTAAGGGCACAAAGGAAGAACTAAAGTCAATTATTGATTTAGGTGAGAAAATAACTATTGAGGCCTTTAATTTAAATGAAAATCATATAAAAAATATAAATATTCTCCCTAATGTTATATCAGTAGACTATAAAAATAATTTACTAAATATTAGAACAAAAAGTGGACATAGTTCTCTTGGTGACATTGTTAGTTATATTGGAGATAATAAAATAAGTTATGGGAAAATTTACTCAGAGCAACCTACCTTAAATGATGTATTCTTGGAAATTACAGGTAAAGAGCTTAGAGATTAAAGGAGGAATATAGAATGTTTTGGCATATTTTTAAGTATCAACTTAAATGTCGTTTTAGAGATAAATTAAGTGTCTTTTGGACCTTATTATTTCCAATTGCATTAGCTACAATTTTCAATTTAGCCTTTTCAAATATACTCACCGGTGAAGAGTTTGAGAATGTTAATATTGCTCTTGTAAGTAATAGCAATATACCTGAAAGCTTTTCTACAGCTATGAAGGAAAGTGATTTATTTAATATAGAAAGTACTGATGAGAATAGTGCGAAAGAATTGCTTTCTAAAGGTAAAATTTCAGGGTATATAACTTTTGTAAATAATATTGAAATAACTGTTGCAAAGTCTGGTATTAACGAGTCCATAATAAAAACTTTTGTAGATAGTTATAGTCAAAAGTATTCCACCATATCAAATTTAGTATCCATAAACCCAAGTATTATGAATGAAGATTTTATGAATAATATTGCTCTTTATAATAACTACACTAAAGATAAAGAATTGAATAGTTCTACAAACGTTGTTGTAATTTATTTTTATACCCTTTTAGCTATGACTTGCATTCTAGGTTCAACCCCTGGTTGTACTGATGTTATAAACATCCAAGGAAATCAATCTCAAAGAGCAGCAAGAATTAATATAGCTCCTGTGAATAAAATAAAAACCTTTTTAGCTGCAATTAGTGCTACTTTATTATTTTATTTTTCAACAGTGCTAATAGTTATACTATATATTTCTCAAGTTTTAAAAATAGACTTTGGTAACTCCATAGGTTATGTAATTTTACTTTGCTTTGTAGGCTGTTTTAATGGAATAACTTTGGGTGCCATGGTAAGTTCTTTAATTAATAAAAAAGCTAGCGTAAAGGAAGGCATTTTACTGGCATTTACAATGGTATGCTCTTTTTTGTCTGGAATGATGGCAGTTCAGATTAAATACTTCATTCAAGATAAATTTCCTATCTTATCCTATATAAATCCTGTTAACTTAATTACTGACGGATTTTATTCATTATACTATTATAGTACCTATGATAGATATTTTCTTAATCTTGGTCTTCTATCCTTGTATGGAGTTATATTCTCAATAGTTACTTATCTAGTTTTAAGGAGGCAAAAGTATGCAAGTATTTAAACAGTATTTTAGAATAGTAAAAAAAAGTGCCCTTTCCTCTTTATTGCTTTATATGGCTATATTTATATTTATGACAATTATTTTTAGTAATGTTGGGAATTCTACAGATTCAACCTCTTTTGAAACTGAAAAATGTAAAGTAGCAGTTTTAAATAATGATAATTCTCCTCTTTCAAATAATTTAGAAGCATACATTGAAGAAAATTCTAAATTGGTAAAAATTAAAACTACCGATGAAGGAATAAGAGATGCATTATTTTTTAGAGAAGCAGAAATTGTAATCACCATCCCTAAAGGATTTGAAGATAGTTTTCTTAAAGATAATTCCTATACTTTAGAAACTCAAAGTATACCTAACTCTTCCAGTAGTATTTTTATAAAATCAATGATAAATAATTATCTTAACACAACCAAAGTTTACATTGATAATACTAAGAACTTAGACTTTGAAAAAATAAGTGATCTAGTAAATAAAGATTTATCTATAGATACAGAAGTTACTTTAGCAAAGGATAATAAAGAAGATACTAAAAGTAGCGTTACCTATTACTTTAACTATTTAGCTTATCCTATGCTATGTATGTTAATACTTGGAATATCTATAGTATCAAATATTTTCAATTCTCCAGATTTAAAAAGGAGAAATTTATGCTCACCTATTAATTCCTATAACTTCAACATGCAGATATTTTTAGGAGATATGGTTTTAGCATTATCTACTTGGACTATATTCATGGCACTAGCAATAGTAATGTATCCTAAAGACATGTTTTCTTTTAGTGGAGTGTTACATGGTATAAACTCTCTAATATTTACAATAACTTGCTTATGCCTTAGCTTCTTAATTAGCAATATATCCACTAAAAATTCCATAGGGCCAATTTCTAACCTTGTGTCTTTAGGTTGTTGCTTCTTAGGAGGTGCCTTTGTTCCTCAGCAACTTCTCAGCGAAACAGTAAAAAGTACTGCTATATTTAATCCAGTATATTGGTTTATAAATGTAAATGATAAACTTAATGCCCTATCAACATTTAATATGGATACTCTCACTCCACTCCTATTTGAAATGTTAATAATGTTAGCTTTTTCAGTAGCTTTCTTAGGAGTAGGATTAGTTATCATGAAACAAAGAAGAACTAAATATTAAATGAAAATAAATACCTAGCTCTTTAATTAAAGTGCTAGGTATTTATTTATATAAGTTTATCCGATGACTACCAGCTCTAATACTCCCATCTTTCTTCAAAGTGGGTGCGAAGATCTGCTACGTCCCTGGATAACGATTTCTAAAGCTTCGAAGAAGCTAAGAACTCTGTTTAGGCTAAATCCTTTTTATTATAAATAGCATAAGTAGTTACAATAGATATGGCAATTATTCCTAATCCTAAAAGTACATATTTCACTTCAAACCCATTCTTTAGCAGCTTAGCTGGAACTACATAATCAAAGGGTGATAAATATAAAAATCCTTCTAGTTCATCTTTCATCTTCCCTATAATTCCAAATATATAAGTTGTAAAGAATACTCCTAGTGCAATAGATGTCCCTTGTTTGCTAGATTTTATTATAACCGATAATAAAAATCCTATGGCCATAAATATATATCCGAGAAAAGCCATTCCTATAAATAAAGTTTTTATATCCATTAATAGTGTCATAGTCTCAACCTCTTCTGGCTTTACAGCCATAGAAATTCCCATAGTTACAACTCCAACTATAACAATAAATAAGTAAAATATAATTGCTGAGGAAATTAATTTTGAAGTTACTATTTTATTTCTCGTAATTGGCTTTGAATATAAAAACTCAATGGTACCTTCACTTTCTTCTTTTACTAAAGCAGTTATTCCAAGAATTATTCCATATATTCCAGCTGCCATAGATATATATTGAATTGCATAGGCTAAATAATCTGAAATGTTTCCAAAATCTACAGCATCTTCAAGATTAAAAGCCTCTAATAGTGCAGGTGGCAAAGCATCTAGTTTTGTAGCAACAATTTCTTGCATTCCACTATCCTTCATGCTAGGAAATAATGCCATAAACATTATTACTAGTCCTACACATACTACAGACCAAATAATAGCAGATTTTAATAGTCTTCTAAATTCAAACTTGAATATATTCATCCTACTTCTCCCCTTCCCTCTTATAATAATCCATAAATGTATCCTCTAAAGTATGCTCACCTATAAGTAACTTCTCAACATTAAACTTAGCAATTTCTTTAATTAATTCATCAATATCTCCTATAAAACTAAAAGTTATTTCACCTTTATTATTTTCTATAACCTCTCCCTTACACTCTTCAACCTTCTTATTATCTATCCCCTCAGCTTTTAAGGTAATTTTTACTCCCGTTTTTCTGGCAAGCTTATCTATTTCAATTACATCAATAATCTTTCCATCTTTTATTACTGCAACTCTATCACATAGATTTTCAACTTCAACTAAATTATGAGAAGATAAGAATATTGTAGTTCCCTTAGCTCTTTGTTTTTCTAGTATATTGAAAAGTTTTTTTTGTATAAGTGGATCTAGTCCATTAGTAGGTTCATCAAGAATTAAGAGCTTAGGATTATGAATAAGTGCTTGTACTATAGCTACCTTTTTCTTGTTTCCAAGACTCAATTCACTCATTTTTTTCTCTAACTCTACCTCTAGTTCTTTACATAGTTCATCAGTATCTTCTTTATTAGTATTTTCGTAAAAACTCTCAGCATATCTTATAATATCTTTAACCTTTGATTCATCATAAAACTTTACTTCACTAGGTACATATCCAATATACTTTTTTATTTCACTACTTTCTTTAACTATATCCTTTCCAAGAATTGTTCCATACCCAGAAGTCGGAAAATTAAAATTTAAAAGAGTTCTAATAGTAGTAGATTTTCCTGCTCCATTTGGACCTACAAATCCAAAAATTTCTCCTTCTTTAACCTGCAAGTTCACATCTACTATTCCTCGATTTTTTCCATAACTCTTTGTTAATTTGTTAGTTTCAATTATATTCATTACTATCCCCCTATTTATCATCAAATTTTGAACTTTTATACAGTTTCAATTTTTCATTAAATCTTTCTCCTGAAACCTTATTGTATAATGCAATAGACCCAGTAAAGGAAATAAAACATACAGTAAATATACTTAATGCAATAGTAAAATTATTACCACTACTTAAGTCAAACCAATTAAAGATCATAGCTAATATATAACCTATAAAAACAAGCAGCAAATAATGAACAATTATCTTAATCCAAGTCTTTACCTTCATAAATATATTAGATGCATATATAACATATTGGAGAAGAGTTAAAATTATAGATATAAATATCATCTGCCATATTAAACTTAGCTGAATACTTTTTTCTCCTAAAAAAGGAGCAATAAGAGTATAAATAACAACCTGAGATGTAAAGAACATACATGTTATTATCTTTATTTCTAATGTGTTCTTAAAAAATTCTTTCATACAATACTCCTCCTATAAATCTAACTTATTTTTTAAGATAGGTACATACTGTCTTGAAACTACTAATTTTTCATCATTATCTAGAAGTATCTCTATTCGTCCTCCAAACATAGGGACTATATTTCTTACCTTTCGCAGATTTATAATAGTAGATTTAGAACCTCTAAAAAAATCTGTATTTTTAAGTCTTTCTTCTAATTCATAGAGTCTTAAATGTGTCTGTAAAACCTCCTTATCCATATAAATAAAGGTTTTCTTATCAACTGACTCAAAGTAAAATATCTCATTTGTATCTAGAATAAATATCTTTCCATCCTTATTCCCTGTTATTTTTTCTTCTAAGGCTTTAAGTTTAGATATAATTCTTGTCACATTTTCATCTATTGTTTTACAGTTAATTACTATTTCTACATCTTCAATATCTTCAACTTCATTTATTATAATCTTCATTTAACGCCTTCCTTTCTATTCAAATTCTTTAACCAGTTAAAAAATTCAAATTATCTATAATCTATAATTTAAGTATATTCTTTAAAATTTATTAAGACAATCATATCCTTCTAAGCTGCATAAATCCTATGCTAAGTTGCATATAAAAAACTTCATCCTAAAGCTAATTATCTTTAGGATGAAGTTATTTTGAATTTATTATTATTTGTTTTCAGAATTTAGTTTAACTCACTGTTAAAATGTGTTTAAATATTATAATGATATATTCGTTTACTATTTGTTCTTTTTGGCAACTTTTCTCTTTTCTGTTTCATCTACTACTAAAGCTGCCACTGCAGAGCCTGTAACATTAGTTGCTGTTCTCATCATATCAATTATAGAATCAACGGCAATTATCATTGCCATACCTTCTATAGGTAATCCTAATGTTGCTAATACTACTGTTGTAGACATAGTTGCTGAACCTGGAACTCCTGCAATACCTATTGAAGATACTATAGTAGTTAATACTATTAAAGCATATGAGTAAATTGTCATATCCACATTAAATACATTAGCAACAAATATAGCTACTATAGCTGGATACAATCCTCCACAAGCATTCATTCCTATAGTCGATCCAAGAGGTGCTACAAAGCTAGCTATATTTTCAGAAACTCCAGCTCCTTCAACTAAAGATTTTATAGTTACTGGTAGTGTTCCATAGCTACTTTGACTTGTAAAAGCCATTGTTTGAGCTGGAAAGATTCCCTTGAAGAATTTTAAAGGATTTTTCTTCGCTACAAAAGCAATAAGTGGAGTATAAACCACTATAAACTGAAGTATAGCTGCTATATAAACTGCCGCAATAACCCATATTAAGGATTTAATAGTTTCTAATCCATTGCTTGCTACAGCCTTTGCAATTAAAGCAAAAACTCCATAAGGTATAAATTTTAATACTATTTGAGTTATTCTTGATACTATAGTATGAGCTGATAACACAAAATCTTTAAAAGGTTTAGCTTTAGTTGGATTTATATTATCTTCTGTAACTAAAGCTATAGCTACAAATAGTGAGAATATAACTATGGGAATTATTCTATTATCTACTATAGCTGCTATTGGATTTGATGGTAGCATGTCCACTAGCACTTGAGTAAATGTAGGTATTTCCCTAGCTACAAAGTCTTCTGCTCCCGGAAAAGTTAATCCTTGTCCTAAGTTAAATACCTTAGCTACGACAATTCCTATAGCTGCTGCTATTCCTGTAGTTCCTAATAAAATTCCTAGTGTTTTAATTCCTATAGACTTTAATGTATCTAAATTCTTTAGTCTAACTATACTTGTAATTAGTGAAACCATAACTAAAGGTACAACTATCATTTTAATTAAGGACATATATCCTTTTCCAACTATATCTAAAAATAAAATGTTTTCTTTAAATATCGCTCCTAAAATAACTCCTAAAGCAAGTGCTGTTAATGTAGTATAAGTAAATTTATTAGTCTTTTCTTCAACTGCATATATGGTAAACACTGCTAGTAATGATAGTATTACTGCTAATATTAAATTTATATTCATTTTAAAATCTCCTTTTATTTTTAATTTTGTTTAGTAATTTTGAATTTACTTATAAGCATTTTAGTAGAGCTTCCTTATTTCATTTGTTCTTTGCTGGCCAGCAAAATTCTATAAGCTACTAATTTTCCACGTAAACTTATAGAACAAAAAACCTTCTGCCCCTGTAATATACAGAGGCAGAAGGTATACTTCCGCGGTTCCACTCTTATTAGATATAAAAATATCCATCTCATTTTAGGTACTACATACCCTAACTCTGTAATGGGAGTTCCCATAAAAACCTACTTGCTTCGGCTTTTCTGCTCCAAGGGGCACTTCACTAATACTTATTATAGGTTATCTCAGCAAATTAACCCTCTCTGTAATAACTTATACTAATTACTTTCCCTTTTCGTTGCATTTGTAAATTCATATTTAACTGTTATCATAGTATCCTATTTTAATTTAATAGTCAACACCTTTTATTCATGAAATTTTTTCCTATAGATTTAAATATATCTGATAATACTCATTTTATTCTTCTTGTTAAAGTCTTATTTTGACTCTATCTATAATATAATTTTGTTACCATCTACTAAGATTTTTATTTTACATTCCGGGTTTTTTAAACTAAATAATTTAAGTATATTGTGCGATATATCATCAATATTACTGACATTTTTAATATGAATTTCTAAAGGATAAACTTTCTCAATATATAAAAGTAAACTTTCGAAAGAAAAATAAATTCTATTCTCTTCGTTATAATGGTTTAAGTTATCTTCAATTCTTAGATTTTTATTTATTAACAAAACTTTTGGCTGTATTCTTAACAGGTCCTTTAGAATAAACTCATCTAAATCCATTAACTGCTCAATTGAATACCTCTGCATAATTTTTTCCACTATACATGCTATACCAAAATATTTAATCTCATTTATAGGATAACACTGTACAATTATACTAGTCTTTTTAACATTATTCACATTAACTTTATCTACCCTATAAAAATTTATTTTTGTATTTTCACTATTACAAATAATACTTTTGTAATAGCTTATAACTTCTTCACTAGGACGTATATTTAACTCTTCTCTTAAAATATACTCACATTTCTTATATTCCTTTAAAGCAGCTTGTATATCATTAATTTGCATATATAAATTCATTAACTCCAAATAAATATCTTCTCTATAGGGATTAATTTTTAGTACTTCATTTAATACTATAATAGATTCACTATACATACTATTTTCTGAATATAGCTTAGCTAATTTAAATAACAATGTGCTATAACACTCCTGATATTTTTCTCTCTCAAAGAAAATCCAATCATTAAAATCAGGACAATTCTTCAAATAAAATCCTTGAAGAAATTCACCATTATAAATATCTTTACATTTTTCTAAAGATAATATAGGATTTTCTTCATTTTCTAAATTTTCCATTACAAAATTTATTTGTAGAACATCTATATAATAATCAAATTCTGGATTTATCATGCAACTATCTTTTGAACTAATAAATAAATCACAATCCTCGCGATTAAATATTTTACGTAATACCCAAAGGCTATATCTTAGATTATATCTAGCATTTTCAATAGTTGCATTATTCCAAAAAAACGTACAAAGCCTATCTCTAGTAAATTTTTTACCTTTATTAGTACATAAAAAACAAAGCAATCCTATAGCCTTATTACTAAGCTTATCGGTTACACTTACACCATCTACTTTGATATCTACTTCACCTAAAACACATATATGAACTCTACTCAATATTTATCACCTACTAACTAATAAGTATCCTGTCTAAGTCGACATTCATATAGTATATTACCTTCTTTAATAGTTGCCACAACACCTATATCGTTAATTTCCTTAGAATCTATGCTAAGGGGATTTTTGTCTAATATAACTAAATCAGCATATTTTCCGACTTCTATAGATCCCTTTTTATCCTCTTCAAATACAGCATAGGCACTATTAATAGTAAAAATTTTTATAGCTTCTAACACAGTTATTCTCTCATTTTCATTAGGATGATTTACTGCAGAATAAATACCTAGTAATGGATTAATAGGAGTTACATCACTATCAGAGCCTCCACAAACTATAAGATTATTATGAATCATAGTTCTATATGGATTTGTCTTTCTAGTTCGTTCTTTTCCCAATCGCTTCTCATACATCTTCCCTTTTCCCCCCCAAAAATATTCATAGGTGGGTTGAACAGATGCAATCAATCCTAACTTTTTTGCACGATTAATATGCTCATTAGATGGAAGTTCAAAATGCTCTATTCGATGACGAAGATTTTTATTTGGATATATACTATTTGCAAATTCATGGGCAGAAATTATTTGCTCAATAGCTAATTCACCTATAGCATGGGTACCTAACTGAATATTATTTTCATAGCATTTCAATACAAATTCATTTAATTCTTCTTGAGTATAATATAATATACCTGATTTGGTAACATCATCCTCATATGGTTCACATAACGCTGCTGTTCTTGAACCAAAAGATCCATCTAAAAAAATACTTCCACCAATCCTATTTAATTTTTTCTCCATCACCTTATCCACATTAATAGTTTGATAAAATAATATGATATCTATTGGATAATCATCCTTTGTATCAAAAATAAACTCTGCATCCTTATCATGGAAAGTATATCCCCCCTCCATAGCATTAATTGTAGTTACACCTTTCGCAATAGCACTTTTTAAAGTATTATTTACTGCAGAAAATCGCGCTTTATTACTAATACTTTCCAATATCTGCTTTCTAACTAATGCATTCGCAGTATGGGTAAGGACACCAGTTGGAATATTAGCTTCATTCTTTACTACACCTTTAAGATTTAAAGGTATAGTAAATTTGTGTAATGCTAAGGAATTTAAAATACTAGTATGATACTCTTTTCTATTTATCCAAACTGGATGATCTGGAGAAACTTTATCAATTTCATATCTTGTTGGAAGTCTCTTCTCTTTAAGTTTAGTTTCATCTAGACCTGTTGCTCTAACTAAGGTATCCTTTGGTGCAGTATCACAATATTTCTTAATAAGCTTAAAAATTTCATCAAAACTTGTAGCATTGCTTAAATCAACACTGATAGAATTCAATCCCGTTTGAACAAGATGAACATGGCTATCATAAAATCCTGGAAGCACAGTCATTCCTTTTAAATCTATTAGCTCTGTGTTATTATCTGCTATATGTAAGTAATCTTCTTCAAATCCCATTTGTGTTATCATTTTATTTTTAATTGCAATCCACTGAAAGCATTGCATCTCTGAAAAAGTTATTATATTCCCATTATATAAAATTAAGTCAGCCATATTAACAACCTCGAATTTTCATTATATACCCCATTATAACACTTATAATTTTATTAATACATATTTAAAAGAGGCCGCTAAAATGTTTTAATAAAACTTTTAACGTTACCTCTCCTTAAAATCTTTTAACAATCTACAGAATTCTAATTACATAGAAGGTTACATAAATAATTGTAAATAGACAAAGCTGTTTCTGTTACAGTATCTATTATCACATATTCATTACTTGTATGATAGTTACCTCCATCAGGACCAAATATTATAGTTGGAACCTTTAATCTTGAACCTACATAATTAAAATCTCCTATACTTTTAAAATAGTCAATAGTGCACTTCTTCTTAGAAGCTTCCTCTACGCTTTCTATGAATTTTTCAACATATGAGTTATTTTCATCAATAGTATATGGAAGAAACCCCTTAGTCTCTTCATTGGGATGTTCTCTTAATGAATATTCAACCTTAGAACTAATACCAGCTCTTGCTACCGCATTAAATAATTCTTTCTTAACATAATCTTCATCCTCGCCATTAACTACATGTCTAAATACTGTAAAAGATGCTTCATCTGGTACACTACAAGCTTCATTTTTGCTATTGCATCCTAAAATACATATTGAACCCTTACCTAACTTTTCATCTTCAATAAGAGATGACTTTTCAAGCTCTATCATTAATTTTGCAGAATCGACTAATGCATTTATTCCTCTTTCAGGATTTGCTGCATGTGATGATTTTCCCTTTAAAGTTACAATATAATTGAACCCACCTCTTGCCCCTAAACAAACACATGGAAAAGGTTTCTTACAAAATCCACTACTAGGTTCTGTTACTATTGCCACATCAACATTATCTGTAATACCATCCCTTATAACTGCATCTGTACCTAATCCATATGGTCCTTCTTCATCAGAAACAATTGAATAAACAATTTCTCCACTAAAGTCATTATGAAGTGACTTGAAAGCTTCAAGGGCAAGCATTATAGCTACTACTCCGGATTTCATGTCTAAAGCTCCTAATCCATAAAGCTTTCCCTCTTTAATTACAGCTTTAAATGGATCTGTATCCCATCCATTACACTGATTTACAGTATCTATATGTCCATTGAAATAAACTTTAGGTCCATGTTTTTTCCCCTTAATAGTACCTATAACATTTAGTCCTTGAAATTGAGTAATTTTCTTTTCATTGTAGTGATGAAATTGTGGGCTTACGTTATGCTCTTCTAGCCAAGTATAAACAGTATCCATAATTTCCTTTTCATGAAAGTAAGGACTCGGAATATTAACAAGTGTTTTTAAAAGACACGTAACACTTTCTTTATTTATATAATCAATTGCTGTTCTTTTCATAAGTATATACCCCTAACTATACAGATTTATTTTCATAAGTACTTGAAGATTTTATATCGCCTTCTTTAAATACAAATTTATCAGTATATGCATATATAATTGTAATTAAAGGACAAAGTAATGCTAAAAATACATAAGGTATATATTCAATGGTAGAGACCCCTAAAACTCCTGAAAAATATACCCCGCATAATCCCCATGGAACCAATGGTGAAGTAACCGTTGCAGAATCTTCACAAGTTCTTGAACAAACTTGAGGAAGAATTTTAAGTTTTTTATAAGCAGGTACAAGCATTCTTCCTGGAATTATTAATGCTATATATTGACTTGCAGAGAATAAATTAACTGCAATAGATGAAATAACATGTGTAGTGATTAATCCTCCCTGTTTACTAACTAGCCCTGACATCTTTTCTAATAAAACACCTAAAACTTTAGTTTTTTCTAGTAGTCCACCAAAACTTATTCCAATAAATCCTAGTGATATTGTCCACATCATGCTTTGAAGTCCTCCTCGGCTTAGAAGTGCATCGATCTCTGCAATTCCCGTGCTAGATATGAATCCATCATTCATAAATCCAAGCATTTCTCCAATTCCAAACCCCTGAAATATCACAGCAAATATTAATCCCACAATAGATGCTATAACCATTACTGCAAGTCCAGAAACTTTTTTTACTGCTAAAATAACAACTATAATTGGTGGAATTAACATTAATGGATTTAATGTAAAGTTATCTTTCAATCCGTTAAGTATAATATTAATTTGTGAAGCATCTATAGCATCCGCTTTAAATTGAAATCCTATAAATGCATAAAGCACTAATGATATTATAAAAGCCGGTCCTGTAGTATAACACATAGATTTAATATGATCAAAAAGGTTAGCTTCTGCCACACCAGCTGCCAGATTTGTAGAATCTGACAATGGAGACATTTTATCACCAAAAATAGCTCCTGAAATTACTGCACCTGCTGTTAATGGTGCTGGAATTCCTAGTCCCATTCCTATTCCCATGAATGCAACTCCAAATGTAGCTCCTGTAGTGTAACTGCTTCCTGTTGAAACTGAAGCTATAGAACAAACTAATGCTGATGTAACTAGAAAGAATGATGGAGATATTATTTTTAACCCATAATATATAAGAGTTGGTATAGTTCCGGCTGCAATCCATGTAGCAATAAGAACTCCTACAAGCATAAGTATAAGCATTGGTACTAATGCAATATTACATCCATATACAATCCCATCTTCAATATCTTTCCATGTAAACCCAGATATTAATGCTACTACTGCAGCAACAGCTGTTACTATGATAAGTGTAATATGAGTAGCATAGTTTTGTTTAAAAACAAAAATTTGTAAAGCCATTGCAACACATAAGAAAAGAATTATAAATATTGCTGCTCCAAAGCTAGGCCGTTTTTCCTGAGAAATGTTATTCGTTTTCATTGTCTTTATATCCCCCTTAATTTATATAATAATTATCTTAATATCATCTTAACTTTTCTATGTTTATTCTACTGTTTTATATAATGTTTTATAATTTAATAAATTTTCTTAATTTATTAAATTCATTTTCTTTTTATAATAAATTATTGTATTTATGTGTCTATTGTTGGTTTTTCTGTTGTTATTATATTTTACATAAAATAAACAATTCCACCTAAAAGATACCATTGAGTAATCTTTTAATGAAATTGTTTATCTAATATACTACTTTTTAAATAGCTTTTATATCATTTTAATATTCAACACATTTTTTATAAAAATTTTTCCTAACTTATTCACATGTTACTTTAAAATATTCACCCTTAGCTTTTACTATATGACCTGAACTATAAGGCTTATTATCTATAGTGATATAAACTTTATTAACTCCGTAGTATTTTCCTATAGTATTTACAATGCTCTCTAAGATAGCACTTTCAAATCCTGAGCCTGCATTCATTTCTTTTACAAAATTACTGCTAAAATCTATATATACCATACCATCATCATTTAAATATAAACTATTTATAGTTACATTTTTCCCTAACAATCGGCCCTTGTTATTTCCTGGAAAGTTCTTAAATAATTTTTGAATGGTAATTTTAGTTATATCATTAGTGGAAAAAGTAAGATTCTTATCTTCATAATGAATTTTATAATTTTCATCTGGATAATAACATCTTATACTTTGATTTAATCTCATATTCTCTTCTATACTTTTTAAAGTTGAAGTAACTTTCATGGTTTTAATATCATAAATAGATTTGATTAACCCCTTGTTAACAGCGTAATACTGTAAATCAATTTGGCCATTTGTATTTTCTGTGGTAACTTCAAGAGCACTACAATCTCCATTGCCTATTGAAATCTTTACATCTACCTTTGAAATATATCTTTTACTTCCATCTGATAATTTCCATGTAGTACCTACCTCTAGTGGCTCCTTTAGTAATACTTCACTTACGTTATATGGTTTATTGGTGAAATTTTCTCTATAATAACACTCATTTCTTTCAAATATTTTTGCAATTTCTCCATTATTATTTTGTAAAACTGTGACCGTTTCTGTTCCTCCATTATTACTTCTTAGTTGAACCTTATTACCATTTATATAATCAACGTAGGTAACATATTCTGCATACTCTGAATTTGTACCAGTATAACTGTATTTTACATTTCCCTTAAATTTAAAATAGTCATCTATACTATAACTTGACTTATGGTTATTATTACTTTCTTCTGGTTTAGTAGTGCTATTCTCTTTAGTAGTTTCTTTAGAACCTGTATTTTTTTCTTCTTTTAAGGTATTATCAGTGTTGTTTGTTACAACATTATTATTATTATTTATATTAGTATCTACATGAATATTCTTATCTTCTTCACTATTTTTATTACCACAACCAGCAAGAAAAACTGCTACTGCAAAAATTATTACAGGAATCACTTTTCTTCTCACAACAATCACTCCCTAAAATATTCTCTATATAATATACGTAAATATAACCAAATAATCCCACAAAATAAAAATAAATTCATTCCATATAACACCTTTTTCTGAATTTACTATATTTTTAAAATCAGTAGACTATAAATTTATCGCTTTCTATATTGTAAATTTATAATATTAAAGATAATATATAAGTGAAATTTATTTATATGGGGGATTTTTATGGACGTAATTTTAGGGCTAATCATTTCTACAATTATATTTATAACAGGAGTAATTATAAATATAGATACTGTTCTATCTTTATTCATGGTACTATGTATATTCTTTATTATAGCAATAAAAAGAGGCGTCTCCATTAGGGATGGATTTAGATATTTAATTGAAGGAGGCAAAGAATCCTTAGGGGTATTAAAGATATTTATTCTAATAGGAGCAATCGTTTCTCTTTGGATGATTTCTGGTACAGTTCCTTCAATTGTTTATTATGGAATTAATCTTATTCATCCAAGCTTCTTTGCTGTAAGCGCCTTTATTTTGTCAGCTTTTATATCCATGCTCCTTGGAACTTCTTTTGGTACCATTGGTACTGTAGGTATTTCTTTGATAGTAATGGCTAGAGCTGGTGGTGGTAATACCCTTATAATAGCTGGAGCAATTCTTTCTGGTGCCTATCTTGGAGATAGAGCATCACCTATGTCTTCCAGTGCAAATCTAGTTGCATCTATTACAAATACCAATCTCTACGATAATATTAAGAGAATGACTAAAACTTCTTTAATGCCCTTAATATTATCTCTAGGTTTATATTTAATTCTATCCTTATTCATGCCTGTAAATTATAGTAACTCAGATATATTATCTCAGCTAACCGAAACTTTTAATATAAATATAATAGCATTGCTTCCTGCATTAATTATAATTGTACTATCATTCTTTAAAATTGAAGTGAAAATTTCTATGTTTATCAGTATGACTGTTGCTGCTATTATATCCTTCATTTTTCAACATGCTACCTGTAGTGAAATTATTAAAACTGCCATCTTTGGTTTTCAATTACCTATTGATAACCCTCTTTACAGCATCATAAAGGGTGGAGGTATAATATCAATGATAAAGTTAGCCTTTATAGTATTTCTCTCTTCAGCACTTACCGGAATATTTCAAGGGGCTAATATGCTAGATTTTATAGAAGAATATTTAAATAAAATAAAAAGACCTGATACTTTATTTCTCACTACAATAATAACTAGTATCATTAGTTCCATGGTTGGCTGTACTCAAGTATTGGCAGTAATGCTTACAAAAATGACTATGAATGATACCTATATTAGATTAGGTTATGATAAAGAACACTTGGCACTTGATCTAGAAAATTCAGCTATTGTAATAGCTCCTTTAATACCTTGGAATGTAGCTGTATTAGTACCTTTAACCACTTTAGGTGTAGATGCAAGAGCTATTTTATTCTCTTTTTATTTAATTTTATTACCACTAATAAGCCTAATGTCTACATATTTAAAAAGTCATAAAGAATATAATTTTATGACATATAATATTGAAAAATAACTTAATGAAAAACTTATATAACATAATTTTTTTAACAAAACAATACCTATGGACTAGGCACACAACAGTGTTTTAGTCCATAGGTATTTATTATAATTATAATTAGTATTTATTATTCATAAATTCATCTTACATATTACTTGAATTTATTCAAATATTATCTTAGATTCTTCCATAATCTCAATTTCTATGCCTTTAGCTTTGGCTGCTTTTATAAGCTCTTCATTAACATTAAGTGGTGAATATAATGATATTTTCTTCAATGTAGGCATACTAAGCAATTTATCATAATTCTTAATAACCTTATCATGTAGTGTAATTTCTTTTAAATTAGTAAGGTTTTCTATACCCTCCAAATTGGGAATCCCTGTAACAGATAGTGAAAACTTCTCAACTTCTGGGAAATTTTTCAAACCTAAAAGGCTAGTAGGCTTCTTAGTCTGAATATCAAGTTTTTTTACATTTGGAAAATATGGCATCTCTTCTAAAGAACCTTTCTTAGGAAAAACAATTTCTAAGTCTTCTAATTTTCCAAAAGTATCAAGCTCTCCTAATTTATTTAGATATCCATACCAGATAGACATTCGTTTTAGATTTTTGCATTGCAAAAGAGGCCTATAATCCATAATAAAACCTTCATCATCTATAAAAAGTGTATTAAGGTAATTCATATGCTCAATACCATTTAAGCTCTTTACCTTGCTAACAGTACTAATCCAAATACTTTCTATTTCATCTAATTCACCTTGTTTTAAAGAAAGAAAGGCAGGCTTTTTTATTTCCTGTGAACGTTTTATTTCTGCCTCTAAATTTCCATCCTTTATTATTCGATTAGAATAAACATAGTAGTTTGTGGAAAATAACAATATACCTAGAACTATAACTAAAGCAATCTTTATTTTCTTTTTATCGGAATTCTCTTTAACTGCATAAAAAATAGTTAAAACTGATAATACTATAAAAATTATAATATAGTTAGGAATATAAATATAAAAAAATCTAAATATAAAATAATTTAATATTGGAAAAATCAATATCATATATTCCTTCCAATTCTTCCTATGAAACCCAATACCACATATCATAAGTATAATCCAAAACACTGGTGAATCATCATAAATATCATGAAATCCTGAAACAAATAATTGGAGAAATATAAATCCTATTAAAATACATATCCCTATTAAGTACTCCTTTTTATAATTTTTAGGTTTATCTTTAATTTTATCATTATTAATAATATTATCCATTTTAGACCTCCAGCAATAATTAAAACTACATTTACATCAATTTCAACTTACTCATATTTACAGTTTATCTTTAGTCAATATAACAGTATACCCTACATTTTACAATATATAGAGTTATAATGCTATAAATTTAATGAATAATTCATTTTAGTTCATATAAGTTAATGCCCTAACCATCCTATCTTCTCCTATGATACTATTTTCAAATATCTTTTTAGCATTATCTATAAACTGTGCTGGTTCTCCCATAATAGGACTAAAATGAGTTAATATAAGCTCTTTAACTCTCCCTTCCTTAGCTAGAGTGGCAGATTCTCTAAAAATCATATGCTTATTTTTGATAGCCTTGTCTATATCCTCATCCTTACCATAGGTGCCTTCACAGATAAACAAATCACTTTCTTCAATGAATTCCACCATTGAATCCATTGGTCTGCTATCAGTTATTAAACTAATCTTAACTCCTCTTCTCTCATCTCCTAATACCATATCTCCAGTATATGTTTTCCCTTCAAAAGTTACTTCTTCCTGCCTTTGTAGCTTACTCCATAGATTTTTAGGAATGTTATTTGCCATAGCCTTTTCTACATTAAACTTTCTTTCCCTTTTAAAATAAAAACTATATCCCTTGCAAGGTGATGAATGGTCTACATCTATAGCATTTAATATTATTTCACTACTATGAATTTTTCTATGCTCATTATTCTCTGCCACATATATCCCATCCTTTGATACATTAAGCTCTACCTTTGAAGGGGCTTCTATAATATTTACCTCATAGGGTAAATATTCTGCAACAACCCTTAGACCATTTACAACCCTAGTAATTCCCTCAGGACCAATTATAGTTAAAGGCTCAGTTCTACCACTATTACCTATAGTTGAAAGAAGCCCTGGAAGTCCTATGATATGGTCTCCATGGGTATGGGTAATACATATAATATCAATGGACTTAAACCCCCATGCCACCATCTTCATAGAAACCTGAGTCCCTTCACCACAATCTATAAGTATCTTTCTTCCTTTATAATTAATTAAAGTAGCTGAAAGGCTTCTTTCCGGCATTGGCATAGATCCTCCACAGCCTAATAAACATACATCTATCATTGTTTTCCTCCGTTATACCCATAATTTAAAATCTAGTTAACAACATTTTCAAAAACCTTTAACTTATTTCGCCCTAGGATTACTAGTATAAATTTTTTTAACAACACCACTATTATCTTTCTCTGGATCATAATTCTTTACTTTAAACCAATAGTATTATCCTTCTACTAATTCATTGTACTGTTCCTCTGTTAGCATTAATGTTTCTAAATTACTTTTATTATATCCACTTTCATACTTTAATAAAAACTTATCTTGTTCTTTTATTTTGTATCCATAAGCATTATTATACTTCTTATATATGGTTATAGATTCTTCATCATTTTCTCTTACAATCTTCACCATACCTATATAAGATATTGCCTCAATATTGCTCCCAATTATATATCTAACCCCTAATAACATTAATAAAAAACAGATACCTATAAGCAATAATTGTAATCGATCCTTTGTAGCAGATTTCATTTAAACTCAACCCCTTTTTAATATAACTCTGTATTAAAAATTTATAATTCATACTAATATTATATATGTTATATGAAAATAATTATATAATTTGAAATTTTTTCTATAATTCTCTCTTATCTGAAATATCATGAGATATTCTAGACTTTTAACCCCTCTCATAGTACAATTTAATTATGACGTAGGGGGGATATGTATGAAATTTATCGATTTAAGAAGTGACACCGTAACAGAACCGACGGAAGCTATGAGAAAGGCTATGTATGAAGCTACTGTAGGTGATGATGTATATGGAGATGATGAGACTACTGTAGAACTTGAAAAATATGCTGCAGAACTTGTAGGCAAAGAAGCTGCACTATTTGTTCCTAGTGGAACTTTTGGTAACCAACTTTCATTACTTACTCACTGTAGACAAGGGAATGAGGTTATTCTAGGAAATGACTGTCATATAGTTTGTCATGAAGTTGGAGCAGCATCAATTATTGCTGGAGTTCAACTTAGAACCTTAAATAGCAATATGGGTGAACTTTCACCTAGTGAAATAGAAGCAACCATAAGAAAAGAAGAAGATATCCATTATCCTGATACTGCCTTAATATGTCTTGAAAATTCTCATTCAAATGGAAGAGTTATTTCTCTAGAAAATATGGCTGAAATACGAAAAGTTGCTAATAAATATAATTTACCTATTCATTTAGATGGTGCAAGATTATTTAATGCTGCTGCTTATCTTGATGTAGATGTAAAGGAAATCACTAAAAATGTAGATACAGTAATGTTCTGCTTATCAAAAGGACTTTGTTCTCCTGTAGGATCTATTTTAGCAGGTAGCAAAGAATTTATTGATAGAGCTAGAAAATATAGAAAACTAATGGGTGGTGGCTTAAGACAATGTGGTGTAATAACTGCTGCTGGGCTTGTGGCATTAAAAGATATGAGAGAAAACCTAAAAGTAGATCATGAGAAAGCTGTATACTTATCTAAAGAACTAGCAAAACTTCCTGGATTTAAAGTAATGGAAGATAACCTACACATAAATATGGTATTCTTTGAGCTACCTACTTCTGTAAATTCTCAAGACTTAGTTCAACACCTTTTAGAAAGAGGCATAAAGGTTTGTGATATAGAAGATGGCTTAATGAGATTTGTTACTCACTACTGGATTAGTTATGAAAACATAGATTTTATTATAAAAACACTAAAAGATTACTTAACTACTTAATGATTATATTTTAACCTAAGGTTGTAGGTTAAGTGATTATTCTATTCACTTTTTACTACAACCTAGGTTATTTTTATGTTATATAAATACAATTATAGAAATTATGTATACGTTGTAGTAAAATTATGTTGTTGTAATAAATATATTGGGGAATACTATTTTATTATAATTACACTCACTAACTACAATGGCAAAATATTCAACTTATATGGGAGGATTAATCATGGAATTTCTACTGAAAGGCATAATGTCCGTCACCTGGCAACAACTAATAATGTGGGGTATAGGTGCAGGGCTAATATGGCTTGCAATTAAAAAAGGTTTTGAACCGGCACTTTTACTACCAATGGGGTTTGGTGCAATTCTTGTAAACTTACCGCTCTCTGGAGCTGTAACTCAACTTATTAATGGTCATGAAGAAATCGGAATAATAGACAATTTATTTAATATGGGTATAGCTAATGAGCTGTTTCCACTTATTTTATTCATAGGTATTGGAGCTATGATCGACTTTGGTCCATTGCTTACAAATCCGAAAATGCTTTTATTTGGCGCTGCAGCTCAGTTTGGTATATTCTTTACCATTTCTTTAGCGGCACTATTAGGATTTTCATTAAAAGATGCAGCTTCCATCGGAATTATAGGAGCTGCTGATGGACCTACTTCTATCTTTGTTGCAAACTATTTTAAAAGCAATTACATAGGACCCATAACCGTGGCCGCCTATTCTTATATGTCTTTAGTACCAATTATTCAACCAGCTGCTATCAAGCTAGTAACTACTAAAAAAGAGAGACAGATAAAAATGAAGTACAATCCTAAATCTGTTTCTAAAACTACAAAGATATTATTTCCAATAATAGTTACTGTTATTGCTGGTCTTATTGCACCAACCTCTGTAGCTTTAATAGGTTTCTTAATGTTTGGTAACCTAATTAGAGAATGTGGTGTTTTAGAAAGGTTATCCAGCACTGCACAAAATGAATTAGCTAACTTAGTAACCTTACTTTTAGGAATTACTATAGCTTCTAAGATGAAAGCTGAATTCTTTGTAACCTCTCAAACCTTTATGATTATAGGTCTTGGTCTAATTGCCTTCATATTTGACACTATTGGTGGAGTTTTATTTGCTAAATTTATAAATCTATTTGCAAAGGATAAAATTAATCCAATGGTTGGAGCAGCTGGAATATCTGCATTTCCTATGTCCGCTAGAGTAATCCAAAAAATGGGTCAAAAAGAAGATCCTCAAAACTTCTTATTAATGCATGCGGTTGCAGCTAACGTATCTGGACAAATAGGATCTGTTATAGCTGGTGGATTAGTTCTCTTCTTAATCGGAGGTGGCATGTAATGAATATAAATATAGAGGCATTCATGGAAAGTTTAATTGTAATGGGTAAAGGTATGGGCGGAATCTTTGTAGTAATGCTTATAATATTTTTAGCTATTAAAGGATTAGGCTCCATATTTAAAGGTGAAGAATAAACAATATATAGCAAAGCTCTATGACTAAAAGTCTTCAGTCATAGAGCTTTTATGATTTTAATTTCCTGAAATAGTTACACCTTTAATTTTCATCCAAGGAGTTACGGATTCTCCAGTATTTAAAGTTTCTATAGAGATTTCTTCTATATTATTAAACATATCCTTTAAATTTGAAGTTATCATAGTTTCAGTTATGGCATACTTAATTTCTCCATTTTCAACATAAAAACTATTTTTAGCTACTCCTGAAAAATCTCCATTTGATGCTGGCATATCTCCTGAAAATCTTCCTAGAATTATTCCTTTTTTAGTCGATTTTATTATATCTTCTATGGATTTATCTCCATTATCCACAACTATATTAAAGTCAGTTTTAGTAACTGGCTTTCCAATTTTCTTTGCAGCATATAATCCTATAATAAATGACTTTAATATCCCATTTTCTATGATACTTATATTTTCTGTTTTATAGCCATCTTTAGTTACAAAACTCTTATTAGCTATTTCATCATTTAGAGGCATGCATTTAACCGTAAAATTATGATTAGCAACCTTCTCATTTAATTTATCCTTTAAAATACTTGTACCACCAATTAGTGATCTATCTCCAAGAAAATTTATATTATAGTAATATAGCATTTCTACTACTAACTCTGGAGTTAAAATTATATCTCCAATAAATTTATCCTTTATTCTCTCGCAATTAAGTTGACTAACTATATCCTTAAATCTTTGTCTAACATCAGCATACTCCATAAAATCTAAAGGTAATTCATTAAATAAATAACTAAAACCTGTAAAAGATGTAGATTTTTCACCCTCCTTTGCCAAGAACCCTATGTCAACTCTATATATTCCTTCTACTATTTTAAAGTCTACACCATTAGAATTTAAAAAATTAGTTTCACTACTATTAAATTCTAAGGTAGTTCCATCCGAAAACTTAACCTGTGGAAACTCTTCCTTTAGTTTCTTTAAAAATACACTTGTAAATTCATACATCTTATCTAAGTCTGGCTCACTAGCTCCACTACTAAATTCCTCTTTAGGTTGCTCTTCTGCAATATCATTACACTGATCACTCTCTGCTGATTCACACATCTCCATTAACTCTTTAATTTTTGTATTTATTGCTTCTTCTTCTAGTTTATTTAAGGTTATAGTAGATTTTTTATCATCCTTTATAGCTACTAAATCTATGTTAGTATCAATAGTTGTTCTTAAAAGAGTTATATCTTCATTTCCAAAATTCAACTCATATTTTTTATTACTTTTAAGAATGCATTGAGACTTATCCGCCCCTTGCTTCACTATATTATCAATACAATATAAGGCTATTTCTCTATTTCCCATACTATTTTCCCCCTATATTTACACTACATTTTATTGCAGGTCCACCCATACCTACAGTTATAGGTTGTTTCTTTCCACACATTCCACTATTTGACCATGAAAGGTCATCAGATACCATAGTAACAGTCTTTAACATATCAAAGGCCACTCCTGATATAGTGGTATCCTTTATGGCTTTACCTAGCTTTCCATTCTTTATTTCATAGCCCATAGTTACTCCAAACATAAACTCACTAGTAGCATCAGCTTGACCATTACCAGGATTCATTAGATAGTATCCATCCTCTACAGAAGCAATCATTTCTTCAAGTTTATTCGTTCCTGGAAGGATACAAGTGTTTCGCATTCTTATTATAGGCTCATCTGAAAACTCATAGGCTCTTGCATTTCCCGTTGGTGCTACATTAAACATATTTGCACTTTCTTTATTATGCATATATCCCTTTAAAATGCCCTTATCTATTATAGTTACATCCTCTGCCTTAGTTCCTTCATCATCTATATATATAGGTACTAGACATGTATCACCAAATGCTGTATTAGCATAATCCACTAAAGTAATTAACGGACTAGCTACCTCTTTGCCCATATATTCATTTGCTATAGAGCCAGCTAGTACAACGTCTGCCTCTGTAGTGTGTCCAACTGCTTCATGGGCAAGGATACCAGCTAAATCTGTAGCCAATATACACTCTTTTAATCCACCACTTGCATATACTCCCTCAGCCTTTTCTCTTAGTCTTTCATAAGTCTTATCTATTTTTTCATATAGATCATCTGGTTTTAAAAACTTATCCTCAAATTGACCCAATCCACTTATAATTTCATATAATTCTACAGGTACACCATTATTATCATTAACCACTAATTCTATCATTATATTTGCTCTTGGTAAAAATGAATATAACTCAGCTCCTGAAGATGTAATAAGACTTTTTTCCATATTTAATTCATTAATTCTTATACTTCTGCTAACTAAATTACTATATTTTTTTATAATATAATTATCTATCTCTTTAGTAAATTCTATTAATTGTTTTTGAGTTAATCTTGCCTTCTTTGTAGCAAATGATTTTTCTATAGAATAGTTTGAAATTATTAACTCTCTATGCCTACTCACTGACTTAGAATTTAAAAATTCCCCATTTTGCCTTGCAATATTTAGTACTTGTCTAATACTTTCATCCTTAATATTAGAATTAGAAGCAAATCCCCATGCTCCATTTACATTTACTCTTGCAGAAATACCACTAGAATTTGTTCTAATATTCTGAATCAAACTGCCATTTGTCATCATTATACCTATGGATGAATTTTCTTGGCATCGCAGTTCTGTATACCCCTTTAGCAAATTAGAATATTTACTGAAATTTGATATAATCATAAACTTCCCCCCTAAAATGAGCATTTACACTCCCTTGTTATTATTATACATTACTTACATTTATTTTAAAATAATTTTATATATTACTTGCAATCTCAAAAGCTATCATCATATATCCTTCTCTTTCACTTAAATCAAGATTACCAAGAATTCTTTTTTCCCACTTTTCACTATCTAAGTTATCTGCTGAGTATAGAAATTGAAAAAACTCTACTCCTCTAAACTTGCACATAGCTGCTAGTGATGCACATTCCATATCCACAGCAATACATCCTTCAGCCTTTCTTTTTTGCATATTTCCTATGGTTTCTCTATAAATTGCATCAGTTGTCCAAATCTTTCCTTTAACATAGGGAATTTTTAAATCATTTAATATACTTGCCAATTTATCAGCCTTTTCAATAGTTACATAATCACTTGGTTTCATATAGTGATAACTTACCCCTTCATCTCTATATGCATCAGTTGGAACAATTAAATGTCCAGCTGTAATATTTTTATCTAATGAACCACAAGAGCCATATACTATAACCTTCTCTGCTCCCATAGCTATAATTTCTTCAAGGGTACCTGTTGCAAAGGAGCCTCCTACTGGAGTCATATAAAATCCTATATCCTTGCCCTTGTAATTCATCTTATAAATAATTACGTCACCATTTACTGACCTTGTAACCCCTACTTGAACTACACCTTCTAACTTTGAAAAAACATCCATTACTTTATGAGAAAAAGTAGCTATTATTACTTTAGGAAAACCCTCAATTCTCTCTACTACTTCCTTTGGATTTATTATAGCCTCCATGCACTCATCAAAACTATGAATTATACTCATTCTTTCATCTCCTTTACACTCTTATCAACTTTACTTACCATTCTAATTTTCTTTTAAATTCTTAAGAAGTTCATCTACTTCTCTTAGATTATTAAGTACTATTATCTTTTTGTCTTCATAGTTTTTAAGCTTTTCTAAAATCTTAGGTCTTTCATTTTTATTGAACTTCAATACCCATTTAACAAACTCTAAATCTAGCTTTTCTTCACATCCCTCTGTCATATCTGGCCTTTTCTTTCCTTTGAATATGAATCTTCTCTTTACAATTCTATAGGTGCAAAGTAGAGTTGACATATTAAGAAATATTATTGTATCTGCTGAGTTTAACCTGATATCCATAGTTGATCTATAGTTTCCATCTATAATCCATTGATCATTATCAGCTAATTCTCTTACTACACTCTCCCATTTATCCTTTGGTGTCTCTATCCAACCCGGATTCCAATACAAAGTATCTAGATGATATACAGGAAGATTTAATATGCTTCCTAACTTACGTGAAAATGTAGATTTACCTGAACCGCCACTTCCTATTACAGCAATCTTATTCATATTTATCAATATTCTCCTTATCCTTAATAATTTTTTACGTGATAAACACTATACTATCAAATGCTCTTATCTAAGGATAAATAAACCAATTCTTCATCTTCTCTAACCTTAGTCATTCCAACCTTATTTAATAAATTAATAGATGGCATATTATCTCTTAAGCATTCTGCCATAATTACCTTCACAGATTCTTGAGAAAATGCCCATTCTATCAAAGCATTAACGGCTTCATAGCCATACCCAAGCATTCTTTTGCTTTCAACTATGTTATAACCAATTTCAATTTCTCCAATATCATTTGGAGAACCTTTAAATCCACCATCTCCAATTATGGTATTGTCCGCCTTATCAATAAAAATCCAAGGTCCATATCCATCTGGAAGTTTCTTTTCTAGCTGAGCCTTAAATATTGGTAACGCAGGCATTATATCGGAACTTGGCCATTCTTCATTAAAATTTACACCTATATGATCATACGCATTTATATCATTTTTTAAGACTTCTGTTATAAATCTAAGTGACATTGTTCTAATAATTAATCTCTCAGTTTCAATTCCTATAACTTGGTTTAAAATCATAATTATCTCCTTCTGATGTATCTGTTACAATACTTCTTCTCTAATATCAATCCATTCTCTTTTCAATAAATCCATGTACATTACATCTGAAAACTTTCCTGTTCTACTATCAAAGAACCCTTCCCTTACAATTCCAATTTCTTTGAAGCCTAATGCTCTATATAAACTGTGAGCGCGTTTATTATCTATCATGCTAGTAAGTTCAATCTTATTTAAATTTAAAAATCTAAACATGAAATCTATGAAATGACTTAAAGCATCCTTTCCATAGCCCTTTCCTTGCTCTTCCTTCCAAATCTTTATTCCAAATTCACATTTTTGCTCCCTTTTATCCCAGCCACAATAACTCATCTCACCTATAGGAGTCATATCCTCCTTCTTGCAGATTATAAATCTTTTACTTGCAGCATATAACTGTGAATTTAAAACTTCCTTCTCTATACTATTTCTTATTGCAGTCTTACTCTCTAAAGTACCATAGGCTAAGGCAGCATGAGACATAAAACTTCCATCATTCCACCATTTATATAAATACTCCTCATCTCCTAGTTCAATTTGCCTTATAACTACACTTTTCCCCTCTATCATAAATACCTCCTTTAATATTTTATAAAATCAAAACCTAAAACTTCTATATGCTCATCCTTATCTAAGGTTTTATCATAATTTTTTCTAAGCTGTATCATGTTTAAGTGATCAAAACCACATTCCTTATACAATTTAATGGCACTAGCATTCCTTGGAATTACTTCTCGAATAAAGTTCCGCCCATGCTGGGAAAAAGCCTGAATTTATGGCAATATTCTGTGAGTGAAAATGAGATTCCACCGTTCCATAAAAAGGAACCTTTCCTCTCTTTAAAATTTCATTCTTTAAAAGTTTAACTAAGGTTGTTCCTATTCTCTTACCTCTATATTCTGGCAAAATATCAATACCTATTTGCCACATAGTTTTACTATCTGCACTTGCACCCGCCATACCAATTATTTCATCACCATCCCAAGCAGAGACTGCAAGCATATCTGGAATATTTTTATCAAATAAAAAAGCTTCTCCAAATCTCTTATCACCCTTAAACTTCAAAATTTCTTCTTGCTCGTACCATTTTATATCATAAATAGGTTTATCCATCTCTTGAACATCAGGATTTGGTAGATAATAATGGTGAGCATCTGCTATCTCATGTCCAACCTCCTGTAGCTTTTTATCAATAGCCCTAAGTTTAGGATATTCAAATAGCCATGCCGCACTTGCATTAATAAATTTTTCTTCAAGCCATGGCATCAATGTAGGAGTTGTACTAATAATTGCTTTGTTTCCAAAACATAGTATTTTAAGAGCACATCCATCAGTATCATAAATTCTTCTACCTTCAACAAGTTTATTCTCAACTATTGTATTTACTTCTTTTTCAAAATCAGATACCTCACAGTTATAATCCAGAGCTAACTGAGCCTTAGCAATTTCTATAATTTCATTTTTTGTATACATATCAATATTCTCCTTTATATTCATAGAACTTTCTCTATTTTAACTTCTACTTTCACTATTCCATTCATCTTTTAATATGGCATATATCGCTAAATCATAAAAGCCTCTTTTCTCACTGAAACTAGCTTGTCTTAATGTTCCTTCATACTTCATTCCACTTTTATTCATTACCTTTCCTGATGCACCATTTTTAGTATCATGAAGTGCTACTATTCTATTAAATCTAATTTCAGAAAATAAATAATCAATCACAGCCTTCAATGCTTCAGTCATTATGCCCATATTCCAATATTTTCTTGACATACAATATCCTACTTCACAGGAATAATGTTTTTCATTTATTCTCACCAAAGAAATTTCACCTATAACTTCTCCAATATCTTTTAACACAATAGCCCAATTATAGTTATCATCATTTGCATATTCCAAAGTCCACTGTTTTATAATTTCTTTAGTTTCTTCTACATTATCATGGGGCTTCCAAGATAAAAATTTTGTTACTTCACTATCTGTTGCCCAGTTTTTAAACATGTCATTGGAATCTTCAACTTCAAGCTTTCTCAGTAAAAGCCTATCTGTATTTATTGTTTGTGTCCCCTTATGTGTCAACATATAAATTTCCCCTTTTTAATTTAAGTTCCTTTACTTTCCTTTAGTATTGTTTTACTACCATAATATATAAAATATAATTATTATGAATGATTATTAAACAATTTATAATAATTAAACTTACACATTTCACCATCATATAGTACTACTCTGTCGTCAACATAATTAAATCCAAGTTTATTAATCACAGTTTTAGATGAAGTGTTCTCTGGCTTTACGATTGCAGTTAAAGACTTTAATTCAGTATTTTCAAAAACCCACTGAATTAGCGCTTTAGCTGCTTCTGTTGCATATCCATTCCCTTGGTAGCTATCAGAAATACCATATAAAATCTCAACTTCATTATCTATTTCAGCTTTTGCATGAACTCCCACAACACCAATACATTTATGCTCCACTTTATATTCAATTGCCAATATTATAAAAGGCTCATTTATATTAAACTTTTCATTTAGCCAATTTATCCAAGAAAGTGCTTCTGACTCATTATGCAAAACCATATCAGACAGCCAGTAAGACACATTGGGTTGTTGACTATAATATACTGCATCCTTTGCATCGTATGGTAAAAATGGTCTTATAATTAGATTTTCTGTTTCTATACTAATATTTATCATTTTAAAATCTTCTTTCTTTATTGTAATTCTCATCATTATCTTTAGTTAAACTTGTACAATAAGTGAATAAGCTTAACTAAAATTTATCTATTTTATTTTTGTACTACTACATCTTTATAATTCGTCAAATAAGAATTTTGTTTATTTATATGATTAACACTTAAAGTCATTCCAATTTACTGGGGTAGTTTTTCCATTTTGCCAATCTTCTCTTGTAATACCATAACCAATTGCATCATATAGTTTTCCATTTTTACTTCCCCATGCCTTTCGATGATGTGCCTCTTTAACAAAACCACACTTATGGAATACACATCTCATTGCATAATTATCCTGCCTTGTATTTCCCTCTATCCTTTCCTTATCTGAGTAATTATTAAATATATAATCAACAAGCCAGTTCACAGTAATTGTCCCGATTCCCATACCTTTGTACTTGCTCAAAAGTTTTATGTCAAACAACGGGCTATCATCTTGTAAATCATAAATTCTTATCATTCCCACTTTTATACCCTCATCTAGAATAACCCAAAACGTTTTGCAGTCATCCCCAGTATAATAATGTTTTTCATAGCTCTCTCTAATTCTTTCAGGATTTTGGTTCGGTGTTCCATAAAATTCCCAAGTATCTGATGTTAAAAATCCTACAAGAGTATCAATTTCATCTTTAAATTCTTCAAAGCATATTTTCATGATTTTATTTTCTCCTTTAAATTTATTACAATTGAATCTTTTCTTTTAATCTCTCCTTTGGTTATTCTTCATTTATTTTTGCATAGAGCAAATTATCATAATAGTTATTCTCAAACTTCATAACCTTTTTTAATAAGCCTTCTTTTTTAAAATTATTCTTTATAGCAACTCTTTCACTTGCTTTATTTCGTGGATCCATACGAATTTCCAGTCTTATTAATTTCAAATTATTAAAAGCAATATTTTCTAACATCTTTACAACTTCAGTTGCAATGCCCCTATTAAAAAAAAATTCTATCTATAAAATAACCTATTTCTCCTACGTGAGGACTATCTTGAAATATTTTTATATTACATCCACCAATCACAGCATCTTCATAAATAATTGAATAATTATACTCAAGATTATTTTCTCTTTTATACTCTCGTCTCTTAATCCATTCTCTCTCCAATTCAATACTTCCAGGAATTGTTGAATAATAAAATTCAAACTTTCCTTCGGTAAGTATTCTAAAGAAATCCTCAGCATCTTCTATTATTGGATAACGCAGCTCAACCATAAAATTCCTCCTATAACCTTTGTCCATCTAATTCAAATGAATTATTTTTTATTCAAATAATTCATTTATAATTGGAATAATATTAATTAGTGGTTCTTCATATGGATGAATTTTTTTAATAACTTTAATAGCATTCCTAACATATTCTTTTTTACATCTTATCTCAATCTTACATTCCTGACCCTCGCATACTTTACCTACTTCACCAATAAAAGGATTTGAACCTTCTAAAGGTCTCCAATATCCTCTAACATTTGTTATCGAGATAACATTATCATAGTTTCCAATTTTGCAAACATTCACTTTATTAAGTTCATCTCTTAATTCTATTACATATTCTTCTGGAACATATATTTCGATTTTTACTTCTTTAAATTCCATAAACATAATACCTCTTCTATTCTTGCTATTTTATTAATTTAATTCTTAGATAATCAAATTATATAGATTCCAATGCTTCATTGTTCCACTCATTCTTTAATATTGAATATACAGCTAGGTAATATTATTAGTATCATGAACTGCTACTATTCTAATAAAAATCATTGATTACCCTAAATACATTTTTTCAAATTCATCCAAATTTTTGTAATATTCAATCTCCATACCAAGTGTTTCATAGTTCTTTTTATATTCTTCCATTGAATTATCAAATTCTTTTGCTGATAAAGCTAAGTTGTCTGGAGTGATATTCTTCATTAGGTCTGTTCTAGCAATATCGTATTTACTATACATTTCGTCATAGAATTGTTGGCAACTGGCAGCTGTCATCAATGATAAATAGGTATCACCCTTTTCAGCAGCATGATACATTTTATTCTTCCAATTAGAATAAATTTCTTCATATGTGCCAATAATGTCAGCTTGGGAGATTACCTTTTTTGAAATAACTTTATCCTTCATTTCCTTTGCAAAATCTTTTAGTGATTTCATTAACATTGTTGATGATTCTTTAACCTCTTGAATACTTGTCGCTTTGATTAAATTCCAATATAATTCATTAAAACCTATGGGAAGATATTTCATTGTAGAAATTTCTTCTGGGACTCTTTTAACACCTCTTTTTACATATGACTTATTATACATATAAATAGCAAACTCAATATAATATAAAATACTTGCTGCCTCATATCTACATTCACCGTATTTATTACTCAGCATTACATTTCCATATCCTTTCATTGCTTCATTGACAAAATTTTCAGCCTTCTCAATATTTTCTATTGAATACTCTTCATTTAGTTTATTTATAACAACTGATCTTAATTTCATATATTTCTGCATGTACTTCTCATCATTACAGTAAACAATATCTAACTCTATTAGTTTTGTAATATAGGGATCATTATATTTTGACATTTCCTCGAGTCTATTCCATGGAGTACAATATATATCAAAAGCTACATCCTCAATGATAAAGCACGATGCAACTTTCCAACCACTATCATCATTAATAACGATACATAAATCTAAGTCGGATTTTTCATAGATATCACCAGAATGGAACGAACCGGCAATTCCTATTAATGCAATGGAGCCTGGACATACATTTTCTGCCTTTTTGATTATAGCTTCAATTATTCTATGGTTTCTTTCCTGCAATTTCTTTTTTATATATGTTTCCATAAATTCTCCCTCCAGTAATTAGTAAACATTGTTAAATTCGCAATACCCTATAATCCCCATTCCTCAATAATACTTACTTTCTTGTTTGTAGCATCAAGTTCAATCTCACATCCTATTGGTAGAGTCATCATTGGATGTGTATGACAGCAATCGAAATCTGCAATGAATGGTAATTTTTTATTGCCTAACACTTCTAACAATATTTCATATGGTTTTTTACCTGTCTTTAAGTCGTCAAACAACTCATGTTTTCCAAGTATTATTCCTGAAACTCTATTAAAGACACCATTTACTTTTAAAAAAGAAAAACTTCTTTCTATTGTTGCAGCATCTTTTAAAGAATCTTCTATAAAAAGTATATCTCCATCCTTTATTTCAGGCATGTATTTGCTCCCCCATATACCTTGCATTGTATTCAGATTTCCACCTATTATTCTACCTCTAGCAACCCCTTCATAGATCGTAATCCATTTATTTTCTCTCTCTTCTTTGCCTCTATCTTGTGTTTCCCAATTAACATATTCATCTGTCCAATATTGTGGAATTTCAAAAACATAAGGAATTTTTATTTCATCCATCGTAATTTCTTTTAAATATTTAAAAGTGGCATCAACAAAGGGTGGTAATTCCCCAAATGAAGCTACCAATGCAGGTCCATAATAAGTACTTATTCCTGTTTGTTCATAAATAGCCAGTAGAATTGCTGTAACATCAGAATAACCTATTATTATTTTAGGATTCTTTTTAAATGCTTCATAATCTATATAAGGAAGGAGTGAATTTGAGTTCATTCCTCCAGTCGAATAATAACTTCATTCCTTTAATTCTTGTAGACTTTATCTTTCATATTATTTATATCACTATAGTTCATATATCATATACCAATTAAATAGATATCTTAAATAATATACTTTTCCATAGCTATCTGTGGTAAAAAGAAATCCTTTCCAATTAAAGTTCTATCCAATATCTTAATACCTCTTTACCTGGTTCCTTTGAAATTACAGTGTTTTCTAACCTTCCACCATTGTACTCAATTATCTTTTTAGAACCAATATTATCAAAGTCACATGTTACTAAAACTGTTCTATGTCCTAGCACCCTTGCTTTTTCCAATATTAAATTTAATATTAACTTTCCATATCCCTTTCTTCTATACCTTGGTGATATATCATAACCAATATGTCCACCTTCTTCATAGTTTGTCTCATTAAGCTCATATCTTAATCTAACAGTTCCTAAAATATCCTTGTTTTCATTTAAAAGCCACCATTCTGATGATGCAACGTGTCCCACTTCTAGATTAACTCCCTTTTCCCTATTCTTAAGATAATCTAAATAACTTTTAAAATCATAATTTGCTCTAGAATACCTTCTCTCAATCACATCTTCGTCATTTTTATTATAGTCATTAAACATTTCAATAAATTTTTCCTCAAGACAGAGTTCTGGCTGTACCAAATCAATCATCATTTACACCTCAATTCACAATGAATTTAATATTTACTTCTCCGCTACAAATAAAAGGTGGTTACTTGTACCTAAAAACTCAGGCTTTTCACAGCAATAATAATGATAGTTAAGCCACTTACTATAACTTTCCTCATCCATATTATTTATTTTATCTGCCAAGAGTTCACTTAATCCATCTGTAGCAACCTCTGACGTAATTTTTAAGTCAGATTCTCTTAATAGCTTTCTACACTGGTCTACTGTATGGAAAACAAAAGGAAAGTCTACAACTTTAAAGGTGTCATGATTATAGTTATTTCCCTTTAAAAAATCTTCTTCATAGAGCATAGTTTCCGTAGTAATAACCATGTCATTAGATATAAATGCAAAGAACATCTTTCCATCCTTCTTACAAACTCTTTTTACTTCTGCTATGCACTTCATCCTATCTTGAATTTTTGACAAATGATATAAGGGACCAAAGCATAATACAATATCATAAGTTTTATCTTTAATCATAGATATATCCATTGCATTACCTTGAAATACTTCCATGGACATTTGAGAATCAACTTTTCCCTTTATTTGCATAACATGTTTTTCAACTAGCTCAATGGCAGTTACATCAAATCCCCGTTTTGCAAAGTACAAGCTATATTCTCCTGTTCCAGCTCCTAAATCTAGTATTTTCATACCTGGTCTAAGATTTTTTTCAATCTGCCTTACCGTTGTTAAAAACTCCACTTGCCTTGCCTTTGTAGATAATCTTGAACCTTCATCAAAAATATCATAAAGAGCTGAAACTCTATCCGCTTCCTGTTCTATCTTTGAAATATCCTCTATCTTCATCTAAATACCACCTTACTTAAAATTATGGGTCTGCCCCTCTTTGTCCTAATTTTCTATAGTTCTAGTTCCATTACCTCATTCTTAATTGAAAAGTCTTCCTCTTCCTATTCACGTTGCCATCTCATTCTGCGAGAACTTCCAAATCCTCTTCTCCATCTAATCTACATATCATCTTTCCTTAAACCCTTACACACTTTAAAAAAGTTTCATTTATCTATTCTTAACTATTATTGATTATATTTCCAATTTTTATTAATAATATAGTATATTTCATTGTCTCTCCACTCATTATCTTCCAGAATAAACTTTTCTCTAATTCCTTCAAAATGAAAACCGGCTGATAAAATTACTTTTTTAGAAACTATATTATCAAGATTTATATGAGCCTCTAATCTGTGAAAATTCAAGTCTTCAAATCCTATATTAACTAGTGCTTTTATACTCTCCTTTCCATAACCTTTATTCCAAAACTGATTATGTATTGTATAACCAACCCTTGCATATTGGAAGTCTTCACGCACATGAGTTGTAATATCACAATAACCAATTGAAGCTCCATCCTCTTTACGAAAAATATTCAACATATAGGTGGAATCATTTTTGCCTAGTTCCTCTCGTTCATTTAATTTCTTAGCATACCATTCCTCAGTGATAAAAGATGTATCAAACCATCCCTCATCATAAGGAGATTGAGATTCATTCTGTTCTTTGAACCCCCTTAGCCATACTTTATAATCTTCTAATTTTAGTGCCCTTATTTCAAGCCTTTCAGTTCTTTCTAAAATATCATTATAGATTACCATTATTTTATCCCACCCCAATTACTATATATTTTTATTTAATCAATATATTTCTGTAGCATCCCTCGGTAATTCTTTGATATGCTTTATAAACTCAAAGCTTCTCTTAGCCTCTTCATAATTATATTCATATCCAAATATTTTACCTACTTCAGGTGCAATCTCTTCAAATAACTGGCATGTTGTGATTAGTGCATTCCAAGAGGAATCATAATCACTCATATTAAAGGTACTCATTAACCTTGTCCATACATCTAAATCCAAATATTCTTTTAAATATTTATTTACTTTCCCTATACTTACTTTAAATTCTGTTTGAATCCCCACCTGCCAAGATAACATAGTTAATAATTCTTTTCTTACATAACTATTCATTACCTCTATTGTAAAAAGAATTTCTTCCCTCCAAAGTCCTTTTGCACAGTATGGCGCTACCCACCAAAACTCATTACATCGACTATAATATTGTCCATAGGTAGGTCTTTTTACCCAATAATCTTCATCAGTTGTTGCTGGTATTTGTGGTAAACAGCTGTCTTTATCAAGTAAAGGAACAGTTAATTTATCTTTTCCATATTCCTTTATTAATATCTCTATAGGCTGAATATGCAAGTCAATTCTATTTCCATCTGTAAACTGCATTAAATAAGTATAGCCATTTTTAAAATCAACATCTCTTCCTTGCATTTTATCAAGCTTATCAGGTTCTTGGAAAATAATTGGCTCACCAAAAACACTTATCCAATCATCATCTCTCAGAAAAGATTCTGTATCAGTAACTACATAAACAATGTCATAGTCCTGAAAAATGTCTTTTTTCACATTAGGATTTGCCCGAGAACCATTCATATAAACAGCTCTAATTCGGCTATCTCTATTTGCAACACTCAATATTAAATCAAACATTTCCTTTTCAGTTCTCATGTTACATCCACCTCATCTCTAATATTTTTTTAACCATATTAATTGAATTATTTGATGCTGATACACAGTTCTTTTCAAATACTTCTACCCCACACTGATCTTCTGTATCTGTTATAGACCTTATTGCTATGAATGGAACATTATTCACGTAACACACATGAGCAATACTTGCCGTTTCCATATCTACACAAAGTGGATGATATTTAGAAATTATTTCAGTACGACCATTATCACTTATAAAGGCTTCTCCAGTAACAATTCTTCCAAAGAATATTTTTTGAGTGAATGTATTTTTATCTATCACTGCTCTACATAATTCAACCAGCTTACTGTCTGTTTTAAAGTATATACTTTCCATCCATGGATGATATTCAGTCAAGATACCTTCATCCACATCATGATATGTTATTTCTGTTGAAATAACAGTATCTCCAATATTTAATATATTATCTATTCCTCCTGCTACCCCTGTCACAATAATATGAGTAACATTGAATTTATCTATTAATATTTGAGTTGCAATGGCTGCATTAACTTTACAAACCCCACAATACAATGCAACAACATTACTGTTTTTGTATATACCACTATAAAATGTCAGCATAGCAACATTTTCTACTTTTTTATTAGAAATCTCCTCAATAAAAGGCATAATTTCATTTTCCGTTGGTCCAATAACCCCAATTTTCAAAAACTCATCCCCTAATTATTTACTTAAAAGCATAAATCCATAAGAACTTTATCATCATACTTTATAATCTTTCTTTAATATGGCTAATATAACATCATCCACAAACTCACCTTTCATAATGGTTCTTTCTCTAAAAATCCCCTCTTGAACAAAGTTTGCTTTTTTTAGAGCTTTTACAGAAGCTTCATTACCAAGGGTTACAGTAGCTTCTATTCTATTAAAGTTCATTACTTCAAATCCGAATTTCACCAAAACCCTTATAACTTCAGTTGCATATCCTTTATTCCATTCATCACGATTAAATCCATATCCAATCTCGCTTCTTATTGAAGCATCATCAAAGCTCCCTAAATTACAATATCCAATGATTTTATTATCATTCTTTCTTGCTACACCCCATGTAATCTCTTCTTTATTTTTAAATTCATTTTTGTAATGATTTATTATGGATAGTGCATCATCTTTAGTATTAATGGGTGTAAACCAATCATATTTAACAACTTCAGGATCACTATAAATCTTAAATATCTCTTCTACATCTTCTGGATTTACCTCTCTAAATATTAATCTATCAGATTCTAATTCTGGAAATACCTCAAAGCACGACTTGTCAATTTTCACTTCATGCATAATATTATGACTTGTCACTTAGTATCACTCCTCTTTTTCAAATTAGGCAAGTTTGAACTATCTTATAATTTTAAAATTACTTCTAGTAAATAATCAATCTTATATTTTACATATCTTTTCATAACTAACAAGTGTCATTCTTTCATTTATCGGTATTAGATCACCAACTTTTTTATATCCTAATTTTTCGTATAGATGACAGTTGCCCTTTTCCTGAAATATTGTATCCAAACCCCACTTCTGTACTTTAGGATAATAACTTTCTATTTGTTTCAATGCTTCTTGTGCAATTCCCCTATTTTGGTATTCTGGAAGAACACATAAAGCTGATATCTTATAAGTCATTTCCTCTAATTCTGTTACTCTAACCCAGCCAACATTAACGTCGTTCAGCTTAAAAATATAAGCTGTAGTATTGGCTCTATCCATCTTTTCTTTAACCATATCAATACTTTCCATTGCAGGGTTTACATCATAATCATGATATTTGTCAAGCAATTGTTTAAATGACCTTTTCTGTATATCATGGACAACATCTGCAATATCGCTTGAAATCTGCATCACCTTTAGCATTTCTACTCCCCTTATTTAAATCTACTTATTTCATTCAATACTTCTCTAGCTGTATTTGCAATTTTCTCATATTTAGGTATGTCAATTAGTCTAAAGTACAGGCTTTTCAAGAACATATTTACATTAAATGCAATGACTAAATCTTCTGGATACTTTCCTACCTTTTCTATTTTATTAAAACTTTTTATCCATTCTTCTATTTCTTCTATTGGTATTATTTCTCTTTCCAATATAGATTTAACAGCTGTAATCATACGTTCATCTTCAAAATGAATATATCCATAATAATTTATATTTAACTTTTTATAAAATGCATCTAGTATGTTTTTTAATCTCTCATATCCAATTTCTTCACACTTAGCAAATTCATCAAGAGCATCAGCACCATGGGCAGCTCCATGAGCCCAACCTTTAACTTCTATATATCCTCTAACATCCTTATCTTCATTATAAAATTTCAAAAGAGTATCAAAGGCCTTTTCCATATCACTTTTAGATAAGAACTTATCACTTCTATGTCTATAGATGCATGCTGCAACTATTTCACTTGAAAAGGTTCTACCGAAAACCGAATCATCAATGTTACCTAAACCCTTAAGAATATGATTTTCATCTAAAGCTATCCACAATAGCTCATTAACCTGCTTTTCTGATAGCTGATTTCCATCTATCCACGTAAATAAATTGGAAAGTATAAGATCATCACGCAATTCACTATCAATATCCCCTATATTATCCATCATTTTCAAAGATAACTCATATGGATTTACCCCTTCTGGTACTTTATAATCATTTTCCTTTATACTCTTTAACAATTCTTTTAATTCTTGCTTTTCCAACTTATATTTCTCCCCTTTAACCTTTTATTAAATCCCCGTAATACGCCTTTATTCTATATATAAATCCATAAGAATTTCATCATCATAAATTCCATCTATGTTAAAGAAGTTTCTATGAACTCCCACTTTTTCAAATCCAAGCTTCTCATAAAGATGTTGAGCTTTTTTATTGCTAGCTTTAACACCTAAACTTATAGTTTTTATAGTTTCATGATTCTTAGCAAAGTCTATTAATACTTTCATAACTGTAGTGCCAATTCCCATGCTCCAGCATTCCTTTTTTACTGAAATAGCTAATTCACTATTATGGGCTATTCTTTTTCTATTCGGAGCACTAACTTGAGAAACACTAACTATTTGATTATCTATAATACCTAGGAGCATAAGAGCATTATTATTTTCATTTATATTTTTAATATGCTCTCTTTCCTGCTCCAGAGTAAGTCTAAACTCATTTTTACCGAAAAGAAGGTTGTCACTTTCTCCACCAACTATATTTAGATACTCAATCATAGCCTCTGAATCCTCTTCAGTTGGTTTTCTTAATATAAGCACCTTGCGATTTTCTAATTTTACTAGCTTTAATATGTCATCCTTCATATTCATCACTTCTTTCTATAAACCTATTTTTATTAATCATATACCATCATGCTCTTTAAGTATCTTCCTTCTTTCTTACTCTCATATGGTTTAGCTACAATTCCTTCTTTTATTAAATCCTCATTGGCACGTCCAAATATTTGATGCCAAAGTTCATTTCCTACTTCCTTTATACTCACTTTATGCTTAATTGCCGTTAAACCCTTGGAATATTTCTCTATGCTACTTAACGTATTTTTTACTGTTTCAAGGATCTCTATAAGAATAATTTCACCTATTTCGGTGACTATTTTCATATCTCTTTCTTGAAATATAGGTACATTACAATATAATTTATTATCCGTTTCATCTATGTTTATGTAGTCCATCTCTTTAAGAAAAATTGCTAACTCTTTATCTTCATTTGACAACTCATTATAATTAATTGCTTCACTAAAAATTCCCCACATTAGTTGGCCACATTTTTCCGCAGTGTTTTTATTAACCTTATCTATAATTTTTATATATGGTAGATTTAAATCTTGGAAAGGAGTTGAATTTCTAATACTCTGTTGTGTCATTCTAAAAAATCTATACATATCTTTACGTACTCCATTAGAATCTCCAAAACTATTAAAGATAAACTTATTACTTCCATAATTATTACTACTGCATAAAGGTTTATTGCTATAACTATCAACAATATAGCTGTCTTCATATCCAATTATCATATAATTCCTATTACCTGGCTGAAGCTTAGAGCTAGTAAATACATTTCTTTCTTCAAAAAAATCAAAGGCAATTCCATCAAAAATCATGTCGCAAATTATATGATATAGTAATCTTTCTTCATCAAAAATCTTATAACTTGATAAATTTTGAAGCTTCTCAACTACTAAAGGTTTTATCTTAATAATTCTATCTACTATTTGCTCTTCCACATTCTTTAGATATACATCCATGATTTCAATATCACTCTGTAAAAATATAGGGAAGTTTATTTTAAATTTTTCTTTATTTTCTTCTATTGCATTTATTCTTTTCAAATTACTTATAATACTATTTAACCTATGATTATCAATATCTATAAATTTACTTATATCCTCCTGTGTTAATGAAAATGCCTCATTTTCTGCAATGATATATAATATTTCTGATGCAAAATTTTCATCACACACATATGCAGGGTTATATTTATCATAAACTTGTATATCACCAAAATAATATAAGTTTAATCTTTTCATATTATTCCTCTTTTCTTTTACGCCTTTAATAAATCCTTATTTTTTACTTTTTAGCATATTGTAAAAGCTATTTCCTTCTCTTGTGATTATTACTATTTAAAAACTTAACTTTTTAAATATCTTAAAACTTCTTTTTCTATAAGATTAAAATCCATAGCTGCTATATCTTCCACGGTATATCTCTTACTTAACTCACCTATCAGCTTAGATCCTAAGAAATACCCCACATCACTGATACCTAAAACTTTGAACCAATCACCATAAAAGTCTCTAGTTCCTTTTTCTTTGTCCTTTAAAGCTTCTACATATTTTAATTTAAGTTCTTTTTCTAACTCTTCACAGTCAATGCTCCACTGCTCTCCCCTAGAATCAAAACTACTCTCTCCTAATACTTGTTGAAAATATTGGGCAAAGCCTTCCTCATATATATTCCAGATTCCTTCATTATACTTACTCTGCTCTACCTGCTTTGGTAATTTTGATTCACCTCTTATTTGAAAGTGAACTACATGACAAAGTTCGTGACAAACTAAAGCATCTATTTTCTCCCCATCTCTGGAAAATTACTATTGTAAAACTTCTCCCATAACTCCATCTTTTCCTTAGGCTCTTTATTTAAGTTTTCTTCCATAAATCCCTTATAATCCTTAAAAGTATCTATAATGTTTATCATCATAAGTCACCTAGCTTTCTAAAAATTCTAAAAATTACTCTCTCTCTTTAATCCCTACTGAACAATTCTATAATCAAAATTATCTTCAATAATTTTATATCCTATCTTAGTGTAAACTCCGTTAGATACAGGATTGCGTTTATCTACAAAGAGGCTGCAGAACTCATTTCCTCTTTCTAAATATAATTTACTTAGGTTATAAACTACAGCAACTCCATAGCCCATGCCCCTCTTTCTAGCATCTGAGTAAACTAAACTAACAGAAATTCCTTTCTTTAATTGTTTTGTAAATGCTGCCATAGAAACTGGCACATGATTTTCATCTTCGAAAATATATATAGCTCCATTTCTAATTCTAGTAACTAGCTTTTCTATAAAGGTTTCTACAACCATGTCCTCATTTAAAGCTTCTTTTCCAAATTTAATATGCCAATCTATTACTAAATCTAAATCCTGCTCTGTAGCTTCTCGAAAATACCCTTTAGGCAATGTAACAGAATTTAATTTTCTCAACTCCATAATATCCATGGCTAAGCGTTCCTTGAATTGACACTTTGTTTTACCTTCATAATATTCAATAAATTTATCACAAACTTTTTTATTTGCATTAATACCTACTATATTAATTTTACTTTCTATCAAATAATCAACTAATGCTTTAATAGCATTATCATCTTTTTCTTTTAAATTGTTTATTTGCAAATTATATGGACTCACATTACAGAAAACAAGGGATACTCCTGACTCATCTTCTACACGCCCAAATAAAACATCACTATCAGTATCTTTTTCTCTATTTACATATGCATTAAATAATATTAATTGGTTTACTGATTCCTTCTCAAGAAGTATCTCTTCATTAATATTTAAAAAATCCTTAACCTTATCATATATAACCACCTTCATAATTTTCATAGTATGAGACTTAACTCATACTAAATACACCCCCTTTTTCTATATAAATGATTTGTACTCTTATTGAATAAGTTTTATAATTTTATTACCATTCCATCGTAAGCAAAGCTAATATCTTCATAATGATTTTGTAACTCTAAATAATCATCATAGGATTTTCCCCAATCTTCCTCAAGATGTGTCATTATAACCTTTTTAATATTATATTTATTCTTTAAGTCCACTATCTCATCCATTACAAATAATTCTTCTCTTAAAGGATTGTCCTCTTCTAACTTAAAGTCACCCTTTAAGACATCACCAATAACTGTATTACCTATAATCATTACATCAGCATCCTTAAAGATTCCATTCACTGGGAAAGGTTTTACATCACAAGGAGCATATATAAGCTTCTTTTCTCCTTCTTCAAAAACAAATACTGTAGCAGATTCAGCCTTAATTAGAGTTATTTTTATTTCTCCTATTTGTATTGAATCATTAACCACATGTCTTTTTATTAAATTTCTTATTTTTTCATAGTAGTCAAAATATGAGCCATGCTTTGAGCGTATGGAATTTAAATCCTCCATTACATGATCCATAGCTATAACTTCTATGGGATTTTCACATTCTATTCCTTGGGAAATATTTAGCCAATTTAGTCGAAGCTGTTCAAATACCCTCATACCAAGGGTATGATCTGGATCCATATGACTATATAAAACTCTATCTATTTCCTTAATTTCTCCATAATTTAAGCTTTGAGAAATATCCTCTGGGGTATCTATAAGTAGCTTAGCTTCTTCTAGATATATGCTACATCCAAATCTTGCATAAGGATTTCCCTTCTTTCTAGCCTCCATACATACTCTACAACAGCAAAGTGGCTTTGGTAGTGTAACACATCCTCCACTACCTATTATTTTAAAATTCATAGTAATCCCTCCTGTTTTCTCTCTAGTTATAATTAGATTTTTTATTATATATGTTTTAATAAAGTCTCTACATTAAATTTACTTGCAATCTTAGATCACATTAGGGAATATTAATGAGTTTTATTTATTGAAACTTATATATCACGTATTTTTAAACTCCTTTACTATCTTCAACTTTATCATATACAACTACCTTCATACCTTTATAGCAAGAGCTATTAACTCTAAGTAAAATTCACTTCTTTTATTTTTAGACTATTTTCTGTGTATAACTTTGTTAATAATTCGTGATATATGAAAGTTGCGTATTAACTTATATTCAATTAATAAATTGTAATATGTCAAACTCGAATTACTTGTCCCTTATCTATCAAGAATACTTCACCTATGTATAAGGTGTTATCCTCTGCACATATGATAGCACCGTCATCACATATACCATACAATGGATATTTTTCTGAAAGTAAAAGCAACTCCTCGGTTATATTATTTTTATCTAAATGAGGTTCAACTGAAAATTCAACTAATCCGAGTGCTTCATATATTTTCAGTTCATCATGTTCGCAAGTTAATGTACACACTGCCGTTTTCGTCATATTTATCGAACCAGCACTCATTCCGATAATTACACCTTTTTGTTCTCTAATACATGGTATCAGTCCATAAGATTCCAAATAAGCAAACTGTGTTGGTGTATCGCCACCTGCGAGCCATAAAACATCGGCATTTCTAACTATATCTTGTGCAGTTTCTTTTGACATTCTGCCATCTATAACCTTTACGCTACTAAAAGTTATTCCACAATCAGAAAACATCTTTAAAAAGTGATTACAATACCAATCCGTTTTGTCATATATGTTTTCAAATTCAGAAGCCACAAAAACAAAGTTCATACCCGTATTTATATATGACTTCAATAGTCTGTTAAAATCATCAGGGAATCCATTAGAAAATCCGCTTGTTAGTATTTTAACCATCATACATCCTCCTTTTCATATTCCTTAATTTCGTTGTTTCTTATTACAATCCTTATAGCACAATAGATTACGATTGCGACTTTCTCATCCATAATACTTTGACTTTCTCTCCTGCAATCTCGCCATCATATTCACTAAATACTTTAAAGCCTGATTTCTCATAAGTTTTTATGGCTCTTTCATTAAATTCAGCTACTCCCAACCTTACATAATCACCTTTATATTGATGATGTTCTACTGCAAAATTGACACAAGCAGAAACAAACTCTTTTCCTAAACTTATTCCTGTTAAATTAGGTTCTAACCCAAAACCAACCCACATTTCATAATTTATATCAGGATTATCTTTCACGGTGTCTATATCAACATAACCATCATCATCTGAATCTTCTTCAACTTCTCTAAAAAAATTTATAGTTAATTCCCCTACTAAAATTTCTTTTTCATTTAAAACTGCAAATTTACTGAAACCCCAATTTTTCTTTTCCAATAAATCTTCTGCCTCATTACAATAATCATATATGGAATATTCATTTTCATATTTCCATTCATTAATCATTGTTTTTGCATAATTATCATTCATAGGTACAAACTTAAACTTCATAGTCAAACTTCTTCTTAAATTTATCTTATATAATTAACATAATAAGTATCATATGGTTCTTTTAATACATATCCAAGCTTCTGAGCTAACTTAACGGACTCAAGATTAGCAGCATCCCAACTAGGATACTTCCCCTTGCTAATACAGTCTAAAATTAATGCAGCAGCTGCTATAGTTGCTAACCCTTTCCTTCTATATTCTGGAAGTGTATCAAATTCAATTTCGATTCCTTCATCGTAAACACTATAAGATGACGCTGCCGATACAATCTTTTCATTATGCAAAATACAGAATCCAATGCCTATATTGATATAATCATCTATGGATTTAAACTGACTTGTAAAATCTTCTGATAACTCTTGTAGTGATGGATTTTTTGCTAAAGATTTATCTATTTTTTTTAACTCATATCCTTCAGGTAATGTTGATAGAAATGTATTTAAATGATCAACATCTAAATTCTTAATATCCCTTTTAAATCTATATCGTTGAAACTTTTCCATACGTCCCTTATGAATAATTTCTATACGTTTTTTCCACTCTTCAGTATCCACGATAACTAAAATATTCTCAGGCAAATTATATAATAGTTCTTCTGCTTCCTTACTGTTATGGTTTCCTGCATAAAATGCAAAAACCCCTACTATAACCTGTACAACTGTTGGTTTTTCAATGTCATCAGCCCAAGCTTTTCCCATATGTCCTTGAAGGCATGAAAGAATAAGTGTACAATCTATATTTTTAAGAACAGAACATAAATTTTTTCTTAAATTACTATCTACTTCATAGATCATTAAAATTTTCTCCTCATTTCAATTCAAATATTTCCCTTAACTTCATTTATAATTTCTTAGTTAAAAAATACTCCTTATGTCCTTTAGGGCTATCCTCTAAAATTCCAAAAACCTTATATCCATTCTTCATATAAAAGTCTGGTCCTTGAAAATCGAAGGTATCTAGATGTGCTATATGACATCCCTGACTCCTTGCTGCATCCTCTGCCTCTTTCAAAAGTATTGAACCATACCCTCTATTGCGATAATCATCTTTAACCCACAATGTGTCAATATAGAAGATGTGCCAAAACACAGAGTAAGCTAATATGCCTCCCATAACTTCACCCTTTTCATTCTTAATACAACGATTTATCTTAATGTATGGCTCCTCTTGTTCAAATGGTTTAGACAGTTTGTTATGTTCCATAAGCATTTCATCAATATAATCTATTTCTTCCTCATTAGGTATTTCTATTTTGATATTGTCTTTATTCATAATTTATCTTTAGTGAGAGATTATATTGTAAGTACCAATCCCTCACTAAATCTATCCTCCTTTCATTTTATACACTTTTATGTGTCTAATAAGTTGTTAATTCGATTTATAAGAACGTTATATCTCAACAATAACATTACATATTAGGTTTATTTTTATATAATATCTATACTTGATATACTACTTCAAAATCTTCAAAAACCACTAGCATATCATCACTGAATTCATACCCTAGCTGTTTTCCATCTTCCTTGAAGAAATGAGCATGTCCCTCAACCCAAGATTCCAATGTATCATCCTCACCCTCACGCTTACAAATGTCATAAGTAATATCTGAAAATGGAATAATTGTTATCTCAGTAGTTTCAATAACACATCGTGGTACACCTTCCCAATCAGTGACAATACTTAAATCACCAACCTGAGGTATACGCTCGCCTTCAATTTCATACCTCAATAAACTACTTGCTGTAGCCCTCTTTTGCCCAATTAATACTAAACGCAACAGTTCATTGGCCCATTTTTCAGTTAATTCAAAATGGAATACCTCTAAACACTTTGTTGTTTCATTTCTGTTCGTTTCCCTCAAAAATGTTTTCCAGAACATATCAATTTTTTCTTGTGAATATTTTTCATTTTCCATTACCGCTACCTCCCTCTAGTTTTATACTAGATTTTTTGTATATAGTTGTTTTATCCTATCATCTTTAGCCTTTATTTTATCTTTATGTATATCAACTATATTCCTATTCCATAAGGTCTAATTCCTTTTTTAAAATAGGATAAAACTTAATATCAGTAACGTAGTTAGGGCAATTATAAAAAAATAACCATAACTATCTGAACATTAATAATTACTCAATCTCACTTCCTAATTTAAGAATTTAATTGTTCTATTTTAGGTATCTGAAAATAAATAATAAGTCAAAGATGGAAAGTATATTTTGAGTTAGACAAGGAAACAGGTTCCGCAGATAGTAGCACTATCTAAGGGTTCTGTTGACGCAGTATAACACAAAATAGACGAGCATTCTGACTTATTTATTTTTTGAAGATGCCTTAATACTATTTCCCATATAGAAAAAATGCTGAAACCCGCATGAACAGAACAACTAGTTATCTAGTTATATATTTAAATAGTTATATATGAAACTATTTAAATATACAAATAGTTTCATATGAAGCTATATAACTATTTACATAGCTCATAGGTAAAATTTAATTTAAAATCATGCATTGAATCAGCTATAAATTTTATTTTCTTATATTATTTACAAGGACACTCCTTTTCACTTTGTTCAAATGAGTAAGTTCCCAGATCTAAATCGTAGATTTAGATGGTCACTTATGCTCCTTCATTTAAGAAGCTGTACTGAGCCATGTATAAGTTATAGTAGAATCCTTTAAGTTTTAATAATTCTTCATGGGTTCCACTCTCTACAATTTCACCATCATCTACTACCATAATTTTGTCACAGTCTCTTATGGTTGAAAGTCTGTGGGCAATTACAAAGGAAGTTCTTCCATGAAGTAATTTATTTATACCTTTTTGAACTAATATTTCTGTTGCAGTATCTATATTAGATGTTGCTTCATCAAGGATAAGAATTCTTGGATTTGCAAGTAATGCTCTTGCAAAGGATATAAGTTGTCTTTGTCCTACTGAAAGTCTTGAACCTCTTTCGTTAACTTCTGTGTCATATCCTTTTTCTAATTTCATAATAAAATCATGGGCATTAACTGCCTTTGCTGCTGCTATGATTTCTTCATCAGTAGCATCTAATTTTCCATATCTTATATTCTCCTTAATAGAAGTCGAGAATAAGAATGTATCTTGAAGCATTATTCCCATTTGGCTTCTTAATGAATAAAGATTGACCTTAGAAACATCCTTACCATCAATTAAAACATCCCCTTCAGTAGTATCGTAAAATCTACTGATTAAACTAGTTATAGTAGTCTTTCCTGCCCCTGTTGGTCCAACTAAGGCGATATTTTCACCTGGTCTTATTTTAAAGTTTACATTGTGAAGTACCTGAACGTCTTTCTCATATTCAAAGGAAACATTTTTAAACTCTACTGCTCCCTTAATAGTTGGCATATCTTCACTTCCCTCCATCTCATCAATGGTTGGTACTACATCCATAATTTCAAATATTCTCTCTGCTGCTGCAAAGTTAGTAACTAATGTATTGTAGTAAGAAGCTATATTTATGATTGGTCTCCAGAACATACTTGTATATGATATAAAAGCTATTATGGTTCCAATGGAAACTTCTCCACGTCTAGTTAAGGTTGCTCCATACCAAAACACTATGATGGAACTTATTCCAAAGGACATATCTATAAAAGACCAAAGCCAGTCATTATATTTAACTGCTGATAAAAATCCATCTCTAACCTCACCTACAGCTTTTTCAAATTTCTTAGTAGTTTCTCCTTCAAAGGTGAAGTTTTGAATAATCTTTATCCCTGAAAAAGATTCATGGGTAAAGCCATTTAAATTAGAACGTTTTTGTCTAAATACCTGCCATTTAGCTCTAGCTTTTACCATCATTGTAGATACTACAACTGCAAGTACCGGTAAAATTATTATAGAAACTATAGCCAATTTTGCATTCATTACAAAAAGTATTACTCCTATAGCTATAAGATTTAGTGCCTGTGGTATAACTGTAGTAACAGATTTTGAAAACAGCTCTGAAAGAGAGTTTACGTCTCCAACAACTCTCGCTAAAATCTTTCCTACTGGTCTATCGTCAAAAAAGGAAAATGAGAGTTTTTGTATATGAATATAAAGCTCTTGCCTTATAGTATGCAGTATACTGTGAGTGGTTTTATTCATTTGATAGGTAGATAATTTACTAGCATACATACCTATAACATTTATTCCTACTAACCCTAGACTTATAACTATAAGTCCTACTACATCTTTTACTTCAATATAATTATCTATAGCAATTTTTAAAAGCATAGGGCTTAAAAGCCCTGTACCCATTACTATAAGCATAAGAAAAAGTACTAAAGATACTTTTAACTTATAGGGTTTTACATATTTCACTAATCTTAATAGTATATCCCGACCCTTTAAACTATTAATTTTTTCGTCTTGATTAACTGAATTTTTAGCCATTCTAGCACCTTCTTTCTCTCTTAAAAGTTAGCCACATCTTCATCTGACAACTCTAAGAAATCTTTAAATTGAGTTTGATATATCTCAAAATACTTACCTTTTTTATTTAAGAGTTCTTGATGATTTCCTCTCTCTACTATCTTTCCATCCTCCATATATAAAATCATATCTGCATTTTTTACAGCTGATATTCTATGGGCAATGATAAAGGTAGTCTTCTTCGCGTCTCCATGATATAAATTTTTAAGCAATTGATACTCGGTTTCCATATCTAAAGCAGAAGTTGAATCATCTAAAATTAAAATTTTGCTATCTCTTATCAAAGCTCTAGCTATACATAATCTTTGCTTTTGACCTCCTGAGAGTCCAAGACCTCTCTCACCGATTAATGTGTCATATCCATCCTTAAGTCCATCTACAAATTCCTTTGCACATGCAAGCTCTACAGCCTTTTCTAGTTCTTCTTTAGTAGCATTGTTCTTACCATATTTAAGGTTATTCTCAATGGTATCAGAGAATAGAAAAGAATCTTGTGGAACTATAGAAATACTATCTCTTAAAGATTTTAGGTTTAAATCCTTAAGATTTATACCATCTAAAGTTATTTCTCCTTCTGTAGCATCATAGTTTCTTCCTAAGAGTGCCATTAATGTTGATTTTCCTGAACCTGTAGTACCCATAATAGCTACTGTAGATCCAGCTTTAATATTAAGATTTATATTATCTAATACATTCTTTTCTCCATAGGTAAAAGATACATTTTTAAGTGATAATTCACCTTCTATATTCTGTGGAACAATTCCCTCTTTAGAATTTTCAATAGTAGTGCTTACCTCTAAAATGTTGTTTATCTTTCCTGCTGAAGCCTTAGTTCTAGAGAATAGATTCATAAGCCATCCAAATTCTCTCATTGGCCATATAAGCATCCATAGATAACTAGTGAATGCCACCAATTGACCTACAGTAATCTTATTGTAGATTACTAAAATACCACCTACACAGGTTACAAGAACTACAGAAAGATTCCCTAAGAACTCCTCTAATGGGAAGAATTTAATCCATATCTTTGTATGTTCCATTTGTAAATCAAAGTTTTTAGAATTGTATTTTAAGAATTTAAGAATTTCATGTTTTTCTCTTCCAAAAGCTTTAACTAGCTTAACTCCAGCAATATTTTCTTGTGCTGTAGTATTTAGCTCTGCAATGTGGTCACTTATTCTGTCATATACATCATCAATCTTCTTTTCAGATTTTATGGTGATATATGCTATTATTGGCATAGTAGAAAGAGCTACTAAGGTAAGTGTTGGACTTATCCTTAATAATAGAACTGAAGCTATACCAAAATAGGCTATATTTTCTATTAAAAGCCTAAACCCAAAGCCCATAATGTCCATTATATTATCTGCATCTTCCCCTACCCTTGACATTAATTCACCGGTGTTTACTTTGTCAAAGTAAGAGAAGGACAGTCCTTCAATATGCTTGAATAAAGTTTCCTTTACTTCCTTAGAAATAGTTATTCCTAAATAATCAAATAAGTACTCCTTTAGATATCCAAAGAAAAACTTTATTAATGATATACATCCTATAATAAACAATATTTTATTTATAATTTCATAGTTTTTACCACGAAGTACATCATCTATAAATATTTCAGTTACATAGGGAATTGTTAAATCTGCTGAAATTACCAGAATCATTGAAACTATACCAAATATAGCTACCCCTAAATGATTTTTTACATAGCTCAAGATTTTTTTCACTTGAATCCCTCCTTCAATGTGGTTATTATTATTAACCTCTTATGTTTTAATGTGTAAAATTAGTATCTGCAAACCACCTCTTAGTCATAATACTTCCTCCCTTTTGTCATATAATCCCCAATCATGTTAAACTCTGCTGTCTATAAATTTGCTATAGATATAAATAAAAATAAAAAAGTCATAGTCCTATACCTCTTGGTATATAGGACTATGACTTAAATCATCTATAGCGTGAATAATACTAAGGAATTAATCCTTAAATATTAAAATTCATTTTAGGCTTATGTATATCTTACTTATCTTAGTATAAATAATTGTATTAAAAGCCTTATAAATATATAAAAAGTCCCGGGTTACCCTAGGACTTTTCTCACAAAATAGTTTGTTAAAAATCAATCTTTTAAACCTATATTCTGAGGCAGGGTAATATTCCAAATATTAAATTGTAAAATGTGATTATATGCACTATTAATATTGCCAGCGCCAACATTGACTCTAGCATTAACTCTATTTCTATTCATTTCACTGATTACTAATAAATTGTTTAACATTTTCCTACCTCCTTTTTTAAAATTTATTTTCTAGTTTTATTTAGTTTTACTAATTTTTACTACCCTTTTATTATATACAATTAGTATAAATAATGTCAATGACTTTTTCTAAATTTTTTGAATTTATTAAATATATTTTCTATTATATAAATTTCATAAAAAATAGCGACTATAAAATAGTCGCTAAAAAATAAAAATATTTACTATATAAATCATATAATATATTAAAATTTTACCTATTATTTTAAATACAGCTATGAATTAAAATTCTGCTGCCAAATTAGTTAATGCTTTATCACATACTCTATATACAGTCCATTCATCCATTGGTATTGCACCAAGCTGCTTATAGAATTTTATTGACGGTTCATTCCAATCAATACACCACCATTCAAATCTACCACAATCTCTCTCTACAGCTAATTTAGCTAAGAATGAAAGAAGTGCTTTTCCCATTCCTTTTCCTCTCATTTCAGGTCTCACATATAAATCTTCTAAATATAAACCTGGTTTACCTGTGAAGGTTGAGAAGTTGTGGAAAAATAATGCAAAACTTACTGGTATACCTTCATACTCACCAATTACTACTTGAGCTGCCTTTCTAACAAATAATGATTCCATTAAAATTTCTTCAGTAGCAACTACTTCATTTAAAAGCTTTTCATAATCAGCTAATTCCTTTATAAATTTTAGAATTAAAGGTATGTCCTTCTCTTCAGCAAATCTTAAAGTATAATTTTCTACTTTAGTTTTTATTGTACCTTCCATGTTAAAAATCCCCCTATAATACATCTTTGTATTTTGAAAGTTAATAAACCTTCTATAATTATATTAACCCTTTACATATGAGTTTGTAAATATGCTTTTATTTATACTTAGATAAGTCCCATTTGCTTGTAGTAGGTCTTTCCCTTATTTCTTTTGAAATATTCTTTGTTAATAACACAAAGAATACAAAGGATATTCCTGAAATTAAAAAATATTTCTTAACATATTTTTTATCTTCTTCAATAGTTGATTTAACAAAATTTACATCTAATTCTTCATATTCCTCTTTTTCATTATTAACCATGTACTCTAAAGTATCCTCTGCCTCTATTATTTTTATACCAATAAGTGCTCCATTTCCAGCAAACCATACCATTATACAAATAAGTATTGCAATACATCCATTTTTTAGTCCACTTTCAGATAATCTGTAGTTAATAAGTATATTTTTTACCATATAAATTACCGCTATGAAAACTAACAATATATTTAGTCCTACTATTATATACATGATATCCTCCTTAACATTTTAATACAATTATACCATATATATAATAATATGAATGTTAAATCATATTAAAAGACTGAAATAGTTAATTTATCTATTTCAGTCTTTTGGTTTTATATTATAATTATATCTTCTTTTGTTTATTAGTTAATTTTAATTATTTTTTTCTTTTTAAAACTAGTGATCCAATTGCAACGGTAATTATACCTCCTAATGCCATTACACCACTTCCAATCATACCACCTGTTTGTGGTATCTTACCTGTTGGTTTGCTTGGAGTCCCTGGATTACTCGGTTTTCCTGTACTTGGATTACTTGGTTTTTCTGGTTTTTCTGGATTCTCTGGTTTTTCTGGATTTCCCGGATTTTCTGGTTTTTCTGGTTTCTCTGTCATTTTATATTTTACTATCTCACTTATATTGCCAACTTCATCTATTGCTCTTGCATATATTGTTGCTTTTACATCAACTTTTACTGGTTCTTTATAGATAGTCCATGTTTTATTGTCTAAGCTATATTCCATTTTTGCTGTATCTTTATCTGCTGCAGTTAATGTTACTAAACCATCCTTCTCAGTTATAACTGGAGACTTAGGTGCTGTTCTATCTGGAACTGTATACTGTGCTAGTTCACTTATATTACCATATCCATCTACAGCTCTTACATATATTGTTACTTTTTCATCAACTTTTACTGGTTCAGTGTAAATAGTCCAGTTTTTGTTATCTAAGCTATATTCCATTTTTGCTGTATCTTTGTCTGCTGCTTTTATTGTTACTACACCAGATTTTTCAGTTATAATCGGAGACTTAGGTGATGTTACATCTGGAGATATATAGGATACTATCGCACTTATATTACCACTTTCATCAACAGCTCTAACATATATAGTCTCTTGTTCTTTTAATGCTACTGGTTCTGTATAGGTATCCCAGTTTTTATTGTCTAAGCTATATTCCATCTTCACTGTATCCTCATCTACTGCTGTTAATGTTACTAAGCCATCCTTATCAGTAATAACAGGAGCTTTCGGCGCTGTTATATCAGGTATTGTGTAAGTTATTACACCACTAATATTACCAGCTTCATCTATAGCTCTTACATATATTGTTGATTTTTCCGGTACCTGTACTGGTTCACTATATTCTTCCCATTCCTTACCATCTAAGCTATATTGTATAACTTTAGTGTCTTCATCTGCTGGTGTTAATGTTACCAAGCCTTTTTCTTCTTTTATTTTTGGAACTCCTGGTGCTGTCCTATCTGGTACTGTATACTGTGCTACTTCACTTATATTTCCAGCTTTATCTATAGCTCTTACATATATTGTTGCTTTTTCATCAACTTTTACTGGTTCTGTATAGACAGTCCAGGTTTTATTATCTAAACTATATTCCATTTTTGTTGTATCTTCATCTGCTGCTGTTAATGTTACTAACCCATTCTCTTCAACTATAGTTGGAGTTTTTGGAGGAGTAATGTCTATTTCTTCAACACTAGTCTTACCATCCTTTACTGTTACAAGGAACATCTTATTTACACCATCTGCTAAAACTTCTACTTTGTATGGCTCAGTTTTATCTACTAGATATAAATAAATATTTTCGTCTTCTTCATGTCCTTTTGTTATATTCCAATCTACACCATCAACCTTAACATTTGTTACATTAGGTGCTGAAATTGTTGCTATATAAGGAGTTAAGTCATTTATTCCTTTTAATGTGCACTCTTCTCCACCTTCACCTTTACCTATTGCTTGTCCTTTATCTGTTGCTGTAGCTTTTATTGTACCCTTTAATATGGTTATATCTTGTTTCTTACCACTATAACCACTACCTATAGCTGCACCATAACTACTTGAAGTTGCAGTAATGGTACCACCTTCAATATTTATAGTTCCAGCTTCACTTTTAGAGCCTCCACCTATGGCAGCACCTCTACTTGTAGTTGTAGCATTTACTATACCACCTGAAATATTTATTGATATTTTACCTTTAGCTGAAACACCTGAACCTATGGCTGCTCCAGCAGTTAAGGTACTCTTGCTATTTGATTCAGCGCTTAAACTACCACCTGAAACTAATATATTGTAATCTGTCTTACCCATACTACAATCACCTATAGTCGCGCCATTACTACAGTTAATTGCTTTAATTTCACCACCAGTAACTTTAATTGTTCCAGGTAATTTATCAATATTTTCAGCTCCTGATCCACTACCTATAGTTGCTGATCCATTATAGCTCTTAACATCTGCAATAGCTGTTACCTTACCACCACTTATATTTATATTAGTAGCAATACCGCCATATCCACCGCCTATGGCTGCACCTGCTCCATAGGTAGTAGCATTAATAACACCATCACTTATATTTATTGTACCAGAATCCATAATTTCCTCTGAACTTCCGCCACCAATACATGCTCCATAATTATTTTTTGATGCTATTACGTTTAATGTACCCTTACCTAATATTTCAAGCTCTGTACCATAAGCTGCACTTATAATAGCTCTATCTGAGTACTCAGATACACTTGTAAGGGTATTATCACCTTTTAATGTTAAAGTATTCTTAGCTCCTTTAAATTCAATTGCATTTTTAAAGAATGAAGTTACTTTTATATTGAAATTATTTATTACAAGGTCTACATTTCCCTCACAGCTTATGTCTACTCCAGAATATGGATTCATATTTGTATTTGTATTATTTCCAACAATAGATACTGATTTTGCTGTATCTTTTATTACAACTGTTTTATCTAATAAATCTACTGGAAGTTTATAATTACCATCATTATAAATTATATATGGCGCTTTTAATTCAGTAGTGAGTTCATCTTTATCTACAACTTTTAATGTAGTAGAATCTGTTTTTCCATTTACTGTAGAAACTGTAATTGTGGTTTCACCTTTAGTCAGAGCCTTAACATAACCGGTTTCACTTATTGTTGCAACATCTTCATTAGAAGAGGACCATGTTAAAGTCTTATCCTTTGAATTATAAGGATTTACTTTAGCACTCATTTGAAATTCTGAGCCTTCTGCCAATTCAAGATTTCTATCCTTCAAGGTTACACTTTCAGGGGCAATATCTCCCTCAGATAATGCAATAGAATCAGTTTCTAGGAAATTCATAGCATAATCCACGGCTACGACTTTTACTGATTCCATATTTAAGTCACCTATCTTAAATATTTGGTCATATTCACTTCCTGTTTTATCTTTATCTAACACAATAATTTCTGTTAAAGGATCTCCTTTTTCATCTACTAATTGCATACCTTGTAAGTAATGATTATCTTTTAAAGTTATAGTTAGATATTTTACTCCATCAATTGTTTGAATTTTTGTATTTATCAATTCTGGTTCTTGTGTGTCAATTGTAACTGGGAATTTAATCTCTTGTAAATCCTTTTCATCCCCCCCTATTGGTATTCCACTTATTTTATAAGTATAAACTCCATCCTCAAGAGGCTTATTTCCCTTACTATTCATACTATCCCAACCAGCACCATCTACTGCATAGGTAATGCTACCACTATTTCCATCATAGAAGGATTTAGTTTCTTTTCCAGCCTTATTTTTATAAACTTCATTGCCTTTGCTATCAGTTACTGTGTAACTTACTTCTTCTGCATTTCTCAATAATCCAACTACTGCATTTACAGAATAAGAGCCGTTAATATTTGGTCCTATAGCAATCTTATTTTCATCAGCTATTACAGGTTTATCCTTCCCATTGAAAAGATTTACCCCTAGGTAACTTCCTTTCCAAGTAGTTCTATTGAAATATCCAAGAGTAGTTTCATACATAGCTGCTGTTTCATCATCGTATAAATCGTTATCAAATATTGGTATAGCTTGCCAATCTCCATAGAAACCTACAAATGGAAAATTCAAATTAATCTTATCCGTATTTTCAGATATAAGTGTAACAAAACCATCAATGAAAGTTCCATTATTACAGACTTTTAAATCTTTCTTTGCACTATCAGTAAGTTTTAAAGAAATACTTATAGATTCTGTTTTTCCTCCATCTACTGTTATAATATTTCCCTCTATTCCTTCTAATGTAACACTTACCTTAGATGCATCTAATTCTTCAGAAGCTTGTGCAAAGAATTTGCCTTCATCTGTAGCCAATATTTTTTCTGTTAAAACTGTAGTATCTACAGTATACTTAACTGGCAAATCTGATGTGTTCTTTACACTAAATTTGAAAGAATATTCACCTGATGTACTATCACCCAATTCAGCCTTTGGTTTTCCATCACTTCCAATTAAGTATGCTGATGTTTTTACAGCACTATAAATATTAGCAACTCCAGAACCTTGTTTACGTGGTGAATATGCAACGCCATCTGGATCAGTTGCAGGAATTGCTGTACTCATCAACAATTGTGTTGCTAATAATTCTTTCTCCTTCATTGTTAAAGAAGGAAACTTTTCATTTATATATTGTCTCACTAAGCTAGAAGCACCAGCCATATGAGGGGTAGCCATTGATGTACCACTCATTGAACCATAAACTCCTCCTGGTAATGTAGAGTATATGTCTCCTCCCGGAGCTGTTATTTCTGGTTTTAATTTCAAATCTGGACTTACACCCCAAGATGAAAAGTCAGACATTTGACCTTTGGAAGTTGAATCAAAGGCTTCCTTGTATGATTTTGATATAGAAATGTTTTTTTCTGACTTATTAACGAGGATTTCACCATGTTCCTTTGAAATAAAAATAGCTGGTATTTTACCATCAGTCTTCATATTTAATAGGTTTCCTGGAGCATTGTCATAAACAATAATTCCTGATGCTCCTGCAGTAACAGCATTAGTCTCTTTCTCTGTAAAAGTTATGGTTCCACGTTTTACTAGAACTATTTTACCCTTTACATCAATATTTTTAAAATCATCTACTGTGCCAATACCTTGAATAACTACATATTCTACTGATTCACCTTCAAGAGAATTAAATTCTTTACTAGTTCCCTCATTTGCATCTGTATATCTTATTTTTGTTTCATCTGCTAATATATATGCTCCAATTATTTTTCTATTATTAATACTTGCAACTGATGTGGCAGCATTATAGGTTGATGGAGATCCCACCATAGAATTATCTGGATTAGATACTAATGGAAGATCTATTCCTAAATTAGAATTATAACTTGAGCTATAGTCATTTCCTGCTGCACACATTAAATTTATTCCTGCTTCTGCTACTCTATCATAGGTTTTATTAATTACCTCTTCAGCTTCTGCTGTAAATCCAGCCCCTGAACCAAGACTCATATTAATTGCATCTGCACCTAATGCTACTGCATCGTTTAATGCTGCTAAAATATCACTATCTCTTGCCCCACTAGACTTATCACTAAATACTTTCATAATCATAAGTTGTGCATCTGGAGCAACTCCAGTTAAATTTTCACCATTAGCCCCTACTGTTCCAGCTACATGAGTACCATGACTTTGGAAATCCTTTACATCATTATCTTTATCTGCATAATCATAGGCAAAAGGAATCTTCTCACTCTTATATATCTTACCCTTTGCATTTGTATATTTAGAATTCATAAGATCAGTAATTTCAGTTTCTGTGTACTTTATGTCTTCTGGACTATTTTTAAACGCTTCGTGATTAACATCTAGTCCAGTGTCTAACACTGCAACAACCATATTTTTACCTGTATATCCTGCTTTATTAGCCTCATTAGAACTAATAATTTCACTACTATTTTTCATAGTTGGTTCATGCCCAACTTCTGGTTCTGGTAAATAGTGAATTGTTGAAACAAATGCATTTTTTACTCCTTTAACTGCCTTAATGGTATCTAAATCACCGTATTTAGCAGTTAAGGAAAATCCATTCATTACCACAGTGTATTCTTGTTCCACAACTATAGGAACTTCTTTCAAAATTCTTTTCGTTACAACTTCTTGTTCTTTCAATAATTTGTTATTAATTCCTTGAGATTTTGCTGACGTGATAAAAGATGATACATTATCAGATGTCTTCTCTGCTGAATAATATTCAATTAAGGGCTTGTCCTCTAATTCAACAATAATAGTTACCTCATCATCAGATTTATATAGTGGATAAAATTCACTGCTTGACTGAGAATCTGTTATAGCACTTAATATTGTTTTTTCCCCTCTAGTAATTGAATGCGCTCTACTGACATCAATATGCAATTCATTATTATCCGCATATGCTACAAATCCATTTGTAGTAAATACAGAAGTGGTCATTACGATAATAGTAAAAATTCCTGCCATGATACGCCTTAACCTATCACTTTTCATACATATCCCCCCTATACATTTTTCAATGTAAAATTTTGCACTTACAAGAATATTTTAACATTATATTCGTTTATTTCAAGAGGATTATTTCTTTGTATTTCTCACTTTTACTACATAAAAAAATATTTATATCGTATGCGATTTATATTTTGGGATTTTTAAACATATACGTGTACTAAAATATAAATAATTGCAATATATTCATATTTTACATAAAAAACATCCTAGGCATTACTACCTAGGATATTTTACTATTATCTTTATTTTACTTATTATTTATTCTATTTGCTAAATCTTGCACAGCAGTTTTACTAACTTCTCCACCCACTTCTACTACTTTCTTAACTAACATCTTATCTGCTAAAGACTTTTGTTTATCAGATAAATTAGAATTAGTTATTATAACTGGTGAACCTGTTTTAGCTGCTAGAGGTGCAACTACTAGAGAATCTACTAACTTCATACTTTCAGTTACATACATATTTTTTTGCTCTTTTGCAAATAATTTTTCTATAACTAATGCATTAGTTTCGTATCTATCTGCTCCTCCTATTCTATTTTTAGCTATATCCTCAGATGTGATTTTATTTAAATCTTTCATAACTGAGTTCTTAACTACACCTTCTCCACCTATAACATAAGCTGATTTAAGTTTTTGATTTTTAAGCCATGATAATACTTTCTCAGGAATCTTTTTAGTCTCAACTAATATTATTGGAGTCTTATCTGTAGCTGCTTTAGATGAAATAGTTACTGCATCTGCTGGAGCATATCCACCTACTACATAGATATTTTCAACATTCTTTTGTCTATCTATCTGTGTAGCCACTGCTAGTGAAGTTTCATATCTATTTGCTCCACCTAATCTTACTACATCAATTCCCATCTTAGCCATCTCTTTAACTGTAGCTTCAGATACAACACCTGTTCCACCTACTACATAAACCGTTTTAACACCTAATCTCTTTAATTCAGTCTTTGTAGCTTCAGTTAATTTACCAACTTCAGTTAATAGTATTGGTGCGTCGTAGTTTGCTGCAAGAGGTGCTGCTACTAAAGCATCAGCATATGCTGTTCCATTAGCTATTACAGCCATATCAGACTTTTTCCAACCAGTCTTACTAACTTCTACTGCTGTTGCATATCTATCTTTTCCATATAATCTACCAGTAGACTCAACAATCTTTTTAACCTTTTTAACAGTTATTTCCTTAACAGTTGTATTTCCTGCATCATCTATAGCTTCAACAGAAATTTTATTTTCACCTTCAGCTAATTTTACTTCATAAGCTAAATCATATTTAGCACTTTCTAAATCATTAAAGTATGACCAATCTGGTGCTATTGTTTTAACAACATTACCATTTACCTTAACTTTTAAGCTTGGTAGGTTATCGTTTATTTTACCAGAAATAATTACTGAATCTTTAGTAGTTTCAGATGGTACACCTTCAAGGTTAACTACTGGTGCTGTAGTATCTACAAATATTTTATGAGCAAATTCTATTTTATTATTTGCAGCATCTCTAGCAGCAACCATAATGCTATGATATCCATCTTTTAATTCTACTTCAGTTGAGAAATTCCAAAGACCACTATGAGTATCAAAGGTTAATGGTACATTCTTTCCATTTACAGTAAACTCTGCTATAGCTGAAGCATCCTTTACGGTACCTTCAACAACTACTTTACCACTCTTTGATACTCCAAAGAATTCTGGTCCTTCAACCATCACTGTAGGAATTGTAGTATCTCCTTGTGCTGCTCCTGTAGGCTCCTTATATTCTCCTGTAGTTGCTTCTGTTACTTTAGTAGACGTTTTATTTTGTGCATAATCATAAACTTCTACAGAACACTTTTTATAATCTAACTTGCTTAAATCAAATTTTCCTGTTGCATTTTCTTCTACTGCTTTACCATCACTAATAAGTACATATTTATAAACATGTCCCTTATTATTATCTTCTGCAATTACTTCTAGTTGTTTAGTATCTTTATCATAATTAACTTTATTAACTGCAGGTGCCTTTGTATCAACATTTACCTTAAAGTCAAAGTTTTGCCATTTAGCATTATCATAATCTACTTTTGCTTTAACTCTATAAGTATATGCACCATCTGCAACTACCTTATTGTTAACAGTTCCATCCCAAGTAGCATCTTTGCGGATACTATACTTATCGTATTTTCCATCATGGTAATGCTTTTTTACATTGAAATCTTGAGTTAAATTTCTTATAACTTTTCCATCTTTATCTAATACTTCTATATCCAATTCCTTCATATTTCTTAAGTAAGAAAGAATAGGTAATATTGCATCATTTGCACCATCACCATTTGGTGAGAATGCAACTTTATTACCATCTGTATTTTTACCTGATAAATCTACACCTAGGAAATCTAAATCACTATTTACTATAGATGTAACTCCATAGAAAGAAGCTCTTTCTGTTTCATAGATTGATGCATCTATAGCTGGAGCTTTATCCCATGCTCCCTTAAATCCTAGATATGGAATACTTAAAGTTGGGTTTGTATCTGTAGGATCAGATAAAGTTACAAATCCCTCAACATATCCACCATTTACAAAAACATCTTCAATGGATGCTTTATTAAATGCTGTTATAGTATTGCTTAAATCCACAGTAGCAGTAAGTTGAGCTTTTCCATTTTTAGCTACTTTAATTGTATTATTATTAAAAGATATTGGGAATTTTTTAGTATCTTTATTAATTATATTTTGTGCTTCTAAAAGTGTATATCCTTTATACATTAAATCTGTTTGAACAGTACCTGCCACATTATAAGTTAATTCTTTGTCACTAAAGTTCTGAACTTCTATAGTAAATGTAGCTTTATTATCTTTAATTTCTTTTAAATTGACCTTACATTCACCAGTAGTTGTATCTGTAACTATAGCTGGTGTAGTAGTAGACGCTTGAAGATCCATAATTCCAGCACCCTGTCTTCTAGGTGATGTATAGTTGGGTCCTGCAACAACTCCTTCTGCCTGATTTGCTCCATTGTCTACATGAGCTACGGCTGTACTCATCATTAACTTTTTAGCCATTTTAGCTCTTGCTTCACCAGTTAATTTAAAGTCTTTATCTACTCTTTGAAGTACTAATGCTGATCCACCTGCTACATGTGGTGAAGCCATAGATGTACCACTCATGTTTCCATATTTATTATTATTAAGTGTTGACCATATATTACCACCAGGTGCAGTAATTTCAGGTTTAAACTCTAAATCTGGAGTAGTTCCCCAAGATGTAAAATCTGACATGCTTCCTTTAACTGTATTAGGAACTGATATAGTATTACCATTTGCTACAACCTTAACTTCTGAAGTTTTTAGTTGTGTAGCAATTTTAGCACCAAATGAATTTCCTATAAACAACGCTGGAATTGTACCACCCTCTGGATACATCATGCTTATAAGTCCTTCTCCACCACTAGCATTATTATAAACTATAACTGCAGTAGCACCTGCTGCTTCAGCATTAGCTATTTTATCTGTAAAATTATAACCACCACGCTCGATCAAAGCTAAATTACCTTTTACTTCTGCTGGGAAGTGTTCTGGTAATCCGCCTAATCCACAATCTACAGCTTTAAGTTCTTTCCCTTTAAATACAGATAAAATATCTGTTCCTGATGAAGTATATGGAGCTATATTCTTTTCTCCACCAATTGAAAACTCTAGTCCATATCCAGTAACAACATTGTTTTCTATAGATGCAACTTGAAGAGAATCTGTCGCTAACCCTGGAGAACCAACAACACCGTAATCAGGATTCTCAGCATATGGATTATCATGCCCATTTCCAAACACATTAGAGTTTCCTGCTGATATTGCCATAACTACACCATTATCTACAGCTCTATTAACTGCAACTTGCTCTAAATCTGTATCATCTACAAAAGATGCCGTTGAACCTAAGCTCATATTAATAACATCTGCGCCAAGAAGTACTGAATCATCTATAGCCTTAACTATAACATCACCAAAAGTAGAAGCCATAGCTGGGTCATTACCAAATACCTTCATAGCAAGAATTTGTGCTTCCGGAGCAACTCCCTTAATTCCAGCCTTGCTAGTATCTCCATTAGCTCCTACTGTTCCCGCAACGTGCATTCCATGCATTGAAGCATCTGGACCTAAATCTAAGATTTCTTGATTATTATCCATGTAGTTGTATCCATAAGGAACCTTTGAGGTTCTATAGGTACCTGGTAATTTCTTTTCCTTAGATATAGCTTGTACTTCATCTGCTTGAAGTTCAGCTTTATTTTTATCTGTAAGAACCATATCTTTATGTGTTGAATCCACACCAGTATCAATAACTGCTACTACTGTACCTTCTCCATTGTATCCACTAGCCCAGGTTTGCTCCGTTTTTATGATTTCACCACTATTATTCATCATAGGCTCTGGTCTTTCATATTCATTAGCAATAGTAACTGACTTAATTCCAGCCATACTTTCAAGATTTTTAGCTTGTCCTAATGTAGTTTTCATACTAAATCCATTAGCTACATTAGTAAAGCTATTTATAACTTCAAATTTAATTCCTTTAGAACTGATTTTACTTTGTAATGATCGTTGTTCTTTTAAAACTTGGCTTTGAAGTTTACCAACTTCAAATTTACTCATTTCATCAAGTTTTATCCCCTTTTTAGTAGCCTTTTCAAGTACTGCCTCACTGTCTAACTCTACTATAACTCTAACTTCATCAGAGTCTTTAATTGTTTGAAGTGCTGGCTCTTGTTTTATCTGAGCCTGTAATACCATTAGTTTTTCTTTACTTTCTCCCAAAGACTTAACTAGTTCATTAGGAGAAGCAAACGCTGTCATTGTTGAACCTAACACTAAAGATAGAGCTAGTCCAACAGATATGCCCTTTTTAAAGTTCATTAAATTACCCCCTTGATATATAATTTTCTTAACCTTATATGATATGTATATAAATTTATTAACTTATGTTAATTATTTTATATACTTTTAAGAATATATTAACAGTATAAGAATTTATTTCAATAAAAAAATTATCTGATTTTTCTTCCATAAACACTAATCTATTACATAAAAATACTTTTTATTGTTTATTTATCCATATATTTGATATTTTTTCAACATGTAAATCCATAATAATCCAAATATCTACATTATTTCGAAAATAAAGTATACCAAAAATTTTAACTTCGTATACCTAAGTATTCTTAATTTTATTTAAAATTTATATTTTGTTAACTATATATTCATTGATTTTATAATCAAATTATGATTTAAAATCACATTGATTTATTATATATTAATCCATTTTATCTACTACTAAGTATAAATAAGCCATTTTATATAGTATAATAAAATGCATAATATACTAATTATTGCTTACCCTACTATTTAATAAATAATTAAGGAGAGTTTTATATGAATCCAAATAAAAACTTACTAATAAAAAATGCTGTTCGTGAAAGCTATAAAAACATAGCTCTCGGAAAGATAGATAAAAATAGTTGCTGTAGCACTAGTAAAATATCTCTTAAAAAGTCCGCAGTAGAAATTTCAAATAAAATAGGGTACTCTGAAGAAGAAATAAACTCTGTACCTTCAGGAGTAAATATGGGACTTGGCTGTGGTAATCCTCTTTCTATATCTAACTTAAGTCCTAATGAAACTGTTTTAGATTTGGGAAGTGGCGGTGGATTTGATTGTTTTCTAGCTTCAAAAAAAGTTGGTCCTACGGGTTTTGTAATTGGAGTTGATATGACTCATGAAATGTTAAGAAAAGCTCGAATGGCAGCCTCTCAAAACGGCTATAAAAATATAGATTTTAGACTTGGCGAAATTGAAAACTTACCTGTAGCAGACAACATTGTAGATGTAGTTATTTCTAACTGTGTTATAAATCTATCTCCAAATAAACAAAGGGTTTATGATGAAATATATAGAGTTCTAAAACCTGGTGGACGTATTGCAATTTCTGATATAGTTTTAATGAGGGAACTTACAGAGGACATGAAGGCGGATGAATCTTTATATTGTGGGTGAGTTACCGGTGCTTCTTCAGTTGAAGAATTAGAAGTATACTTAAAAAACTCAGGTTTTAAAGAAATTAATATAACTACTAAAGCCGTTCCTAATGAATATGAGGAAAAGTGGGGACATAATCTTAAAGTTGGAGAATACATAATGTCTTCATATATAAAAGCATTTAAATAATACTTAAATAAAAAATGATTAGAGTTAATTGACTCTAATCATTTTTATACTAAAAATGTTATATCATTTATTAGATTTTAATACTACCATTATAATTATCTACTATTTAAAATTGAAATACATTCTTCTGTAGATACTAATTGTTGCTCACCATTTTCCATATTTTTCAAAAGTATTTTATTAGATGTTTTCTCATCTTCTCCAATGATAATAACATATGGTATAGCTAATTTATTTGCATATTTCATTTTTTTAGCAAACTTTCCACCTTCAAGGTAAATATCAACCTTAACTTCAGATTTTCTTAATTGATTACAAACTTCAATACCATAATCAAAATCTTCATCCATTGGTATCACTAAAACATCTATAAGTGAATTACTATCTAAATCTATAATATTACTTTCCATAAAACTCCAGAATAATCTTGTTAATCCAATAGATATACCAACTCCAGGAAGCTTCTTATCCGTATAGAACTGGGCTAAATCATCATATCTACCACCTGAACACACTGAACCAAATTCTGGATAACCATCTAAGAATGTTTCATATACTGTTCCAGTATAATAATCTAATCCTCTAGTTATCTTAAAGTCAACTACATAATTTTTATCAGGAATTCCAAAAGCTTTTATATACTTATTTACAGTTTCTAATTCTTCAACACCTTCTAAAAATCTTTCGTTGGTCACTGAACTATTTTTTAAGAACTGAATCTTCTCCTCATTGCTACCTTCTATAGTTATAAATTTAATAACCTCATCTATTCCTTCACTGGTTTTTATATATTCCTCTAATTCTTCTCTGACCTTGGCTTCTCCAATCTTTTCAATTTTATCTACAACTCTTAATACCTCTATATAATTATCTATATTTAAACTTCTTAAAAATCCATCTAGGATTTTTCTATTATTAATTCTTATTTTAAAGTTATCAAAGCCTAACTCTTTAAATATTTTATATATAGTACTAGGAATCTGAGCATCATTTACTATGCTTAATGCTCCATTTCCAATTACATCTACATCACACTGATAAAATTCTCTAAATCTACCCCTCTGATTCCTCTCACCTCTATAAACTTTTCCAATTTGATATCTTTTAAATGGAAAGGCTATTTCTTCCATGTGTTGAGCTACATAACGTGCAAGTGGTACTGTTAAGTCAAATCTTAATGCCATCTCTGTACTACCCTTAGTTAAAGTATATATTTGCTTTTCTGTGTCTCCACCAGTTTTAGCAAGTAATACTTCACTTTTTTCAATTATAGGAGTGTCTATAGGTAGAAATCCAAAAGACTCATAATTTCTTCTAATGACATCATAAACATTATTAAAGGCTACTTGCTCTCTTGGAGTAAGCTCCATAAATCCTGGCAATATACTAGGCTTTGTTATTTTTGTACTCATATCAATCTCTCCTTAATTTATAAAACTTATATAATATTTATCTGAAAATCTAAAGCTTTCATACTATAAAAAAATCTCTAAAGACAACTAGTATCCTTAGAGATATAAAACTCAATAACTCCATAGATACATTTGCCCTCGCACAAATAGGCCCTATCTATGGCTTAATTTTAAAACCATAATTATAAGACCTTGCATCTATGATGATGTTCATATTTTCTATTTGACAAGTATTTCACTACAACCATCTCCTGTGTAAATAAATCCTATTATAAATAATTTATCATTTAATATATTTCATGTCAATAATTTTAAGTGACTTATACTCTAATTCTTATATACAATCCTGTTTATTAATCTAAGGATTTAGATAATCCATCTCTTCTATTTCCATTTCGACCAATAACTGTGTCGGCTGTAATTAGAGAATTTAGAACTGACTCCTCTACCGCTTCTGCAGCTGCTCTAAAAAAGAAGTCGATATAATTTTCATTAATTACATTAACTTTACTAGTTACACATTCCTCATAATGTTTAATTTTATTAGCTGTACTAAAAGCAATTGCTATATCACCACTTCCATTTCCAAGATAAGAACCTAATCTTGTTATACCCACAATACTTCTCTTTGCCACTCTTTTCAATTGTCTTGGTGATAGCGGAGCATCTGCAGCTAAAATTATCATAATAGATCCCTTTTCCAAATTATCTATATTACAGTTTGTATTAGTTATATTTACACCTATATTATTCCCATATAACATAGGTTTTATATCATTGTTATTAAGTATAAAATCTTCCTTGATTCCAAAATTGGATAATACCAATGCACCTAGTGTATATTCTTCATCTTTTATATTTATTTTTCTAGAAGAAGATCCTATGCCACCCTTATACCCAAAGCAACTCATTCCAGTTCCTGCTCCTACTGCTCCTTCTAAAAAATCTGTAGATGCATTATTTATACTTTCAAATACGTGCTCTTCTTTAACATGAAGTCCTCTAATATCATTTAGATACCCATCATTACATTCTCCAACTATAGGGTTAATAGTTCCTGTTTCAACACCTATATCAGTGTTTATTGAAAGCATATATCTGACTAATCCTTGGCTTACTGTCCCCACATTTAAAGTATTTGTAAGCATAATTGGTGTTTCAATTGTTCCAAGTTCCTCTAATTGTATGGTTCCTACAGTCTTTCCAAAACCATTTATTACGTGAACAGCTCCATATACTTTATCCTTGAATAGATTTCCATCATGGGGTAATATAGCTGTTACTCCTGTGTTTACATCTCCATCTTTTAATGTAACATGACCTACCCTTACTCCTTTTACATCAGTAATTTTATTTTTTTCTCCCCTTGGTAATTTTCCTACAGTAACTTCATAATCTCTAATTCTCTTCATTGTTTCCTCCTAAATTCAAATCACTTATTATAACACTCTATACACTTATCTATATATTTTTAAATAATGACTTATTAAATATTCATCTTCTTAATTTTACTATATTATCTTTCTAAATTTCAAAGTTTTATAATTATTTTCCACTTTTATCTTGAAAGGCATATATGTTCATTGAAAGGAGTTGATACTATGGCAATAACAAATACTAAAAATAATACAGCCTTAGTTATTAAATATACAAAGGGGCAAAACCAGGATGGTAGTCCGAAAATTCAAAGTCAAAGGTTTTCAAAGGTAAGTGGATCTGCTATTGATGAAGAGGTCTACAATTTAGGCATAGTAATTGGATCTGTACTAATAAGTGAACCTACAGAAATTAAAAAACTAGATGATTATACTTTGAATGAAAGCTAAAGATAAAAAATTTCTACTCTCTCATAATTATAATTCTAAAAAATAAGGAGGATTAATAATGGAAAAAAAATTAGTTATGACCTTTAAGGATGAAACGGAAAATAAATTTAATCTTACAGTTAACTCTGTTAAAGATAGTATATCACCTACAGAAATTAACAATATAATGGACTATATTATATCAACTGAAATATTTAAAAGCAAAAATGGAAAATTAGTTTCTAAAACTTCTGCTGTAACTGTAGATACTAGCGCTACTGAACACCCAGTAGGTAACTAAAAAGGAGTGATAAACACGAGGATACTTTTTTAGTATCCCCGTGTTTATATCACTCCCTTTTTATATTTTCATTTCCTTTCACCTGTATCTCTTGTTATAAGCTAAAATTAATTACTATATAATGTCTAAATCTAATTCATTTCTTAACATATCTTCGTAGGTTTCTCTTTTACATATGAGCCTTGGTCCTAATTTTCCAACTAAAACCACTGGTGCCTTAGGAATCTTATTATAATTACTACTCATGGAATAGCAATAGGCTCCTGTAGAAAGCACTGCTAATATATCACCTTTTTTTACCTTTGGAAGACTTATATCATTAATTAATACATCTCCTGATTCACAACATTTACCAGAAATAGTAACCATAGCTTCTTCATTATTTTCTACATTATTGGCTATTAATCCTTGATACTGTGCACTATATAATGATGGTCTTATATTATCTGTCATTCCCCCATCTACAGATACATATTTTTTAATATTAGGAATTTCTTTAACTCCTCCAATAGTATATAAAGTGATTCCACTATTTCCAACTATACTTCTACCTGGTTCTATTATTATATTAGGATTTTTCATCTGTAATTTTCTACTACAACTCTCTACTTCATTTAAAATTCCAGCACAATATTCCTCTATAGTTTTGGGATCGTCACCTTCACCATAATATATACCAAAACCTCCACCTAGGTTAAGTTCTGTCATAGTAATTTCAAAATGATTATTAATACTATTCATTAAATTAATCATAATCCTTACAGCTTCTCTATATGGTTCTATATCAAATATCTGCGATCCTATATGACAGTGAAGTCCTTTTAAATTTATATTCTCAAGCTCACTTATACTCTTTACTACTCTAAATATATTATCCTCCAAAAGAGTAAATCCAAACTTAGAATCAATCTGTCCAGTCTTGATATATTCATGAGTATGTGCCTCAATTCCCGGAATTATTCTAAGTAATATATCCTGAGTTTTTCCATAAACCTCACATATATTATTAATATTCTCCAATTCCATCATATTGTCCACAATAAAGGTTCCAACACCCGCTTTTATTCCTAGTTTTATCTCTTCAATAGTTTTATTATTTCCATGAAAATATACTTTATCCATAGGAAATTCACTGACTATAGCAGTGTAAATTTCTCCTCCTGATACAACATCCAGGCATAGGCCTTCATTCTTCATAACTTGAACAATAGCCTTAGTTAAAAATGCTTTTCCAGCATAGGCTACTTTGTTATCATTTATTTTTGCACCCATAGCTTTCATATATCTTCTACAGTTATCTCTAATTTGCTCTTCATCCATGACGTAAAGAGGAGTTCCAAATTTCTTAACCAGCTCTAAAGTATTAATTCCACCCACAAAAAGATTGTTTTCTTTAACATTCATTGTTCCAAATAAGTTCATAGTAAATTCTCCTTTCAGCTCCCCACTATAAGTTTATGAGAGTAATATTTATTTGGGTACTTATGTACCAAAAATAAAAAAAGGCGGACAAAGGAACACCCTTGTCACGCTCAATTTAATTCACTATGAACACAACAGGTGTTACTTTGTAGCTCTCCACTATTTTCATAGTGGCAGTATAGCACATATTTTGTACTATCCCAGAGAATATCCTTGCCAGGTTATTCTCTTCGGCTTTTCTCCCCTTTCTTCTTGTATCATCGTGTGCCCACTTCTCAAGAATACTTTTGGTAAAAGCTCCTCTACCCTAAATAACATCTCTTAATTATCTAAATTTAATTTTAATACTTATTGGGATAAATATTTTAATTTTCTTAATAATATAATACTCAACAAACATAGTCAATACTTATTTAACATATTTTTTAACTCAACATATACATTTTAAATTTCACTTCTTATATTTTATATTTATTACATTATTTTCTTGATATATTTCATAACTAATCATATAATTTGTATATAATATACTGTATTTAGGAGGAATCTATATGGGAATAAATATTGTACTTTTAATTATTGCATCCTTATTCTTTGGTATTGGAATATGCATAAGTAAATTAAAGTGGTATTGGCTAATCTCAGGATACAACACTATGAATAAAGAAGAAAAAGCAAATGTGGAAATTGAAGCCTTAGGAAATTATATGAGTAAAACATTCTTTTTTATCTCTAGTTTGAATATTATCGGATTTATATTAAATTATTTTTTTAATATTTCTTTATCTATTTTTATAGTTCTAACTGTAATTGTACTACTGTATTCTATTTATAATTGTCAACGCTTTGACCATAATCCAAACTCTAGTAAAGAAACAAAAATTGTATTAGTAATAGTTATATTTATTATGCTGATAACTTGTATACCTATAATGGCTATTGGTTATTCCTCAACTAAAGTAACAATCACTGATACTTCTATAAAAATATCTAGTGGAGTTAATGCTTCAATTCCAAAGGATAAAATAAAAAGTGTTTCCCTAGTAGATGAAATGCCTAAAATTCATATTAGGACAGGCGGCATAGGTATGGGTAGAATCCAAAAAGGAAATTATAGTCTAGAGAATGATATTAAAGCTAAGCTATTCTTAGCTAGCAAAGCGGGTCCCTTCATTGAAATCATATTGGACTCAAGCCCTTCCCATTATTACATTAACTATAAAGATTCAAAGAATACTAAGACAACCTATGATGATATTATAAATAAATTAGACTTAGATAAATAATACAATAACATGAATTTTTACTATAACACTACTACCATATATACAATATATTACTAGTATTATTTTATGTAATTCTACAAATGATAATATTACTTATATTAAGGAGGAAGTATTATGTCTAAAAATTCTTGTAAAACTAAAAATAAAAAAACTACTTCACTAAAATCTGATCCAATATCCCCTAAATACCAAGAAGGTGTTAAAAATAAAGCTAATGAGCATTCTCCATATGGAGAAAATGAACCTTCTACTCATACTATCTTTAGATAAGATAAGCTAACTAGGAATAATCTTTTACAATTTTATTCTTAGTTAGCTTTAAACTTATAATTTCCTTATACTATTTTTCGTTATTAAATATGGTGAATAGATCTTTTATTTTTAGTCTATTACCTGTATGAAGTATTACTACAGAGTATACCCTAGCTGTAAATAGAGTCAACACTACAATTGTTGCTATTAATATTAATAATGAAACTCCCATCTGAACTATACCTATTGTTTCTGACAAAATCATAGATGGTATATAAAATGGTGCTGAAAATGGTACATAGGTTGCAATGGTTCCTATCACTGATTCTGGTGACATTATTGCTGCATATGCTAGGTAAAAACCTATTATTGAAATAAATGATACTGGCATTATAGCTGTATTTAAATCTTCTAACTTACTTATAGTTGCACCAACTAAAGCATTTATAATAGCATACAATACATATCCTAATATGAAGAACAGTATTATTAATACCACTTGTATCACCGGAATTTTTCCAAGTACTGCTGATATATCAAATATATTTGCAGATGTATCTATAAACTTCTTAACTATAGCTCCACTTCCTACAAAGGATATATATGCAGTTAATAATATAGATGCAAACTGAGTTATTGCTAAGAATCCCATACCAACACACTTACCTACAACAAGTTCCATTGGTTTAGTTGATGTAAGTAATAATTCCATTACTCTTGAGGTTTTCTCTGCAACTATAGAACTGGCAACCCAATATCCATAAAAATAAATTATATAGAATAGTAGCATACATACTACCATAGGAAATACCATTTTTATTATCATATCTTCCAAGGTATCATCCTCATCACCTGCAGTAAATACTTGAGTGTTTATAGGTGTAGATAATTTTACTAGCTCTTCTTGTGATACTCCAGCCTTAATTAATCTACTATTATTTAAAATACTAGATATAGTTTCCGCTAGTATTTGTCCATCCTCTGAAGACACAGCATCACTAGTGGGTGTTATTACCTCCACGTAATATCCTATGTTTTCATTACTAATAGAAACTAAAACCATCTTATCTTCTAAGGTTTTAAGTTTTTCTAATATAGCCTCTCTACTTTCTGTAGCCTTTTTTAATTTTAAATTTGGAAAAGCTACTTTTAATCCTGACTCTAAATCTACCTTCAGGTCAGAGTCATTCATATAATAAGCAGTCTCTATTCCAATTTCTTTGCTACCATTAGTTGCCTCTTTACTGTCATCATCCTTACCAAAAATTGCAGGAATAAAGTTTACTAATGATGTTAATATAAGCACCGCTATCAATATTATGGTGGTAGAAATCTTAAATGCCTTACCCTTAACTTGTTGAGCTACAGTGAATTTTGTAACCTTCCAGAAATTATCCATACTCAATTCTACTCACCTACCTTTTCAATAAATATTTCATGAAGAGTTGGTTCCCTAAGCTCAAATCTAATAACTTGAATATTTCTACTTAATATTTCTTTAAGTAAACTTGTAGCTTCATCTTCACTATTAATACTTAACTCTATATAATCTTGATTTTCATTTAAAATTTTCATATTAGCTTTTTCCAATAGTTCTTTTATATCTCCATCACAACTTAAAATTAAGTGATTTCTTCCATAAGATTTTTTAATCTCTTTTAAGTTACCACTTAACACAGTTTTGCCTTTATTAAGTATAACAAGATTCTCACAAAACTCTTCTATAGTACTCATTTGGTGACTTGACATTATTATATATTTACCTCTTGCTATTTCTTCCTTAATTATATCTTTAAACAAATCTGTATTTACTGGATCAAGTCCACTTAAAGGTTCATCTAAAATTAGTACTTCTGGATTAGATATTAAGGCTGCAATAAATTGTATTTTCTGCTGATTACCCTTAGATAATTGCTCTGCTCTTTTATCTCTATATTCAGTAGCTTCTAATCTTTCAAGCCAATATTCAATACTTTTTAACGCCTCCTTGCGAGTCATTCCTTTTAACTCACCAAAGTATATTAATTGATCTAACACAGTAAATTTTGAATATATACCACGTTCTTCTGCTAAATATCCTGTTGAAACTTCTTTAGAATTATACGGTTTCTCATTCCAAGTAATCGTCCCATTATCTTTTTTCAACATTCCTAGCATCATTCTTATGGTAGTAGTTTTTCCTGCACCATTAGTTCCTAATAATCCAAAAACTCCCGGTTCTTCTATGGAAAAGCTTAAATTATCAACTACCAATTTATCACCATAGCTCTTAGCAAGATTATTTACCTTTAACGCCATATTTCCTCCCCCTTATCAATTTTTTCAATTGAGTTATGTTATAACTTTATGTAAATCCTTTTTTACCCATGGTATAAATATATATTATTGTTAATTTGTAGTCAATACACTTTTTTTAAATATAACTTGAATTTTACTTGAAACTACTTGAATTTATACCTATTTTCTTCTTCAACAATTATATTTTATTATTCTATGTAATATGCAAAAAACACCTAAAAGGTGTTCTATAAGCATTAAATATATAATTTTATATTTATTTTAATCTGCCCTAAGCTTCATTCCCTTTACTATAATACCAATGATACCTATAGATAATATAATATCTCCAATACTGGCTATACCCCCATACTTCCATAACTTATATGGTATTACATCTGCTAGAAATTTAAACTTTGTTTCTCCACTAATAATAGAATATAAACCTTTAGTTTCTACTGGTCCACTTACATTTAATATGTCCATAGCCTTTGTACTAATAGGCATAGTACATCCATTTCCGAATATAACCACTATATTCAATAAAAAGCCTATCCCAATCACTAAAATCATCTTATATTTTCTATTGATATATATAAATGCCATTATACAACTATACATTACTATATTTAAAACATAAGTTAAACTTCCAATTTGAAGGTTTCCTGATTTAAGAAAAATCTTCATTATAAATTCCACTAAAAACCCTAGGGCTATAAGCCACCATCCTTTAATTTCGAGATTATTTAAATTTTCTATATTTCCTTTTAGCAAATATCCTAATACTACTCCAAGAATCACTGAAAATAAGAACATGGCTATCCCCCATATATGTAAAATATTTTAAGTTAAATTATTTTTAATTATTATATTAAGGCAACTTTCCACCATTCTTTCCTACAATTCTTAAATAAGTTTCTGCCACCTTAGGATGAAATTGAGTACCTGAATATTTTTTAATTTCCTCTAAAATAATACTTTCCGAAAGTCCTTTCCTATAAGGCCTATCAGATGCCATAGCATCCACCGTATCTGCTAGTTGAACTATGTAAACATTTAAAGGTAATTCATCACCTTTTTTACCATCTGGATATCCTTTTCCGTCATACCTTTCATGATGGTTTCTAACTACAGGATAAACATAATCAATATTTTTAATATCCTTAATTATTTTAATTCCTATCTCCGGATGTTCCTTTATTGCATCGAATTCCTCATCCGTTAACTTACCTGGTTTATTTAAAATAGCATCACTAACTCCAATTTTACCAACATCATGCAGCATAGCAGCTATATTTAATTCTTCAATACTCCACTGATTATATTTTAACTCTTTTCCAATAGCTACAGATATCTCTGCAACTCTTCTAGAATGTCCTTCTGTATATTGATCCCTAGCATCAATTGCATTCATTAAGGCTTCAACAGTATCAATAAACTGAGATTTTGAATCTGAATATAGTAATAGAGTATATCTAATTAACAATAATGGAAATGTTATGAATGCTATGCCTAAATAACCATACTTAATAAATACTAGTGCTAATAAAATTCCTATTGGAATCATAACTACAGAATTTAATATTCCCATTCTTATATTACCCGTAAAACAGAATACTACATTCTTATTTGTAACTATAGACATTAATATAGACATTATTAAACTATTAACTATTATGAAAGCAAAACAAAATACTATCAATGGTCCTATATTGCTAACTATAAAGCTTAGACTAAATTGTCCACCTAAGGTTTTATAAAAAAAATTACCAACTACAACTGGTAATATTAACGCACAACAATTAAATATTGTTCCATATAGTGGAGTATTAAATACATGTTTATACTTATATCCATATATATTTTCATCAACCTTAATTACTCTACATAAAAATCCTAATATAAGAATTATAATGCATTCAAACGTTCCAAATAACACAAAGGAAGCTATAGTTACAGCAAAACTTGTACTAAAAGACATATTCTTAAATGATACTGTAAATGATTCTGTAATTGCTGTTAAAATTATGAATACTATAATATTTGTAAAATTACCAACTTCAATTTCCATTTTCCCATTCATTATAGGAATTACAAAAGAAATTACAGTAACTAAATAAATTAAAATAAAAAATCTTTTTTGTTTTAAAGATATATTATTCATCTTATTCCTCCGATATATTTAAGGCCGATTATTTATTAATCTTAACTATTAAAATATCCAAGTGATAGTTGAACCACCACCCATTGCTAAAGCTAGTAAAGCTATTAAAGCTGGCATAACTTTTTTCATGTTTTTCATTATAAAATCCCCCTTATATGCAAATTAACAAAGATCCGCTAAAAATCTGTCATAATTTCCACTCCGCTAAGGGAAGATAAATAAAACTTAAATATAATTTAAATATAATCGGCCATTAAACCAGTTTAACTATTTTTCTATTCTTCTGTTTATTGCATCAAGAGTGGCCTTTGCTATTGCCTCATTTACATCATTTCTTACAATGGCAGTTCCTATTAGAACTTCTTCTGCAATGTCATTTATCATATTTACAATAACGGTTACATAGGATATATTTCTAATTGAATTTACTACTATATCCTCTACATCAAAAACAGAGACTTGTCCAATTATTTCTTCTACAGCTGACACAGTAGCTTTAGCTACTACCTTAAGTCTATTAATACTTGTTCCAATTGCAGTTTGCGTAGACGTATACTCATCATCATCCATATTTAATCTAATTTCACATCTTACGTTATTATCTTTAACTTCTAAAGAAATACCTTCATATCTAATTCTCTTTATAGACTTCGTTTCCCCAGTATCTATTTGAGCTATACTAATTAATTTTCTATTTATTCTATAATTAAATATCGCAAGAAGTGCTGATTCGATGTCTCTTACAATCTGTTTAGGTGATCTTGTAGTATTTGCAATTATATGAACCTCTTCTACTTCATCCTCATTATATACTACTTTACTATGAGTTACACCTTGAATTTTCGCTATAACATCTTCAAAGGACATAAAATCCATAATTAACACCTCATTTTTATATTTTCAGTTAAATTATACATCATATTTCCTTTATTAACAATATTAATATCTGTAATTATTTTGAAATGTGTTCTTAACATTATATTATTATTGAAATATGGATTATTTTTTACTAGAATTTGTAACAAACTTAAGACTATAAAATAAAAATATGTTGAGATATAGATCTACCTCATATCTCAACATATTAATGTACATTTTCTAAAATTTAATTTTATTTTCTGGAGCTGCATACTCCTTAGCTTCTACTGGCAATCCCTTTTCCTTTAGTACATTATTAATTACACTTACTATAATTGAATAAATCACAGCAAATGTTGGAACTCCTAATATCATTCCTACCACTCCAAATAATCCATTTCCTAAAAGTATGGCAAACATTACCCAAAATGCAGTCAATCCTGTGGAGTTTCCTAAAATCTTAGGCCCTAATATATTTCCATCAAACTGTTGAAGCACTAAAATAAATAATATAAACCATAATGCCTTAATTGGACTAGCAATAAATATAATTATAACACTAGGAACTGCTCCTATAAATGGTCCAAATACCGGAACAATGTTAGTTATTCCTATTATAAAGCTTACAAGAAGTGGATATGGCATTTTAAATATCTTCATACCCACAAAGCATATGATTCCTATAATTAATGAATCTAACAACTTACCACCAAGAAAACCTATGAAAGTTTTATGACTAGACCTAGTGAGCTCTATTACATATTTTACAGGTTTCTCCGGTAACATAGCATATAAGAATTTTTTAATCTGTGCAAAAAATTTTTCTTTTCCTGCTAATAAGTAAATAGATATAATTGTTGCTATAAATATGTTTAGTATATATTGAGTAATATTAGCAGAGAATTGGAATAAATCTAACACTGCTGTGCCTGCAATACTTGTTATATACTTAGATATGCTATTAAAATCTTTTACTATATCTTCTACCATATCACCATTTAAATTTAAAGCTATAACTATATTATTTATGTATTCCTCTAGAGCCTTAATATAGTCAGGTATATTTTCTAAAAGTGTATATATGCTACGACTCAGCTCTGGAACTAATATAGAAAATACAATACTAATTAATATAGCTGCAGATATATATGTAATAGTTATTGAAATAAACCTTTTTGCTTTGTACTGATTTTTCTTGTCCATAAATTTAAGAACTTTATCTTCTAAAAACTTTAATGGTATAGCTAATAAATATGCCATAGAAAAACCATATATAAATGGCATTAATAGTTTAATTACTTCTCCTACTTTATTAAAAATACCTCCTAGATTTTTTATTATAAAAAACAGTATAATCCCTACTGAAACTACAATAATATTAGATATAGTTCTTTTAGCAATATTGGAGTTTAGTTTTATTTTCATAATTGTCTCCCTTATTTTACTTTTTAAATTTTTCTATGTTCTAAATTATATATCAACATTACTTATTTAATACTTAAGTTTATTGTTTATTTCCACATTATTAACTTATGCTACACAATTATACTATTTCTTAAGCTTATTTACTACAATAAACCTCGAAACAAAAGAAGTTCTTATATATCGCCATAAATAAGAACTTCTTTATAATATATTTATCTACAAAGTTAATCTACCTTATACTTGAAATAGCCCATTTATTATTATTGTACATTATAGTTAATGTGTTATAGACTGGTTTCTCATTGCCCTCTGCTGTAGTTAAATTGAATTTTATCTTATGCAATTTAACCTTGCTACTTACATCAACTTGGTCTATGATTTCATAGCTAGTAATCCATGGACTTGAAGTCCCTGTTACCCATGATGTATTATTTTCATTAGAAAGATGATTTTTAAAATCTTGCTGAAGTTCCTTATTCATAACAGCGTATTGAAGTACTCCATTTCTAGTCATCATTCCCTTTGCCCAAAGCTTTGCAGCTTCTTCACTACTCATAGCCCCGAACTCCTTTAAAGCTTCTTCTGCTAAGCCTATATGCTCAATGATTTTATTATTAACTAATAAATTATCACTTACCATAGCTTCTACAAATGGTTCATTTTCTTTTCTTTCAATAATGTTAAAAAAATATACCATAGAAATAGCTGAAATAATTAAAGTCCAACTTACTACTGTTATCATAGTTCTTTTCATTTGCCATATCCCTACCTTTATAAGCGTTAATAAAAGATTAAGAATATAGTGCCCTTGTTCTAAAGAATAAATACACCAATTAAAACTTATTATTTACCTGTACTACCAAAACCTCCAATTCTTTCCTCTTCAGTATTACAGTTATCACTTACTAAGAAAGGTATAAACATAGCTTGAGCTATTCTATCACCTTTTTTAATTATATAAGGCTCTTTTCCTAGATTTAAAAGATTTATTCCCAAATTTCCATCATTCTTAGGATTGTTATAATAGTCACACTCTACCCAGCCTTGAGCATTAGCCATTAAAACTGGATGACTTCCCATAGAACTTCTAACATTAATAATCAAAGCTTCCCCTGGTTGAAAATATGACTTTACATCTGTCCATATTAATTGCTTACCCATAGGCTCTATAACTACATCTATAGGTGAATATATATCATAGGCTATAGCATGCTTGCTTCCCCTTGTTGGTAACTGTATGTCTTCCTGTGGATGCTTTCTTTTCTCATCTGTAACTATTTCAAATCCTCTTGTTCTCATTGCGTCTCTCCTCTTTCTAATGCTCTTATATTAATTTTTATAACTTAAATTCTTTAACATTATTTTCCCTAAGGCTTTCTTTAACATCTATAATTCTTTGTGAGCTACTTCCTCGAAATTTTAGAGTTACATCCCTTTCGCTTATTTCAAATCTTCCATCTACAATTACATCTATATATTTTAAAACTTCAGCTTTATTCAATGAAAATAACTGCTCCCAAGTATATCCTGTATATAACCATATATTTTTATTACATTTTTCTTTTAACCTCTTAAGTAATTCTAGAGTATTTTCATACTGAACAGTTAGCCCATCTCCACCACTTATAGTTATATCTGTAATTGGATTTTTAGTAAGCTTATCTACAACCTCATCTATTTTATATAAATCGCCCTCTTCATGCCAATACTTTTCATTCTGGCATCCTGGACACTTATGAGTGCATTCCGCTATATAGCATACTTCCCTAAGACCTACTCCCTCATTTAAAGAACAAGGATTATATCCTATTAATCTTATAGTATCAATCAATTTTATTTTCCTTCCTATAGCTTAGTTATAGTACTATGTTTAAATCTTTCTTTAACTTCAGCTTGCTTAGCTTTATTGAAGTTGCGATAATCTGTAGTTAAATATCCTGTAACTCTTCTAAGTTGTTCTATTTCCTCGCTATGGCAAATTGGACATCTATCATTAAATTCTCCTTGATAGCCACACTTTAAGCAAGTATCTATAGGGAAATTGAAAGCTAAATACGGAATGTCTAAGCTAAAGGCATAATCTATGATTTGCTCTATTGCTTTTGGATTTTCTACTACTGAACTATCTAACTCTACATAAGTTATACATCCTGAAGTAGGGTACTTAGTAAATGGAGCCTCAAGTTGTAACTTAGTAAATACATCTATATTTTTCCAAACTGGTATGTGATGTGAATTAGTTATCCACTCCCTGTCCGTTACATTTTTTATAATTCCAAATTCATCCCTTAAACCTTTAATTTCTCTATTTCCTGTTATTATAGTTCCACAAGTAGACTCAATTGGCGCTGCATAACAACCAAAGTTTAAATTGTATCTTTCTGAAGCTTCCTCTGCAAACCTTGAAATTCTTTCTACCACCGATAATGCAAACTTATGAACATCCTTATCATCACCATGATCTTTTCCAAAGAGAGCTTGACACATTTCTGCAATACCTGCATATCCTATAGCTTGGCTTCCATGTTTCATTACATCATAAATACAAGTGTCTGAGTCATATTCTCCACCTAACATACTTTTATTTCTATACATGAAAGGGGCTGATTTAGCACTTTGTGAACATATATATTTAAATCTATCTACTAAGGCTGTAGCTGAAAGTTCTAAAAGCTCATTTAATTCATTCCAAAAACCTTCAAGATTAGCTTCTTCTCTTTCTCCTAAACATATCCCATGTTTTATACCTATTTTTACCAAGTTAATTGTTACTGGAGTAACATTTCCTCTTCCTACCTTTGAATATCCCATACCATGTCTATCAAATCCAACTAAGGTTCTACATCCCATAGTTGCCATAGCTGTATCCGGATTACTTAAATCTTCTACATTCTTACTCCAATCACAGTTTACCCAGTTAGGATATATTCTTTTAGACATAGATTCTATAGCTAACTTCTTTAAGTCATAATTTGGAGTTTCTTCTGTATCATTAACCCCTTTTTTATATTGGAAGATTGCTATTGGGAATATACTTGTTTTATGATGTTTTCCTATTCCATCTATACTAGCAAGCATAAGCCATCTAGTAAGCATCCTACCAGCAACTGTAGTTCTTCTTCCTAAATTTATAGATGTAAATGGTACTTGGGAACCTGGTCTTGATTCTAGTGTATTCAGATTATGGTATAAGCCTTGAGCTGATTGCATACCCTCTCTATCTAACTCTCTTAATGCAAAAGCTGTTAGCTTAGGATATTTCTTCTTTAGCTCTTCTTTATTTTCTACGCATATCTCAGAATCTAACTCTTTCCAGCTTAATTCTTTATCTTCAAAGTAAAAAAGTGCATCAGAAAAATGCTTTTTGAAAGATATATCCACCTGCTCTTCTAAATCATAATCTATATGGCAACTTCCTGTACCTCCAAATTGTTCTTGGCTTTGTATTTGGAATATTACTGCTACTAATTGAAATGCTGTAGATAGTCCATTAGCTCCTCTTACATCCCCATTTCTAGTAATAAATCCATTGTTAACCAGTTTCTTTATATCTGGGAAACTACAATTATGCATTCCCGTAGCATAACTATCTAAGTCATGTATGTATAATCTATTTTCAATATGTGCCCTTGCTATTTCAGGCTTTATTACCTTATCTAGGGTATACCTTTTTAATATTACATTTGCACTTTCAAATTTACGACCACCAAAACTATGCTCGTCCACATTAGCATTGGAGTTCATAATATCAGAGCATTGAAGTACCTTATCTAATTTTTTATATGTATCACCATTAGTATCTCTTGCAATTCTACGCTTTTCACGATAATCTTCATAGGCCTTTGATACAGTTTTATCTTTATTATTTAAAGCCTTAACTACTATGTCTTGAATTTCTTCAATAAACAGCTCTTCTTTTCCTAACTCTATAATAGTTTTTTCTATGTTAATTTCTAAGTCACTCCAATGTTCTTTAAACACAAAGTCATTTCCATGGACTTCTTCATAAGCCTTTTTAATGGCTATATGTATTCTCTCCATATCAAAGTCTTTAACTCTTGAATCCCTTTTAATAATACTTAATTTCATATTATTCCTACCTTCCCTGAAATTTTTAATTACTACTTTTGTCCCTTAGCAGTAAATTTTTCATATTTTCATGGGCTATGAAAATATAAAACCACAGATAGATTTATTATATCTTTCACTCTATTTTAAATCAATGTCTATAAATTGAAGTAATGTACATATACCTACTGTATTAACATTTAATTCTACTTCATACTCTCTTTATCTTTATCAGATTCTAAGTACATACTATTTCAACTTATATAAGCTAACTCTGATAATGTTCTCGTATCAATTTAACTCTTGCTTTAACTTACTTTTAAAAGTTATGAATAAAATTACTCTACTTTTGGAAACTTAGTAATAAGATTTAAAAATTTGGAGGTAATAAAAATGAATTTTAAAGATAGTGAAACTCGCATTAATTTAATGAGATCCTTTGCTGGTGAAAGTCAAGCAAGAAATAGATATACTATTGCTGCAAGCTTTGCAAAAAAAGAGGGACTTTACATAGTTGAGCAAGTATTTAATTATACTGCAAACCAAGAAATGGCTCACGCTAATCAATTCTATCAAAAATTAAAAGAAGAAGCTGGAAATAATATAGAAATAGGAAATGGTGCATATCCTGTAGACTTATATGATTCAACTCTAAAATTGTTAAAAGCTGCTCATCACAATGAGTATGAAGAATACGATGATGTTTATAGTAATTTTTCTAAAATTGCTAAAGAAGAAGGGTTTAATGCTATTTCTACATTATTTAGCAACATAGCTTCTGTAGAAAAAATTCATGGAGATAGATTTAATTATTTTGCTAAGCAATTAGAAGAAGAGACTTTATTTAGACGTGATGAATCAATTCAATGGTTTTGTACTAATTGTGGATATATATATGAAGGGAAGGAAGCTCCTAAAGCTTGTCCTGTTTGTCTACATCCTCAAGGCTATTTCATAGAATTCTGCCGTTCTCAATTTGGTTCTAATTACACTACAAAATAAATTTTTATATTTTTAATAAACATTACAAGGAATAATAACAAATATAAAAGCCATACTAACTTTGTAGTTAATACAAAAACTTTTTAAGGAGTGAATTTAAATGGAAAAAAATGAATCTATTAAATGTACAATCAACAACTGCAAGTACAATAATCGTAACGAAAACTACTGTACATTAAATCAAATTAAAGTAGGAACTCATGAACAAAATCCTACAGTAGTTGAATGTACAGACTGCCAATCTTTTGAACTTAAATAGAATATAATTAAACGTAACCCCTTACTAAAAAATACTATATGCAATATANNTATATTGCATATAGTATTTTTACTCTTATTTAAGTCAAAAAATTATTTAGGTCAAATATAATCCATCGTTTTAATTTAATGTTCATATTAATTATACTTATAAGGATTAATATGAACCATACAATGCTTAATATTATTATTTTTTTCGACACCATGGTGTATGTTTATTGCTATGTCATGTCCTTCTTCTACTGTAAGTTTTGAATCTACAGACACTTCTACATCTACATATACTCTATTAGCATGTTGTCTCGTTTTTATACTGTCAATATGTCTTACGCCCTCAATAGTCTGAAGTTTTTCATTGATATCACTTATAATTTCTTCATCTGCAGAAGTATCTATTAATTGATTTACACTTTGCTTTAATACATCACAGGCTACTTTTATAATTACAACACAAATAACTATGGCAACTACTGAATCTAAAATTGGCCATCCCATTCTAGCTCCAATTATTCCAATTAAAGCTCCCACTGAAGAAAAAGAATCTGATCTATGATGCCAAGCATCTGCTCTGAGAGCAGAACTATTTATTTTGTTAGCATATTTTATTGTATAAAAATACATCCACTCTTTAACGATAATAGACAATATAGCAGCCCAAATAGCAAGGATTCCTGGATTCTTTATTTCTCCTAAAACAATATTTTTAATACCAGAATATCCTATAGATATAGCAACCACAAAAAGCATTATAGATAAAAACAAAGAAGAAATACTTTCAATTCTTTCATGTCCATAAGGATGGCATTTATCATCAGGTTTATTGGAAAGCTTTAGTCCTATTATTACTCCTATAGTACTAATCACATCAGAAAAAGAATGGATACCATCTGCAATCATCGCATTACTACTAGACATAATACCTACCAATACTTTAATTGTTCCTAAAATGGCATTAACTAAGATTGTATTTTTACTAATTCCTACACCTATACTTGTTCTTTCATCCATAAATTTCCTCCATTATCAATTGACTTTAGTCTAATGTTGAACCACTATTATCTTTTTCCTTAATATCGGAAATCAACAATAATATGGCCATACACCAGATAAAGTATATTATTATAATACTCAGTTACCCTTAATTTGTGAGTTTTCTCAATAAGTTTCTTGTATAATGTATTATCAATTGATAATGAATCTACTTTAATTATCTGTAGTTTAAATATAATTTTTGTTTATCTTTTTAAATAAATTCCATCTTCCAACTTAAATAACCTGTTTCTTCATTTTTTTCATATCTAAAATAAGCAGCAAAGGTATTTCCTTTCTTGCTTCTCAAATTTCTAAATCCTACTTTACCATTTTTAAGAAGTATTTCTACCATTTCTTTTGTAACTTTCTTGCCATAGGATTCAATGTATTTATCATTCTTCCAAATAGTGAATTTACAACCATTTTTCCAGTTACTACACCCAAAGCTTTTTTCTCCTTCCACTACTGGATTTCCGCATATAGGACAATTACCTACACTAACCGTCCCAGGAGAAAGCTCTATCTTTATTTTAGATAACATTGATGTATCCTTTTTTATAATTTCCACAGATTTACTAGTAAAATCACAAATATGCTTAATAAAGGTGTCTTTTTCTACAGTTCCTTTTTCTATATCCGATAGGGTTTTTTCTAGCCTACCGGTGTATTCTAAGTCAAACAAATCCCTTACAGGAAACATCTCTACCATTGTCCTACCTAACTCTGTACAAGTTAGGTTTTTTCCTTTAGTAGTAATATATCCTATATCTTTAAGTTTTTTAATAGTTTCAGCTCTAGTAGCTGGTGTTCCTATACTAAAACCGCTCAATATGGACTTCATTAATTCTTCCGAAGTTTCCTCTAAATTATCTTCTGAAGAGTTTTCATCATCATCATCATTATTTTCTTCTTTTCCTAAACTCTTACCACAGGTTTCCATAACCCTTAGCAAAGTCTTTTCTGTATGATTTTTAGGTGGCTTCTTTGTTACGGTGTTAACTTTATTTCCTACAATATCCACTACTTCCTTTTCCATAACTAAAGGAAGTATAGTATCCTTAGTTTCTATCTTTTCTACCACACGCCAGCCTTCAACAATTTGAACTTTACCCTTGGAAACAAATATGCCTTTAATATTTTCCTCATAAACCTTAGCCGTAATTTTTGTTTCCTCAAATTCAGCAATAGGCATAAATTGCATTATAAATCTATTTTTCACTGCATTATAAACAATTGCTTCATCAGCACTAAGGCCGCTTGGTTTTATATAAGTTGGAACTATAGCACTATGACTCTCCACCTTAGAATTATCAAAAACCCTTTTAGTTTTTGCAAATTTTATTTGATTTTCGTATGGTAGACCCTTTTTAAGATTCTCCAAAACCTTCCTTGTTCTATCCTCTAAGCTTTCTTCTAGGACAATACTGGCAGTTCTAGGATAAGTAATAAACTTTTTTTCATAAAGAGACTGGGCAACCTTTAAAACCTTATCGGAAGTCCATCCTTTAAATTTACTAGTAATATGTCCTTGAAGATTTGATAAGTTAAATAGATACGGTGGATATTCCCTTTTCTTCTCTGTTTGCTTATCAACTATCTCCGCTCTTTGTCCTTGTAGTAATTTTCCTATATTACTTAAATAAGACTTCTCTTCGAATTTTTCTGAATCATTTTCATAATATAGACCTTCGTACTCCTCATTAGCCTTAGTCTTAAAGGTAGCCGATAACTTATAATAAGTAGTAGCTACAAAGTTTTCAATTTCCATGTCCCTATCATAGATTATCTTTAGAGTTGGTAATAACACTCTTCCTATGTTTAGCATTTTAACATCTTCAAATTTATATCTCAAAGTTGCCACAGATGTAAGATTTATCCCAATAACCCAATCTGCCCATTGCCTTCCTATTCCAGCATCTTGTAAGGACTTCATTTCTTTATTAGGCTTTAAAGCTTCCATACCCTTTTTTACTTCATCTGGAGTCCACTCATTTAGAAGAAGCCTATATACAGGCTTTTCTTCATTGAAATATATAAATAATTCATCTGCTATAACCTGACCCTCTCTATCAAAGTCTGTGGCGGATATTATTCCATCTACATTCTCTCTATCTATAAGTGATTTAATAATGCTAAGCTGTTTCTCAGCTCCCTTATCAGTAATATTTCTATTAAGTGAATCACTTTTTATCTTATATTTAAACTCCTTAGGTATAAATGGAAATTTAGAAAACTCCCATCCCTTCATGCTTTCATCATAATCTTTAGCATCATATAGTTGTAATAAGTGACCAAACGCCCATGTAACTAAATAATTCTCACCCTCAAAGTATCCATCTTTTCTAGTTTTTATATTTAAAGCTTCTGCAATATTCTTTGCCACGGATGGTTTTTCCGCAATAATAACCTTAGCCACTTCTCTCACACCTTACTTATTTTCTCTTACTTAAATAAATTTACTTATATTTATAGTTATTTTTAATTCTTAAAACTTTCCACTTAATTATACAATAAAATAAAACTTTATTAAAACTAGACATTTATTTTACAATATAAACTTTTTTGACTAGACCCTAAGGTAGTAGATTATGATTTATCAGAAGTGATAATATGAGGATTTTATCTATAAAAACATATAAATATTTTCATAGATAAATATGGAGCTATTTATAATGTTAAATAGCTCCTTTGTCAATACTTATCGGCTAACTTATCTTGAACTAGCCCTTCTAAATATATATTGCACAGCTAGGTTCCAAATCAAGTAAAGCTCCGAACCTTTGTGATGCTGTAAAAAAGCAAATTAGTGCAAAAAGCTCTGAGATTTCTTTTTCACTGAATAGTTCTCTTAAACTTTTAAAAGTCTCCTCTGTTAAAACTATATTCTTTGAAATCATATCTGCAATTTTCGTTGCCATTCTTATATTTTTATCCTCTATATCTTCAGAAGGCTTTCCCTTTGCCATACAATATTTACATCCATTGTTAAAAGCAAGAGTACGTCTTACTTCTTCTTTTAATTCATAACCAAAAGTTTTAGATTTTAAAAAACTTATTTCTAAATTACTCCAACCTTTCATTATCTCACTGTTATATCCAAGTAGTTGTTCAAAGGATGTTATCCCCTCATTTGAAAAATTTATTTTTGTCATAATATCTCTCCTTTATTAATCAAATCTAATTTTATTAATATTATATATAAATAAAATTGAATTTTGTATTTCATATGACATATAATAAAACCTATATATATATCATACAAAATATTAAAAAGGAGAAAATATTTCAAATGAAATTTGACGAAATTGATGTAATGATTCTATCCGAATTAGAAAAAAATAGTAGATTATCCATAAGAGAGTTGTCAAAGCGAATTAACCTATCCCCATCCTCTGTTACAGAGAGAGTAAAAAGACTTGAAGATAACAGAATAATAGAAGGCTATACTATTACTATAAATAAAAAGAATCTTGCTCTATCCATTGATTGTATAATAAAAATCACCATGAAAAATGGTGAATATGAGCGATTCAAAAATTTTATTAAAGACTACAATCGCAGTGAATGGTGCTATAGAATTGCTGGGGATGGTTGTTTTATTGTTAAACTTTCAGTTAAAGATTTAAGTGACATTGAAGAATTTATTAATGAAGTATCTCCATATGCAACAACTAGTACTAATATTGCATTCTCAGAAGTAGTCATAGAGAATTCTATAAATAAGTTTTTAATATAAGTTTTTTATTCTGTCCATAGTTCCCATGTTAAAATACTCTGATCATAATCCTGTTACCTTAGTGTTTAAATTAAAATAAAAAAAGAAAGCCTCCATGAACTACATATAATTCATGGAAGTTTCCTTTTGTAGAGTTAATTATAGCTTATATTTTTTTAACGAATTCTGATTTTAAACTCATAGCTCCAAAACCATCAATTTTACAATCAATGTTATGGCCATCAGATGCATCAGGAACTAAACGTATATTTTTTACTTTCGTTCCTATTTTTATTGATGATGAAGCACCTTTTACTTTAAGATCTTTAATTATTGTTACAGAATCACCATCTTGTAACACATTTCCATTTGCATCTTTTATAACATTAATATCTTCATTATTTTCATTTTCAGCTTGTACTCCCCACTCGTGAGCACATTCTGGGCAAACAAAAATACTTCCATCTTCGTAAGTGTATTCTGAATTACATTTTGGACAATTAGGTAAATTACCCATAACTTCATTTCCTCCATTCGTTACTATAGTTCTGATACATAAGATTCACTTTATAAAATAATATATACAGCTTCTTATGTTCTTATATACTATCATAGTCTTCCTATATTGACAAATTCTATTTATAATTTAACTCAAGCTTTCCAGTACTTAATTACAGAAATCTCATCACCAGGTTCTATCCATCCTTCTTCTAATACTTGAGCAAAAATCCCTTCTCTAGGCATAACACACTCCCCTGTGGTCTTCATTATTTCACAGTCCTTATGACATTCTTTTCCAATCTGTGTCACCTCCATAATAACTTCTCCAATGGAAAGCTTTGTTCCTATGGGTAGTTCATATAAAGTTATTCCTTGTGTTGTTATATTTTCTGCAAATATTCCTGGGACTAATTCTTTATTTATTTTTCCTCTAAGCTTATCTATGCTTTCATCTCCTAACAAGCTAACTTGTCTATGCCAATTACCACCATGAGCATCTCCTTCTAATCCGAAGTCGATCTTAAAGAAACCTCTTTTTATAGGTGTTTTTATAACCCCTTTCTCAGTACTTATATTTATACTAATAACCTTTGCCATATCCATCTTCTCCTATCTTTAAAAATAATTAATCTCTCCAGATTTTCCACCAATCTTTCGAAGTAGCCTAATATCACTTATAACCATTGATTTATCTACTGACTTACACATATCATATATAGTTAATGCTGCTATGGATACCGCTGTTAAAGCTTCCATTTCTATACCGGTTTCCCCTATTGTTTTAGTTGTAGCTATTATATCTACCTTACTTTTATCATGATCTAGGTGAAAGGTAATATCACACCCTGACATCATGATAGAATGACACATGGGAATTATATCTGAAGTTTTCTTTGCTCCCATTATCCCACCCACTTGAGCTACGGAAAGTACATCTCCCTTTATAATTTCCCCTTTGTCTATCTTTTCTAAAGTAGATTTCTTCATATAAATAGAACCGCAGGCTATTGCCTCTCTATCTGTCTTTTTCTTTTCACTAACATCTACCATTCTAGCTCTTCCTTGCTCATTTATATGAGTGAATCCTTCATCTATTTGAACATCTTTAATCATAAGTTATCCTCCTATTTGAAACATTTGCTTATTGCTTCTACTTTTTCCTTCCATAGATAGTCTATGTCCTAATGGCTTATTATACATAGCTCCTAAAATCTTTTTCTTAAGAATACTATATTCTCTACTCTCTCGTAAATCACAGTATGATAAATTATATTTTTTAAATAAATCTCGTACATCTGATAGAATATTAATTTCCTCTTCACCATGCAAACAAGACTTAATTCCACCTTCAGCAGTTAATCTAACTCTATTACACTCACTACAAAAATTACAACTTATAGGACTAATAAATCCAATTCTCCCTTTTCCCTTACTACTTTTATAAAGTTCTGCCGTTGAAGATACTCTATGATCTTCAGGTATAAGATTAGGATGTGACTCTACTATATCCTTATAGGGTATAAAATGATTTTTAAATAACTCTGTACCTGCTCCTATAGGCATTAATTCTATAAACCTCACATCTATAGGCATTTTCTCTGCAATTTTAATAAACTCATCAACCTCGTCTAAGTTTATACCTTTCATAAGCACCACATTAATTTTCACCGGAGTAATGCCCTTATCTAAACATACTTCTATACCTTCTTTAACTTTTTTAAGATATGATCGTCCTGTTATTCCTTCATACTTGTCTTCCTTTAATGTATCCATACTAACATTTACTCTATTTAACCCTGCCTTCTTTAATTCATCTATTTTATCCTTCAAAAATATGCCATTAGTAGTTAAAGATATATCTTTAATTCCTTTAACTTGGGATGCATTATATATAATCTTAGAAATATCCTTTACAATCAACGGTTCTCCACCAGTAAATCTAACTTTCTCAACACCACATTCAGCAAATATTCTAATAATTAAATCTATTTCTTCTATAGACATTTTCGAACTAACATAATTTTGATTACACTTTCCTTCTGGCATGCAATACATACATCTTAAATTGCACATATCCGTAAGAGAAACTCTTAAATAATTTATGTTACGTCCATGGGAATCTTCCATAAATACTCCTCCCTTTATACTCCCTATAAATCAACTTCACTCCTAGCACATTCTGAAGTTTCTCCAGATAAAATCTTTAGTCCATGATCTAAATATGGAAAAATGAATTCTATATTTTCTTTAGCACCTCTAGGACTTCCTGGTAGATTTATAATTAAAGAATTCTTTCTAATACCTACAATTCCTCTAGACAGCATCGCTCTTGGTGTAATTTCCATAGACTTCATTCTCATAAATTCTCCAATCCCAGGTACATACTTTTCTATAACTTGTAAAGTTGCTTCTGGAGTTACATCCCTCTTTGAAAATCCAGTTCCTCCATTAGTAATTACCAATGGTATATTTAATTCATCACATATATATATAAGTTCTTTTTTTATATCTACAACTTCATCAGGTATAATTTTATAATAATGGACTATATATTTATTTTTTTCTAAATACTCCCTTAACACTTGCCCTGTCTCATCTATACGCTGTCCTTCAGAACCTTTATCACTTATAGTTAAAATTGCAGTTTTTTTCATACTATAACCTCCATAAAGTTATTGTTAATTCAAATATTTAAATAAATATAATTTTTATATTAAACGCAAAATTATATCCTGACTATCTCCTCAGTTTTTATTAATATCAATTATATCATATTTATTATATTTTATGTAAATATATTCAATTTTTTTCAAATTGTACATTATAAAAATAATTAGTTTCCCGATTTTTATTTTCTATAACATACCTTTTAATACATAAACTAAATTGTAAATTTTATATGTTATTACATTTATTTCTTGATATAAACCTTCTACAAATGTAGAATATAATTATATACTACATTTGTAGAAGTGATAATAATGGTTAATACTTTTTCAACCAATTTTAATGGAGGTGTAGATAACACGAAAAAAAGATTTAAAAATATTTTTGATATGAAGAACAAACTTAATGGTATCTTCTTGTTATGTATTATACTTTTCTTTAGTATCGTTATATTTTCCCTAATTGCTTGCGAAAGAGTAAATCCTTCTCCTGATAAAACCGTTGCTGAATCTTTTATAGAAAATTACTATAATATTTCAGACTACACTTTAACAGATCAACTTTCTAAGCTTTTTGAAAGCTCTCTTGAAGGACGTGCTCCTTCTAATGGGGAGACAGGTATTGTTACACTTTCTCCTGAAGATGAAACTAAAATTAGAGAAGCTTGTTTAAAAAATATAGGTGATTCTATTACTTCTCAATTAGGTGATGAACTTATTTTAAATAGATTTCCCTTATCTTCTATAAAAATGGCTAAGGACTATGAATACACCACTACCATATCTAACATTATTCTTGATAAAATCTCTAGTGATAATGATACCGAAGCTTACTACAAATATAATGCTGATATTAATATAATATATAATGATGGATACAAGGAAAAGCAAACTCTAGAAGGAAAAATTAAGCTAATAAATAAAAATAAAAAATGGCTTGTTTCTATTTTTACTCCATTGACAGAAATATTACCAAATAAAAAATATTATAATCCACAAAATTTAGATTCTCATTCACTACAAACTAATGATTCTACTTCTATAAATCATGATATTAGCTCCGCTGAAGAATTTTGTAATTCATATATGAATGCTATGATAAACAAAGAATATTCCTTCATTTACAATTATACAGTTAATTCTTCTAATAGTGATACTTTAGAAGAAGGTCAAAAAATATGGGATGAAATAGATATTGACTATGTAAAAATACTTAATGCTGAAGTAAGAAATAATAAAGCTTATTACGAACTAGAAATAAACGTTAAAGAACCAGGAAATTCAGCCTTCGATAAAGGTGTAACCGTCAGGTGGCTATATATATTTTATAGTAACAAAAGTAATACTTGGGTTGCAGAGGGACTTATGTCTGGTGGTAAACCAGATGAAAGCTGGTGGAATACTATTTATGGTGGTTAATACTGATATTATAAAGCCAATAAGTAGAGACTACTCTCTACTTATTGGCTCATTTACTTTCTCGTATAAAGTTATAACATCCTCACTATTTTTTCCTTCAGTAATATTATAATCTTCATCAACCTCATCTTCTTTTTCTTTTTTCCTAAACCTTATTCTCCACTTTGTATCTTTTTGTATAACTCTATCAGCTTTTTTAAATAAGCTTAGTATTATAAATATGATTACGGCTGCTGTTAAGGATAGTGCATAGAGTCCTCTTCCTACCGCTAAACCTAAGCATGCCACAATCCAAAGAGTTGCGGCAGTAGTTAATCCCCTTACAGATCCTTTCTCTCTTAAAATAGTACCAGCTCCTAAAAATCCAACACCACTTATAACCTGAGCTCCTAATCTAGCTATATCGACTTTTATAACTTCAGCATACATAGGATTTTGAGCAATAACCATGATTTTTTGTATATCATACTCTGTTATTAAAGAAATAATTGTAGCTCCTAAGCATACTAATATATGAGTTCTAAACCCTGCTGGACTATTTTTAAATTCCCTTTCATATCCAACAAGTCCCCCTACTATAACGCCTACTATAAGCCTTTCTAACACTACTATATAATCCATAATTCCCTCCCCATCATAGTATAATTACTTATATTATATTCATAGGTTTAATATTGTTTAAAAAAATGTTATAATTATTTTACAACTTAAAGGCAAGGAGGATTTTAGATAATACTTTAAACTTATCTAAATAACAGTTATATGAAAAGAAAAGAAAATTTAATTCGTATAATTACCGGAATAATCTGTGGATTATCTGTATTATCTCTAATAGTTACCATCGTCTCATCTATTTCTATGCTTTTAGGATTTGACGTAAATATTCAATCAAAATTATTAACTTTAATAAGCACATCTGATATTATATCTACTGAAATATCATCTTTACTCATACTTATTTGTATGTCCATTGGAGTTATTGTTTGCTTAAATATAAATAAAAATTCAACTAATTAGAATAATAATATTAAAAACTAATCCCCATGAAAAAATTATATATTTTCATTGGGATTATATATTTTTTTATTGTCTAAAATACATGTCTACTAATTCTGGAAACCTATCTATTTTATAATCATAATCTTCCACATTCCCAAATCCATAAGATGCATACACAAAAGGTATTCCTGCTAACCTAGCTGCATTTCTATCCCCTTGTGTATCACCAACATACATAGGATTCTTTAAATTATTTCTATTAATTATGAGTTTTATATTCTCACCCTTTGTAAGTCCCGTTCTTCCTGGATGTTCAAAATCTATAAAATATTTTTTCATGTTATGAGCATGAAAAAAAGCTTCTATATAACCGTGGTGACAGTTACTAACTATAAATAGCTTATATTTTTGTGAAAGCTTCTTTAAGGTTTCTTCTAGTCCTTGAAAAAGGATTCCTCCATGAAGCGGTAAATATTCATTTTCTTTCTTACAGCAATAATTCATAAATTCAATTGCTCTTTCTTCCTTCAAATCTGGAAGAAGGATCTTAACTAAATCTATAACTGGTACCCCTACTACTGATTTTAATTTTTCCTTTGTAATTATTGCATCTATATCACTAAAATCCTTTATAGCTTCATTCCATATTTCTACAATCGCATCTAATGAATCCCACATAGTTCCGTCTAAATCAAATATAATGCTATCTACTGTCTCTAATATCATAAACTCACTCCTAAATATCTTATTTTCATTAGTAATTATTCATAATTAGGCTCCAAATAAACTATTTTTTTGCCATGTTCCTTCGCATATTTAATTTCACTTCTGGTGCTAGAGCCTATATACCCATTCTTATTTATAACAAAGATTTCATCTGCCATATCAATTTTTCTTTTATGAATATCATCAAGCATGATTTTAATTTCATCTGTAATTATAGTTCCAAATTCACCATCTGCGTGGCCGAATAATCCTACTGATATTACAATTATCCCCTGAAGAGTTAACTCCTTTTGAACTTTTATAAAATCCTCTTTAAACTTTGTACTTCCGCATAAAGTTACTACTTTATATTTACCCACCATTTTATACTCACTTCCCAACTTTTAAATGTAAAACTATAGCAAATTATAAGTTACCATTCTTACAAAAGAAGTTATCAAAAATTTTAATAATACACTAACATATAAATTATATCATAATATTCTAAAATATTTTGTTAATGGACACTAAGTGGATTTGATATCTTTGCCATGTAGTTCTAATTTACTTAATTCTTCATCAATAATACTCTTATCTAATCTTTCAAATAAAACATGAAAATTACTTATATTTACTCCTGAATTTAATTGAATCTCTTTCCACCTATTTTCTTCGCAATAAAACCAACTTTTAATCTTTTCTGAGGACTCTGGCAAAAATGGATTTAGAAGATTTGCTAGGTTTACAATAGCATATAAACAATTATAAATAGTATTTTCACACTGTTTATTATCTTGTTTTATGGTAATCCATGGCATTTCTTCATCAAAATATTTATTTATACTTCGTATAAATGTAAATATTCTTTCTATGCCAGATTTTAAATTTCCTTCTTCTATATTTTCCCCAATATTTTTATATAATTCTTCTATAGTGCTTTTAATTGACTCTTCAACTTTTCCTTTTGGTACCTTGCTATTAAAATTCTTCTTAACAAATACCAAAGTTCTATTAACTAGGTTTCCATAAGCTCCCAATAATTCACCATTATTTTTATTTATGAACTCCCTCCAAGTAAAATCAGCATCTCTTCTTTCAGGTCCATTTGCAATAAAGAAATATCTTATTAAGTCACTATTATATCTATCTACTATATCTGGTACCCAAATTGCCCAGTTATTACTTGTTGATATTTTCTTTCCTTCTAAAGTCACATATTCACTAGAAATAACCTTATCTGGATTTCTTTCTGGTCCTGTTCCTCTTAATAATGCTGGAAGTATGATTGTATGAAATGGTATATTATCTTTTCCATGAATATAATATGAAATACTGCTACTATTCCAATAATCACTACAATTTTTATTATTTTCTTTTCCCCACTTCTCACTTACAGTTAAATATCCCAATACCGCATCAATCCATACATATACTTTCTTATCTTCAAATCCTTTAATTGGTATATCTATTCCTATATCTAAATCCCTAGAAATAGCTCTATCTTTCAAACCTTCATTTAAGTATCTTTCTGTACTATTTACTGCATTTATTCTCCAGTTTTTTCTAGACCTTTCTAAATGCTTTCTAAGTCCTTTTTCAAAAGTAGATAATGCAAAGTATAATTGTTTAGTGGATTTTACTACTGGCTTACTACCACATAATTTACACAGTCTATCCTTTAACTCTAAAGGATCTAGAAGGGTTGAACAATTTTCACATTGATCACCTCTTGCAATACTATTGCAATGCGGACATACTCCCTCTACATATCTATCAGGTAAAAATTGTTTGCACTCCTCACAATAAACTTGACTTACTTTTTTTTCATATATTAAGCCTTTTTCATATAGACTTATAATTATCCTTCTTACTTCTTCTTTATGCTGATTATCATCAGTTCTTGAATAACAATCATAGCTGAAATTTAACTTATCAAAACAATACTTAAATTCCTCATGATATCTATTAGCTATAACTTCTGATAATACACCCTCTTTTTTTGCTCTAATAGAAATAGGTGTTCCGTGACAATCACTTCCTGAAATATATAATACATCATCCCCTTTTGCTCTATAATATCTAGCTATAACGTCTCCAGGCAATAATGCTGCAATATGTCCTATGTGCAACGAACCATTGGCATAAGGCCATGCTCCTCCAATTAAAATATTCATTCTACTCTCCTCCTCTTATACTATTTAATTTTTCACTTCTCCAAATTATAAATTTGGAGTAAAACTAAAAACTCTCGTTCCTAAGAAATTAATCTTAGGAACGAGAGTTAAAACTTCGTGTTACCATCCTACTTCATTTACATTTCACAATATAAATCTCTTCAAGTACGTTATAATTAAATTTGCTTACATGAAATTTATTCCACGACTAGTACATAGATAAAATTTCTCATAAAAATCCTGTTTATAGTTATACTCTATCACTATTACGGGTGAACCCGTTGCAGCCTTAATATTAAATCTCGGTGCACTGCTCCAAGGCCATTTTCTCTTTAATATCCATTGCTTCTTCTCACCAATGAAAGCTCTCTGTATAAGTATTCTTAAAGTTACTTTCCTTTTCTTTGCATTTAGCTATTATACTTATAATTATATATATATTTACCAACTTGTCAATTGAAGTTTAAAACTATTAATTATTAATAGTTTTTATTACAAATAGAAAATAGTAATATTTAATTATTATCATCAAAACAATAATGCATTTTATAACTAAACTATCTAAAATTATAAGTGGAAATGCCATCATAAAATCAGCAAATAACAATATAGTCATCTTTTGTTTTAAAGTCATTGCTTTTTCCTTTACAAAACTATCTAGGTGTTTTTTATATATCTTTGTGTTCTTGAACCAAATATCAAATCTCTCAGACCCTTTTACAAAGAAAAAAGAGGCTAACAGCAAAAATGGTGTTGTAGGGAGTATAGGTAATATAATCCCTATCGCTCCAAGTGTAAAACATATCAACCCTACAGATACGCATATAAACTTTTTACACTTATTCATAGTAACTCCCTTCCTAAATCCTTATAGAGATAATCATTTTAATATGTATACATTATAATAACCAACAATTAATTTCAATATATTTTATCAATTATTTTTTTCTATTTTAATAATTTAAATCTTTATCTTTAGTAAACAAGACAAAAACAGAAAAAGCCTACCATCTATATGGTAGACTTTTTCTGTCTGTGTCTTGTTTAATGTCTAGTTCTTTTAAAATTATAGGGAAATTTTAAATGAAACTAATTATATATATTAAATTGTTAATATATAGCATAAAAAATTTGTTCTATAATATTATTATAATACAAAATACTAAAATTTCAAAATATATTTTTCTACAAAATTTTAATTTTTTCTTAATTTTAGTCCTTTATTCCAATATATTAGGGTATACTCTATATAATATCATCTCTAAAAATATTTAAATTAATTTTAACATATTCTTTAAAATGTTATTACTTTTAAAAGTAGCTTATTTCCTACAAACTGTAAACGTTTATAAGTGGTATTAATTAAAGTATATCACTATTATATTCTATGTCAATTCATTACAATAAAGTGGAATGCTAATTTTATTTGTACTAATATATACTAATTTAAAATTAAATATGATATATTTAATTTTGTTATTAATATAGTTATAGGAGAATTATTATGGAAAATAAATTTAAAATAACAAGTCCTAGATATCAACAAATAGCAGCCGATGTTGCAGCCAAAATTGTTGATGGTCATTATAAAGTTGGTGATAAGATTTATGCAAGATCTTCTCTTGCAAGTCAATATGGTGTCTCATCTGAAACTGCAAGGCGTGCTATTTGTGTATTATCAGACTTAAATATTGTAGATACTTCAAAAGGTAGTGGAGTTACTATAAAGTCCTACGAAAATGCTATAAAATTCGTTAAACAACATGATGATATTAATACTATAAGTAATCTAAAGCAAGATATTATTGATAGTGTTGACAGACAAAAAAAAGAAATAAAATTTTTATACGGATGTCTTTCTGATTTAATAGATAAAACTGATAGATTACGCTCTGTAAATCCATTTACACCATTTCAAGTAGAAATAACATCTGCTACACCTTATATTAATAAATCTGCATCTGATATAAACTTTTGGCATAATACTTCAGCAACAATAATAGCAATCAGAAGAAACGACTCTTTACTTATGTCACCAGGACCATACGCAGTTTTTCAAGAAAATGATATATTTTATTTTGTTGGAGATGAAAATTGCATTGAGCGTGTAAAAAAATATTTATATCCCTAATTTAAATTGTATGTAATAAACTTAATATAAATTAATTAAACTATCAGAAAATAATATATTAATCTTTGCTAGTATATGAACTAAGATTAATATATTTTTGCGATAGTTTATTTTTTTTGAATTTGACAAAGTAACAACTTTCATTTATAATTAGGTTGTTACTTTACAAAGGAGGATTTACATTGATAAAATTCGAGAATATTTCAAAAAAATTTAAAAATACTACTGTTCTTTCTGATGTCTCTTTTGAGATTGAAAAAGGTAAATTAGTAGCTATTATAGGTGAAAGTGGTTGTGGAAAGACAACTACACTAAAAATGATAAATGGTCTCATAACACCAACTTCTGGTAAAATATATATTAACAATGAAGATATTAGCACTAAAAATGTAATAGATCTTAGAAGAAATATGGGTTATGTTATCCAGCAAACAGGTTTATTTCCTCATATGACCATAAGAGAAAATATTGAACTAATACCAAAAGTTCAAAATAAAAATCCTGAAGACATTACACAACAAACATATAATTTAATGGATATGGTTGGTCTTGATTGTGATAAATTTCTTAATCGATACCCTGTAGAACTAAGTGGAGGGCAACAACAAAGAGTAGGTGTCGCAAGAGCCTTTGCCACTAATCCAGATATAATATTAATGGACGAGCCATTTTCAGCTCTTGATCCAATTACACGTTCAAGTTTGCAAGATGAACTTGTGAATTTACAATCAAAACTAAAGAAAACTATTATATTTGTAACCCACGATATGGATGAAGCTATAAAAATATCAGATAAGATGTGTATCATGGATAAAGGCAAAATTATTCAATACGATACACCTGAAAATATATTAAAAAACCCCGTTAATGATTTTGTCTCACAATTTGTTGGTAAAAAAAGAATCTGGACCTCTCCTGACTTTATTAAAGCTGAAGATATTATGATAGAAAATCCTATAACTTGCTCTAAGGACCTATCAATATTTAAATGTATAGAAAAGATGCGTTCGTACAAAGTTGATAGCTTAATGGTTGTTGATAACAAATCAAAAAAACTGCAAGGAATAGTAAAGGCAAAACAAATGCGATCAATTGATGATAAATCAATTCAAATCAGTTCTATTCTTAACAATAATTATATTTATGTTTCTCCAAATGATACTATAATTGATATTTTAAAAATTGTAAATGAGAATAATATTTCAACAGTTCCTGTTTTAAATGATAGTAGCAGTCTTATTGGATTAATTACTGAAAGTAGTCTTGTTACAACGCTTAGTCAACAATATATAGAAGAGGAGGCGTAGTAATATGAATATTTTAGAATACATTTTACAAAATAAAACACAAATTATATCATTATTGATTGAGCATATCAGACTTACTTCAATTTCAGTTGGCCTAGCAATTTTAATAGGTGTTCCCCTAGGAATTCTAATTTCCTATGTCAAGAAGTTAAATAAACCAATTCTTGGAGCAGCAAATATTATTCAAGCTATACCTAGTATGGCTTTATTAGGATTTTCCATACCATTTTTAGGTATAGGAACTCTCCCTGCAGTTACAACAGTAATTCTATATTCCTTGTTGCCTATAATCAAAAATACTTATACTGGGATTTCTAATATTAACCCACAGACAATTGAAGCCGCAAAAGGAATAGGATTGACAAAATTTCAAATTCTAACAAAAATTCAAATTCCATTAGCTCTCCCTGTTATAATGGCTGGAGTTCGAATTTCTTCTGTTACTGCTGTTGGCTTAATGACCATTGCTGCCTTTATAGGTGCCGGTGGATTAGGTTACCTTGTATTCTCTGGAATAAGAACTGTGAATAATAATCAAATACTAGCTGGTGCAATCCCAGCATGTATACTAGCTTTAGCTGTAGATTTTCTAGCTAGTATTGTTGAAAAACTAACAACTCCAATCAGTTTACAAAAGGTTAAGTCTAATACAAAAAAAGATTTCATGAAAACTCGTAAAATGCAAAAAGGAATATTAGCAATCTCAAGTATTTTTATTATTCTAATATTTATATTTTCTGCAATTACTAATGTTAATACTAACTCAAAAGTAATTACTGTAGGGAGTAAAGATTTTAGTGAACAAATGATATTAGGCCACATGGTTTCAGATTTAATTGAAGAAAATACTGATATTTCAGTAAATCGTAAAATAAATCTTGGTGGTACTCAAGTATGTTTTTCTGCTTTAAAATCTGATGACATAGATTTATATATTGAATATAGTGGGACAGCTTATGGAGATACCTTAGGCAATCCTCCTATAAGTGATATGGAAAAAGTATATGCTACTGTAAAAAATGATTTCAAAGAAAAATACAATATTGAAGTTTTAAAACAAATGGAGTTTAATAATACTTATACCTTAGCTGTTGAACAAGAAACAGCTGAAAAATATAATTTAGAAAGTATTAGTGATCTTTCACTCATTGCTACTAACCTAAAGTCTGGAACTACCTTAGAATTCTTAAACAGGGATGATGGTCTTCCTGGACTAAGCAAAAAATACAATTTTTCATTTAAAGATTCTATAGGCCTTGATGGTTCTCCACGATACACTGCTTTAATCAGCAAAGAGATAGATGTGGTAGATGCCTTCGCAACAGATGGATTGCTAAAGAAATTTAAATTAAAGACATTAAAAGATGATAAGAACTTTTTCCCACCCTATTATGCTATGCCTATAGTTAGAGGTGAAACTCTTAAAGAGTATCCAGAAATAATTCCTCTATTGGAACAATTATCAACTATCCTTAATGATGACATCATGATGGAACTTAATTATAAAGTTGATGAACTACAGATGGAACCTAATGATGTATCCCGAGAATTTTTAGAAAAACAAGGTTTAATATAAATATAATAACTTTTTATTACAACTAATAAGTTATATATTAAATTTCAAATACAAGAGACTGTGCAGAATAGATTAAAAATCACTCTGCAACAGTCTCTTTTTCTCATTAAGGTTGTTTTACTTTATTTTTATCACTTGTCCTGGGTATATTAAATTTGGATTTGATATATTATTAAGCTTAACAAGAGTTGAAGTAGTAGTATCAAACCGCTGTGCTATCTCACTTAAAGTATCCCCCGATTTTACAGTATAATAGGATGAACTACTAGCATTACCTTTAGATGAAGAACTACCTGATGGTAATACTATTTTTTGTCCTGGATATATTAAATTAGGATTTGATATATTATTAATACTAGCTAGAACTTTAGTTGTAGTTCCATATTCTTGTGCTATACCGCTCAAAGTATCTCCTGATTTTACAATATAATAGGATGAATTACCGGTATTACCTCCTGTTGAAGAACTACCTGTTGGCAATATTATTTTTTGTCCTGGATATATTAAATTAGGATTCGATATACCATTAATAGATGCCAATACTTGATAGGTTGTATTATATTTTTCTGCTATTCCACTTAAAGTATCCCCTGATTGTACTGTATAGTATTTATCATTTTTACTATTATCATCTGTACTTGGACTTTCTGGTATACTTTGTCCATTTAATAATATTCCCTCATTGAACTCATTTAGGTCACAATTTCCACTTACACCGGGGACTTGTCCAGTACTTGAAAATTGAAAACCAACCCATTGATTCCATATTGGATTACTAGCAGGTTTGCTTACCCCATATTCAGCAATCCATAAAGGATATATTCCTAACCTACTATCTAAACTAGTTCTTGCAAAATTAGTATAGGTATAAACTACGATACCTTTACTAGTTAGTCTCTTAACCTCTTCTAAAAATATTATTGCTGCACTTGTTAAAGATGTCTTATTTAAACCATTAGTCTGTTCTATATCTATAGCTAGTCTACAATCAAATTCTCTATTTCCAATGGTATTTACAAAATGCCTAGCTTGAGCTTTAGGATCTATTCCTCCTAGAAAGAAGTGATAAAATCCAACCTTCAAACCCTGCTCTTTAGCATTTTTATAGGATGAAGAAAAATAATTATTAACATAGCTTATACCTTCCGTTGCTTTAATATAAACTATTTCTATCCCACCGTCTTTTACTTTTTTAAAATTTACATTTCCTTGCCAACTACTTATATCAATCCCCTTATAATTACTACTATTTCTACTTTCCATAGAAACACCTCCTCTCTATATAAATATGCTCTTTATTAATTTATTCTACTCTCTATTATAATTTTTACATTATATAACTAACTTTAATATGATGACAGTATTATAACAACTAAACACATTATAAAAATAGCTATTTGACTTTTAGAATGTCAAATAGCTATTTTCTATTTTACTAATTATTATTTTGTGATACCTTCCATATCCTCTATAATTAAATCAGCTGCTTGAAGTCCAGCTCCACCCACATACCAAGCTTGAGCATTTAGATAAACTATATTTCCATTTTTATATGTGTCTGTAGTTTTTACTAATTCATTCTCTATTACTTCCTTAGCTGCTGAATAATCTTCTGATCCACTTGTTCCTGCTGACTTATCAACTACAAAAAGATAGTTTGGATTTTTAGCTAATAAGTACTCATAAGTTATATTTTGACCATGCTTTGATACTTCTATATTCTCATCTGTTGGAACAAAGCCGAACTTTTCAAATATAATTGAAAATCTTGATCCTGCTCCGTATACACTCATAGAACCATCTGTAATTATAGTAGCTAAAGCATTAAACCCTTGCTCTTTTATTTTTTTGCCTACTTCTTCAACTCTTTTATTAAGTTCTTTTAATTTAGATGTTGCTGCATCTTCTTTCCCAAATATTTGTCCTATTATGTTTACATTTGACTCTAATGACTCTAAATACTTTGTAGTATCTGTTCCTAATTGTATTGTTGGAGCTATAGCAGAAAGTTCCTCATAATAATCAGCTTGTCTACCTTCAATTATTATTAAATTCGGTTTGATCTCATTGATTACTTCTAGACTAAATTCTTTTAATCCACCTAAATCTGTATATTTTTCTTCCTTATATTCTGAAAGATAAGTTGGCAGGTTTTTCTTTGGTAATCCTACTAATCCTTTTATATCTAATGAATCCATAATATCTAAAGATGCATAGTCTAATACTACTACTTTTTCTGGATTCTTAGGTACCTCAGTTTCTCCAGCAGTATGGATTATTTTTATAGTTTCACCTTTTTCCCCTTCATTATCTTTGTTACCAAGTTTTGTAGCTGCAAACACACCAATTAAAGCAACTATTGCAACTCCTACTATTATATTAATTTTTTTCTTATTCATTTGTTTCACCTATTCCTTTCATCTATATCCAATTAATATTTTCCTTATATCTTAATATTTATTTATAATAAATTTCTTTAATTTTGAATTTAAGAATAAATTATATTTTATTGTTATAGAAATCATAGATTTCTTTTTCTCGCTTTGCTCGTAAGGATACTCCTTGTCACCTTACTATTTGAAACTTACTCCTTTTCGTTACACTCAAATGAGTAAGTTTCCATAATTAAATCATAGATTAAAATGGTCACTTAAGTTCGACCAACCAAATCATAGATTTGGGGTCTCTCTTAGAAATATACGCAGATGTTGTTTCCGTTTATATTCTTTATGTGAAAATCTATTTCATATACGTCTTCTAAAACATCTTTTGATATTATGGCATCAGTTATATCATCTTTAACTATCTTTCCATCTTTAAGAATAACTATTTTATCTGAGTAAACTGATGCAAAATTTATGTCGTGCATAACTATCACTACAGTTTTTCCAAGATCATCCACTAGCCCTCTTAATACTTTCATCATCTGTACTGAATGTTTCATATCTAAGTTATTTAATGGTTCATCTAATAGTACATACTCTGTATTTTGAGCTATTACCATAGCAATATATGCTCTTTGTCTTTGTCCACCGCTAAGCTCATCTAAATATCTATCTTCAATATCCTTAAGTTGCATATATTCTATGGCTTCATCTACATACTTTGTGTCTTCCTTTGTCAGTCTACCTTCGCAGTGAGGGTAACGTCCAAAGCTAACTATTTCCTTTATAGTTAATCTTACATTTATATTGTTAGATTGTTTAAGTATAGCTATTTTTTTAGCTAGTCCCTTAGTGTCCCATTTTTCTAACTCCCTACCATCTATAATAACTTCGCCTTCATCTTTCTTCATAATACGAGATATCATTGATAGTAAAGTACTCTTTCCTGCTCCATTAGGTCCTATGAAAGAAGTAATCTTACCTTTTTCTATGTTTAAAGATACATTGTCTACTACTGGATTATCTCCATACTTTTTAACTATACCTCTAACTTCTATCATTTATTTTCCCTCCTTCATTAAAAGATATATAAAGTAAATTCCACCAATAAAATTAATTATTATACTTACTGTACTTCCAAAGTTTAATATTCTTTCCACTATGAACTGTCCAGCTATTAAAGCAATTATACTTATCAATATACTTCCCGTTATTTGATAACTATGTTTATATGTATTAAGAAACTGATAAGATAGATTAACCACCAATAATCCAAGGAAGGTTATTTGTCCAACTAAAGCTGTAGATATTGATACTAATACTGCTACAACTATTAATATTTTTTTAGAAAATCTATCAAAATCTATTCCTAAGTTTATAGCTTGATCTCTTCCCAAAAGCATAACATCTAATTTTTTTACATCATCATAAAATAATACAAAAATGATTAGTAAGGCTATTACTGATATTAACAATATATCCGTATTAACATTAGCAAAGCTAGCAAACATTTTACTTTGTAATGTTTCAAATTCATTTGGATCAATTATTACTTGCATAAAAGATGTCATACTTTTAAACAAGGTTCCCAATACTGTTCCCACCAATAGCAAAAAGAATATATTACTATTTCCATCTTTCTTAAATAATATTTTATAAAGAACTAAAGTTCCAACTAACATTATTGTAACTGAAACCATAAAATTCACATTTCTGTTTATCATAAATATACTTGATGCTCCGAATAAAAACACGGATATGGTTTGTACAAACATATATAAGGAATCAAGTCCAAGTATGCTTGGCGTTAGGATTCTATTATTTGTTACTGTCTGAAATATCATAGAAGAAAAGGCTATTGACCCTCCAGTAACTGCTATAGCTATAACCTTAGGTATTCTCTTTGATAGGTTATAATCCCAGTTTATACCATTTAATCCTTCAAACAAAAATAAGCCAATAACAAATAATGCAACTATTCCAAGTATATATAACTTTTTTTTATCTATATTATCCTTCATTTCTATTCCTCCTAAATATCAGGTAAAGGAATATAATACTTCCTGTAACTCCTACAGTAAGACTTATAGGTACTTCATAGGGATGAATTACAAGTCTACCTATAATGTCACATGCTAGTACAAATATTGCCCCAAACAAAGCTGTATCCCAAATATTCTTACTAAGATTGTCCCCTTTAAATATAGATACTATATTCGGAACTATTAATCCTATAAAAGGTATATTCCCAACAGTTATTACTACTAAAGCTGAAATCAATGCAACAATTATAACTCCAATATTGGCAACCTTATTATAGTTAATCCCTAAATTTGATGAGATATCCTCCCCCATTGCTATAATAGTAAATTTATTAGCATACAAAAGTGCTAATATTAATAATGGTATAGTCAAATAGAGGAGCTCATAATTTCCCTTTATAATCATGGAAAAATCTCCTTGGAGAAAAGTTCCCATACTTTGAACTAAATTGTTTTTATAAGCAAAGAAATCTGTCATAGACCCTATAACATTTCCTACCATTATTCCCACTAGAGGTATGAATACAACATTTTTCATTTTTATGCTTTTAAGTATTTTCATAAATACAAAGGTTCCCAAAAGGGCAAATATAAATGCTGTTATCATCTTTTGCATCAAAGTTGCTGATGAAAATAGTAGCATAGAAACTAGTACCCCAAGCTTTGCTGAGTCTACGGTAGCTGCTGTACTTGGAGAAACAAATTTGTTATTACTAATTTGCTGCATTATAACTCCACCAACGCTCATTCCTACTCCAGCTACCACTATACTAATAAGCCGCGGCAATCTAGTTAAAATTATTATATTCATCTTACCCTGGTTCCATTGCATTATATCTGTAATACTTATATTTTGAACCCCTATAAATATTGAAGACATACACAGTATTATGAATAAAGGAATTAAATATTTCTTTTTCATATTTCCTCCAAAACTTTATTACGTATCCTAAATATCTTTATGTATTAAATTATGTGATATTCTTAAACACTTATATATACTTGATGTAACAATAAAATTACATTATTAATTGAAATATAATTTTAATTAATAGTACTTATCACTACTTCATAATAGCTTAATTGATAATCATTTTCAACTTCTTAAGACTTAAATACACTTGATTAAATTACTCAAAATTCTCCATTCTCCATTTTTCTGTATTTTCCTTATATATTTGTATTGAACTTTTATATTGAAATTTCGTTTTTACATTTTAGATAAGATAAATTTTATTGTCAAAAACAACAAATAATAATGTTCATTTACATTGGTTGCATATAATAGTAAAATTCTAATTGAGATAATTAGAATTTTAAAACTATATTCACAATAAACATAAGTTAATTTGTAATTATTTAAGTTTTAAATGTACAGAGGGGATTATTTAAATTATGAGTAAAAAAGATGTTTTTCAAAAAAATGGTGTGATTTTATTGTTAGCTTTACTATGTACCTTACTTTGGGGAAGTGCCTATCCATCTATAAAGATTGGCTACTCTTTATTTTCTATAGGCGAAAATGATATTTTTAGTAAACTTCTCTTTGCAGGCAATCGATTTGCTTTATCAGGTCTTCTAGTAATTTTATTAACTTGGATAATTCAAAAAAAATTTCCTTTTCCTAAAAAAGAGGCCTTAAGTCATATTGCACTACTTGGGTTTATTCAAACTACTTTAGAATATTTATTTTTCTACATAGGACTTTCTCATACTACCGGTGTTAAGGGGTCCATATTAAACGGTACCGCAACCTTTATGGCTGTAATTCTTGCTCATTTTATATATTCAGATGATAGATTAAATTTCCAAAAGATTTTAGGATGTATTGTTGGATTTATGGGAGTAGTTATAATTAACTTAGGTGGTAAAGTTGGAAGTGGTTTTACCTTTACTGGTGAAGGATTTATTATTCTTGCTGCTGCTTCCTTTGCAATTGGATCTCTTATAAGTAAAGAAGCAGCTAAGAGAGAAGATAGCATGATAGTCACAGGATGGCAACTACTCTTTGGAGGGGTTTTACTTGTAATTGTAGGCGCACTTGGAGGTGCACGAACCTCTATACCTTCTACTGAAGCTATGCTATTACTTTTATATCTCTCACTTCTTTCTTCAGTGGCTTTTACAATATGGACTATCTTATTAAAGCATAATAATGTTGGTAAAATTTCTATATACAATTTTTTAACACCTGTGTTTGGTGTTTTTCTTTCTGCTATATTTTTAAAAGAATCTATTTGGCATTGGAAAAATCTGTTGGCACTTGTATTTGTATGTGTTGGAATATATATAGTAAATAAACCTAAGGTTAAAAATAGTTAACTAAAATTAATAGACTCTACGAACTAATTATTCATGGAGTCTATATTTTAAATATATTCAATCTATAATTATTATACTTTACCTATAAATATTTATTTTTATATTCATCACAATACTCCATTTTAGTTATGGAATAGCATAGATCATCATATATTCTTCCATCATAAGTTTCGCTAGCCATTCTTAATGTTCCATCATATTTAAATCCACACTTTTCTATAACCCTTTTAGATTTTTGATTTCCGTGATAATGATAACAAGATACTACTTCACATTTTATTTCTTCGAACAAATATTTTATTACCCTATTTACTGCTTCAGTCATAATTCCTTTTCCCCAATATTCTTCTGAAAGTACATATCCTATCATTCTTGCCTTTAATAAATTTCTTTTCACATCTCTATGATTACCAATTGAACCAATTACCCTATTATTTTTCTTATATACAATTGCCCATACCTCATTATTCTTTATAAATGACTGAAGTATACCTTTAGATATTTCTTTATTCTTATGGGGTTTCCATCCTGCCATAGGACCAACATTAGGATTTTTAGAATACTCATAAAAATCATCTAAATCCGCTATTTTCCAACTTCTCAAAATCAATCTTTCTGTTTCTAGCAACTTCATATTCCCACCTCTTAGATTCTACAATTTATTCCTTAGCCTTTTAGTTTATATTTTATATAAATTATATGTTATGGCAATGACACTATATGATAAATATAACATAAATACATTTTAATTACTTTATTTATTGGCTTAATTCCCCAATCCACTCCTTAAAAAATAAAAAAGAACTTTGAAATTTCAAAGTTCTTTTTATATTTTAAAACCTATCTATCTTCAAAATTTAGTGCCTAAATTATATTTTGCTACTAAATTCTTCAATAAATTATATACCCTTTTTCCAAGCATTAACATAATAAAATAATTACCTACCATATGAATTAAATCATAGGGTATTCCATTTATCCAATAAGTTAAAGCAAAGGTTTTAGAGACTGTAAAGATATATGGTATTGAATACAGTGCTCCAAATAACATTCCAAACACACCGGATATTATACTCCAACCTAAAAAATTTTCTTTAATTATTTTTCTAAATAACAGCACTACTAGTACTAGCATAGGCCAAACAATCCAGTATCCAAACCACCAAGTTCCCATTCCACTAACAAGACCTAGTAAAAAGTTAAATACCACTACAACTACTAATGCTCTTCTGCCTAATACTAAAGTATATATTACCAGTAAAAAAGATACTGGTTCTATATTAGGTATTCCACTCATCATAACTTGTAACACAAGCATTAGCGCTCCAAGTAATGCCAATATTATCAAATCTTTAGTTTTATACATATTACCAACCTATTGTAAGTATAAGTTCTATCTTATCACCATCTTTTATAGCAGTATCATCTATACCAGTTTGGGAATCTTTTCCATTTATTTTTAAATTCCACCACTCTTGCTTGTTAGCATCTGCATTTAGTCCATCTACTCCAGTTATAAATCTAGTAGCTTGAGATGTATCAGCTACAATTATCTTCATTTCATCTAGTGCTTTTCCTAGAGTTTCTGCATTAGTTGAATGTGTATAAGTTTTTTCATAATTATCCTTTTTACTTATAACTGTAACTTCTATAGTTTTATCTCCTTCAACTCTTTGCTTTGCATTAAAATTTTTGTAGATAAAAAATCCACCAATTGCAATAATTATAACTATTAAAGAAATTATTATTGATTTCATATTTTTTTTCATATCTTTACCTCCTAAGAAACAAAATAAACTCCCTTTCAGTAGAGAAAGAGAGATTTTACTGACTACTAATAATATATTTTATGTAGCAACTCCATTTACATGCTATCATATATATTTTATAAAATCAATGTATTCTAATTAAGTCATATAACATACTATCAACCAAATAATTATTTATTACTCTTCTTAATCCTTATACTAATATCTATATATTAATTCGATATACTGAATTTACACCTATAAATTTTTCTTTATTTAACTTTATGTTTAAAATTATTAACACAAAGTTAATATTCATGAAATATATTTTATGTTTTTATAATTTTCTTCATAATTTTTTCATAAAAAAGAAGTATTAGTTATATATGTATTTATTCTTGTCTTAATTTAAATAAAAATGATAAATTTCAATAAAAACCAACATATTTTTTATTAAAACAAATTTACTTGTATATACTAACTTTTTTTATATTTACTAACATATATGCTATATTAGTTATGGATATGTGTGGTATGAACATTAATTATAAATTATGAGTATACTTTATAATTAAAATATTTAAAAAATTTTTAATTGCAATGTACCCATTTATCCATTTTTTATCCGCGGATATGTTTATCATAAATTATAAATTGTAATTTATTAACACATTATAATGTTGAGGTATATAATTTTTATTTTATTCTATTGAATTTTATGCTAGTGAGGTAAGGAAAATGAAAATTAAACTAAATAACTATTCTGATTTAAAAACATATTTATTAAGTGAAAATTTATACTTTAGTTATAACTTATCTATACTTACACTTATTTCAAGTACATTGTTATTTATAATTAATATAATTGATGAAATTCCTATAGTGATTAACAATATCTATCTCTATGCCATTATAACTATATTTTTAGTTGTTTGGTTATTAGTTTATAATTTAATTCCTATAAAATATCAAACAACTTTTATATATAACTTATTATTTAATATTTTTCTTTTTGGTGGTACGTACTTATCTTTATATTCTTGTATTTCTCTTCTTGAAGTTAATGGAAGTATCACTTTTTTTTTGATTTTGATTTTTGTAATAAATCTATTTTTCTTAATAGATTTTAAAAAATCTTTATTAGTACTTATCCCTTCATCATCCATTTATATATTTAATATGATGAATATTTTAAATTATAGTAGCACTGCATGGAAAAATTTATTTGATATAGGTTTGTATTTAATATTAGGATTTTGCTTTTCTATAATTAAATTTAGACATATGAAAGAGAGTTATTTAAGTAATAAAAAATTACTTGATACTATGTCTGATTTGAAAAAAACTAACAATAAACTTATGTCTCATGAGAAAGAGCGTACAAACTTCTTTGCAGATGTATCTCATGAACTTAAAACCCCTATCAATGTTATATATAGTGCCGATCAACTTCTGTCTCAGCAATTAAAAAATCCAAATCTAGACTTAAGCAATGCAGAGAAATATACTAACTGTATAAAACAAAATTCTTTTAGACTTATACGACTTATTAATAATCTTCTTGATTTAACTAAAATTGAAGCTTCTACTTTTAAAGTTAATCTTGAAAATATTAATATAGTTTATTCTGTAGAAAATATCGTAGACTCAGTTGTAGATTTCATTAAATCTAAAGAAATAAACATTATTTTTGATACTGCTATGGAAGAAAAAATTACTGCTATAGATGAGGATAAATTAGAAAGAATTATTTTAAATCTCTTATCTAATGCAGTAAAGTTTACTAATCCAGGCGGAACAATTTTTATTGATATCTCTGAAGATGATAATAATACTATTATTTCCATTAAAGATACAGGTATTGGTATAGATGATTCTATGAAAAGAAAAATATTTGATAGATTTGTACAAATTGATAAATCTAGTACGAATAATTCTGAAGGTACCGGCATAGGCTTATCCCTTGTAAAATCTCTTATGGTTCTACATGATGGAGATATAACTTTAGAAAGCAAGGTTGGTGAAGGTAGTAAGTTCACTTTATATTTCCCTAATAAAATAGTAAAATCTGACCATTCAAAAGATTCAGCGCCTCCTTCAATTAGATCCTACAATAACAAAATAGAACGAATTCAAATTGAGTTTTCTGATATATATCAATAAAACTCTTTGCCTTTAAATTTTCTTAATAAAATACTATTAATTATAATTAAAATACTTTTTTTCTACTAAAGTATTTTTTATTTTAAAATAGTCTTAAATAACTAATATAATCAGCTATTTAAGACTATTTTATTTCTATTAAAATCATATTAAAATAAATAAGTAATACATCTATTACTATACTAAATTCTGTTCTATGTTATTTAATATATTCTTACATAGCCATATAATTATAAAAGATATGAACATATTCCATGCAAATGTAATTATTATTGAAATTGTTCCTATATCAAAGATAATTGCTACAATTACAGAACCTATAATTCCTGGTAGTGCAATTATTATCAATGCAAGTATTGTTAAAAACATTAATAAGCCTTTCCCTGTAACTTGTTTGAATATTTTTTGAGACAATACATCTCCTGCTATAAATAACATTCCAAATCCCAATCTTGATATTATACATACTAATATTTCTATAGGTGAAGAACCTAATATGATTCCCGCAATAACAAATAGTATAATCCCATCTACAAAACACTTTATTAAGTTTTCAGAAACTATATATAGAAGTTTTTTAAGTGGACTTTCAGGAATTAAATATACATAATGCATTTTTAGTTCTCTAACCCAGCGCCCTGCAAAAGTCATAAATAATTGAATATATGTGGCCATAGCAAAGGTAGCCATTATACTTCCTATGTCCTTCATTGTTAATGTAAATATGACCACAACTACTATTTGAATTAAAGTAGTATTGTCTAAAAAGAATTTTCCTGCTCTCCTATTTTCTAACATATGCTTAAAAAAGAATACAGAAGCTCCTCTTCCTTTATTTATTCCAACATTTTTTAATTTTATCTTCTTAGTATCTTTAACTTCTACTATTCGGCCTTCTTTTGCATCTTCCACACGTTTATGCATAGTTTCTGTAGCTTGAAGTACGTCTTCATAATATTCATTTTTACTTTTCATAAGAATAACTATAGTTAATACTACGCCTATAAGTGTTGCTAAAATATACATTAACGCATTAGAGGTTTCGCCTATCAAAATACCATAAATTACTCCTTTTATCCACCCTACAAAAGGAATAAATTCTAGATAACTTACATTTATCCCATTAACTATAGCTCCTATACCTCTTCCACCTTCTTTTATATTAAATAGAATAGAAATTATTAAAGGTAATACTAGGAGATAAATTAAAATCTTTACTGCTTTCTTTTTACCGTCATCTCCGCTAGTAATTGAATAAATAGCCATAGATATGATACTACTTATGAAAACTAACATAAAATATCCTAGGAATATTACTATTACACCTAGCGGATTTACTCCATACCTCTGTTTAAGTACACCAGCTTGAAATAGTATAAAGATGGATATAAATAAAGATGTACCTAACTGTCTTATAAGTCCATATATAAGTACTTTTTTAGATGATATGGGAGAAACAAAGAGTAAGTTTACATCAGACATTTTAAAAAATGTAGCTCCTGATGATAATCCTTGGATAATTTGAGTTGTAAATAAAAACATAAATAGTGCATATATTATTGCTCCTAGCTCCGCAATTGGACTTAAGTTATTTACATCAACATTATTAGAAGTTTTAGCTGAGGTTATAAAAACAAAAACCATTAAAGCTATCAAAATTATATATCCTATTAATTTACCAGGATGATTCTTTAAATCCTTTATTCGATTTTTTAAGGTTGTTCTCCATAGATAAATTATTCCTTTCACTACTGATCACCCTTTCCTTCAGTGATATGAAAGAATAATTCTTCTAATCCTTCATTAGATTTTTCAGCATCTTTTTTTACCCTTGTTGCCGCAATCTTTCCATTCATCATGATATGTGCTACATCCCAGAACTCTTTCACACTATCAATCATATGAGTACTTATTATCATTGCTGCACCTTGATTTTTTAATTCCATTATTAATTCTTTCAATGCTTTAATTCCATGGGGATCAAGACCTACTAAAGGTTCATCAAAAATTATAACCTTAGGTTTTGGAAGTAATGCACAACAAATACTTACCTTCTGCTGCATTCCTTTAGAAAGTTCTTTCCCAAACTTTTGTTTTTTGTCATCTAGTTCAAATATCCTTAACAGTTTTTCAGCATATTCTCTCCAGTCAGTAAGATTATAACCTCGTGCAATAAATTCTAAATGCTCTTCCACTGTTAACATATCATATAGTACAGGTACTTCTGGTATATATCCAATTATTCTTTTAGCTTCTATGGATTTATTATCAAAACCTTCTATGGATATATTTCCTTGAAATCTTAATAGTCCGCATATACATTTAATAATAGTAGATTTTCCAGCACCATTAGGCCCTAAAAGTACTGCTATCTCTCCATCGCCCACTTGAAAACTTATATTATCATTAGCAACAAATTTTCCATATTTCTTCGTGACATTATTTATAACTAACACCGAAATCACCATCCCTTAAAGTTTAACTTAATACTAGATTTTTTACTAAATATAGTTACCCACATTTGCACTTGAGTTTAATTACTAATATTAACATTTTATACAATAACCATTGTAATTACAAGTATAGATGATAAAATGTTAACAATTCATTCTAATACAACTAATAAAGTGGCTTTGTTGAAAATTTCAGTAATAAAATAATAGGTTTTAAAAGCAGAGCTTCTAAAACCTATTATTTTATATTGACATTGTTAAATATGTTACATAACTAGCCACTATTGCCATACTCGCTAATACATAAGGTAACGAACTTGATACCTTATGTATCTCCTTTGCTTGTTCTTTTTTTATCTTTAACATACCATAAGCAACTACAGTACATATAAATCCAAATATTATTAATAAGTATCCTTGGTTCGATGGTTGATAAATAGATCCTTTTATATATAGTATATCAGCTAAAAACAATATGCAAAAATTAAATAAATTACTTCCTACAATGTTTCCAATCATAGCATTAAAATTACCTTTTTTAGCTAAAGATATAGAAGATGTTAATTCTGGAAGAGAAGTTGCAACTCCAAGGAACAATGCCCCCGCCAAGGTAACCCCTAGGTTTAACTCCTTTGCAATCATATCTGTTACTATAGTAATACCTATACTAAACACAATTAATCCTATACTTAATAGTGTAAACCTCACATATATTTGCTTTACTGTAAGATTGCAATTACTTTCTCCACTATCTTCTGGAGATTCATCCCCTGACATAGCCTTAACACCAAAGATATATAATAGCATAATTGCTATAGAGAATATGCTTACACTAAAAAATGAAAATTCTCTTCCAATATAATTAGCAACAAACACTATTACATAAATCACCATTAAAAGTTTCAGTGTATTCCTATGGCTTGATGTTACTACAGAGCTTTTGAATCTCTTAACTCCTACTAAAACTAATACTGCTAAAATAGTTAAGTTAAACACATTACTACCAAGAATATTACCTGAAACCAATTGTACCTCATTCAAAAATATAGTAGATGAAATACTTGTAAATAACTCTGGAAGTGAAGTTACTGCTGCTAACATAACACCTCCAATAAAAGCTCCTGATAAATTTGTTTTTTTATCAAGCTCGTCTACATAATAAGACAATTTAATTGAAAAACCAATTACAAATGCAGCAAAAATTCCATATAAAGCGTATATCATTTTCATTCCTCCTATGTATTTTAACAAAATAAAAGAGACTTATATTCTAATATCAGAATATAAGTCTCGTCTTTTAAGATTAAACCAGAATATTAAATATCCAGTATGTTGACCTAATCCCATGAAGTCATTTAATACTTCCTGCTAACTACTCCCTTAATATATAAATTATTATATTATAACCTGTACAACGTTTTAATCATACCATTTTTTAAATGTTATATCAACTAAAAAACTTTATAAATTACGTAATTAAATTAAAATAAATTAAATTTAACCTTTTATAAATCCTTTATTGAATTAAGTAGTAAATTATATCTTCTAATGAAATGCCATGATAAGATTTTTTAATATTTTCAAACTTTCTTCGTAAATTCCCCTTAATATTTTCAATATATGATATAGTAAAAGGCAAGTATTTAGAAATTTCTTTTACATACTCCTTTGAAAAATAATTTTTGTTCATAACAATAGCAAAGATTATCATTAAAATACAATTATCTTTTATTAATTTTTTCAAATCTTCAATATTTTCCCCTTTAAAACACGTTGCATCATCTAATACATGGATAGTTAGATTAATAAGTTTATTAACAATATTATCTAGATGATATTTTCCTGCTAGTTGAGACATTATAGTCATATGTTTATTCTCATAATCTATCCTTACATCTTGCAAATCATCGCATAATTGAAGCAGAAATCCATACCCATAGGTAAAAATCTCCTCTTCTTTGTTTAAGCTTCCATTTATAAGATAACCATCCACAATAACAGATGCTCCGCCCTTTTCAATAGATATATCTAGCATATCCCTTTCATAGGGGTTACTTATACCTTCTTGCTGTATTAGGCTTTTTACTTGCCCTTCATGAATTAATAATAGACCTTGAAAAACTTTTGGATAATCATTTCTATTAAAAACAGATTCTATATATTCAACTAACTTAAACACTTGCTTTTCATGAGAATTTCTCCCCTCTATCTCTTCACCACATAGTCTTTTATAAAACCTGTTATTAAATTCTTTCTTTTCTTCTATTGATATATCTAAATTATCTAAATAATTGTCAGTATATGGATATAGCATGCTATATCCAAAAGTAGCCATGGTAAATGATATATCCATATCCTTCATCTTTTGAAGAAGACTAACAATCCACACATTTCTCATAGCTTGACCAATATCTTCATAATTCATTTCTTTATCAAAGATCTTACACTGATTTATAAATACCTTAGTGTTTGCAAAAAACTGATCCTTCATTTTTTTATCTATGGTTCCTAGCTTAAATAATTCTTCTCCCAATATCATATTTTCAAGATAAGAGTTACTATTTTTCTTCCATAATTCTCTATTCTCTTCTTCCAAAGGAAACCTTTCAATAATTTTAATAAATTCATCAATAAATTTCTCAAACTTTTTCTCATTTTTCTTCTTCTTAATATATCCATTAGCTTCTAAGGGAATATCTACACATGTAGGCATACTCCACCATATTTCTTTATATAAATTTTTTAAAACCTTAATATTTCCCATATAGCTTTCACCTACATCACTATTTATGATAATCATCTCCTTAGATACCATTTACTTTACAAATACTACACTATAGTGCTTATGATTGTTAAATTTATAATATTCTTTAAATCAATCTCATAAGGACTAATTTTATTATTGTATTCATCTTTCACAATTCTTACTACTGGTCTATCTGGGAACCCATTATTTTGACTTACCACATACCCAAATAAATTATTTGATAGATATACAGGACATCCTAATGGATAAACTGCAAATGTATCTTTAAACAACTTAATTATTTCAGGATCAAAACTTGTATATGTCTCTGCTAAAATTAATTCATAAGCTTCTCTAGGGTCAAATTTTTTTCTATAGCATCTATCTGATGTTATGGCCGTAAACACATCACATATAGAAATGATTTTTGCAAATTGTGATATTTCATTATCTTTTAATCCATAAGGATAACCTGTACCATTATACTTTTCATGATGTTCTATTACTCCACCTATTATCTCTTCATTTATTATAGGATTACCAAGTAGTATATCTCTACCGTATAATGGGTGCATCTTAATTTGCTTGAACTCATCTTCAGTTAATTTATCTGGTTTATTTATGATTCCACTAGATATTTTCGTTTTTCCTATATCATGAAATAGAGATGATATGGCTAAATCACGTAATCTTGATTTCGAAAAATTCATATTTACTCCTAGAAAAATTGCCATAATACTAGTATCCACAGAGTGTATGTATGTATAATCATCATATAATTTTACTTCATATAAATTTAGATTTATGTAGTTTTCACTCTGTATATATTCAACTAAATCATCAACCATAGTTAGAGATTTACTTAAAGATTTATTATCATAATTTATTAAGTCACTAAACATATTAGGTATGGTTTGAAGTATATTCTTTTTTAAATTTATAAGTTTACTATCATCTTTTATGTCTTTTAAGTCATCGTCTTGTACATACAGAAAAAAAATCCCTTGCTGTTCAATACTATTTTTTACTTGATCAGTAATTATAATACCTTTTTTTAACAAAGTCTTACCCGAGCCTGTAATAATGTCCTTAGCAAGTATTTCATTTCCCTGCAAATCCTTAAGCAATGTTAATTTCATATAATCCCTCTCCATAAACATAATTATCTGTATTTTATTACTTTATCATATCATATCTATAAATTATATGATACTTTAATTTGATTATTTATACATATACTGTATATTATGAAAATAACTTGATAAACCAATGTTGGTAGAAAAAATTAAGACTATATCATAAATTTTCGATATAGTCTTAATTTCTTTTATATTTAATCATATATTTATCCAATTATAGGGTTATAGGATGTAACCACTACAAATTATAGTGGTTACATCCCTGTGTGAAATTAGTTGGTTTTATCCAAACCACTAAGAGGGACATAAGTAGAAAATTTACATTTATATTGACTAAAGTTTTGGGTTGAAAACTTTAAGTTAATAACTAAAGTAACAATTAAAATATAGTTACTTTATTTGTATATTTTATATAGGAGAAAGCCACGCCTTTGTAGCTTCATAGTTTATTTAAACTGTAAAATAGCTTATATATTCTACAATCCACTTCCTTGTAGATTCTCCTAGCCATATAAATACAATAAAAAAAGATAGATATCATTGATACCTATCTTGGAATATACTAAATTTAAATAAGTGAAAGCTTTTGCAATTTAATTTATAGTTTAAACCTATAAACATAAATACTATATTTTACCTAAACCATCACTGGATAAATCTTTTAACTCTTCCTCAGAAAGTATCAAATTTCATAATCCCATGGCAGGTCTCCTGGCTTGTGAATCATACTTCTTAGCACCTTCCCAAAACAAATTAGTGGCTTTTGCTAAGTCGTCCTCACTTACAGTTACTGGGATAGCTTTGGATTTTCACCAAATTCCCTATTAAGTACTTAGTACACCTATCGGACTCTATATATTAAATTTATTTTTAATCTAATAAGTTTAAAATGTAAGTTGTAGTTATTTTATAAAATTAACTTTCCATTCCCCTTACAATTATTATTCTACTTAACTAGATTAATATTGTCAACCCCACTTTTTTAAATAAATATAGAAATATTTTCACTTATAATTTCATTATATAAATTAATTCATTACATCTCTCTTTTGGAACACTAAGAATGAAGCTATAATTAATATTGTAGCAAACACAATCAATTGAATTGCCCCCATAGTTGAACTTAAAACTATACTATATTCACTTTTAAACATTTCAACATATTGGGAATTTGTAATGAAAGTTGATAAATTCATATAGGGTAATATAGTTTTACCTACCCATCTCATACCTAAGCTTGCCATAATCATTGTAGCAACTGAGCTACCTAAATATGCTACAGTAGTAAGACCAACTGCTAAAGCTGTATTTTTTATAATAGTTGATATTGCAAATACTAAAGCTATTATAAATATTAAGCTAATGCTTGAGAATAAAAGCTTAGGTATAATTGAAATTACAAAGCTTTGCTGAACTATACTTTCTCCACTGAAAGAAATTACTTTTGTAGCAAGTCCTCCAAAACCATTTACAATTCCACTTGATATAATATTTAATATAACTGTAGTTAACAGTACCCCATACCCAATTATAAATACTGATACTAATTTAGAAAATAAAATTTTCCATCTAGATACTGGTCTAATCATAAGCAATCTAACAGTCCCTGTAGAATACTCTGAAGAAACTATACCTCCTCCAATTATTATGCATAGTATAATGGCAACACTAACATACATTAAATAAGTTCTATCTACAGAATTTCTAATATCATTATCAAATTTAACTTGTGGTATATTATTTTCAAGACTATACCAATCAAGAACTATAGCCTGTTCTATAGACTTTGTTTTCTTTTCATAGTCTTTTTTGTACTCCTCATAAGTATATCCTTTTGCTATTTTCTCGCTATTGTATTGTGTAAATTCAGTTTCACTAAGCAGTCTTTCACCATTTTCATCAATCTTATAGGAAATATCCCTAATAGTGTTGTTTTTCCAATTCTTATTGTCATAAGGAATTTTATTATTATATCTATATTCGGTTGCCTTAAGTCTTTTCTCCAAAGCATCAAGCTGAATTTTAGAATTCTCTAGAGATGTAACAAAATTTTTATTATTAGGATTTTTCTTCACTTCATCTTCTGATGTTTTAATAGTTGACTTTAAATTTTTAATTTCCTCCTTAGAAGATTTAATATTCTTATCTAAGTAAACTAAGTAATCATTTTTTATAACAGAATCATATAATTCCTTACTTTCTTTATTTTTAGAAGTTATTATCTTTTGAAGTTCATCCTTGCTCATTCCTAAATATTCATTAAACATATTTACATCAAATTCATGTATATTAAAAAATAATTCTTCACCTGCTAACCCTTCTGAAATTCCTGATAGAATAATAGCCTCTTTTGATTTATTAGAAGCCTCTCCAGCTACTTCATTTCTCCAATCATCCCAAGAAACATTACTATCTATTAGCGTTTGTGATTTTTTAATGTTTTCTTCAAAAATTTTCTTCTGAATGTCTTTATTTTTCTTACTTGAATCAATATTAGTTATTTCTGTTTGTTGCCATTGAATGTCTTGATTATAGCTATTTATATACCACTTTGACTCATCTCTATTCTGTAAAAATTTTAAAGCTACTGGTAACATTATGCTAGCTAAAAGTATTAAAATCACTATTACTTTAACACTAGTTTTTTTATATTGTTTTATCAATTCATTTTTTATTAGTCCACATACTTTACTCATTAAACTCTGCTCCTTTTCTACTATATTACACTATTTGCATTTTTGATCCTGTTGTTACCTTCATAAATTCATCTTCAAGAGTGTTATTAATAGGCTTAATAGTGTAAACTAATATATTCTCCATAATTAAAGCTTTATTAACATTGGCAATTTCATCACGAGAACAAGAAATTAATATTTTATTTTCTTTGAAGTCTACAGTAATCTCTTCAGATATTTTGCTATAATCATTCTCTATAATTTTCCTCGCTAAACTATAATTACTTACTTCTAATTCATAGGTTATCAAGCTTTCGATATTTTGCTTTTTAATATCTTTTAATGTTTTAATATCTATAATTTTTCCATTATCTATTATTCCAACTCGATCACACATAAGCTCCATTTCACTAAGTAAGTGACTTGACACTAAAACTGCTAGTCCCTCTTTTTCTGCCAAATGTCTTAGGGTATCACGTAACTCTTTAATTCCCATTGGGTCTAATCCATTAGTAGGTTCATCTAAAATTAAAAGCTTAGGATTGTGTAATAATGCTTGAGCAACACCAAGTCTTTGACGCATTCCAAGAGAATATTTTTTCACTTTATCATTAATACGATTTTCAAGTTTCACTAATTTTATAACTTCATTAATACGTTCTTTAGAAATATTACCATGCATTCTACCATATATCTCTAAATTTGTACGTCCTGTAAGATATCCATACATCTCTGGATTTTCAATAATCCCCCCTACTTGAGAAAGAGCTTTTTCAAAATTTTTCTTTACATCATTATTGCTAATTAAAATATCTCCTTCATCAATTTTTAAAAGTCCTGTAATCATCTTAATAGTAGTAGTTTTACCTGCACCATTTGGTCCTAAAAATCCAAATATTTCTCCTGAGTTTATTTCAAAACTGACATTGTCAACTATTTTACGATTACCCATAATTTTAGTAACATTTTTTAATTCTAGAACTTTAGACATTTCCTCACCTCATAATCTTTGATGATGTTAGCATACAATACCTTTAATACTTTGAAAATAAGTTTCCTCTAATTGTAAGAAAGATGTAATAATCACTTTAATTTTTCTATCAAAAGTAATAATTTCTTAAGAATTAAATTCTGATATAAGTAACATTTATAAATAACATCCAAATAATTATTTTAAAAGCTTTACTCTTTCAGCCATGATATTTTAACCAAGTTCCATACTTTAATTGACTAATCTTCAAATCTATATCATAGATATAATAAATATTTAACCTTTTAAAAATCCTATTTCATAAAATATTAAAATTCTTTCCTCATAAATCACTTTAAATAAGTTGTCCTCTTGTACTATAATATAGTACAAGAGATATGTAGAAATTATATATTTAAAACATATTTTGATATTTTAATGTTTCAATAACAATTAGTTATAATATATTAAGAGGTGATCAAATGAATTTTTTCAACGAATCCTATGGAATTGACTTATTTTCATTATTTCTTATTCTAGTATCATCTATATTAAATTTATTTTCTATTACTCGTCTTTTAGCGGGAGTTATTTTATTTTATGCATTATACAGAGTTTTCTCAAGAAATGTTGAAAAACGTGAGCAAGAACATAGAAAATTTTGTATGTATGCCAACAGATTTTTAAGTAAATTTAATAAAGCAATTCCTAGCAACCTACCTGTGTTCCATTTTGGTGATTGTGCTCCTATTTTTAGTAATTTCAAAAGATGGTTTAATGAAAAGAAAAATTATAAAATAGTTAAATGTCCAAAGTGTGGACAAAAGCTTAGATTACCTAGAGGTAAAGGGAAAATTACTGTTACTTGTAAGCGATGTTTCTATGAGTTTAAAATGAAAAGCTAAAACCTAATACAATTCCACAGACTATCAGTATGAATTATTTACTGGTAGTTTTTTCTTAACATTTAACTTTTTTACATTTATCTTTAATTAAATTTAATTTTCAACAAATATTATTGATTTTCTTTGTAGTTCCATATAATATATAAATAATACGATAAATTATTCGGGAATTTTATTTCCTATAATTCTTGTATTTTAAGAATTATTGTAATTTTTCATAAACTTTTATAATTAAATAAAAAAATTAGATAAGGAGATGAGTTATGGATTTTTTAATTTCTACAAAAGATGTATTAATTAATTTTATGAATTTTTTAACTGACAAGGTTAACACTGTTAACACCTTTATGTGGTCTTACGTACTTATTGTTTTACTTATTGGAGTAGGAATCTACTTCTCATTTAGAACAAAGTTTGTTCAATTTAGATTTTTCAAAGAAATGTTTAGACTTTTAATGCCTAATGATCAAGATAATAAAGATGGAGTTTCATCCTTCCAAGCCTTTTGTATAAGTACAGCTTCTAGGGTTGGTACTGGTAATATTGCAGGTGTTGCCATGGCTGTGGCAGCTGGTGGTCCTGGTGCAGTATTTTGGATGTGGCTTATTGCTTTAATTGGAGGTGCTTCAAGCTTTGTAGAAAGTACCCTTGCTCAAATTTATAAAACTAAAGACAAGGATGGAAACTTTTTAGGGGGACCTGCCTACTACATTGAAAGAGGGCTAGGTAAGCGCTGGCTTGGTACAATTTTTGCCATCTTAACTACTTTATGCTTTGGACTAGTATTTAATGCAGCTCAATCTAATACAACAACTTTAGCCTTTACAAATGCCTTTGGTATTAATCCTGTAATAATGGGTATACTTTTATCAGTTTTAACAGCCCTAGTAATCTTTGGTGGGGTTAAGAGAATTGCCAAGGTTTCAGAGGTTATAGTTCCAATCTTTGCAACTGCTTATATTTTAGTTGCAATTATAGTTATAGTCCTTAACTTCAAAACTATTCCTAGTATATTTGTATTAATATTTGAACACGCTTTTGGTATAAAACAATTTGCAGCTGGTGGCATTGGATTCACAATAATGCAAGGTATTAAAAGAGGACTGTTCTCTAATGAAGCCGGTATGGGTAGCGCACCTAATGCAGCAGCTACAGCAACAGTTTCTCACCCTGTAAAGCAAGGCCTTACTCAAACCCTAGGTGTTTTTACTGATACAATAGTAATCTGTTCATGTACAGCCTTCATTGTGTTAATTTCCGGTAATTATTCAGGCACTACTTTAACGGGTATTGAACTTACTCAAAGTGCACTTAGTTCACAAATTGGAGTCGTTATTGGAACTTATTTCTTGGCTATATGTACTTTCTTGTTTGCTTTTAGCTCTATAGTAGGTAACTATTACTACGGACAAACTAACATTGAGTTCATAAGTAATAATAAAGGGATACTTAATATATTTAGATCCTTTGTCGTTCTTACTGTATTTATTGGTTCCCAAGCTTCTATAGACTTGGTATGGAATCTAGCAGATTTATTCATGGCTTTCATGGCAGTTATAAATCTAATAGCTATATTATTCCTTGGAAAATATGCATTTGCTGCTCTTGATGACTACTCTCGTCAGAAAAAAGCTGGCAAAGACCCTATTTTTAAGTCATCAACAATTCCAGGGCTTAAAAATACTGAGGCTTGGAATGATAACAATGATATAGCTGACGAAGAAATAGGTTAATATAAATTTAAGACTCAATTAACTGTTTAATAGTTAATTGGGTCTTTTGGTTTAAATCTAACAATTAATATGTACTTTAATTATAAAAAATTAAAACCTTGATATTCTTTTAAGGGAATTTAAAAGAATATCAAGGTACATTTCTATATGTTATTTAAAACTTGGAACTCTTCTTGTCTTTTCAGCTGTTTTTAATACACTATATAAAACTATAGTTTCTATAGGTAACAGAATAAGACTTTTAACTATACGTACTGAGTAAGCTACAAATATTCCTTTTCCATACATAATGGATAACCATATTGGTGTAAGTACTAGGTTTATTACAATCATTATTACTAATCTAGTAATAAAAATTCGCTTTATACTTACAGGCTTTTTATATAATATTAAACCTGTTATAAAACCACCTAGGAATTCATTGAAAGTAAATCCAATGAAAAACGGACCATTAGGGCGTATCATATACTTAATTACATCTGTAACTACTCCTACAAATCCAGTGGCAACAGGTCCATAAAACAAAGCACTTATTCCTACTGCAATAAAGGAAAATCCAATCTTAAGAATAGGGCTTAATTGAATAGATAATGATCCAAGAATAATGTTAATGGCTGCAATTAACGCTAGTCCAGTTAATGATGAAGTCTTTTTTAAATGTGCTGAGGACTCCTTTAATAAACTCAGCATGTCATCTTTTTTTTCTGAAAAAATCATAAAAAAACCTCCTTTTTATAATAGCTACATAAAAAAGGAGAATTCCTATTAATATGTAGCAGTGGGAATCGAAGTAAGTACCGCAAGTTTCCTTTTCGTCTGGTGACAATTCCCTGTTCACCCAGCACTTAACGCACGAACTTCTAATCTGCCTCATAATCATAGTATATCATACTTAAATTCTTTTTCACATATTTTTTTAAATTATATATACAAATATACAAATATTATCCACACAAATATATAAATATAGATTTAATTACTGAACCTAAATAAAGCCGAGATTAACTCTCGGCACTTTTGTTCTCATAGGCTATTAAAACTATTTTACTATTTTCATCCTTTGACATACTTTGTTCAAGATCAGTTAACCTTCTTCTTTCTTCATCTGTTACATTTGCAAATTTATATTCATTGAATGATTGCATAATATCACCTCCTGTTCAGATAGTATTAGCATTTGTATAAGAAATATGTGTACTTTAATTAACATTTTCTATAATTAATCTAAGTTCCATCGATAATTCTAATGCAATTTATTTAACATACATTTTCCTCTCTAATATTCACATTAATATGAATTTATAATATATTAACTATATATCAATAATAGGATAGATATAAAATGCCAACTGAATTATATACACCAGTATATCTAAATCAAGATGAAATTCAAAATCTATCCTCAATACTAATTGATGGATATTTTGAAAGTATAACCATCAAGCAAATTAGCGATAACACTGTTACAGGAAGATATCAACATAATAATAAAAGCCAATGCTCCAATGACTATAAAAACACCAAAGGTGATAAGGATGATAATACAGTCATAGGCAATAGCTGTTACAATTATGGTGATATTTTTAGATATTTAGAGGGCAGAAATTTTGATAGAAATGATGTAACTCTAAAAAGAGTATATGCTTCTTTTAGCTATTACAATAATTTAAGAAATAAAATGAATACCTTGGGGGTTATAAAATATATTAATAATTCAAGCCCTTCAATTAATAATATTTATTCTGGAGATTACGTAGATTTAACAGGATGTTTAGAAGTTAATACTATTTCTAACTGCATAGATAACTGCATATTTATATTAAACAATTATGGAACTTCACATTTGGATAATCTATTTGATACTAAACATATCGGCCCATTAACCTATACAATGATATGTGAATTACTAAAAACCATACAGAAAGAATTAAATAAAGGAGCTACTTTTGATATAATAATTAACTGCTTAGGAATTAACTGTGTTTTACCTATAAATTCCACATATACATCGAAACATTCTTATATATATGATGATGCCTCTTGTGATTGTTGTATACTTGGTAAAGTATCCAAGGTGGCTTACACTCCTTCTGAAAGCATTGGAATGCTTAGAAAAACAGGCTTAGATTCCTACTATACAAAACTTCTCAATTCTTTCATTCCATATTTTCACTTCTTAAACAATAATGGGTTTTTAATTCCTGGGGAATTTATAACTAATATAAATGGGCCTGCTCTCGAAATCATTCCATTAAGTATTTGCATGTAAAAGCGTCATATTACTATAAGTAGAGTTCTTAATGTTTTGATGGCATTATTAAATTTCTTAGACTTTTAGTCCTTAAAAATTATCATGCCTTATGATAAATATAATAGTATTTCACGCTATAGGCACTAATTGTATAAACTTCACTAAAATAAAATCTCATGAGTTTATACCCATGAGATTTTTTTGTTATTTATTCTTTATATAAAATATAGCTATTGCACCTGCCCCTGAATGTGTACCAACTGCTGTACCAATTTCATTGATAAGTATTTTATTTATGCCTAGTTCAGCTTCTATTAACTTAACTGTTTGATTTGCAGCTTCTAAATCATTTGCATGAGAAACAACTATATCATATTGAGGATCTATCTCTCTAGTTTTCATTATATCTATTGCATGTTTTAAAGCCTTATTTATACCTCTTGCCTTTCCACAAGGTTCAAGAGCCCCATCTTTCACTGTTATAATTGGCTTAATTCCAAGAACATGACTTACAATAGCTTTTCCTGTAGATATTCTTCCTCCCCGTTTTAACATGTCTACAGTTTCCATTACAATTAAAGTTTCTAATCTTCCTACTAAGTCATTTATTTCATCTAAAATTTTATCTACCGTATATCCTTTATCTCTCATGTCTGCTGCTACAGTAACTAAATATCCAAAGCCCCCAGATGCTACAAGTGTATCTACAACAAAAATATTTTCACTCCCCTCTTCTAAATGCATCTTTGCTATATTGGCTGAGCTATTTGTACCAGATAATTTGCCAGAACAAGTAAGACAAATAACCTTATTCCCACATTCTAATTCTTTCTTAAAAAATTCTTGAAACTCATAAGGAGTAACTTGTGAAGTTTTAACTGTAGTTTCTTTATGCTTTATAGCTTCATAAAATTCTTTATTTGATAAATCTACCTTATCCTTATATACATGTCCATTTAAATCAACTAACAGTGATAGAAATTCTATACTTCTCTCTCTCATAAATTCTGCAGTTAAATCTACAGAACTATCACATACTATTGTTATATTATTTTTCATGATATACCCTCCTGAATACACTTTAATAATAAAAGTGTATTCGGATTATATCATCTATTACTTCTCAATACAACAAAAACTCAAAAAAATTATGAGCATAATTATCATGTAATTTATGGCTATTTTTTCTTGAAGAATTCTTTTTTTAATAGTCTTAAAGCGTCTTGAAAATTTTCTTCAGCAACTCCCGAGCAAGATAGCAATAATCTAGGATAATCATTCTCTTCTTCTGCTTCAAAGGTACGTAGTAAGACACCTACATCTGCACCTCGTTTTGCTAGTTCTTTTGAAGATAAGCTACTTTTTACTTCTAGTTGTACTAAAAATCCCCCTGAACCTGGTATAGCTGTTGCTTTCTCTTCAAATACATTATTTATTGCTATACAGAGTTGTTGACTTTTAGCCATATACAACTTTCTAGCTTTCCTAATTTGTCTTCCAAGATGACCATCACTAATAAATTTACTTAAAGCAATTTGTTCAGTTTTTGATGCTGTTTGATTGTATACTCGCCCTCTTCTTTCATATACTTCTGTTAATTCTTTAGATAGTACCATAAAACTAATTCTTAAGGACGGCATTAATAATCGTGAAAACGTTCCCATATATACTACCTTATCTCCTCCATCTAACCCTTGTAAAGACGGTACTGGACGAGTATAATATCTGAACTCACTATCATAATCATCTTCAATTATTAAACAATCTTCTCTTTGTGCAAAGGCTAATAATGCTAATCTAATTTGTATTGGCATTACATCACCCCAAGGCGTTATATGAGAAGGTGATGTATAAATCATTTTAATTTTATCCTCCTTAAATTTAGATAAATCTCTATTAATATTCTTATAGGTTAAAATTTTAAACCCTCTATCTTCAAATACAGCCTGTCCCTGTTCAAAACTAGCTCCTGTAAAAGATATAGGCGATCTAACTCCTGTTAATGAACACAATATTTGTAATAAACTTTGCACACCTGCTCCAACTACTATCTGCTCCGGAGTACAAATCACTCCCCTTCTATCAGCTACGTACTTGGATAACGCTACTCTTAAATCATATTCTCCTTGTGGATCACCATAGGATAAAAGCCTTTCTTCATTACGAAGTGCACTTTTTATGTATCTACTCCACAAATCGAAATCAAAACTCTTATAATCTACTGCATAGGTAGCAAAGTCATATAATGGTTGGCTTTGTATTATGTATTTATTATGTTGTAATTTTTCTACCCTTTGGATATCTTTATAATTTAATTCACTTACAAAAAAGCCACTTCCAGGCCGAGATGTAACATACCCTTCAGCTACTAACTGCAAATAAGCAGCTTCAACCGTTGTCCGACTTATAATTCGCTCTTTTGCACATCTACGTATAGACGGAAGCTTACTTTCAGCCTTTAGAGTTCCTGAGGAAATCAGGTTTCTATAATGATTATATAGCTGAATATATAATGGTGTATTTGGTGAATCCTTTGGATTAATTATATCTCTTTTAACTTCATTCATAAACTTCTCCTCCAACTGTCCCTATTAAAATTATGTATTTTGTGTATTTCAACAATGACAAACCCAATGTATATTATATATAAAGACACCAAAATATTCAATTAATTCTAAAAGAAGATAATAACTTCACATTACTTATTTTCTAAATTTGTTATTATGCAACTTATTTATAATAATTTAAATCAATAGTATGGAGGTATATTAATGGAAACTAAAACACACTCTAAAATTTCTACTCGTACCATGGTTCTAATTGGACTTTTTGCTGCTTTATGCTACGTGGCATTATTTTTTAAGATACCTATTCCCTCTCCTGTAGGAAATCCATTCTTGCATATGGGAAATATGTTTGTTATATTATCAGCATTATTGTTCACTGGTACCATTGGTGGTCTTTCTGGCTCTATAGGTATGGGCTTATTTGACTTAATGAATGGTTATGCATCAAGCGTTCCTAAAACTGTGATTTTGAAATTTGGTATTGGAGCAATTGTAGGATGTGTTGCTGCAAGAGGGAAAAATAAAAATGCAAAGTCACCTATAAAGTGGATAAGCATTGCTTCTGGAATTTTAATCCTAATTGGTATAGTGCTATTCTTTACTGCTACTTCTTTAGGCAATGAAATTGTAGTAACAGGTATCGAGAAAAAACTAGTAATTAATCCAGTATTATATATTTTTTCTCTTATTCTTGGGTTAGGCTTAGCTTTGGTATGTACTTTTGCAAAAAAATTATCTATTGAAATTCAATATGCAGTATTAGGTGCTGTAGCTGGTATAGCCTTTAATTTAGTTGGTGAGTTTTTATTTGGAGTATTTAAATTACTTCTTGTTGGAAGTGGATTCCTACCGGCAATATTAAGTTCTGCTGTGAGTTTACCTGCAACACTTATAAATGGATCCTTCTCAATCTTTGTAGCTGTTGCCCTATATGTTCCATTATCTAAATCACTATCAAATAAAAAAGTTAATTTGTAATTTGCTAACCAATAATTTCACATATGGACTCTGGTATTTGATTATCAGGGTTCTTTTTTGTTATATAAATAACAAAAAAAGTCAAGGCCTATACTAAGCCTTGACTATATTATAGAGTAGATGGGGATTATTCATACTACCTATAAAACATGATAAATATTATAAGTGCAATTACTGCAAATACAATCAATAAAACTGGGACAATCACCGATGCTGTTGCTAAAACTAGGGCTAGTAAATCATTTTTCTCTAGCTCTACTTTACCAATCATCTCGGGATTTACTTCTCTTTTCTTAAATACTACTTTATATGCCTCTTTCATCTTCATAGCATATCATCTCCTTTTATGTCCTTTACTATATCTCTCCTGCAAAATGACAAGCACAGAAGTGTCCCTTTTCTATTTCTCTAGTTTCTGGTACCTGTTCCTTACATATCTCCTTAGCAAAAGGGCATCTAGTATTAAATTTACAACCCTTAGGTAGGTTAACATTACTTGGAATTTCACCTTTTATTATACTCATATCACTTTTATACTCTGGATTTGCTACAGGTATAGCTGCTAGTAACGCTCTTGTGTATGGATGTATTGGATTATTATATAAATCTTCCTTATCTGCTAACTCTACTATAGAACCTAGATACATTACCCCAACTCTATCGCTAATATGCTTTACTACACTTAGGTCATGGGATATAAATAAATATGCCAATCCCATTTTTTCTTGTAAATCCATCATAAGATTAAGTATCTGTGATTGAATAGAAACGTCAAGAGCTGATACTGGTTCATCACATACTACAAATTTGGGTTGTAATGCTAAGGCTCTTGCTATTCCTATACGTTGTCTTTGTCCACCAGAAAACTGGTGAGGATATCTATATATATGGTATGGAGAAAGTCCACACTGTTCAACTATTTCTAATACTCTTTTATTAAGTTCTTCACCTTTCTTATATAGCTTATGCTCTACTAAAGCTTCACTAACAATTGAATGTACATTCAGTCTTGGATTTAAAGAACTATATGGATCTTGAAATATAATTTGCATATCCTGTCTTAAAGGTTTCATCTTTTTTTCATTATATTTTACAATATTTTGATCTCTATATAGAATTTCTCCTCCAGTTGGTTCATAGAGCTTTATTAATGTTCTACCTAATGTAGATTTTCCACATCCTGATTCTCCAACTAACCCTAAAGTTTCCCCTTCATATATTTCAAAGGAAACATTGTCCACAGCTTTTACACAGAGTTTCTCTCCAGTGGCAGATTTACCCTTAACCGGGAAATATTTTTTAAGATTTCTTATTTCAATAATCTTATTTCTTTCCTTTTCCATCATGGATTCCCTCCTCTTTATGATGTTTCTCATCTATTGCTTCATTATATAGGAAGCATCTTACCTGATGTTCATCTGAAATATTAGTTATAGCAGGCATCTTGCATTTACATTCAGCCTTTGCAAATTCACATCTTGGTTCAAAATAACATCCCTCAGGAAGGTGAAATGGATTTGGTACTACTCCATCTATAGAGTATAGTCTTTCCTTATCTTGATCTAGACTTGGTATTGATGCTAAAAGTCCCTTAGTATAAGGATGCTTTGGATTATCAAAAAGTTCTTTAATTGGAGCTGATTCAACTACTTTTCCAGAATACATAACAATTACATGATCTGCCATTTGAGCTATTACTCCTAAATCATGGGTAATTAGCATTATAGCTGTATTGGTTTTTTCCTTTAAATCATTCATTAGTGTTAGTATCTGAGCTTGTATTGTTACATCAAGAGCAGTAGTAGGCTCATCAGCAATTAGTAATTTGGGCCTACATGCAAGAGCCATAGCTATCATAACTCTTTGACGCATTCCACCACTTAATTGATGTGGATAATCTCTTGCCACTTGCTCTGGCCTTGGTATTCCAACAAAGGCGAGCATATCAATAGCAATTTTCCTTGCTTCCTTTTTATCTAACCCTTGGTGAAGCATTACTGCTTCCATTATCTGATCTTCTATTCTAAATACAGGATTTAAAGAAGTCATAGGCTCCTGGAATATCATAGATATATCATTTCCTCTAACTTTTCTTATATCCTTATCCTCCATGGGTACTATATCTTTACTATCAAATTTAATAGTCCCATCTACAATCTTACCTGGTTTATCTATAAGCTTTAAAATAGACATTGATGTTATACTTTTACCACAACCAGATTCTCCAACTATACCAAGAGTTTTTCCTGGTTCTACATCAAAGGAAACTCCATCTACAGCTTTTACAATACCATTATCTGTATAAAAATATGTTTTTAAATCTCTTACTTCTAATAAATTTTCCATATATCACACCTACCTTATCTCTTTTGGATCAAAGGCATCTCTTAAGCCCTCACCAAGAAGATTTATACTAACAACGGTTAATATGATTAAAATTCCAGGCGGTATCCAAAGCCATGGATTATTCGTAAATATAAATGAGTCTCTAGCTCTTTCAATCATATTTCCCCAAGTTGGTGTTGGTGGAATTACTCCTAATCCTAGGAAAGAAAGTCCTGCCTCTGTTAAAATTGCACCTGCCATTCCAAGAGTAGCATTAACTATGATATATGCAAGGGTATTAGGTAAAAGATGTCTTACTATCTTAGATCTATTAGATATACCTAATGCCTTTGTAGCTACTATAAAATCTTGTTCTCTAAGAGATAAAATTTGTCCCCTAACCATTCTAGCAAGACCTGGCCAAGATATTATGGCTAGAATAAACATAACCACATACATCTTCTGGGTACTACTTACCCTCCACATCAATGCAAAGGACAAGGATATCATTAATGGCATAAATGGAAGTGAGCTAACTACTTCTGTAAAACGCATAAGAATGTTATCTACCCATCCACCATAGTATCCTGCAATTCCACCTATAGTAGCACCAATGAGTACGGTTATACCTGCAGTGACAACTCCAATAAACATAGATATCCTTCCACCATAAAATACTCTCATAAGTACATCTCTACCCTGTTCATCAGTTCCAAGCCAATGCTTTGCTGATGGTGGTTTAACTTTATTAACAAGTTCAAACTCATTTAAATTATAAGGTGATATTATAGGAACTAATATTACTAGTAAAACTATAATCCCAAATACTATACCACCTGCAAGAGCTATTTTATTCTTTCTAAATCGCTCCCATGCAACCCTCCATGGTCCCATAGCTTGAAGGTCTTGTTTCTTTTTTTCAGCCTTAGCCTTTTTTACTTCTAACATAATAAACTAACCTCCTATTCTACTTTTACTCTAGGATCTACCAATGCATAGGACATATCTGATACCAGATTTCCTAAAACCATTAGGACTGCATAGAATGTATTAGCTGCCATTACAACCCAAATATCTCTACCCATAACTGATGTATATAGTATATTTCCAATTCCTGGCCAAAGAAGTACTGTTTCTAATAATATTGCTCCTCCAAAGAGAGATGGAATATACATTCCTACAAGAGTTACTATTGGTATTAATGCATTTCTAAAGGCATGACGATAAATAACTACCTTCTCTTTTAATCCTTTAGAACGTGCTGTTCTAATATAATCTTGATTAATTACTTCAATAACACTATTTCTAACGTATCTTATAAGTCCAGCCAGACTTAAAATAGTTAAAATTATTACTGGTAAAATCATATGTTTAGCTACGTCTATTACTTCAGCCATGAAGCTATCATAACCAACAGCTGCCATTACTGGAGTTCTCATACCATTAAGTGGTATTGCTCCATTACTCGGTACTGCTATAAAGAAAATCATAAGTAGTGCAAAGAAAAATGAAGGCATTCCTACTCCAACTAAAGAAAACACAGTCCAAAAATTATCAAATACTCCATATTTCTTTACTGCAGATTTTATTCCTACTGGAATTGCAATTGCAAAGGCCAATACCATAGATACTATATTTAATATAAATGTATTCCAAATGTAATCTCCTATAACATCACTTACAGGTTTTCTAAATTTTAATGAAGAACCAAAATCTCCTTTTAAAGTTCTTCCCAACCAATTAAAATATTGTGTAACAGGTCCTTTATCTAATCCTAATTGCTCTCTAATCATTTGTTGCTGCTCTGGAGTAGTCTTAGAACCTTGTCCTAAATATGCACTAACTGGATCTCCAGGCATTAGTTGTAATAATATAAATAATATTATTGTTATTATTAGCATAACTGGGATTAAATTGAGTAATCTTTTGCCTAAAAACTTTAACATTTCATCACCCCTAAACTTATTTTAATAACGCCCTGCAATTTTATACAGGGCGCCAATAGCCTATATGAAATTTAAAATTATTCTTCTATATAAGCATGTTTTAATGCTTTTACCCAATCACAGAATGGGCTTGTTTCTAGGCCTTTTATTTTCTTGTTATACATGTCAAAATAAGTATTTGCATATACAGGAACTATAGGTGCATCCTCATTAAGGATTTTAGCTATTTTATTATAATAAGGTTTTGCTTCTTCCTTATCTACAATACTCTTAGCTTCATCTAACAATTTATCCACTTCTGGATTACTATATCTAGCTGTATTATCTTTACCAGTACCAATATAATCTGAGTGGATTTCAGAATATAAACTATGTGGGTCTGGTGTAGTTATAGATGTTGCCATGAAGTATATACTCCATTTATCTACGTTTTCATCAGAGTTATAGATAACGTAATCTAATAATGTATTAAACTCAAGATATGCTATATTAAGTTTAATTTTTAAACCTTCGCCCCAGTCTCTTTGCCACATTGGAATAAGGGTATTTAAAATATCATGTTCTGGCATGGCAGCTACATTAAGCTCCATAACCTTTCCATCCTTTTCACGATATCCACTTGAACCAACCTTCCAGCCTGCTTCATCTAATAAAGACTTAGCTTTATCTAAATCAAAATCATACTCAGTCATTTCACTAACCAATTTATCATCAATACCCCAAGAAACTTGAGAGAATGGATGGTATTGAACTGATGCAAGTACATCTCCAGTTGCTTCGTCTTTATAATAGCTATTTACAAATTCTTTAATGTTAAAACCATAATATAATGCTTGACGTACTTTTTTATCTGCTGTTGGACCTGATTCACAGTTAAATTTAGTGTAACCATATCCACTTCTATCATAACTATTGAAAGTCATGAAATCCTTAGACTTAGCTTCATTTATTTTCTCTGGCTCAATAACTCCTGGAAGTAAATCTACCTCTTGAGATGTCAATTCAACTATATCAGTAGTTTGATCAACAAATTTACATACTATATTTTCAATAAAATATCCTTCACCATAATAGTTTGGATTTCTCTTTAGAGATACAAATTCTTTTTCCTGGAATTTTTCTAAAGTATAAGGACCTGAACCAATTGGTTTTGTTGTTATAGCTTCTATAGATGATGTATCTCCAACCTTCCAATTTGCACCATAATAATGTTCTGGCATGATTGCCATATTACAGTTAGCAAGATTTGTTCTTAGTGGCTCAGCAAAACTAAATTTAACTGTATATTCATCTAATGCAACTACCCCTTTGAACTCTTCAGTCTTACCCTTTGAATATTCGTTATATCCAGCTAAATCCTTAACAACAGATCCATATCTACCAGTATAAGATTTGTCTGATAAAAATTGATAAGTGAAAACAACGTCATCTGCTGTTACCTTTTCACCATCAGAGAAAGTCATATCCTTCTTCAATTTGAAGGTTATTTCCTTGGCATCGTCTGAAAATTCCCAACTTTCAGCTGCTGATGGTTGATAATCTCCATTAACATCCATTGTAATAAGTGAATCAAATATCATGTCAATTATAGTAGCATCATAGGCAGATGAATAATATCCTGGGTTAAAGTTACCAGATGCCTCTGTTATTCCAGCAACTAAAGTACCCCCAATTTTCTTCTCTGCTTCTTCAGTTTTTGGTGTATCCTTTGATGTGTCTTCTTTTTTCTCTTTATCACCACATCCAACTAATGAAAAAGCTAAAATACTTGACAACATCAAGGCCATTAATTTTCTTTTCTTCAAAATCTATTCCCCCTTAAAATAATTAAGTTATAAATAAATACAAAGATATATTTTAAAAATATATACTTGTATAAATTCCTATCCCCATAGTTAATACAATTTTAGATTTAATTTAGCTTTTAATTAGGCTTATCATTGCATTTTTATTTCATGTATTTAATTTCATATATTGTATATTTATTGCTTTTAAATATATATATTACAGTTTTGTAAATTCATTATCATAATAATACATATATTTTTTACTTTTGTAAATACTTTTTTGGAAATTTTCAGAATTTTCTTTATATTGTTTAGAATTTAAAAATATTCGGTATTCTAATATTTCGTTAAATACAATACCTTCATAATATTATATATATGGAATTTACATACATTATTTTATCTTCGTAAAAAATAAGAGACTGTTTTTTAAAACAGTCTCTACCTTTACATATTATTCATATATTAAAATTTTATATTTATTGTAAATTAACTGAAACAACTTAATAAGTATATAATTACTATTATTACAAATTCCAACAGTGATTTAGAGGTCCATTCCCTTTTCCAATATTTAAATTATCCCTTAAAGCACCGGTTATATATTTTTTTGCCCTTAAAATGCTTTCATCTATGCCGTAACCTGCTGCTAAATTACAAGCTATGGAAGATGATAAGGTGCAACCTGTTCCATGGGTATTGGAATTATCTATTTTTTCTTCATGATACCAAGTAATTTTCCCATCTTTATATAATAAATCATCAGCACTATTTTCTAAGTGACCTCCTTTAATAAGAATTTTCCCTTTATATTCCTTTGAAATTTTTTCAGCTGCTTCTATCATATTTTTTTTACTTAAAATCTTAAATCCACAAATACATTCTGCTTCAGGAATATTAGGAGTAATCACATCAGCTATAGGTAAAAGTTTTGTAATCAAAGCTTCCATGGCATCCTCTGAAAGAAGTCTACTTCCACTGGTAGATATCATAACTGGATCAACTACAATATTTTTAGCCTTATATTCTAATAATCTTTCAACAATCTCTTGAATAATATCCTTAGAGGATACCATTCCTATCTTAATGGCATCGGGGAAAATATCTTTCATAATGCAATGGATTTCTTTATTTAAAAACTCTCTTGTTACATTTAAAACATCATAAACTCCAGTGGTATTTTGTGCTGTTAAGGCTGTTATAGCACTCATTGCATACATTTTATGGGCTACGATAGTTTTTATATCTGCTTGTATTCCAGCTCCTCCACTGCAATCTGATCCTGCTATTGTAAGTATCTTTTTCATTATAAATCAATCCCCTCTATCAATGTATATATTCTATAAAGTATTTTCCATCTAAAATGCACACCTATTTCCCATGTCTATTCTATTGAGTTAACATACATTCAGTTAACTCTAACATTTGTTTTGTTGCTAATAGCACATCTTCTTTAGAAAATATTGAAGATACTAAAGCAACTCCATGTATTCCTAAGCCTTTTAGGTTCATAATATTATTCTCATCTATACCTCCAATAGCCACCACTGGTATAGTTACAGATTTACATATATTTTTAATTGTTTCAAAGGTTATTACTCTAGTATCTAATTTAGTTGAAGTTGAAAAAGCTGCTCCAACTCCAATATAACTTGCCCCATCTTTTTCTGCTTTAATAGCTTGTTCCACAGTTTTTGCTGTAACTCCTAAAATTTTATCTTTCCCTATCCGCTTTTTCACTTCTGCTGCATCCATATCACTTTGACCTATATGAACCCCAGATGCATCAATATTCATAGCTATTTCCACATTATCATTAATAATTAAAGGAATATTATATTTATCTGTAATCTTCTTTATCTCTTTTCCTTCCTTTAGAAATTCATCATAGAATAAATTTTTTTCTCTTAGCTGAATTAATGTAGCTCCTCCTTGTAAAGTTTTTTCGATTTCTTCAGTAAACAATTTTCCATCTAACCAACTTCTATCCGTTACTACATATAACTTCATTTGACTTTTACTTATACTCATTTCATACACTTCCTTAACAGAATTTTGTAGAATCCAAAAAAATATGGGACATACCAAATAGTATGTCCCATTAATATTTTTAATGTAATTCCCTACGTTGGCATTATCCAAATCAGGTTATAGGTCGAAGCTACCTTTTGCTTCCTCTCAGCCTGTTATACAAGCTCCCTAAATATTTAATTTCTTAAAGCATAGCATTGATTACATCTTTTGTCAATTTTCTCTGTTTTCTGTGTAATTTAATTACACCCTTTAAATGAGAAATCATCTAAACTCCGCATGAATAAAGCAACTATTTAAATAGTTAAATATTAAAATAGTTATATCTATAACTATTTCCCTATAAAAATATATAGCATTTATATATCTTTATAGGTAATTTTATCATATACTGACTATTAAATTAAATAATTTTATTATATTTTCATAATCAAACTTTTAATTAGAAACTTTTTAATAAATTTGCCATTTCTATAGCTGTTACTGCTGCATCGTAGCCCTTATTACCTGCTTTAGTTCCGGCTCTTTCTATAGCCTGCTCTATAGTGTCCGTTGTTAAAACTCCAAAAATAACTGGTTTCTCTGTACTAAGAGATACTGATGCTATTCCTTTTGAAGCCTCAGCACAAACGTAATCGAAATGTGGTGTAGAGCCCTTAATAACTGCTCCAAGGCATATAATTGCATCATAATTTTCATTTTGAGCCATTTTTTTTGCTACCAGTGGTAATTCAAAAGCTCCTGGCACCCATGCCACTTCAATATTATCTTCTTCTACTCCATGTCTTTTAAGTCCATCAATTGCTCCACCTAAAAGTTTAGATACAATAAACTCATTAAATCTTCCTACTACTATCCCAACTCTTAATCCTTGCGCAACTAAATTTCCTTCAAATATTTTCATCATTATTCCTCCTAGATTATATTATAATTTATACTAAACCATAGATTTAGAGTATTACTGGTAACTAAGTATGTGGTCCATTTTATTTTGTTTAGTTTTTAAATAAAATTCATTATCTTTATTGTAATTGATTTGGATTGGCACTCTCTCTACCACCTCAATATCATATCCATCTAATCCTTTAATTTTCTTGGGATTATTAGTCATAAGTCTAAGTTTTTTAGCTCCTAACTCTCTAAGAATTTGAGCTCCTATTCCATAATCTCTAAGGTCTGCTGGAAATCCAAGTTTAATATTTGCCTCTACTGTATCATATCCATGGTCTTGTAAATCGTAGGCCTTTAATTTATTTATAAGTCCTATGCCTCTTCCCTCTTGTCGCATATATAAAAGTATCCCGCAGCCTTCTTCTTCAATTCTCCTTAAAGCTTCTGCCAATTGCTCTCCACAATCACATCTATTAGATCCAAGAACGTCTCCTGTTAAGCATTCAGAATGAAGTCTTGTTAGAATTGGTTTATTCTCATCAATTTCTCCTTTAACTAATGCCACATGATGTTCACCATTCAATTTATTAATAAAACCATACATTTTAAAATTCCCGTATTTTGTAGGCATATCTATTGCTGCTGCCATTTCTACTAGTATTTCTGTCTTTCTTCTATATCTTACTAAATCTGCTATAGTTATTACTTTAATATTATGTAGTTTACCTAACTCTAAAAGTTCCTCAGTTCTAGCCATAGTTCCATCTTCACTCATAATTTCACAAATTACTCCTGCTGGCTTTAAACCTGCCATTTTGGCTAAATCCACTGCTGCCTCAGTATGTCCTACTCTTTTTAATACACCTCCATCTCTAGCTTGTAGAGGAAAAATATGCCCTGGTCTTCTAAAGTCTTTTCCTATGCTATCTTCATCTAAAATCTTCTGAATAGTTAAAGCTCTCTCGTAGGCAGATATTCCTGTAGTTGTACTAATATGATCTACGGATACTGTAAATGCAGTTTCATGATTATCTGTATTTTTTTCAACCATGGGCTCAATTTTTAAATCTCTAAGTCTTTCTCCCTCCAATGGCATACATATAAGACCTCTCCCAAATTTAGCCATAAAATTTATAGCTTCTGGAGTAACCTTTTCAGCAGCCATTAATAAATCTCCCTCATTTTCTCTATCGGGATCATCAATAACTATAACCATCTTCCCTTCTTTAATATCCTTAATTGCTTCTTCAATCGTGTAAAATTCTGACATGTTTAATCCTCCCTATTTTATTTAATCTTATAAGAATCCATTTTCTTTAAGAAAGTCTTCATTAATGGAATCTTTTTTTTCTACTTTTTTACCACTTTGAAATGTTAAAAGTTTTTCTACATATTTACCTATAACATCACATTCAAGATTTACAGTATCTTCACTGGTTTTAGACAATAATATAGTTTCTTTTCCAGTATGTGGAATTACAGATACTTTAAATACCTTATCATCTACATAGGCCACAGTAAGACTTATTCCATCAATGGCAATAGAACCTTTTTCAACTATATACTGTAAAATGTTTTCCTTAGCCTCTATGGTAACCCATATTGCATTATCTTCCTTTTCCAGGGAAACAATTTTCCCAACGCCATCTATATGTCCACTTACTATATGTCCTCCAAATCTTCCTTTAGCACTTAAGGCTCTTTCTAAATTTACTTTACTTCCAACCTTTAATTCCCCTAAATTACTTCTTCTTAAAGTTTCAGCCATAACATCAGCATCAAATATATTTCCATATATATTTGTTACTGTTAAGCATACTCCATTGGTACAAATACTATGTCCTAACTTTACATCCTCAATAACTTTATTAGCTTTAATTGAAAGTATGGAAGATTTTTCTCCCTTTTTTATTCCTCTAATTTCTCCTACCTCTTCAACTATTCCTGTAAACAAGGCTTCCATCTCTCCTTCATGTATCCTTCTATTAAAATATCTTCTCCTATAGTACCTACCCTTATACTCTCTACTCCATAGGCTTCTTCTAGAACTTTTATTCCCCTTCCCTCTACTGGAGTTTTAGACCTTTCTCCTCCAATAAATTTTGGTGCAATGTAAATTTGAATTTTATCTACTATTCCAGCTTTTAGGGCTTCGAAGTTTAAGGTTCCCCCTCCTTCAAGAAGAATACTATCAATGTTCATTTCTCCTAAAGTCTCCATTAATATTTCCAAATTGACTTTTTCCTCTTTAGAAGGAATGACCACCATCTCTACACCCTTCTCAGTGTAAATAGATATTTTTTCCTTTGAAGCTTTTTCCGTAGTTACTATAATAGTTCTTGCCTTCTTATCCTCTATAACTTTAGAATTTAAAGGAATTCTAAGAGAGCTATCTAATATTATTCTTATAGGGTTTTTCCCTCCTAGTACCCTACAAGTCAACTCTGGATTATCCTTAATAACCGTATTAGCTCCAACCATTATTCCCATAAGGTCATTTCTCAAATTATGCACATTTTTTCTTGAAGCTTCTCCAGTTATCCACTTTGATTCCCCACATTGAGTAGCTATCTTACCATCTAGTGACATGGCAGTTTTCATGATTACAAAGGGTTTCTTTGTAGAAATATACTTCATAAATATTTCATTTAAAGCAATACATTCCTTTTCTAAAACACCTATATCTACAATTATTCCAGAGTCTCTAAGCTTTTCAACTCCTCTCCCCGCCACTAATGGGTTTGGATCTAAAGCTCCAATTACTACTCTCTTTATTTTTTTCTCTATGATTTTATCTACACAAGGTGGTGTTTTCCCATGATGAGAACAGGGCTCTAAGGTCACATAAAGAGTTGCTCCCAAAGTATCTTCTTTAGCATCTTTAAACGCATTAACCTCCGCATGGTTATGTCCATAGACCTGATGATATCCTTCACCAATAATAGTTCCATTTTTAACAATTACAGCACCTACCATTGGATTAGGATTAACCCTTCCCCGCCCCTTCTCTGCTAATGTCAACGCCAGTCTCATATAATTTTCATCCATAAAATCACATCCTTATTTAAATAAAATAAAAGCCCCAAGTATAATACCCTGGGGCTAAATTTTTATTCATATTTCTAGTAAAATTTAGTTTGTTTTATAATTAATATTAAAAATTTAATATTAATCGTAAAATAAAAAATCTCTGAAATATATATATATTTCAGAGCACATAAACTAACAATTATAGTTATATAAACAGAGTTCTTAGCTTCTCTGAAGCTTTAGAAACCGTTATCCATGGACGTAATAGCTCTTAACTCCCTCTTTAGAGAAGATAGAAATATTAGAGCTGGTAGTCATCGGATAAAATAACTATAGTAATTACTATACTTACAAATAATTTTCTCACATCCAGACTTTACTGTCGGCCTTGGAATCTCACCAAGTCATGCCAAAATGGCTCGCGGGCTATACCGCCGGTAGGGAATTTCACCCTGCCCCGAAAATTGTTATTAACTTGTCAAACTCATAATATCATCTTACATAAATAATTTCAATATATTCTTACAAATCTTTTTAATTAAAATTTTATAAACGATATTTAGTGTTATTTATCCAATAATATTTTTCGGAAAATAAACCAGAGATATTGTAATATCCCTGGTTTATTTCATTAAATATTTTCTTATTTAATTTAAACTATTACATATTCAATAAACTTAATATTTCTTGAACAGCTTGCTTAGCTTCTCTAGGTAATTTTTCTATTGCTGCATCTTGAGCCTTTGGATCATTAATCTGGGCTATCCTAATTATCTCTTGTTGTAGTCCTGGTATATTATTTACTACATTGGCTGCATTATTAAATCTAGCTGCAAAATTAGGGTCCTTCATTTTTCCCTTAATCTTAGTTATTAGCTCATAAGGATTCATTAAACTTTCCTCCCACCATCGAAATAATTCATTATAATTACATAATATTCAATAGTTGCTTAAAAGTTCTTATCTTATATTTCTTTAATTATAGTTTTAGCACTTTTAATGATTACAACCTTATCTTTATAAGGCTCTATATCCTTAAAAATTTAATAATCATATTTTACTTATTATATATATTGTAAATATTTCTATATTTTTTCTTTACCTATCCACTTTCTCAATACTTCTGGTACTATAACACTTCCGTCCTCCTGTTGATATTGTTCTAGTATTGCAGGTAATAATCTGCTTGTAGCTAACCCTGATGCATTTAAGGTATTTAGATATTCTACCTTATTACCATCTTCTCTTCTAAATCTTATCATCCCCCTTCTTGCCTGATAATCTCTTGCATTAGAAGCTGAACTTATCTCTTTATATTCATTCATACTCGGTATCCATACTTCTATATCATAGGTCTTCGCCATAGATGCACTACAATCTTTAGCTGCCAGCTTTACTAGTCTATAATGTAGTCCTAAGCCTTTTACCAGAGCTTCAGCTTTTTTGATTAATTCCTCTAAAGCTTCATCTGAATCCTCAGGTTTTGTATATTGGAACATTTCTATTTTATTAAACTGATGTCCTCTTATCATACCTCTTTCAGATTTTCTATAGCTTCCAGCTTCAACACGATAACAAGGAGTATAAGCAAACAATTTCTTAGGTAATTCTTCTTCTTTTAAAATTTCTCCTCTATAAAGATTTATTAAAGCAGTCTCTGCTGTAGGAAGCATAAATTGCATACTTTCTTTATCTTTTTTGTCCCCTACTGTAAATACTTCATCAACAAATTTAGGAAACTGACCTGCTGAAAGACCACATTGATAGTTTAATATATGTGGAGGCAGGATAAATTCATATCCGTCTTTTATATGCTCTTCTATAAAATAATTAAGTAAAGCCCATTCTAACATAGCTCCTACACCTTTATATATCCAAAATCCATTACCTCCAAGCTTAACTCCTCTTTCATAATCAATAAGCTCATGAACTTTAGCAAGTTCTACATGATCTTTAATTTGGAAATTGAAATTAGGCTTTTCTCCAAATTCTCTAACTACCTTGTTATTTTCTTTTCCACCTGCTACTACATCCTCATCGGGTATATTCGGAAGGCTTTCCATAAATGTATTTATCTTTTCTTCCATCTCTTGAAGTTTCTCATCATATTCCTTTATCTCTTTGCTAACTACTTTCATTTCTTCATATAAATCTTCTACATTTTCTCCCCTTTTCTTAAGAATAGGAATCTCTTTAGAAACCTTATTTTTGTTGCTTTTAAGCTCTTCTACCTGTATTAATATTTTTCTTCTTTCTTCATCCCACTGTAAAAGCTCTGAAAAATCTACACTATCCATTCTCTTTAAAAGTGCAGCCTTAACTTTCTCAGGATTTTTTCTAATTAAATAAATATCTATCATTTTTATTCCTCCTAAATGAATTTTTTAATATTAAATCTTTTTATTTTGCTGTAAATTAAAAACTCCCGCCTCTATAAATATAGAGACGAGAGCTATTATATCCCGCGGTACCACTCCAGTTGTCACATTAGTGACCTCTTTACTGTGCTTTAAGGAGCACTCCCCTCTGATTCTTCATCAGTAGCTCCGAAGTGGAAAGACTATATAATATACTGATTTTCACCTATCATCAGCTCTCTAAAATATTTAAATAGTCGTAGCTTCATCATTGCTATATGATATTTAATATATATTAAACATTATTCTAGCACCTTATTCTTTCAATGTAAATATTTCTATATAATATAACTTAATAAAATTACCTTTAAATTTTACTTTTACTAGATATTTTATCTACGAAGATGATTTTATATGTGAATAATATATATGTTATAGTAATATTGATGAAAATTTATAAAATACAGTTTTTTAATATAATGAGGTGACAAAATGAAAAAATTAAAAATATACTTTACGTCTGATATTCACGGATACATATATCCTACAAATTATAGAGATGATACTGAAAAGAATATGGGTATATTAAATATAATTAATCAGTTTGAAAAAGATGGAAATACCCTAATCATAGATGGTGGAGATACAATTCAAGGTTCTCCTTTAACTAATTATCTAAGTAATAATGAATTTGATATACATCCACTTGCAACTGTAATGAATGAAGGTCAATACGATTATGTAACTCTTGGAAATCATGATTTCAATTATGGCTATGACTATTTGAAAAAATATCTTAGCAATTTAAATGGAAAATGCCTATGCACTAATGTAGATAATATAACAAAAGAAATATGTATTTTGCCTTATGATATTAAAACCATGGAAAATGGGTTAAAAGTAGGCATAATGGGATTTACCACTGATTTTATAAACAGATGGGAAAGGCCTTTAAATATAAAAAATTTCACTATCACAGATACCTTTAAGTCAGTAAAAAAATATTATGTAGAACTTAAAAAACAATGTGATTTAGTAATAGGAGTTTATCATGGTGGATTTGAAAATGATTTAGAATCCCATGAAAAACTAAGCAACACTAATGAAAACATAGCATATAAATTGTGTCAAGAATTTGATTTTCATATTCTTTTAACTGGACATCAACACATGGAAATTCCAGGACAATATCTACATAATACCTACATAGCTCAAACCCCTCCCAACGGGACAAAATTTTTAGAAATAAACTTAGAGTTTCATGATGATTTAAGTAAAAATATAAGTTCTTCATTAAAAAAAGTAGAGCTTAATCCTAATAATGCTATGTATTATAAATTCTTAAATTTAGAAAAACAAGTTCAAAAGTGGTTGGATACACCTGTAGGATTTTTAGATATAGAACTTCAACCTAGTACTCACATAAACATGGCTACTAATGGCTCTTATTTAGCTAATTTCATAAATCAAGTACAGTTGGATGCAAGTGGTGCTGATATTTCAGTTACATCATTTGCTAATTCAATAAAAGGTTTTAATAAAAATGTAACAGTAAGAGATATAACCTCTACATATATGTTTCCTAATACCCTAACTATCATTGAAATAGATGGGAAAACTTTAAAGCTTGCCCTTGAAAAATGCTCTAGTTACTTTGATAATATTGATGGTGAATTACAAGTATCTACCCGCTTCTTAAAACCTAAGGTAGAACATTATAACTATGACTATTTCTCAAATTTGAGTTATATCTTTGATATAAACAAAGAAGTAGGAAATCGTGTTGTTTCAATGAAATTTAAGGGTAAAGACATTTTTGATAATGATACCCTTACCCTTGCCATGAACAACTATAGAGCAACAGGTGCAGGTGGTTATGATTTCTATAGAAATTGTAGAGTAGTAGGTGAAGTCTTAAATGAAATGCCCGACATTATCATTGATTATTTTAGAGCTCATAAGAAAGTTGTAGTGGATAAAAATCAATATCTAACTGTTATTAAATAGCTTACATTTCTTAACAATAAATTTATTCATCTCTTTTTATTAAGATTAATTATTATTATGTTTAAAAATCATAATTTTTTCAAATACTACACTATAAGTTAATTTACTGTTTAAGGAGGAATAAATATTGTCTAGTATAACTGGTATTGTTAAATGGTATGATGAAGGAAAGGGTTATGGATTTATTTCTTGTAATGAGGGCAATGATGTATTTGTACATCATTCTCAAATAAAAGAAAAAGGAACTAATAAAGATTTACATGAAGGTGAAAGTGTAACTTTTGATATTACTGATGGAGCTAAAGGGCCCATGGCTGTGAATGTTCAAAAGCTATAACTTGAATTTAAAAGGTTATCTTAGGGTTAAATTATTTAACCTTAAGGTAGCCTATTTTTATGCTTTTTAGATAATAAAAGCTATATAATTGCTACAAATTCTGTTATTATAGATAGTTGTACGGTATTGGTTACACTATGTTTTTTAATAATTAATCAATACATAACCAATACTAAGATAATTGATTTTATATGTTAAAAGTGGTGATATAATGAACTATATAATATTTGACTTAGAATTTAATCAAAAATATGAAGATAAAAAAGAACATTGTTTAGAAAAAAATCAATGTGTAGAAAAGAGCAATAATTTAAGTCTCCCCTTTGAAATTATTCAGATAGGAGCTTTAAAATTGAATGAAAATTTCGAAAAGATATCCACATTTAATTTTTTAATTAAGCCAACTATTCACACAACTCTACATCCTTATGTGGAAAACCTTACTAAAATAAGTAATAATGATATAAATTCTTCAGAAACCTTTCCTAATATTTACGATAAATTTACTAAATTTATTGGTGAAGAAGAAGCAGTTCTCTGTGTATGGGGGATAGTAGATATAAAAGAACTTTTACGAAATATAAAATTTCATAATATATCTACTACCTCTCTTCCACTTAAATATATCGACGTGCAAAGCCATGCATCAAAATATTTTAATAGTAAAAAAGGTATAAAAATTGGGCTTAAAAATGCAATTGAGCTTTTGGATATACCCCTTCATGGTGATTTTCATGACGCGAGTAATGATGCTTATTATACAGCAGAAGTATTAAAGATGATTTTCAATAAAAATATAAAGCCTTTATTATATACTAACCCTTCTAGAAGTACCTCTTCTGTTAAAGAAAAAGTTGATATGAATGGAGTATTTGATCAATTTAAAAAAATGTACAAGAGAAGTCTAACTAAAGAAGAAAAGTCTATGATAAGCCTTGCTTATAACATGGGTAGAACAAAACAATTTGTAATTATAAGAAAAGAAGACTCTTAGCTGCTAGCTAAGAGCCTTTCTTCTTAATATTTCTATTTCCTTGCCATACCCCTCAAGGTCATTTGGGGTTTCAAGGAAAAATGGTAAGTTGCATAATTTAGGATGATTAATAATATTAGTAATGGCTTCAATTCCTAAAGAACCTTCACCAATTTTTTCATGTCTGTCCTTATGACTTTCAAAAGGATTTTTGCTATCATTTAAATGAATTGCCTTTAATTTTTCTAATCCAATTATTCTATCAAACTCTTCTAAAACTCCATCTAAATTATTAACTATATCATATCCTGCATCATATACGTGACAGGTATCAAGACACACTCCCATATGATCCTTTAGCTCTACTCTATTAATAATTTCAGCTATTTCTTCAAAATTTCTTCCTACTTCTGTCCCCTTACCTGCCATGGTTTCTAATAACACAGTAGTAGTCTGCTGCGGCTTAATAACTGCATTAAGCATATCTACAATATAATTAATTCCAACTTCTACGCCTTGTTTAACATGACTACCTGGGTGAAAATTATATAAATTATTAGGTAAGTACTCCATTCTTAATAAATCATCTGTCATCATTTCTAATGCAAATTTTCTAGTGTTTTCATCTGCTGAACAAGCATTCAATGTGTAAGGTGCATGAGCCAATATAGTACTAAATTTATTTTCTTCCATTATTCTTAAAAGGGCAGCAACATCTTTTTCATCTATAGCCTTTGCCTTTCCACCCCTAGGATTTCTAGTAAAAAATTGAAAGGTATTAGCTCCTATTGAAAGTGCTTCCTTTCCCATATTTTCAAAACCCTTGGTTGTAGATAAGTGACATCCTATATTTAACATTTTCATTACCTCCATCTTCTATTATTGCAAAACTTCTAATTTTATATTCTATTTCTATATCCCTTGTAATTTAAATTTCAATAATCTAACTTTAATACAATGATACTATAATAGAAGATATATTTGCAATGGATAATTTTTATTATTTAGAAATAACTATTAGTATTTTAAGGTTCTAACTAGATCATATACGTCTTCACAATAAAAAAATGTAGACATTAATGCTACTCCATCAGCTCCTGCTTCTATAACCTTGGAAGCATTTTCTGTTGAAATTCCACCTAAAGCTATGATAGGACAAGTAACTACTTTCTTTAATTCTTGAATAAATTCAACGCCCTTAGGTTTTAATCCGTCTTTACACTTGGTAGAAAATATATGAGATGCTAGTATATAGCTACACCCCTTTTTATCTGCCCTTATACCTTCTTCTAAAGAATGTACAGAAACTCCTACATTAAATTTCTTTTTATTATCTAAATTCATAAAATCTTTAAAAGATAGATGAACAGTTCTTTCCTTTACTTTTTCATAAATTTTCATATTAGAATTTATTATTATCTCAGTACTTCCAATTACTAGCTCCTTTATTTTATAATAAAGCCTTTCTAATTCTTCATCATCTAAATCTTTTTCTCTTAATATTATTCTATCCACACCAGCCAGTGAAGCTTCTTGCAGGGTTTTAAAATATTTTTCTTCACTAACTAAATGCCTATTTGTTATTAGGTAAATCAAATTCTTTCCCAATCCTTAAATATTGGTTGAAACCCTGCTTCTATTATCATTTCTTTTATTTCTTCTACTGAACCTTCATCATTTATGGAAAATTGTGATGTACCTTTAGTTTTTAATGCATGACCTCCAACCTCTGTAGACACACCTGCACTCATCTTGGTGATTCCTAAAGGTATAAGGTTTTTTCTCATTTCATGATCTTCTCGTGTAGAAACATTTATTCCACTTTGCTGTGCAAAGATTTTATAAGCTAACATAACTTGTACCATTTTTTTATCTTCCACTGGGTTTAACTCCTTTAATCCTCCCTCACAAGGTCTGATTCTTGGAGGTGAATAAGTCACTTCTACATGTGGATATTTCTTTCTAATATACTCTCCATGAAGAGCTGTGAAAAAGGCATCTCTTCTAAAATCACCTAGTCCAAGAAGAGCTCCTATACTTATACTTCTCATTCCAGCTCTTGCTCCTCTTTCTGGAGCATCTAATCTAAATTTATAATTCTTTTTAGGTCCTGATAAATGAACTCTATCATAAATTTCTTCATCATAGGTTTCTTGGTATACAGTAAGACCTTCTGCTCCTACTTCTACAGTTTTTTTATAATCCTCTTCACTTAAAGGCTGTACCTCTAAGGTTATAGATGGAAAGTATTCTTTCATTACTTTTATAGCATCTACTATATACCTAGTTGGGGAATGAATTTGACTTTCTCCTGTTAATAGAATAATGTGCTTAAATCCTTGTTTAGCAACTGCTTCTGATTCTGATTTTATTTCCTCCAAAGTTAGCTTTTTTCTACTTATAGAATTTTCAAGATTATATCCACAATAAGAGCATTTATTAACACAATAATTTGAAATATAAATTGGAGTATATAATAAAATAGTTCTTCCAAAGTGTCTTAACGATAATTCCCTTGCCTTTACTGCCATATCTTCTAATACTTTTTCTCCTACTGGTGATAATAAATTAAGCAAGTCCTCATAATTTGGATTTTTTTCATTAATACTTCTCTCTACATCTTCTGCTTTTACCCTACTCCAATATCTATTAAAGTCAAAATCCTTAAATTTTTCTATGGTACTATAAAAACTCATTTTTTCATCTCCTCAAATTTTCCGTTAGTGTAAAGTTTTTTACTCTCCTAAAAATCCTGTGAGTGGTGAGGATGCATTTCCACTTTTAGAAACAGTCCCAAATTTTGATAAATAAGCAAGTCGTCCACCTTCTACCGCCATACTAAAGGCTCTTGCCATATTAGCTGGATTTTTTGAAGAAGCTATAGCTGTATTAACAAGACATGCCGCTGCTCCCATTTCCATAGCTTCCATTGCTTGTGATGGCTTTCCTATTCCAGCATCAACTATAATTGGAATATCTAGTTCATCTATCATTATTTCAATAAGTTCCTTAGTTCTTATACCTCTATTACTTCCTATCGGTGCTCCTAAAGGCATAACCGCCGATGCTCCCGCTTCTATTAATCTTCTCCCTGCATATAAATCTGGACACATATATGGGAGTACTGTAAATCCTTCTTTAGCTAATATTTCTGTAGCTTTTATAGTTTCTTCATTATCCGGAAGCAGATACTTTGAATCCGATATAACCTCAATTTTTATCCAGTTACCACATCCCATAGCTTTGGCAATTCTTGCAATCCTAACTGCCTCTTCTGCATTAGTTGCCCCTGATGTATTAGGCAATAAAATAACATTCTTAGGTATATTAGATAAAATATCTTCTTCCTTATTATCTAAATCTATCCTTCTTAAGGCCAAGGTAATAACCTGTGAATTACTTTCACTCAAGACTTCCTTTATAAGTTTATTAGACGGATACTTACCTGTACCTACAAATAATCTATTTTTTAATTCTACTCCACCTATTTTTAACATATCTTCCATTTTAACTTTCCCCTTCTTTCAACATAATTCTAAGTGCCATATTTGCCATATGATTTGCACATATTGCTACCCTTGGTGCCATGAGTCCAGATCCTTCTTTAGCTTCATTTACTCCATCTCCACAAATATAAAACCTATTGTTTATCTTTTTAGTTTGTATATCATTAGAAGAATAAAAACCTGCCATACCTGATGATGCTATAAGGACTGATTCCTTAACTTTAGTTAATATCTCATTACACAACATTGCTTTATAATTTGCACTATCAAAAGCTTCTAACACAATATCTACATCTTCAAATAATTCTTTTATATTCCCCTTTTCTATTTTTTCGATTTTTTCATTTATCTCTATAAATGGATTTATGTCTAAGAGTTGTTTTTTTAAAGCAATAACCTTATATTCTCCTATATCTCTTATTAAGTATTGCTGTCTATTTAAATTTGATGGTTCTACCACATCAAAATCTATTATTCTTATAAATCCCACTCCTAACCGAGCTAAGGATATAGCAATATTGGACCCAAGGCCCCCTACACCCGCAATGGCTACTCTTGCCTTTGATACTTTTTCATGTACCCCTGGTGTATGCCTTGCCATCATAACACCTCTAAGTTCACTTTTACTTGGAACTTGTCCTCTCTTTATAAAAATAATGTTGTCACCTTCCTTTAATATCTTATCTTTAACTAAAGGAAATCCATTTAGTATCACCACATCACAACTAGGCTTAAGCCTATCTTTTAAACGAAGACAAGTTTCACCCTTATTAACTTCTTCTATGTTTTCATTAACTTTAATTTTAATTTTCTCTTTCAAACAAATCCACCACTCTATATCTTTCTGTAAAAGTCTTTTGAAATATATTTATAATTTCTCTTTAGCCTCCCCCTACAAAAGATATAACTTCTATAATATCCTCCTCTTTTAAATATATTTCCCAATAATTTTCTCTTGGTACTATTTCTTTATTTAATTCCACTACTACCTTTTCTTCATTAACATCTAACTTACTTAGCAAACTGCTTATAGTAGTTATTCCATTCATATCTACACTTTTTCCATTAACCTTCATATTTTCACCTTCTTTCAATACCTATGTACATTAACTAACTTATTTTTACAAATAAAAAACACCTAACAAATGCTAGGTGTTGAGAATCTCAATAACTCATATAACAATATCTTCTTATTTAAGTTTAGATATTAATAATTAAAATTATATCTTTACTTAAGCTTTTATAAAAATACTAATTTTGCATAAGCAAGACTTTTATTTTATATAAAAATAAGACTTATTATTTGCTTCCCTCCGATGGTACTAACCATATCAGGTTCTTAGAGTTAGGACTTTCCTTCTCAGCCAAATTGGCACCCCTAGCTATCTATTAAATTATATTTATTATAACATTGCGGATTTACAAATTCAACTATACCATTCAATAAATACCTAATTGCGCTCCTATATATATGAATAGTTTTTTATAATAATCACAAAATAAGGTTGAACGAAATGTTGAAGGAGGTTAAATTTATGAAATTAGAAGATAACCCTGAGCTACGTGAAAAAGCTAAACAAATGCTTATAGATGGAGAATCCTATGATAAAATTATGGACGTAACTCATTTAAGATTAAAAGATGTAAAAAGAATTGAAAGAGAAGAAGTAAGTAGTCATTTTTAGTTAATACAAAATACCCTGTAAAGTAATCCTCTATTTTGTGTGTTAAGCTTTCAGGGTATATTCTATTTTTGTATATGTTTTTGTCCTATATGTCTGTTTTATGCTCTAGTATTTCAATAAATTTTGTAGTTGCGGGAGAAAGGGACACACTCTTTAAAAAACATAGCCCTATACTTCTTTTAGGTATTTCTTCTTTTAATTTCACTTTATATACTGTTCCCTTTTCTAAATATTCTTTTGAAAATTCTTTAATAACACAGGCTATTCCTAAGTTTGCCCTTGCAAATTCTAATAATAAATCATAAGATCCTAATTCGATTTCAGCAGTAATTTTAATTCCTTTAGATAACATATATTTTTCTATGTATTGCCTTGATATAGATTTAGATTCTAATAATATTAATGGTAATTCTGTTATTTCTTCGAGGCTAATGGGTTTAGAGCAACGGTTCTTGTACTTATTTCCACAGACAAATATATCATGAATATCCATACATTCTCTAAGTTCCAGTGCAGAATCTTCAATAGGAAAATTACAAATTGCAATATCTATTTCCCCTGACTTTACACTAGCACAAAGCTCTAAGGTTGTGGCATTTATTATTTTAAACTTAATATTGGGATATTCCTTGTGAAATTGTTCTAAATAGGGTAATAAAAAATATCTTGATATGGTATCTCCTACACCTATTTTTAAATCTCCTATCATCATATTTTTAATTTTTAAAAGTTTATCTTCTCCAACATGTATCAAATTCATGGCAGAGCTAGCATATTCAAATAAAATTCGCCCCTCATTTGTAAGTATAACCCCTTTAGAAGTTCTTGTGAAAAGCCTTATATCTAGTTCTCTTTCTAATTGCATAATAGATTGACTTACTGCGGGTTGAGTCATGTATAACTCTTTAGCAGCTCTTGAAAAACTTTCATGCTTTCCCACCATACAAAACACCTTATATAAATCTAATTTACTTATCATATAAGCACTCCTTATATCTACTATTTAATCTATTTATTTTACTTATACCACTAAAATGGTGTATATTACAAGTGTAGGTTTTAAAAATTAATGTAATTTTACATAAAGGAGATGTTATAATTGGAAAGAGTCGTTGGAACTGTTGTTAGAGGACTTCGTTGCCCAATCATAAACAAAGGAGATAACATTGAAGAAATCGTTGTAGATAGCGTGCTAACTGCTGCTAAAGTTGAAGGTTTCTCAATTAATGATAAAGATGTAGTTACTGTAACTGAATCTGTAGTTGCTCGTGCACAAGGAAACTATGCTTCTATAGATAATATTGCTAAAGATGTAAGCTCAAAGTTTGGTGAAGATACTGTGGGAGTAATATTCCCAATATTAAGCCGTAACCGTTTTGCTATATGCCTTCGTGGTATTGCAAAGGGTGCTAAAAAAATTGTTTTAATGCTTAGCTATCCTTCTGATGAAGTTGGTAACCATTTAGTAGACTTAGATATCCTAGATGAAAAAGGAGTTAATCCTTGGACAGATGTTCTAACTGAAAAGCAATTCCGTGAACACTTTGGATTTAATAAACATCCATTTACCGGTGTTGATTATATTGAGTATTACAAATCTCTAGTTGAAAGCTATGGAATAGAGTGTGAAGTTATATTCTCAAATAATCCAAAAACTATATTAGATTATACAAAGAATGTACTTACTTGTGACATTCACACTAGATTCAGAACTAAGAAAATACTTAAAGCAAATGGTGGAGAAAAGATTTATAGTCTTGATGATATTTTATCTTCATCAATTGATGGTAGTGGATTCAATGAAGCTTATGGACTTTTAGGCTCAAACAAATCTACAGAGGAAACAGTTAAACTTTTCCCTCGTAACTGCCAACCAGTAGTTGATGACATACAAGCTATGATTAAAGATAAAACTGGAAAAACTGTTGAAGTTATGATTTATGGAGATGGAGCATTCAAAGATCCAGTAGGTAAGATTTGGGAACTTGCAGACCCAGTTGTATCACCTGCATATACTCCAGGACTTGAAGGAACACCAAATGAAGTTAAGTTAAAATATCTTGCTGATAATAACTTTGCTGATTTAAAAGGTGAAGAACTTAAGTCTGCTATCTCTGAATATATTAAAAATAAAGAATCTGATTTAGTAGGTGCTATGGAATCACAAGGTACTACTCCAAGAAGACTTACTGATCTTATAGGTTCATTATCTGACTTAACTTCTGGAAGTGGAGATAAGGGAACTCCTATAATCTTCATCCAAGGTTATTTCGATAATTACACAAAATAATACAGGAAAAACTAATGTAATTTCTTATCCTACTTATATAAAAATAGCCCAAAGGATTTTCTTTATCCCTTGGGCTATTTTCTATACTTTATTTTTAATGGATTTTTCTTATATACACTGACTTACTTTTTATAAGAGCTCTTCAAAGATACAGTTCTATTAAATACTAGTTTTTCTTTAGATAATCTAGTATCTCTTATAAAGTATCCATGTCTTATAAATTGAAATCTACCTTCTTCGTTTAGTCTAAGCGCTGCTGGTTCAATAATTGCATTTTTCTTTACTTCTAAGGAATTTTTATTTATATATTCAAATAAATTATCCCCTGATGGAGCATCATTAAATAAATTCTCAAACAATCTAACTTCACAAGGTACTCCATACTTTGCACTTACCCAGTGAATTGTACCCTTAACTTTTCTTCCAGTAAAACCGCTACCACTCTTAGTCTCTGGATCATAGCTACATCTAAGCTCTACTATTTCACCAGATTCATTTTTTATTACCTCATTACACTTTATAAAATATGCTCCCTTAAGTCTAACTTCTCCATCTAATACTAATCTATTATATTTCTTAGGTGGATTTTCACTAAAATCCTCTCTTTCAATATACAATTCTCTAGTAAAAGGCATCTCTCTCTTACCTAAGTCTTCATTTTCACCATTATTTTCAATGGTTAAATACTCTAAATGTTCTTCTAGTAAATTTGTTACTACAACTTTTATTGGATCAAGAACTGCCATAACAGAAGGTACCCTTAATTTCAAATCTTGTCTTAAAGAGTTCTCTAGCATAGCAACATCTACTAAAGTATCAGCCTTAGCAACTCCAATTTCTCTCAAAAAGTTTAAAATTGCCTCTCGTGTATACCCTCTTCTTCTCATTCCCTTTAAAGTTGAAAGTCTTGGATCATCCCATCCATCAACTTCTCCACTAGCTACTAACATCTTCAAATATCTCTTACTTGTAACTACTCCACTTAAATTCATTCTTCCAAATTCAATTTGTCTTGGTTTTGGATTATCTAAATCTAACTCATTTAAAACCCATTCATAAAGGGGTCTATGATCTTTGAATTCATTAGAACATAAGGAATGAGAAACCCCTTCAATATAGTCTTGAATTGGATGAGCATAGTCATACATAGGATATATGCACCATTGAGTACCAGTTTTATAGTGTTGCGTATAGGATATTCTATAAATAACTGGGTCTCTCATATTCATATTGGGACTTGCCATATCTATTTTTGCTCTTAACACAGCTTCTCCCTCTTTATATTTACCAGCCTTCATTTTATCAAATAACTCTAAGTTTTCTTCAATAGTTCTATCTCTATATGGACTATTTTTACCCTGTGTTGTTAAAGTTCCCCTATATTCTCTTACTTCATCGGGAGTTAAATTACATACATAAGCCTTTCCCTTTCTTATTAAATATAAAGCATAGTTATATATTTTTTCACTGTAATCTGAACCATAAAAAAGTCTATCCTCATAGTCAAACCCCATCCACTTCATATCTTCCATAATAGCATCTACATACTCATGGTCTTCTTTACCTGGGTTAGTGTCATCAAATCTTAAGTTGAATTTTCCGTTATACTTTTTAGCAATTCCATAGCTTATATTTATTGCATAAGCACTTCCTATATGGAGATATCCATTAGGTTCAGGAGGAAACCGAGTATGAATTTCATCACATTTTCCCTCATTAATATCTTCCTTCACTAGTCTATCTACAAAGTTTAAAGAATCATTTTCATTACACATATCCTCTTAGTAAAGCTTTTTTCAAGCTTTACTAAATTCACCTCCCATTTATATATAAATTTTAATTTTAAGATTTTATAGTTTTTCACTTAACCAAATATAAAATTTGGAGTGACGTTGCTAAAGCAACTTTTCGCTTTGCTCGTAAAAAAACTCCCACCCTAGGACTGTTATAGTCCTTAGGGCGAGAGTTATATCTTCGCGTTGCCACCTAAATTCATAGATATGTCACCATATCAATCTTATCAAGTACGGTATTTAAAATACTTATACTCTAGTCCTGTAACGTAGACCTACGTCATAGCATCATCTTTAAAGAATCCGTATGAAGCTCAGAGCCTTGTTTCGATAAATACTTCTTTACTCCTTTTCAGCACCTGGAGCTCTCTGTAAAAGAAATTAAATATCTACTTTTCTCATCATAGCTATTATTGATATTATTATCTATAATATACAAATATATTTATTTCGTCAATATAAAATTAAGAATATTTTTTTATTTTATTCGTGTAATCCAAATCCACTTATTATTAAGGTAGCCCAATCTTCATTTTCTTTTTCAATCCACTTATATTCTATATCCAGTTCTTTAAGCCAAGCATTAAGTCCATAACTTTTTTTGCTTACATTTGGAGACTTTCTTCCAAAAATTTCTTTTATAGTCTCAAGTAATTCAGCCTGTGATTCTTGACCAAGAGGTCTATCAATTACATTGCTTATCTCTATACAGCATTGTGCATAGGATGAATGATCTTCAAAATACAGCTCATTAGCAAGGCCTATTCTTTTTTCATTTAATTCTTTAATTACCTCATTAATTTCATCAATATTTGATAAATACTTCTTTGCTACTCCCATAGAATCAATATCATTGTCTAGCCTATTTATTTGCTTTTCTAATCTTTCATATCTCATATCTTTTTCTCACTTTACATATTTATTTTGCCATACATAGAGTTTGTATTTAACCAATAAAACTTCTTATCTTAAGTTACATCCTCATTTACATTTCTCTTAATGCCAATAATCTATTATAACATTAAAAATCATTGTTGCAATTAACTTCTTTCAATCTTAACTTTACTTCCACCTCTACCTGATTCTGCTGGAGTAATTACTAATTTTACTGGTACCCTATTTTTTATAGATTCTACGTGACTTATTATTCCGACCTTAAGTTTATCATTATGAATCCTCTCTAAGGAGCTCATAACTACTTCTAGTAAGTCATCATCTAGTGTTCCAAATCCTTCATCTAAGAAGAATAGCTCTAAGGGCGCTGTTCCCTTAAGTTGAATCTCTGAGGATAGTGCTAAGGCTAAAGCTAAGGATGTTAGGAATGTCTCTCCTCCTGAAAGTGTGGATGCATCTCTTGAGGCTCCTCCATTTTTATAGTCTCTTATTATGAATTTACCCTGTTCATCTACTTCTAAACCATAAGTTCCACTAGTAATTTCCTTAAGTCTCTTAGAGGCTTCCATGGATACATATTTAAGTCTAGTAGCAGCTACAAACTCAACAAACTTTTTACCCTTAAATAGCTTTTCTAAATCATCTAGAAGAGCTAATTTATGATCTAATTTTTCTTTTTTATCTAACAATTCCTTTAACTCCAATAGTTTTTTCTGTATATAATTAACTTCTTCTGAGCATCTTATATTTACTTCCGTAAAAGCTTTTATTTCCTCTTCTTTTATAGCCTTTTCTTCTTGAACCTGCTGCCAAGCTTCTTCACTTACTTCTCTTCCATTTATCTTTATAAGTAAACTTTCAATAGCCCCATTAACCTTGGATATGCTATTATTATACTCTTCAATAAATGTCTTTAATCTCTCTATTTCCACTTTAGAAATTACATTATATTTAACCTGCTCTATATCTTCAAAACTTTCCTTCCTTAAGCAATCCTTCAAGTAAGTTCTTTCTTCTGACTCTCGTTTATCTAACTGTCTAACCTTACTTATGATTTCTATTAAAGCTTCATTACAGCTTTTAAAGTCTTTTTCCATGGATTCCTTTTTCTTATCATAATCATTAAAGGAGTCTTCTATAGTCTTTATTTCTTCCTGAAGCTGCACTAATAAGTCCTTGAGATTATCGAGTTCTCCTACCTTAGCTTTTATTTGAAGTTCCTTCTCCTCTGCACTTTTTTCTTTTTCTATAAGAGCAGATTTTTCTTTAGCTAAGTTTTCTCTAAGAGAATTTATGCTTATTTGTAGGGATTCCTTGCTATCTATTAGATCATCTAATCCCTTTCTATACTTTCTTATGTTCTTTTCTAACTCTTCTCTTTCTTTTTCTATCCTTAATATTTCTTCATTTTTTTCTTGAAAATTTTCTACATTGATAGAATTTTTTATGCTACTAATATCATTTTCTAAATCACTACAAGATAGAGTATTTTTATTAAATTCTAGCTCTACATCATTATATTGCTTTTCCTTTTCTTCTACTACTGATTTAATAGTATTTCTTTTCCCTTCTAAGGATAGTTTTTCTTCTTTTAAGGTTTTTATAACAGTCTCTAAAACTTCTTTATCTTTATTATACTGTGAAAGTTCTTTATCTAGTGCTTTAAATTTTTCTTCTAATACTCCTAGATTCCCAACTTTAAAATCATCCCCTAAAGCTTTTATTTCTAGTTCTTTAGCCTTAATGTTTTCTTCTAAATTTAAGATTTTAGTGTTGTCCCTAGTAATATTCATTTCTATTTCCTTAAGTTGATTTTCAAAGTCATGCAGTTTTTCATTTTTTCCAGTTAAGTCTAGGTTTTCTATATGCCTTATATTCTCAACATGATGCTCTAAAGAACCACAAACAGGACAAGGTTCACCCTTATTTAAATTTTCTCTAAGCTCACTTGCTAAAGTCTCAACCTGTAGCTCTAATATTTCTGCTTTTAAACCTTTAATGGCCTCATCTATCCTAGACTTATTTTTCTCATATTTATTTACTGCTTCCCTTAAATTTTTAATAATTTCTTCTGAGCTTATAATAACTTCAGTTGCAAGGCTATATCTTTTAGTCTTTTCTGTTTCCTCAGATATCCTTCTTTGAAGATTCAAAAGATCAGTAGATTCTCCTGGACAAGTATTAATTAGTTTCTCTAACTCCTCTTCCTTTTCTATAAGCAATGCTTCCTTTTTACTAAGTTCATCTCTGCATAAATCCTCTTTTACGTGTTCTTCTTCCATAAACTTTTTAAGTTTTGTTAAGGTTAATCTATCTTTATCTACTAAAGCTTTTAAGTCTAAAAATCTTTCATTAAGTCTAATACCCCTTTGAACCTTTTCCTTTAAGTCACTATCTATCTTAAGGGCTTCAAACTTCATCTCAGTTTCTTTTATAACATTTCCACCTTTAAGAATTCTTTTATCTAAAATATCTATTTCTCCCTGAGCTTTCTGTTCCTGCTCATTTAAACTTTTAACACTTTCTCTTAACTCACTAATATTAACTTTTAAAGCATCTAAATTTTTCTTTTCTATTAAAGCATCCTTAACCTTTTCTTCTTTTACTTTTAAGTCAGGTAATTCCTTATCCTTTTTCTTTCTCCAAAAATTCCACTTACTTTCTAGTTCATCTTTTTCTACTTTTAATTTTTCATATTGGAGATTTAAGGCATTTTCCTTTTCCTTCGAGGCTTTTAAATCTCTTAGAGTATTTTCATAGCTTTCTATATAAGGTAAAACCCTAGCTGCACCTTCACCAATTTTTAGTTTTTCCTTATACTCTTCTATTTCTTCAGCTTTTCCCATTAGAGCTTTTTTCTTTTCCTCATAGTCTTTAATATCTAAGCTTAACTTCCAAACTTCTTCTTTTTCCTTAAAATCTTCTGCTAACTTCTTAAGTTCCTCATTACCTTTTTTTAGTATATCTGTTGAAGCTTTTAGTTCATCCTCTTTTTCTTTTAATGTATCCTCATTTATATTTTCATAGCCCTTAAGCTCACCAGATAGCTCCTTGTATTTACTTTCTTCCTTGATTACTTCAGCCTTAAGCTTACTTGAAAGATTATCACCATACTTTTGTAAGTTAAATAACCTCTCAAGCATATCTCTTCTCGTTCTACCCTCTAACCTTAAAAACTCACTAAATTTCCCTTGAGGTAACACTACAGTTCTAGTAAAATCCTCTAAACTTAATCCTATAATCTCTCTACAAGCTGCAGTAACTTCCTTCACCTTATCTGCTAAAATTATGTGCTCCTCAAAAGTCATATCTATTATCTTACATTTTCCTGATATAGGATTACCCGTTTTCTTATCCCTTTTAAATTCTCTATCTACAACATATCTCTTAGGCTTTGCTCCTGAAATTTGAAAGGTATAACTTAAAGCTAGGCTATCACAATTAGTATTTATAAAGTTTGAACTTTTTCTTGAAACCTCTCCATATAAAGCTAAAGTTATTCCATCTAATACTGTAGATTTCCCACTGCCAGTAGGTCCAAATATACCAAAAAAGCCTTGCTCCGTAAGTTTTTCAAAATCTATAAATTGCTCTTCATTAAAGCTATTTAATCCCTTAATTTTAAGACTAATTGGTTTCATTATCTTCGCCTCCTTCTTCTGAGATTATAGACATAAGTAAATCAACCACTTCATCCTCTGCATCTACTCCTCTTTCTCTTTTATAAAAATCCTTAAATATCTCTTCAAAGGATTTTTCAGAAAGACTCCTAGCATTTTCATCCTCTTCCTCTACCCCTATAATCTTAGGCATAATTTCTAGGATATCTCTTTTTAATATCTTCATTTTCTTTATTTCATCTTCATTTATATATCTATCTGTAGAAATTTCAAGATAAACCCAACAATTTCTATCCTTATTTTCCTCACACTTTAAGATAGCTTCCTCTACTCCATTACATTTCCACACCTCAATGGGCTTATAAACCTTTATTTCCACCTCTTCTATAAGGCTATCTTCTCCAGCCTTCACATCTACTATAAAACATTTATTTTTAAAGCTAATTTCCTTTTTATTATAATGAAGAGGTGAACCTGAGTATCGTGCTCTTTTATTAGTTCCAGGAACTATTTGAGGCTTATGCACATGACCAAGAGCTATATATTGAGCTGACTCTGGAAAACAACTGCCATTTACTATGTAGCTTCCTCCTAGTTGTATGCTTCTCTCTGAACCACTTTCTTCACTTCCCATGGCAAATAGATGTGATACTACTAAATTTATAGTGTCTTCTCTATAATGACCTTCTAAAGTGTGAAATAATTCATGTATTCTATCACTATAAGACATTAATTTTTCTTCTTCGCTTTCCATGCCACTATACAATATTTCATTTAATCTTTTTTCACTGGGATAGGGTACTGTTAATATAACTGCTCTTTCTTCATTAACTTCAATTTCAATAAACCCTTCTTCAGATTCAATAAGTCTGTGTTTTCCATAGCTCCCTGGTTGAACTACAGTTTTTGGAGTTCCCACCATAATTATTCCATGGTCCATAGCTAAAGGACCTGCTGCCACTAATCTCTCTGGATTATCATGATTTCCCGATATTACAAGGGTTAGCCTTTCACCATTTCTAGAAATTCTCTTTAAAGTATCATAAAACATTTTTTCAGCTCTAGCTGGTGGATTACTTGTATCATAGACATCTCCTGCAATAATAACCAAATCTATATTATTTTCTTCTACAATATTTACAAAGTCCTTTAAAAACTCTTCTTGCTCATCCATCCTACTCTGACCCTCTAGATTTTTTCCTAGATGCCAATCTCCAGTATGAAGTATTCTCAATTTTGTTCCTCCTCCATTAATCTATATCTATTTCTTTAAATCCTATAAATTCCTCACCCTTAAATTCCATAACAATAATCCAAGGCATAATACTTTTTATTCTATTAAACTCCTCATAACCAAAGGTTTTATTATAATAATTCAATATTGTACTTAAAGCTGTGCCATGAGTTCCTATTACTACATTTTTGCCTTTATTCTCATTTAATATTTCTTTTAATGCTGTTATATTTCTCTCTTGCACCTGTCTAAGACATTCACCCTTAGAAAGCTTGTACTCAAAATCCTCCCATTGACATTTTACAAATTCATTAAAATCATCTATCCATTGATCTTTAATAGTCCGCTCCCTTAAATCCTCTTTAGCTACTACCTTTAAATTTAACACATCAGCTAGCTCTTTAACCGTATCTATTGCACGTTTATATGGACTTGAATAAATTCCATGTATTTTTTTACTTTTTAATACTTCCGCTACCCTTTTACTATCTTTTAATCCTTTATCCGTTAATGGTCTAATTAAATCTTCATGAATTGAAAAGTCAGGCTCACAATGTCTAACAAAATATATATTGGTCATTTTTCCCTACCCCCTATAAATAAACTCTAATTCTATATTATTCTATTATACCTTAAGTTATTTTGTAGTATCATCTTTAATTAAAAACTTACTAGTATTTTTTGAATACTATTGAAGATAGGAAACTAAAAAAGAGTTATATCAAAACAATTTTCTAATCTTAATTAAATATTGTACATTCATTTAAAATAAATATAAGTTCAATATTAATTTAACATTAATTTTGTTTTGATATAACTCTAAACTCATTTAAACACTTTATTCTTCTATACCATAGAATAATTCTATTACATCTCTATCTGGTTTTTTCCCAATATAACTTCCCATTAAGAATGTAATTATAGCTACCACAAGAGCTGGAACAATAGGTTGAACTCCCATTGGTGCAAACTTTGTGACGTAAAATATTATAAAGGAACCAACACCGCAAATCATAGATATTATAGCACCCATAGCATTAGCCCTTTTCCAATATAAACCAAAGACCACTGGACAAAAGAAAGCAGCCTCTAATCCACCAAAAGCAAATAGATTAATAAAAGTAAGTAATGCTGGAGGTTGTATTGCAAGAATAAACACTATAAGCCCTATAATTGCTGTGGACCATAAACTCATTTTTGATATCTTCTTTTCAAAATCTTTACCTTCTTTTACATCATCATTTTTCATAATATAGTTCATATATATATCTTTTATAATTGCAGCAGACGATAAGATTAACATAGAAGATACCGTTGACATAACTGCTGCTAGTGGTGCTGCAAGAAATATTCCAGCAGCTACAGGATGCATAATATTAATAACTAAAGTTGGAATAACAGTATCTGAATTTGTAATTCCCTTTGGAAGAATTGCTGCAGAAAGTACTCCCGCTAAAAGCATTCCAAACATTAAAATAAAAAATACTACTGTTCCATAAATCATAGCATCATGCATGGATTTACTATTCTTAAACCCCATAGCTCTAACTGTGTTTTGAGGAAGTCCAAGGGTTCCTACTCCTACTAATACCCAAAAGGACATGATGTATCCTTTACTAAAATGTTCTCCAGATAAAGGGGTATTCCATACTGGATTAACTTCATTTAAAGTAGCTGAAATAGTATCCATTCCCCCGCCAACCTTTATAATAGAGTAAATAATCAGTCCTGTACCTATTATCATTATAATTCCTTGAATGGTGTCAGTAACAACTACTGCTTTAAAGCCTCCTATGGTAGTATATATAATTACTATTGTACCAAATAAAATTAGTCCTACCAAATAAGAAAATCCTGTAATAGACTGGAATAGTACAGCTCCTCCAATAAACTGTGCCACCATAGTTACAATAAAAAATATTACTAAAGCAATAGATGCCATTATAACTACTGTGGGTGATTTATATCTTTTGTATAAATAATCTGTAACTGTTACAGCATTAATTTTTCTTGATATTATAGCTAGCTTTTTTCCTAAGATTCCTAGTGTTAAAAATGCTGTTGGAACTTGAGTTACTGCTACAAATACCCAACTTAATCCTACAGAATAAGCAATTCCAGGTCCACCAATAAAACTGCTAGCACTAGTATAAGTTGCAATTAATGTCATGGCAAGAACAAACCCTCCCATAGATCTTCCACCTATGAAGTAATTATTTATAAATCCATTTTTAGCATTTTCTTTTGCTGAATTTTTACTAATCCAAACTCCTACAAATAAGTTTAATGCTAAATAAAGAATAATTGGTATTACAATTAACATTTTTTCCATACTACATTCCCCACTTTATTTTTCCTTATGATTATTCTTTTGTTCTTCATCATTTTCCAAATCCATATCCACAAATAAATACTTTACAGTAAATGTTACTGCTACAATAAGTATTATTGGTCCTGCAAAACTACTTAATACAAACCACAATGGTAGTCCCATTACATATTTATAAGTAGATGGATCTCCACTTCCTAGCCCAAAGCCAGTAACATACCACCACATAAAATAAAGTATATACAAAATAATAGAAATGATAGCTTCTTTATTCATTTGTCGATTCTTAGCTTTTTCTGATAATTTCATAATCTTACTCCTCTTGATTTTAACATAAATAAGTTTTCTAGAGCTGTACTATTTAGTAATAAGCTCTCATTTTAACAACATAGTAATATTATCACGTCACCATTGAGTTCACAATGGTTTTCATAATTTATTTTCCCCTAATATAGTATTTTAACTTAAATAAATATAAATTTTTTTAATTAATATAAATCTTTTTAAAAAAAATATTAAAAAACTATTGCATATTTATAAGTTATAGTTGTATAATTATGCAACGGTAATAAATTATTATACAAGGGGGATACAACAATGAAAAAAGGTATACTAAAAAAAATTTTTGCACTAGCTATGGTAGGTACCATGTCACTATCTTTAATGGCATGCGGTAATAAAGAAGAGGTGGACTTGCTATCTAAAATAAAAAAAGAAGGAAAATTAAAAGTAGGTATGAGTGTTGATTACGCACCTTATGAATTCTTTATAATGGAAAATGGTGAAAAGAAAACCGTTGGTCTAGACATATCTCTAGTAAGTGAAATTGCTAAAGATTTGGGTGTAGAATACGAAATTCAAGAGATGGAATTTAGCACTATTTGTGATGCTACAAGAAATGGAATCATTGATTTAGGAGTGTCTGGATTATCAGTTAATGAAGAAAGAAAAGAAGTTATAGATTTCTCAAATATATATTTTCAAGCAGAACAAGGAATATTGATAAATAAAAACAATTCTGAAACTATTAAAAGTATTGATGATTTAAAAGGTAAAAAAGTAGGAGCTCAAAATGGTTCTACACAAGCCACTTTAGCTCAGGGAATTGAAAATGCTGATGTTAAGCTATTAGCACAAGTTCCAACTTTAATTCAAGATTTAATAGCTGGAAACTTAGATGCAGTAATTGTTGAACTTCCAGTAGCTGATATACAAGCTATAGTTCATGAAGAATTAGCTGTTGCAAAAGAAAAAATTAATGATACTTCCGGTGGTGGTTCTGCTATAGCTCTTCCAAAGGGACAAGCTACTTTACTAGAAGCAGTTAATAAAACATTAGAAAGATTAGAATCTGAAGGTAAAATACAAGAGTTTTATAAAGAAGCTATAAAATTAAGTAAAGATGAGGTTACAGCTCAATAATTTTTACTAGCTACAAAGGAGGAAGCTATGTCTAATTTAAGTTTTAAGTTTTTAGAAAAATATTATCCAGTGTTTATAGAAGGTATTCAATGGACTTTATTAGTAGCAATGCTATCAGTTCTATTTGGAGCAATCCTAGGAACCCTTCTTTGCTTCATGAAAAGGTCAAAGTTATCTGTATTAAAAGTACCTATTCCTAAGGTTATAGCTTCTATTTATATAGAATTCATAAGAGGAACACCTTTATTACTACAAATTTTTATAGTATATTTTGGTACAACCTCCTTTGGAGTTAAGCTTACTCCTTTAGTAGCTTGTGTAATAGCACTTTCACTTAACTCAGGAGCTTATGTGGCAGAAATAATAAGAAGTGGAATTGATGCAGTAGATAAAGGACAATTAGAGGCTGCAAGAAGTCTAGGTATGAATCAAAGAATGGCCATGCAACATATTATATTACCACAAGCCATAAGAAATATTTTACCTGCTATTGGTAATGAGTTTGTGGCTATAATAAAGGAATCATCTATGGCATCAGCTATAGGTGTAGCAGAAATTACTTATGGTGCTAAGCTAGTTACAGGTGCCACCTATAGAAACTTTGAGCCTTTAATTGTAGCAGCAATCTGCTACTTTATCCTAACATTTACTCTAGGAAGATTAATGGCTTATGCAGAAAGGAGACTTAAAGGAAATGATTCACGTTAAAAATTTAAAGAAAAACTTTGGAGAACTAGAAGTTTTAAAGGGAATTGATGAACATATAACTAAAGGAGAAGTTGTTGTAATTATTGGCCCTTCTGGTTCTGGTAAGTCTACCTTCTTACGTTGTCTTAATCTACTAGAAGAGCCGACTTCAGGAGAAATTATATTTGAAGGAAATAATATCACTGATAAAAAGTCTAATATAAATAAACTAAGAGAAAAAATGGGAATGGTATTCCAGCAATTTAATCTCTTTCCTCATAAATCAGTATTAGAAAACATAACTATATCACCTATTAAGGTAAAAGGTGAAAAGGTTCAATCAGCTAATGAAAAAGCTCTATCTCTTTTAAAAATGGTAGGTCTAACAGATAAAGCTAGTGCTTATCCAAGCTCCTTATCTGGTGGACAAAAGCAAAGGATAGCAATAGCCAGAGCTTTAGCCATGAGTCCAGATGTAATGCTATTTGACGAACCTACTTCTGCTTTAGACCCTGAAATGGTTGGTGAAGTTTTAAATGTTATGAAAGAACTGGCCAAAGAAGGTATGACCATGGTGGTAGTAACCCATGAAATGGGCTTTGCAAGAGAAGTTGGAGATAGAATTTTATTTATGGATGAAGGAAAAATTCTAGAAGAAGGCACTCCAGATGAACTTTTTGGAAATCCTAAAAACTCTAGAACTATAGATTTCTTATCTAAGGTTTTATAAAAAATAAATTTATCAATAATTTTTTTGAAGAGTTTATTATATTTACATTTATAATTTATCTATATCTAAAAATAAAATAACCAGTTAATTTATTTNNAAATAAATTAACTGGTTATTTGCATTACTATTATTTATAATTTCATAGTATGAAATTTACATTTATCACCATGACAAATTAATCTTTTCATGCTAATGTATCTTTTAATGCCTTTGTCTAATTCCAATTTTCACGCCATTTGGATCATTTATAAATATATAATTTTCCATAGGTCCATTAATCACCTTTACATTTTGTTCTTCTAATTTTCTTACCGCTTCATTGAAATTATTTACATTAAATACAATAGAGATATTTGAACCATTAGCTTTTTTTAATTCTTTAAAGCTATTTGGATATTCTATTAATTCAATAGTTCCAGACTCTTCATCCTTTAAGAAAATAATGTGTATTCCTTCCGGAGTATCTATTCTTTGTACTTCTTTTAATTCTAAAATTTCTTTATAAAATCTTTCTGATTCTTCTAACTCTGCTACTGCTATTGTGACCATTTCTAAATTCATAAATACTACCTCACTTTATTAATTTTACATCTGCTACGATATATTTTTACTATCCCCTTTATTTATATACCTAATATAATAGCCTTTATATTATATTAAACTTTATTTACATGAAAATTATACTGTAATCTTTTACTTATTCAACATTAATCTCTAAATAGATAATCTCCTTCTTACATGGATAATATTCCATAACTCCATAGGCAGAATCATAATATATTTCATTATAATAAACCATAATTTGCCCCTTTTTATTTCCTTGGATAGTATTGATTACCTTAACAAGTATCATCCCTTTTTCTCAACATGTTTCCCATGCATTAAAAAAATGTAAATAAATGTTCCATTACCCTCTTTTTTCAAAATAGAGTTCAATGAATATCTCAAAGTCAAAACTCACATATTATTTATTTTACTTTTCTGATGAACATACAAAATCCACTTTTACATTTCAGAAACAGTATTTTTTAGTGCCTTAATTGCCTCTTCATACTCTAGGCTTCCACATAATACTTTCAAATCTTCTTCATCCATAAGTGATTGAAATAGTTTTTTTCTTATTATCTTCTGCCCTTCCACATTTACCTCTAGTTTAAGATTTTCAAAATAAGGGTTATTGCTATAATCATATTCTGTAGAAAGTAGCTCTTTTACATAATTGTTAAACCATTTTGCAGCAAGCTCCTTGTCCCCTATTTCAATATATAGCCTACAGTAATTATATGCTCCTGAACCCATCCCTATTTTAAATATACTCTCTACTTGATTTAGAGCATCTAAATAGAAAACTGCCTTTTCATAATTATGTTCACCTTTTGAGAGCCTTGCTAATATTGCTATCATTGCATTGCTTTGATTTAAATACTGTATAAGCATTCCTTTGCACATATTTTCCGCTTCTTTGTTCTTTCCTTGCTTCTGTAACAATGACGAATATAGTACCATGGGATCTATAAATGAATTTGATAATTCCTTAAGGGCCTTTTCACTTTCTTCATAGTTTTCTAAGGTCATTTGTATATTAGCAATAGAAAATAAAGCTACTGATATATACTTTGAAACCTTACTTTCAGTAACTTGATAAAGCAAAGTTAAGCAATACTCCATTCTTGATTTTATACATTCCTCTGAAACATTACCTGACATCATAGAATACATTTGAATCAATTGTGCAATTATCAATTTTAAATATACACTATTAGGGTATTCTTTCTCATATTCTTTACATCTTAATTCACCATCCATATAACTCTGATGTAAAAATACTTCAACTAATTCTTTTTTTATATTAATTACTTCTACTTCAGAAAGTTCTTGTTGAAAGGAAAGTAAAACATCTAAAGAGGTATCCAATGCTCTTGCCAATGGCGCTAATAAAGAAATATCTGGTGTTGAATTTCCAGTCTCCCATTTACTTACTGCTCCTGCTGAAATTCCAATCATACTTGCCAACTGCTCTTGAGTAACCTTTTTTTCTTTCCTTAAATGTAAAATAGTCTCTCCAATATTTAATCTATTCATATTCACTACCTCCGCCTTTGAGCCTTTTTAGTACTTTTATTATAAGCTTAATTACAACTGTCAACAATGGAGAGTAGTTCATACTTAAGTTGAAAAAACTTGAGTGATATTCAACTTTATGGTTATAAGTCATAGTTATTAGCCTACTCTATGTCTCATATCTCAAATATCATTATAATTTTTTTGTATAAACTCAATAAGCGGCTTAAGATTTTCTTTATTTGTCCAATCGAAGTTAGAGCCAATTGCTTGCATTAATGCAGCTTCCCAAGGTTCGTATTTGTTAGAGTCTTTTTTTGCAACAGCTTTTTTAAGAATATTACAAAGGGTTTTGTCTTTCCAAGACATACTTTTCTCATTCCAAGCACCACGACAATAAAAACATGGGATTTCATTAAGTTTCTCCTTAAAATTACGCTCTTTTATAGCAGTCATAGCTTTTTCATCATATGGAGATGCTCCCACTGCAAAAACTACTATTCTTTTACCCTTTAGTTTTTCATAATGCTTTCTTAGAAAAGATACTCCTGCTATACCTGTTGCATAAATACCTCCACCTAAAATAATTGTATCGTATTTTGCAACTTGTTCTATATCAGCTTGTTTTGTTTCAATTATGTCACTTGATAGCTCTTCTGCTAACCATTCCGCATATTTTTTTGTAGCTCCATACTTTGATTGATATAGTACTACTATATTTTCCAACTTTAGTACCTCCTTGTATAACGATTTAATTATTTTTTTATTATACCTGTAATAGTAAAATGGTGTTTCTTTATATTTTAACTTTGTTTTTCTTAATATGATATCTTTTGCCTCAATTTAAATATCCATTTATATCCTTACTATCATTTTAATACCACTATTAATAATAACACCAAATACAGTATTATCCAACATGTTCTATAAGTATATTTTATTTTCTATAACTTCGTGTCATAATAGGATTAATAAATAATTTATGGAGATGATTATATGAATACTGAAATAGAAAAACTAACACAAATTTTAAGAAATAGTAATAACATAGTATTCTTTGGTGGAGCAGGAGTATCTACCGAATCTAACATACCCGATTTCAGAAGTGCCAATGGTCTTTTTAACGCAAGACTTAACATGACTCTTTCTCCTGAACAACTAGTTTCTCATACTTATTTTATAAGATTTCCTGAGGAATTTTTTAATTTTTATAAGGCAAAGCTTATATATCCTGAAGCAAAACCTAATGGAGCACATATAGCCCTTGCTAACCTTGAAGAAATGGGCAAACTTAAAGCAATCATTACTCAAAACATTGATGGACTTCATCAAGCAGCTGGTTCTAAAAATGTATTTGAACTTCATGGCTCAATTCATAGAAACTATTGCATTAAGTGTAATGATAGCTATGATATGAATTTTATTTTAAATTCTAAGGGAATACCTACTTGTCCTAAATGCAGTGGAACTGTTAGACCTGATGTAGTTTTATATGAAGAAGGTTTAGATGAAAGTGTACTTAAAGGAGCTATCGATGCTATCTCAAAAGCAGACACATTAATTATAGGTGGAACTTCTCTAGTGGTTTATCCTGCAGCTAATCTTATAAACTATTTTAAAGGCAAAAATCTAGTGCTTATAAATAAAAGTAGTACTTCTGCTGATTCTAGAGCAGACTTAGTTATTCACGATTCTATTGGGAAAGTATTAAGTGAGTCAGTTAATTTTTTATAAAATAAAGGTAGTCATTGACTACCTTTTATTAACCAAAGTCTTATGTTATTTTCTCATTAATATTTCTATATTAATTTTATGCCCACTTTAATAAAAAAGCAATTTATATTATACTATTATAAGACCTAATACATATACAAAGGAGAATTTATTATGCCACAATTGCCTTTTAAGGATCTTAAAAACATAGATATTTCACAATTTAGTACCCAAATTGAAGATTTTAAATCTCTTTCTTTAAAATATCGTTGTGCCCTTCGTGAAATCGAAACAAAATTTGCAGTACTTAATGATGAATATAAAAGTATTCACTCTTATAATCCTATTGAACATATGAAATCTAGACTTAAAGCTCCTGAGAGTATACTTGAAAAACTTCAAAGAAGAGGATTAGAACTCTCTATTGAGTCTGCAGAAACTTTAACTGATATTGCTGGAATTAGAGTTATTTGCTCTTTTCTCAGTGATGTTTATGAAATTGCAGCTTCAATTAAGGCACAAACTGATTTAACTATTATTAAGGAACGTGATTACATAAAAAATCCAAAAGATAATGGTTATCGTAGCCTTCATTTAGTTGTTAGTGTTCCTGTATTCTTTTCAAAGAAAGTTGAAAATGTTCCTGTAGAGATTCAATTTAGAACAATTTCAATGGATACGTGGGCAAGCCTAGAACATAAGCTTAGATATAAATATGAGGGCGAAATGCCTGATGATATTAGCACAATGCTGTTAAACTGTGCTGGTACTACAACACACCTTGATGAGGAAATGCTTATGGCACGTAACAGACTTATGAACAATCATATTTAATGCTTAATTAAGTAACATTTTTACAAATATATATTTATTTTTCATAAAATTTGAGCATGTACTCCAATATAGAGACATGCTCAAATTTTATTTAAATTATTTTATCTTAGGAAAGTTTTGTATTTTAATCTCGATTAGGAACTACTTTTGTATCATATAAAAGGTCATCTACTTGATAATCATTAATATTCAAATTTATTTTTTCTTGCATAAGCTTTAGTATAAGTTCTTCCTTTTCATCTTCAAATATACCAGAGTTTTGAATATTTTCTATGAAACTATCTAAATCATAAATAATACAATCTCCTTCATAGGCTCCTAATTCAGTACATATATCTACTGAAGCTTGAAGGGGATCTGTTCCATAATCAACATAGACTTTACTTATATCATCTGATAATTCTTCTATTTTTCCTACATAATATCCTGCCACATATTTTCTTGCATCATCCTCTTCTCCAAAGCCTAATACGTCTCCATTTGGTATTACAACTATATAATTATGATAAGGTACACGTGTATTCATAACTAAATGCATTCTCCTTTTCAGTGGATTTTAACTATACTATATATTAAGTTTTCCAAAGGATAGAATTATTATACTGAGCAAAAATGAAATAATTATTACATCTTCTAAATCCTTGATAAATCTAATATATAAAATAGAATTCCATAGATGATAAAAGAAAAGCACATAAATATATGATATATAGCATCAAATTTTATTATCTTAATTCTAAATTTATTATCCATTAATTTTTTCTTTGATAATAATATTTTCATTCTAAAAAAAATTTCAAATATCCCTAATAAAACTGCTGGTACTGATAATAAGTTTAGCTTAGGAGCAAAAATATCACTAGATATAATATTTCTCATATCTCTAGTAAATCCACAAAGAGGACAAGGCTCTCCTAAAATTCTATAAGAAAGGCATCCATAGGTAATAGGAAATAATTTATTCACAGCTCTAGATATAAAGGGTAAAAATATCATAGCTATTACTAAAGTAATTAATATCACATTAAAAATATTATATTCTTTTATTATTCCTTCACTTTTCAACTTTTAACCTCCTTGTAACTAAAATAAGATGCCTATACAGACATCTTTTAATGATATAATTTTATACTGCTGCTCCTAATGAAGCTAATCCCACAATAAATATTAAAAATATAATAGCCATACATATTCCTATTATGGAACATATAAATCCACCTTTAGCCATTGCAAAAGCTTCACCTGATTCTTTCTTTTTCTTCATGTCTATAATTCCTAATACTACACCTACAACGCCTAAAATTAGAGATAACCACCATAGGCACCCCCATGAAATTACAGCAAATACAATACTACAAATTCCCATTACTAATGAAGCAACACCCATACAAAATCCTCCTTGTAAATTTTATCACTCCATTCATTTTATTAGTCCACATTGAATATTATTACAATTTTATTAACAAAATCATTTATCTAGAATTATTAGATAAAATTTAAACTATGTAAATAGATATATATGAAAATATAACCCTATATAAATATTTATATAGGATACTATTCATATATAAAACTAGTTATATAGTTAACTATTTGTTGTCATAGTGCGGGTTTGCGAGATTCATGAATATGCAATATGGATATTAGCGTATTACAAAATAAAAAAAGGTGCCCATGCACCTTTTTTTATTTTTCTTCTACAAATTCTATAATATCTTTACCAAGCTTACTAACTCTTGCTAGTGAATATACTTCATAACCTTTATCTTCAAGATTTTTACGACCTGGTTGGAAGGATTTTTCTATGACTATTCCAATTCCTGCAACCTTTGCTCCAGCTTCTTCTACCAATCTTATAGCACCTTGTGCTGCTTCTCCATAGGCTAAGAAATCATCTATTATAAGTATATTATCCTCTGGTGATATAAATTTCTTTGATAAAGTTAACTCATAATCTACAGCTTTAGTAAAAGAATGTACTGTAGTTTGATATACATCTCCACTTAAAATCTTAGATGTTTGTTTCTTTAGTGTTACCATTGGTAATTCCATTTGAAGTGCGGTCATAACTGTAGGAGCTATCCCTGAACTTTCAATGGTAAAGATTTTAGTTATTCCATGGTTTTCAAAATGTTCTTTAAAGGTCGTTCCTATTTCCTGCATTAATTTAGCATCTACTCCATGGTTTAAGAAAGAATCTACCTTTAATACAGATTCATTTAACGCATGTCCATCTTTTAATATGCGATTTTTTAAAGTTTCCATTATGCCACCTCACTTTTTTCTACTTTTATTTTCTCTACTTTATCTTCTTTTAATACTAAATTTAATATTAAAGCAGTTATAGTTCCTGTAGATATTCCTGATGAGAAAATCATCTTTAATCCTTCTGGTAATTGTGCTATAACATCTGGCCTAAAGGTAACTCCAAGACCTAAAGCTATAGATGTAGCTATTATAAGTAGATTTCTTTCAGTAAGTCTTACTCTACTTAAAGTCTTTATTCCTGCTGCTGCAACAGTTCCAAACATTACTATTCCAACTCCACCAAGAACTGGTTGTGGTATTCCACTTATTAGACCTGCTAGTTTAGGTAAGAAACCTAAAATCACCATAATTATTCCTGCCATAACTGCAACGTGTTTGCTTGCTACCTTTGTTAATGCTATTAATCCTACATTTTGGCTAAAGGTAGTATTTGGGAAAGAACCTACTACTCCACCTAACATACTTCCTATACCATCTGCCAATACACCAGCACCCACACGTTTTTCATCCATGTGTATCTGAGAAGTTTCTCCAATAGCCTTAAGACATCCAACAGTTTCTATAGTAGTTACAAAATATGCTGGAATAAATGCAATTACAGCTTTTATATCAAAGGTTACTCCATATTCAAATATTTTAGGGAAGGAAATCCAACTAGCTTCTTTAATAGCTGTAAAACTCACTAAGTCTAAAGGAATACAAATTATATATCCCGCAACCATCCCAATTAAAATAGATGCACTACTAACCATACCTTTTCCATATCTATTTAAAATCAAGGTAAAAATTAAAACAAACATGGCTATTGATAAATTCTTAATACTACCATAATCTGCAGCTCCAACTCCACCTGCAGCCCAATCAATAGATACTGGTAATAATGTAAGTCCAATCAAACATACCACTGTTCCCGTAACTATTGGCGGAAATAATTTCATAAGTGGTTTAATAAAGTAACTTAAAATAATTTCAAAGAATGCTCCTAAAATAGTAGCTCCAATTATTCCTGGAAGTCCAAGTACTGTTCCCACTGAAATAGCTGGTGAAACGAAGGTAAAGTCTGTACCCATGATACAAGCAACCCTTGAACCTATAACTCCGAAACCTCTAGCTTGAATTATGGTTGCAATACCAGAAGCTAAAATTGTTGCACTTATTAATGTTGTAGTTATTTTTGCATCAAATCCTAATGCACTTGCTATTACTAGAGGCACTACTACTATCCCTCCAAAAGCTGCAAATATATGCTGTAAACCAAATAATATCTTTTTAACTAAAGTTGGGTTATCATCAACACCATAAGTTAATTCAATATCATTAGTTAATAGTTCTTCATTATTCATAAGTTCATCTCCTTTTAGATATTCTTTTAATTTTATCTAAGGGTTAGCTACTTCCTTAGATTTATTAAAATCAAAAAATAAAAGCACCTCAATAAAAATTGAGGTGCTGTGATTCATCACTATAATGATTATAGTTATAATAAAATACAACTCCCCGTAGTCTGCAAATTTATGGTTTGCAGGTAGAAACTTTCGGACCATATTACCGATTATATACGAGTCTTACCAATTGTATTGTCATTATAACACGAACATTTATATTTTACAACCAGCTATTGTTAGGATTTTTTGTAATAATAAGTTTACTGTTACATTGATTGTTCTTTTATATTTTCCACTGATTTTCCTTTTCTTCCTTCAATTATATTTTGGAGATTTTCCCCTGCATTTTTAAATACTATTGATATTGTTAAAAATACAAGAAGAACAATTCCAAGGATTAAGAAATCTTTTCCGACTATTCCATAATTAATTGTATTGGCTGAAATAACTTCTCTTAATAATTCTACACTATAAGTAAATGGCATATATGGATTAATCACTTTAAAGAATTTAGGTACTATCTCTAACGGGAATGTACCTGCACAAGCTGTTAGTTGAAGTATTAATAATACTATTCCTAAAAGTCTTCCTGCATCTCCAAATAGGGATATTAAACATTGAATTATTGCTATAAATACCAATGATAAGAATACTATGGATGCAAAATACATACCTGTACTTGTTGGGGTTAATCCTAGTCCCATTACAACTGCACTTACAAGTAATGCTTGTAATAAACCTATAAATCCAAAGGATAAGTATTTACCTATAACTTTATCAAACTTGGATAAATTAGCATCATCATCAGTTTTAGCTGAGATAACGAAGAACATCATTATTGCACCTATCCATAAAGATAGTGATATAAAGTATGGTGCAAAACCTGTTCCATAGTTAGGCACTTTATTTATTGGTTCATTTTTCATATTTATTGGAGCTGATACAAAGTCACCCATTTCCTCAGAGGAATTTTTAAGTCCGGATTTCATCTCTCCTGCACCATCTTTTAAAGCAGTTGCAAGCTCATTTGACCCTTTATATAACTTATCTACCCCATCTTCTAATTGTGGTACTTTTCCTGTTAACTCTGACACTCCATTATTTAGTTGGTTTTGTCCATCAACCAGTGCATTAGAACCATCTACTAGTTGATTTGAACCATTATATAAAGCTTGTATTCCTCCACTTAAAGCTGGAATATTGCTTCTTAACTGTCCAAGACCGCCATAGATTTCACTAGATCCATTATATAAAGCTTGTATTCCTCCACTTAAAGTTGGAACTTCGCTTCTTAGCTGTCCAAGACCACCATAGATTTCACTAGATCCATTATATAAAGCTTGTATTCCTCCACTTAAGGCTGGAATATTGCTTTTTAATTCTCCAAGACCTGAATTTAAAGCATCCATATTGTCTGATACTAATTTTAATCCATACCCAAAAGAATCTTTAGTATTTTCATTAAGTCCAGCTTCTAAGGAATTTAATCCTCCACTTATTTTGTTTACTGCTACACCCATGTCATTCACACTATCTGTTAAAGCTACTGTACCTGTTGCAAATCCATTAACCTTACCAGTGTACTCATTTACAGAACCATTAAACTCTCCTAAGTTATCCCCAAATTTCTTAGTTCCTGCTTGTAATTCTTGTATCTGCTTTGGTGTTTCACTAGTTTCTTTGTTTAAAGCTTGTATATTTACAAGTGCAGCTTGAATATTGGGATCTTTTGCTACTTCAGGATTTGAATTAACTGCTGTTATAATATCTTCAGATATATCCTTCATTTTTTCTGAAGATTTATTAACGCCACTTATAAGCTTATCAACTCCACCTTTAACTGATTCTTGATATCCCTTATTTATGGCTGTTGATGATGCTGCTACATCATCACTAGCAGTTTTTAATTTTTCTCCACCTTCTTTTAATTTTTTTACTCTACTTTCTCCATCTTTTAATTTACCATTTAACTTATTAGCTCCATCTTTAAGTAAATTTACATTTGGATAAATTCTTGTATTAAATGCACTATAAAGGCTTTTACTTCCTCCTGTTAATGCACCTGAACCATCATATAGCTTATTTACTCCAGGACTTAAATTTGAAACCTTACTATTTGCTTCTGATAGTCCATTTGTCACTTGCTGTGAACCATCATATAACTTATCTACTCCAGAACCTAAGGCTGGAACCTTACTATTCACTTCTGATAGTCCATTTGTCACTTGTTGTGAACCAGAATATAACTTATCTACACCTAAACCTAAAGTTGGCACCTTACTATTCACTTCTGATAAGCCATTATTTATTGACTTTATTCCAGAGTTAAGAGCACCTTGTCCATCTTTTAATTGTGCTGAACCATCTCCAAGTTTATTAGCACCTTCCGCTAGCATAGGTACCTTTTCATTTAGTTCACCAATTCCATTATAAAGTTTTTCACTTCCATCAGCTACCTTTATAAATCCATCTTTTGCTTCATATAACTTATCAAAAGCAACAGTGACATAGTTGTTTGAAATTGTTCCTACAATTTCTTCTTTTAGTAATTTTTCAACCTGTGAATTGATTTGAGCTGCTAAAAAGTTTTTCTTTTCGTTACAAACAAATTGTAAATCTGCTACCTGAGGCTTACCTTCTTTTGCAGCCACAACACTTTCTGAAAAATCTTCTGGAATTACAAATTTAGCATAATACCCTTGTTTTTCTAAACCTTCATTGGCTTTTTCATTGCTAGTGAAATCCCAGCCAACCTCTTCATTTCCCTTTAGGTTTTCTACAATGTCTTCACCGTAGTTCACCTGTTCTCCATCAAGTAAGGCACCACCATCCTCATTAACTACGGCTATGGTCATATCCTGAATTCGCGCATAAGGATCCCAAAATGCATCTAAGTACAACAATGAGTATAGTAATGGTACTATAATAATTGCAATAACCGATACTCTTATGAATCTGTTCTTAAAAATGCTTTTTATATCCTTACCGGCAATTTTTAAAAAGTTCACACTATCACCTTCTTTAATTTTTTATACTTTACAGTCAATATTATATATATACTATTTTTGCACTGACTAGTCAATATTATTAAAGAATATTTTTACTGTTATCCTTTTCAAAAACATTAAAAAAGAGCTTTCTAACTTGCTATTCTTCTAGTTAGAAAACTCTTCTATTAAAATTGTATATTATTTTTTATTTATATTTCATATCTCATATCTCAAGATAACCTTATGTCATAGTTAATGTAATCCATAAATTTTTCTACTACTTCATCATGATTATAATTATCATTATTTATAATTTCATAGAGTGCAGATGAAAATAATACCCCTATAAAGCAGTAACTTAATATATCTGAATCTTCGCCAGAAATATTTCTACTCTTTGTAATTCCTTCTAAAAATTTAGAATTCATATTAATTAAGTTCATTACCTGCTCTCTTATTTCTTCATGACGTTCCTTTTGTCCCCATACCTGACTCATTATTACTCTAAATAAATCCTTATTAATATACACATATTTTAACTGAACCCTAGCAGATTCCTTCAATCTTTCTATAGGGTCACTTATTTCTTTTATGGATTCTTCAACTTCACTGTTTATTAAATCAATTCCTGTCTGTACGACAAAATAAAATAATTCCTCTTTACTTTTAAAGTGATAATATAAAGTTCCCTTTGCAACTCCAGCTTCGCTTGCTACTTCATCCATAGTGGCACTCTCGTAACCATTGCTTGAAAATACTTTTATCGCGGCCTCAAAAATAATTTTTCTAGTCTTATTCATAATATACGCTTCTATTCATCATGATATGAAGCAACACAACTCCTTATAATTTATATTTTATCTTTTAGTGATATAAACATTATTATATCATAATATTTATATACTACTAAATAATAAACTAAAATAAAATTTCTAATAATGATTTTAGGAGTCACATTAATTGTATATGTCCGAAAATTCTATATTACATTTTTCTACCTTTGAACTTATCATTTCACTTTTATGAGGCACATGGTCTTTTTCACCCTCCTCCATTTCTACAATCCTTATTGGAAGATAAAATGTAAATTTAGTACCTTCCCCAACCTTACTTGTCACATTAATGTTACCACCATGCATTTCGATTAAGGATTTAACCAGTGATAATCCAATTCCACTACCTTCATATCTTCTTTCTGAGATATCATCCACTTGAATAAATCTATTAAATACTAAATCTACCTTTTCATTTTCTATTCCTTCTCCATTATCCATAACTGATATAAAGACTTTTCCGTCTTCGATACCTAAATATACTTCAATTCTTCCATTTACCTTTGTATACTTAATTGCATTGGATAATAAATTAAGCATTATTCTCTCAATTTTGTCTGGATCACAAGCAATTATTTCTTCTTCAATTTCTGTATCAAATATTAACTCAATTCCTTTATTTTCCACATACTGAGCTACAGAAATAGTAATATCCTCTACCACATTAACAATATTATGATTTTCAAGTTGTAATTTATAATATCCTGCATCTATCTTAGTTATATCTATTAGATTATTAACAAGCCTTAATAATCTATAAGAATTTTGTTTAATAGAATTCATGTATCTTTTTAAAGCCACGCCTTTGTCAGCACTAATACGCTCTTTTTCTATATTACTATTTATAAGTTGCATAGTTGTAAGAATAATATTTAAAGGAGTTTTAAATTCATGAGATATATTTGAGAAAAACTCACCTTTAATTTTCTCTAATTTTATTGCTTCCTCATAATTTTTTCTTTGCTCTTCTAACTGATGCTGCTCTGTTACATCCTTACCTGTACATATAGATATTCCTCTACTTTTTAAATATCTACTATTCCATTGAATCCACTTTGAATCTCCACTTTTGCACATAAGTCTAATCTTAAAACTCATTATCTTTTCTTCTGTTTTTAATTTTTTTATAAATTCATTCTTTAATTCTAAATCCTCTGGGTGAATTATATCTGTCCACTTCATCTTTAAAAGTTCCTCTTTGCTCCATCCTAAAGTCTTTTCCCACCCTGAATTTAACTTTCTATGTTTATCATTATCACCAATTATAACCATTAAATCAATGGCTGTATCTAAAAATAATTGTAATTCACTTTCTGTTTCCATACGTTTTTTAAGTTCTAATTTAATCTCTTTAGATAAACTATGATTTTTTATTATTACCGCAATTTGATTACATAAGATTCTTATGAACTTTTCATTACTTGATTTTGCATCATCCATTTTACTATATAAAAAATTTACAGCTCCTATAATCTTATTGTTGTATTCTAGCTTATAAACTCCAACAAATTTTACACCCTTTTTTTCTAATATATCTTTATTAGGATAGTTTTTTCTATCACATAAGAGTTTTATTCCCTCTGCTCCTTCTTCTTTAAAAAATCCCTCCAACTCTTCATAAGTTATTGGAAGTTCTATATTATCAATATCTCTTTCATTATACTTTCCTAGATAACATTTACAATTAAGTTTATCTTCCTTATCGTCATAAGTCCATATATTTATATCATCCACACCCAATTTTTGGATAATATCTTCTTTAAAATTATCAAATCTTCCACTACTTTCATTATAACCATTGCTTACTACTTCATTTAAAGCATAAAATTGCTTATGGCTATCCAACAATTCTGATTCTATCTTCTTGTTAAAAGTTATATCCCTTGAAACACCAATTATATACTTTACGTCTCCATATTGGTCTAATATTGGAGCCTTATAAGTTTCAAGCCAAATATCACCTTCTGAGTTATGAATCACTCTTTCATATAGTATTGGTCTTTTGTCAACAATTACTTCATGATCTGTTTCACTTGAATAATCACATTGGTCTTCATCACAAAAGTTCCAGTCATAAGCTCCTATAACCCTCTCCTTATCAACATCCAAGTTTTTTACATATTGAGTATTTGCATATATATATTTGCCCTCAACATCCTTCATCCACATGCTATAGGGTAGATTGTCTACAAGTATTTCTAAATCTTTTTTACTATATATTCCTTTTTCTTTTAGCGTAACAAAAAAAGCTGACTCTCCGTACCACATCCCTTTGTTAACATTTACATCACAGTGAATTTTGCCTAACCCTTGTAAAGAAAGCGTATACTCTATAACTCTATTAGTATACATTTCAAAATTACATATAAGTTCCCTTAGTATATCCCTATCTTGTTGTAAAGCTATGTCTCTATAAGATTTTTGTAAGTCTTTTTCATTTAATTCAAACCGTTCTATTAACTTAGAGTTTGCAAATAGAACTTTTTCTTTACTATCAACTATTAATATCATATCATCCAGACTATTAAAAACCTGTTCCATAAACTTCCATCTCCCTTATTATATCTTTCTTCACTGCACTGAAATTATTATAAAAGTTAATTTTTATAGCTTTTTCATATATGTATATTTATTTATATTATATCTCCATATTTCTCTACAAGTGTATATTCACACTACCAATTATACATTTTAAAGTAATATATTACAATATATAGTAACAAATTAATGACATGAATTATTATATATTGGATTATTTTGTAGTATTTTATCTTTTAAATTGCTTATTTCCTTATAAATTAGAGAAAACAAGAGTAATTTATATCTATTTTACTCTAATCAGATTATATGGCATTTTTAAACAATACCATTTAAGTCAGTACTAGTGTATCATGTAATTAAGACACTATAACTGATAAGATGAGGTGATGAAATGGAGTTAGAATTAAACTCAAAGGAACCTATATATATTCAGATAAAAAATTACATGAAAATGAAAATTGTTTCTGGAGAACTTAAAAAGGGGGAGAGATTATTGTCTGTTAGGGATTATGCCAGTGAACTCAAAGTTAACCCAAACACTATATTAAGAGTTTATTCTGAGCTTGAAAATGAAGGATTAATAAATACTCAAAGGGGTATCGGAAAATTTTTAACAGAGGATGAAACTATAATAGATAATCTAAGAAAAGAATATTCTAAAGAATTACTAAGGGATTTTATCCACAAAAGTAAAACCTTAGGGTTTTCTAAAGAAGAAATTTTAGAACTAATTATGAATATGTATGAGGAGGAATAATCTTGAAGAATGACGCAACTACCATAGTAACTAAAGATGAACTTTTAAATAATGTTGATTTAAACACATTCAGTGATAATGTACTAGAAATAACTACTCTATCCAAAAATTTTGGAGCCAAGCATATTTTAAATGAGATAAGTTTTAACTTGAAAAAAGGAAAAGTTCTTGGAATCCTTGGACCAAACGGTCAAGGAAAAACAACCTTGTTAAATGTTATATCTGGACTCTTTAAACCCACTCTAGGAACTGTAACTATTAACGGCATGTCAGTTGGAAGGGAAACTAAACAGTTTGTTTCATACCTACAGGAAAAAGATTATCTATTTAAGTGGATGAAGGTAAATGATGCTCTTAAGTTTTATAAAGATTTCTTTTATGATTTTAATGAATCTAAAGCTTTAAGCTTATTAAAATTTATGAATATCCAAACAGATGCAAAACTTAAATCATTATCTAAAGGAATGTTAGAAAAGGTTGCTCTTAGCCTAACCTTAAGTAGAAATTGTAACTTATATATCCTTGATGAACCTATTTCTGGAGTTGATATTATAAGTAGAGATAAGATAATTAATGCAATTATAGATAATTTAGATAGTAATGCTTCAATGATAATTACAACTCATTATGTAGGAGAACTTGAGCAGATTTTTGATGAAGTAATATTTTTAGGTGATGGCTCAATAATTGAAAAAGGTGATGCAGAGGAGTTACGTATAAAGTATGGTACGTCTATAGACAAAATATATAGAAAGGTATTTGCAGAATAGGTGAATATTATGGAAAATAAAATAATTAAAAATAAATCAATTAAAATGAAAAACATTTTTAGTATAGCTAAATATTCTTTTAGAACCCTGAGAATTATGTATTTAATAGAAGCTATTATCCTAGTTTTAGCTCTTGGGTCAAGTTCATTTTTGTCTAAGTTCACTCAAGGATTAGATCTAATACCAGCTGTTTCAATTCTTATCGCTACGAATTTCATAGCTCATATCATAATATTTTCTATGCAATTATCAAAGGAATATGGGCGACTTTTATTTTTAGCTCCTATATCTGGTATAGATTTTATTCTAGGTAATCTTTTAGAATTAATTTTTATAAATCTTTTTATTACTACAATTGTAGCTTTAGGTGCTATGGTTAACTCTGGCAATTTTCCATCCATAGTTCTTAATATTTCATTATCTATGTCCTTAGGTACTATTATAAGTTATTTAATTATAACTGCATTAATCGCAATACTAGGTTCCTATATTAGAAGTACTGCTTTATGTGTATTAGCCGTAATAGGTGCTAGTATTGTTGGAAATATTATTTACTCCTTTATAGCTAATTTAATATTATACTTTTTACCTTATATGTATATGACCATAGGTAAATATGGAGCTATTGAATTAGATATATTTGCAATAATTATAGATATATTAGCCCTAATTATACTTCAAATAGTTGCTGCCAATAGAATAGACAAAAAACTAGATATAATTTAATTAATTTATTAAAATAGAGGTGTTTTTTATGAAGAAGAAACTTTTTATTATAATTCCTACTCTAATCCTTACGACTACTCTTCTTGTGGGTTGTAATGTAGAGTTTGGTGTGAAATCTCGACCTAAGAATAGTAATTCAGTGAATTTTAATAATGATAAATTATTTGGAAATCTAGGTACAGACTTTCTAGATAATTTAGATGATATTAGTAATAACTTTGATAACTTTGATAACTTTGATGATAATGGAAATTTGACCACCTATGATGAAGACATATCCAAAACCATTCCTATGAAAAATATAGAAGATATAGATATTGAAATCCATGCTTCTAATGTAAATATTAACTCTGTTGACAGTTCAGATTTCACTATAACTTGCAGGGGATCTAGTTCCTTTGTAGATAAAACCACAATTGATGTTATAGGAAATACCCTCAACATTAAAGAACATGGTTTAAATTCTTCTATAAACTTAGGATTTTTTAATAAATCTACATCTAGAGAAATTACTATTAATATTCCTAAAGATTTTAATAAGGATTTAGAATTACATGGTGGTGCTGGTAACATTTCTATTAATGGAATAAATATTAATAAATTAAAGGTTGAAGGTGGTGCTGGAAATCTTACCTTGAAAGATATAGTTTTTCAAGATCTAAAGCTTGAACAAGGAGTTGGAAATACAACCATAGATCTTTCTAGCAAATGTGGTGATATAGATATTGATGGTGGTGTAGGTAATCTTTCAATTATCTTTGCTGAAGTTGGAGGAGACTTAACTTATGATGGTGGTGTAGGTAAAACTGTTATATCTATTCCAAATAACTCTCCTGTAAAGCTAGATACTTCTACTGGTATAGGTAGCATAGATATAAATGCCAAAACTTCTGGTGAAGATATATACACCTTTGATCTAAATGTAGGAGTAGGTAATCTGATTGTAAACTAACTAATTTATCATAAAATAACTTAGTGTGAAAAAATATTGAGCAAGTACTTATATTATTAAGGCTAAAGCGCTTCGTAATATTAAAGTACATGCTCAATATTGTATATAAGATTATTTATATATTTTTATAAAAGTCCTTTGTATTATATTGTAGACAGCATTTATTCTAAGTATATAGATTTATAAAATAATTCTACATCCCTATAACAGTGAGGCCTACTGCAATTATCACTCCTGAGTATAATAAATCTATTATACAGAATCCCATAATATCCTTTGCTCCTAGACCTGCTATTCCAAGTGCTGGCAAAGCCCAGAATGGTTGAATCATATTTGTCCATGCATCTCCCCAAGCAATTGACATTGCTGTTTTAGCCGTGCTTACTCCAAGTTTTGCTCCAGCTGGCATCATAATAGGCGCTTGTACAGCCCATTGTCCACCCCCAGATGGTACAAAGAAATTAACTAATCCTGCACTTAAAAATGAGAACATTGGGAATGTAACTTTATTTGAAATAGTTACAAACACATTTGACATTAATACAGCTAAAGATATTCCCTCTGCATTTGCTCCTGTCATCATTCCCATTATACCTGCGTAAAATGGAAACTGAAGTAATATAGGACCCGCTCCTTTAGCGCCCTCCATTAGAGCATTTATAAATCGCTTAGGAGTTCCATGTAACAAAATGCCTAAAAATAAAAATATAAAGTTTACTATGTTAAGGTTTAAATTAAATCCTGAAGTAATAAAATAATATATTATATAGGTAAATCCCATTATTGAAATTAACCAAGTAACTATCTTACTATTTTCTAACTTATCAGCTGGAGTCATATTTTCCTTTGGCATATCTACAAATACTTCTTCATCCTCTAATAACCCTTTATCTATAGCTACAACACTGCCCTTATCTGGGTGCATAGCTCTATTTATAAGTGGTAGAGTTACTACTAAAACGCCTACTATAACTAGATTAAATAGTGAAAATATAGTCTCACTAGTTGGTACTCCCGCAGCACTTACTGCTCCTGCTGTAGCTTTAACTAAAGATTCTCCACCAGTGGCAAGAGTTAATGGAATTGATGCCGATAGTCCAGCATGCCATAATAAGAAACCTGAATAAGCTGAAGCTATTAAAAGCCTATAGTCAACACCATCTACTTCCTTTGCAAGTTCTTTTGCAAATATTGCTCCTATAACTAATCCAAATCCCCAGTTTAATATACATGCTATAGAAGATACAAAAGTAACTAATAAGATTGCTTGGGTTGGTGTTTTGGGGATTCTAGCTAGTTTCTTTGTAATTTTTTTAAATGCTGGTGCACTAGCTAAGGTATGACCAAAAACAAGAACCAATGCCATTTGCATTGCAAATGCTAATAAACTCCAAAATCCATTTGTCCAATGAATAATCATAGATAATGGAGATTGTCCTGTGAATAAAACACCTGAAATAAAGATTATGAAAGTTAAAATGATACAAAATAAAAATGGATCTGGTAGGTAATTTTGAACTAATTTAACACAACCATTTGTAAATTTTTTAAACATTTTCTTTCCCCCTTAATAAATATATGGATTTCTTTATATCAGCAAATAGTTATATTTTTTATGTAGCTATTTGTTGCTATCAATTATATTGCTTTCATTTGAATAGTTAAATTTTTAACTATATTGGTTGTACCATATTTTTATACATGAAGATTATTCTACTTCAACACATGTATACTCAATTCATGTTTAGTATACCATATTTTCAATATTTTTTAAATATATATATTACTTTTTTTAGATTTTATTACTTAATAATACATATATAATACTTTTTTCATACATTTTAATCTATGGTTCTTTATTTTATTAGTACATGGAGTGAGTACATTCTATTACTATATTTTTCAATAGAATCACTTAAATTTATTAGTAAATCGAAAAATTAAATATCCATTAAATTCATTAAATATTATTTTGTAATTTGAGTAAACTATATAGAAAATAGAATTAAATTTTACTTTTATTTTTTATAATGAGTTCTAATATATTACACTAAAGTTCATTTGAAATAATTTTATGGGAGGAGATTTTTATGAATAAAATAGGTGATGAAGTTAAAGAAGGTATGAATAAAGTTACTAGTGAAGTTAAGGATATGTATACTGAAGTTAAAATTCAGTATGGTGAAAAAAAGGAAGATATTAAAGAATTTATTTCAAATAAGAAATTTGTTCACGACCTTAAAAACCAAATGAAAGATGAAGTTAGAGAAGAAGGTCAATTAGCTAAAAACCTGTACAATAAAGCTATGGTTGGAGGAAAAACAATAGCTAAAGAATTAAAAAATGATGTGAAAAATCAAATGAAAAACTAATAAATATGAAAATTAATTTAGGTCTATGTTGATATAACTACTTTATATATCAATATAGACCTAAAAATTTCTATTAATTATTTTTTTACTTCTTGAAGAATTTCTTCTATTTCACTAATACATCCTCCACAAACAGTTCCTGCTCCTGTAGCTTCCATTATATCATCTACAGTCTTAGCACCATCTTCAATGGCTTTCTTTATAGTATTATAGTCTACATCTTGACAAGTACATATAATTCTATTTTCTGACATTTATTCTTCCTCCTTAATATAGACATATATGATTAACATAATTAATCATATATAATGTAATTATTCTATAATAGTATTACTATAAATCACATTTCAATACACTATATTTTTAGATTTTAGATTTACAGCTAATGAAATTGTTTGTAACATTAAAACATATTATTTATTTGATTCAATTAAACTCTCAATAACACATTTACATTTTCCACATGCTGTTCCTGCCCCTGTAGTTACACCTACTTTTTCTACGGTAGTATCTCCATTTTGTATTGCTTTTACCACCTCTTCAGTAGAAACATTTCTACATGTGCATACATCGCCTAATATTTTTTCAATTCTTTCAATACATCCTCCACAAACATCTCCTGCTCCTGTAGCAGCTTGAATATCTTCTACTGATCTAGCCCCTTGAGCCATAGCCTCTCTTACTTGAGCATAAGTAACCCCATTACATAAACATACGATTTGTTCTAGTGACATTTCATATTCCTCCTTAAATCTCTTATTTATATATTTCCATTATAACCTAATAGTTTTTATTAATCAATATTTATTATTACATATTTACTATTCGTGTTCCATGGTTGATATACCCACACTTCTATTCTTTGTTATTTTAAATAATATATTCAGTATAGAATATATTTTCGTCTGCCGGAAATTTAAAGAGTTTTTCCTTTCTATTCATTGACAACCTTTCTCAACTATGATAAAGTATGGATTGTTGAAATATAATAGTATATGAATGATATTGGTTTCAAAGGAAGATGGATGAAATTTCCACACAGTACCGCTACTGTAATTAGGGAGTATTAATTATTTATACCACTGAACTTTTGTTTGGGAAGGTTAATTAATATAATGATCTATAAGTCAGGATACTTACCAATATTAAAAATATCGATACTCTTCGAGTAAAGAGTGATATTCGCCATGACAACTATGCTTTTGTCTATGGTTTTATCAAGAGTATCCTTATATTCATACAAATTATAATATTTAACTGATTATAATTATAATGTTAAAGGAGAATTACAATGAAACATTTTAAAAAAATTACTTCACTTCTATTGAGCGTATTACTTATCCTTAGTCTAGTAGGTTGTAGTAATAGCAAATCTGATAAAAACACTTCTACTGAGAAATCTAATCCACCTCAAAATGAAATTAAAGATTCTCATTATCCAGTAACAATTGAAACTTATAACTTCAAAAAAGAACCTATAAAACTAACTTTTGATAAAGCGCCAGAAAAAGTTTTTGCTGTATATCAAAACTCTATAGAAACCCTTCTTGCTTTAGGTCTTGAAGATAAAATAGTGGCTGCTGCTGGTCTCGACCATCCTGTAAAGGAAGAATATAAAGCTGCTTTTGAAAAAATTAATTATTTAAAGGAATTTACTCCTTCAAAAGAAACTGTGGTTATGTCTGAACCAGACTTCATTGTTGGTTGGTATTCACTTTTTAAGGATAAAAATCTTGGTGATGTATCTTATTGGAATGATAATGGCACTAATACATATATATCTTTAAATAGTGGTATCGCTATAGAAAAAACTATTGATAATGAAATTACTGACATTTTAAACTTAGGAAAAATTTTCAATGTTGAAGATAAAGCACAAGCTCTAGTGAATAAAATTACTGAGTCCGTTGAAAATACTGCTAATTCAGTTAAAAATAAAGATAAACAAAATACTTTAGTTGTAGAATTCTTTGATGATAAAATCAGTACTTATGGAGCTAATACTTTAGCTGGTGATATGATAACAAAACTTGGAGCTAATTTATTAAATCCCGAAGGAAACAGTATTGGCAAAGAAGATTTAATAACTCTTAACCCTGATTGTATATTTGTAGTTTATATGGATAGAGGCGATGAAAACATTCCTCAACAAGAAGTAGATAAAATTTTAAAAGATGAATCTCTTCAAACACTTTCAGCTATTAAAAATAAAAAAGTATATCCTATATCTTTAGGAGAAATGTATTCTAGTGGCATCAGAACTATAGATGGAATAAATACTTTCTCTGAAGGTTTATATGGAACTTTAGGTAAGTAGTAATTATGATGATTAAAAATAAAAATTTATACGGAACTAGATATTCTAATATTTTTAAGAGAATGCCTATTTATATAGGTACTTCTCTTGTTCTTTTAATAATACTTATTCTTTCAATAGGACTAGCTGTTGCTATTGGCTCAGTAAATATATCCATGAAAGAAGTATATGGGATTATTCTTTATAAACTTTTTAATATAGGTGAGCTCTCTACAAGTGCTGCTAAAATAGATGTTATATGGTTGATTAGAATGCCTAGAACAGTTTTAGCTATAGCCGTTGGAATGGGATTATCCGTAATTGGAATTGTAATGCAAGCCATTGTTAAAAACCCGTTAGCCGACCCCTATATTTTAGGAATATCTTCTGGAGCATCCCTTGGGGCTACTTTAGCAATTCTACTCGGCATTGGCGCAAGTTTAGGTAGCAGTTATATTGGAATAATGGGATTTATAGGCGCTTTTTCTATCTCAATGCTAGTTTTAATGCTTTCTAATATAGGTGGAAGAACGAATTCTGTAAAATTACTTCTTTCCGGAATGGCTCTCAGCTCTGTATGTAGTGCATTTTCAAGCTTTATAGTTTATATTACCAATGATTCTCAAGGAATGAAAAATATTAGCTTTTGGCTTATGGGTAGTTTGGCTGGTGCTAATTGGAATGAAATTTCTTTTATACTTCCTATTATTTTTATAGGAACATTATTCTTTATGACCCAATATAGAACTCTAAACCTAATGCTTTTAGGTGATGAAGTATCTGTTACTTTAGGTACTGATTTACATAAATTTAGAATCATTTATTTAATTATTACTTCTTTAATGATTGGTGTAATAGTATATTCCTCAGGTATGATTGGATTTATTGGACTTATAATCCCCCATATAGTTAGAATACTATTTGGTACAGATCATAAAAAAATAATTCCTATAGGCGCTATACTAGGTGCAATATTTCTAATTTGGGCAGATGTACTATCTAGAATTATAATAAAAGGCACCGAGGTTCCAATTGGTATATTAATTTCTATGATAGGTGCACCTTGCTTTGTATGGCTTATGATAAAAAAATCCTATGGATTTGGAGGTAGCAATTAATGCATATTTCAACAGAGAATATAAAAGTTAAAATTGGCGATACTGATATTCTAAAGGGTATTAATATTAATGCTAATAATAAAGAATTCATAGGAATTATTGGACCAAATGGTAGTGGTAAGTCTACCTTATTAAAGTGTATCTATAGAAACTTAAAACCCAATAGTGGCATAATAAAATTAGATGATATTGACTTAAGTAAAATTACAGTAAGAGAAAGCTCTAAAAAATTAGCTGTTCTTTCTCAACATAATAATTATAATTTTGATTTTTCTGTAAAAGATATATTACTCATGGGTAGGTCTCCACATAAAAAATTTTTAGATAGAGATACAAAAGAGGACTACGATATAATTTATGATGCCTTAGATAAAGTAGGAATGGTAAATTTTATAAATAGAAGCTTTTTAACTCTTTCCGGTGGTGAACAACAACGTATTATTCTTGCTAGAGCATTAGCACAACAAACTGAATGTTTGATCTTGGATGAGCCAACTAATCATTTAGATATAAAATATCAAATTCAGCTTATGAGTATTGTAAAAAATCTTAACATAGAAGTAGTGGCTGCAATTCATGATTTAAATATTGCAGCAATGTATTGTGACAAACTTTACGTTTTAAAAGAAGGTATAATCGTTGCTTATGGTACACCTAAAGAAATTCTTACTTCTAAGTTAATTAAAGATGTTTATGGAGTTGATTCAGTGATTATAGAAAATCCTACAACTACTTTATTAAATATTTGTTATAACCCTATGTAACAATAAAGGGTATCTCCAAAACTTGAGATACCCTTTATTTTATCCATAATTTATTTCATTATCATGGTTTAATAAATATTTCTATTTACTTACTTTGAAGTGATTAATTAATTGTGATAAATCATGACAAGATTGTGATAATTCTTCAGAGTGTTGTGCTATACTTCCAAATACAACGCTTTGTTCATCTATAGAAGCACTAACTTCTTCAACGGTAGATGCATTCTGTTGTGCATTATTTGAAATGTCTTCTACTCCACCTAAGATATTTCCACTATAGTTATTAATATCTTCTGTTCTATGACTTGTTTCTCTTATTAATTCAACTATTTCTTGTAACTCATCATTAATAGAATTAAAAGATTGTTCTGTACTTAATACAGCACTTGCAGTTTCTTTGTTTATATCATTAGCATAAAGTATTGCACTTTTCACATTATTAGTTTCTTTATTTATATTAGTTAAAGATTCCTTAATCTTATTTGTTGCATCACTAGATTGCTCTGCTAATTTTCTAACTTCTTCTGCTACCACAGCAAATCCTTTTCCAGCATCTCCAGCTCTGGCTGCTTCTATACTTGCATTAAGGGCTAGTAAGTTAGTTTGATCAGATATATTAGTTATCATATCGATAACCTTATCTATTTCTTGTAGCTTGTAAACTAATCCCTGGAATATGTCATTTACCTTATTAAGTTCAGTAGTGTTTTCATTAATTTTTATATTTAAATTACTTACATTTTCTAAGCCTAATTCCGATGCTGCTGTAGAAGAATTGGATAGTTCATTCATTTTATTGATAATATTATTAATATCTTCAATGGATTCATTAAGTTTTTCTACCTTGTCTACTATGCCTACAATAGTCTCTGCTTGATTTGAGGTATCTCTAGCTATTTCTGCAACTGCAGCATTTATCTCTTCTGTTGAAGCTGTAGTTTCTTCTGATATAGCACTTAGATTTTCACTAGCACTATTGATTTGATATATAGATTTTTGTACATTAGATACTATATTATTAATATCCTTAACCATGCTATTAAAGTTATTAGTTACTTGTCCAATTTCATCCTTCAATTTAGATTTTATATCTACTGTTAAATCACCTTCTGCTACTAACTTTGCTTCCTTGGATAACTTAACTAAAGGATTAGATATTCTTTTTATAAGTATAAACAATATTATAGCTAATACTAGCATCACTACAAAAGTTATAGCCATAGTAAAATTATTAATTTCAATTATACTAGCTTGCATATCTTTCTCACTATATACAGCTCCTACTTTCCAATTGAAGTTTGGTATAGTATAGTAATATACTTCTAAATCTTCCTTACCTTCATTAAATTTATAAGAACCTGATTCTGATTTGAAAATCTCACCAAACATAGGTTGCTCTTTTAGGTTTTCATTAATTAATTTTGGATGGTATAGTGCAACTCCTTCATTGCTAACTAAAAATGCATAACCTTTGTATCCTACATTATGCTCTTTAACATTGTTTAAAGAGTTTTCTAGAGATAAGTCAACAGCTAATACTCCCTTTACTTTTCCATTTTCAACTATAGCTTTTGCTGCTGTAATTACTGGAACATTATTGTCGGCATCAATATATGGTTCTGTCCATATTACATCTTCTGGGCTTCCTGATGCCTCTATATACCATTCTCTTTGGGTTACATCATAGTCTGCTGGCACTTCCCATGTAGGTTCTGCAAGCATACTTTTATCTTGAAATCCTACATATATGCTTAATATCTGTGAGTTAGATTCAGTATAATTCTTAAATAATGATGATACCTCTTCTAAAGCTACAGAATCCTTAAGCACTTCCTTATTAAAAGCACTTTCTTCTCCAATTAATTTTAAATCTTTTTCATACTGTAATAGCTCCTTTTCAAAGGACTTTCCTAATTCCGCTACTACTGTAGTTCCTCTTTCACTTGTATCTTCTTTAAGATTTTGTTTCATTATTATAGTAGTTGTTAATTGAGTTGTTAACATTCCAACTAACACTATGCCTACTATAAACACAGTCATTTTAGTTCCTAAACGCTTAAACTTAAACATAATTCTCCCCCTATAATTAATTCCAGTCTTACATATAAGTCATTGCTTACTCAACACATGCAATTTTACTTTTTATATATTATTTTTTCTACAAGCATATATTTCATATCCATCTCCTTTCTTGGTCTAATTTTAAACTTCTTCAATATTCTATAATATATAACTATATTAAAATTAAATAGTAATCTTATTAATAAAAATATATAATTTATTTGTTTATTAAAGGTTACACAATTATAATCGTATCAACAGAATTATAATAAACACTTTAGTAAAAAAAACATCCTATGTATACGCAAAAAAACTATTAATATGTAGAATATTAACAGTTTTTGTGATATATTAATTATTTTTCCCAAATTTCTTCTATAAGTTTATTTACTTCTTTGTTAGCCTCTTCTATAGCTTCTCTTCTTTCTTCTTCAGTAAAACCTGTTCCATCCACCAATAGTTCCTCAAATTTCTTAATTCCTATATACTTCATTATATCTCTTACATAATCAAGTCCTTTATTAAAAATAGACCTTAACATCCATGGAATAGGTGCCCCTGATGATTGGATATATACCATAGCCCTTGGTTTGTCATTTAATAGTCCTTCCATTTTGTTTTCTGATATTTTTATAGTTTTTCCATCCATAACTATACAATCAATATATTCCTTTAATGGAGCTGGAAAGGAAAGACTCCACATTGGTGCTGCTATTACATATAAGTCAGCTTCTTTGAATTGATCCACAAGTTTTACAATTTTATGAACTTCTTCTTGTTGTTTTTCATTCAACTTACTAAAATCTTCTTCCTTAATCATACAATTTCTTTTTTCAAAGTATTCATACTCAAGTCTAGGTATGTGACACTGATAAAGGTCTAATTCTTCTAGAATAAACTCCTTATGCTTTTCTAAAAATTTATTTACAAATGCTCTACCTACTGTTTTACTAGCAGATAACTCTTCCGGTTTAGAGTTTACAGTTATATACAATAACTTTTTCATAAATTTCACCTCTATAATTATTAATAATGCTATTCTTTGCTTTAAAGCTTAAAATATTCATAACTATTTAGGAGAATATAAAAAAATACAAGGATACTTCAAATATACTTTGAAATATCCCTGTAAACTACATTTTTGATAAGTCAGCAGATGGACCAAACATTTCATAATTTATATAATCCTCTGACACTCCCATTGCGTTTAAGGCATCATATATCATTTTCATAAATCCTAAAGGTCCACAGAAATAAAATTCTTCATCCTTTGATAGATTTTTTTCAATCCATTCCTTAGTTAAATATCCTTCAAATTGATAATCTTCTCCAAGTTTATCATTGTCTAATGGCTTACTATAGAAAAATTCTACGTCTACATTATCATATTTTTTAGCTAAATCCCTTAGCTCATTTTTAAAAGTATGAACATTTGAATTTATAACTGCTTGAATAAATTTTACCTTTCGTCCTTCTTCTATAGCCTTATAAAGCATAGACATCATAGGCGTTATTCCAATTCCACCACTTATAAGCACTAAGGGTTTACTGTTATCCTTTAATATAAATTCACCTAATGGTTCTGTTATTTCTACTTCATCATTTACATTTATATTGTCATGCAGATATCTGGAAATTAATCCTTTATCTTCTCTCTTAACACTTATTCTATAAAAATCTTCTCCTGGCTTCATAGATAAGGAATATTGTCTAACCTCACTAGATTTATCTCCTTCAGTTATTGGTTTTATAGAAATAAATTGTCCAGCTTTATGTGTTTTTAAAACTTTTTTATCTACAGAAGTTAAATAGAAAGATGTAACTACATCGTTTTCTTTCACCTTATTAAGTACTTTAAATTTACTAAATAAATTACTTTCCTTCAATTCTTCAAACATCTCTGATCCCACACCACAGACTGGACAAACAAAACCACTTGGTAATTTTTCACTTTCATATATGTATCCACATACTTTGCAAATAAATTTTTTCATGTTAAATTCCTCCATATATACCCTATATTATAACTGTAATCTTCCTTATAGCTATATACTTATAGTATTACTAACTCACAAATTAGTCAATAATAGCTATTATTAAACAATAATTTCAACATCGCATTCCTTTGCAATATCAGTATATAAATCCAATACTTTATCTGCCTTATAAAAACATGGAAATTTTTTATTATAGTTACCCCATATAGTAAATGGGTATTTTGTGAAATATACAGTACAGAATAGAACTTCTCTAGTACTTAATCTAGTTATAAATGGTATGATGTCTTTTGTTAACCTAAAATAAATTGTGTCTCCATGTAAAGTGTCCTTAATACTTTCCATTATTTCTTTATCTTTTTCTTCCAATACCCCTATTAGTCTTTCTTTATCTTCTTTTTCTAAAGTAGAAAAATATAAATCTACAAAAGAGTTATCCTCACCATTTAATATTATAACTTCCTCCATAAATTTAATTATATTTTCTTCAGCTTCCTCTAAAGTTTTGCTTTTTAACATTGCACTCTTATAATTATTAAATCCTTCATTAATGTTGTTAAATCTTATATTAACTATTTCTTTAAACTTATTCTCATTTACTGGATGTAATAAATTATTCATCTTAATCCCCTTCTATAATATGAGTTTCACTCACAAATAAGTATTATGTAATTATATCTAAAATATATTCATAATAATATGATTATTATATAAGTACTAATTTATAATAGTTTTAATATACTTTATATGAACTCTAAATTTAAATTCTATAGCATTAAGGAGGTGAAAATATGTCAAATATATATACCATTAAATTAAAACCATTAATAATTAGTTTAATACTCAGTTTAGGAACCGGATTTCTCTCTTCACTACTTACAAGAAATAGTAGAGAAGTTTATGCTAATCTTATAAAGCCTGATTTAGCTCCTCCAGCTATTGTCTTTCCAATTGTGTGGACTATTCTTTTTATACTTATGGGTATTTCTGCCTATATAGTTTATGAATCAAATTCTCCATATAAAGAATATAGTCTTAAACTTTATACAGTTCAACTGATAGTCAACTTCTTTTGGTCTATAATATTTTTCAACTTAAATCAATTTACCTTTGCTTTCATTTGGATTTTAGTATTAATAGTATTAGTTTCCTTTATGATATTTAATTTTTATAAGATAAATAAATGTGCTGCATATTTACAGATACCATATCTTTTATGGCTAATATTTGCTGCGTACTTAAATTATAATATAATTCTTTTAAACATTTAAATATATTCAAATTTTAATTGCTACTTGCTACTTGCTACTTGCTACTTGCTACTACTATATTATTTTACATTACATCACTTTGGAACTTATTATGCAAGAACAAATAAGATTAAATATAAATATTTTCTCACAAAACAAGGAATGCCATATAAGAGTATTCCTTATTTTGTATTTTCCATAAGTTTTAAATTAAAAATAAATCCTATGTATTTCTTATTGAAATTCTACTAAAAAATCTCTTTTTATTTTACAAACTTCCACCTAACTGAGAAAATACGATTTCTTTGGTATTGCCATCAAAATCTTTTCTTATAAGCACATCTCTTTCATCACATATATATCTTGCATTTTCCTTTTCTAAAATATCCTTAAGAATTTTATCACACTCCTTAGGAAAGTAAAATTTCATAAGTGGAGCTATTATATTTTTATTACTTGAGAAATCACAATAATTCACATAGTCTCCTCTTAGGGTTATATTACACCAAGTTGAATTTTCCGTAATTAATACATCATAGTGCTTAAGTCCCCTTAAGTCTGAGCTATATATTAGAGAGCCCTGGTAATATTCTTTAAAGGAAAATTTCTCCTTTAAAAATTTAAAGTCTTCTAAAAAATTATCTGTAGAGCCGCCCTCTTTACTATTATATTTATCTGTAACAATTTCAAATTTATCTGAGGCACTTTTTATATAAATATGAGGTCCCTTTACATTTATGGAAAACCCAAAGACCTTTCTCAGTACCTCGAAGGGTATCCCCGTTTTCCCCTCATTATCTATTATTAATTGGTTTAAGGATAAAACTACATATTCATCTCCATTTTTATCTGCCACTAGACCTCGCCCCTAACACTTAATTTAACTATTATCATTTATTTCTATATATAATGTTATATTAAATATTATTTCAATACAATATGAATTATTTAAATTTCAATTAACAAAAAGAAGGGTATAAATTTATCCCTTCTCCTTAACTAGTTATACTCTATATAAAGTTTGGAATTGATAAATATCTTTCTCCAGTATCTGGTAATAAAACAACTATAGTTTTCCCTTCATTTTCTGGCTTAAGAGCTAATTCTGTAGCTGCTTTTAATGCAGCTCCTGAAGATATTCCAACTAACAATCCTTCAGTCTTTGTTAGTTCCTTAATTGTATCAAAAGCATCATCATTAGATACTTTTACGATTTCATCATAAACTTCTTTATTTAAAGTTTCTGGAATAAATCCAGCACCTATTCCTTGAATTTTATGAGGTCCTGCTTTACCCTCTGATAACACAGGTGAATCTTCTGGTTCTACTGCTACAACTGACACATTTGAATTTTTTGACTTTAGGAATTCACCCGTTCCAGTTATAGTCCCCCCTGTTCCAACTCCAGCTACAAAAATATCTACTTCACCATCAGTATCTTCCCAAATTTCTGGTCCTGTAGTTGCTTTATGAATTGCTGGATTAGCTTGATTTACGAATTGTCCAGGAATAAATGAATTTGGAATTTCACCAGCTAACTCTTCAGCCTTAGCTATGGCTCCCTTCATTCCTTTAGCACCTTCAGTTAACACAATCTCAGCTCCATAAGCCTTCATCAAGTTTCTTCTTTCAATACTCATAGTTTCTGGCATCACTAATTTAATTTTATATCCTCTTGCTGATGCCACTGAAGCAAGCCCTATACCAGTATTTCCACTAGTTGGTTCTATAATAACGGAATCTTCATTTAAAATTCCCCTAGCCTCTGCATCATCAATCATTGCCTTTGCAATTCTATCCTTTACACTTCCCGCTGGGTTAAAGTATTCTAATTTTGCAACTATAGTTGCTTTTAAATTATGCTTTTTATTATAATTCGAAAGCTCTAGCAATGGTGTATTTCCTATTAATTCTGTTAAACTCCTATAAATCTTTTTCATGAGTAATTCCTCCCTATATTTTACTAAAATTTAATACTATTTTTTATTTAAAGGTTTTGCAGCTATTCCTACTACAGTTGAATTTTCTTCTGTAGATTGCAGTACTACTGAGTTAGCTCCTATTTTGGTTCCTTTACCAATATATATATTTCCTAGAACCTTAGCACCAGCTCCAATAATTACATCCTCTCCTATAGTTGGATGCCGTTTTCCCTTTTCATTACCCGTTCCACCAAGTGTAACTCCATGATACATAGTTACATTATCTTTAATTTCTGCTGTTTCACCAATTACCACCCCCATTCCATGATCAATAAATAAACCTCTTCCTATTTTAGCTCCTGGATGTATTTCTATGCCTGTAATAAATCTACTGACATTTGAAATAAATCGTGCTAAAAAGAATAATTTTTTTCTATATAAAAAATTAGATATTCTATAAAATATAAGAGACTTTATGTGAGGATATAATAAAAATATCTCAATCCTACTTCTAGCTGCAGGATCTCTTGGAAAAACTGAGTCTATATCATATTTAAGCGATTTTAAAAAGTTCATAATATATTTCCTCCATAAAATTTTCAATTGTAAAACCATAAATCAACAATATACTTATTTTTAATCTAAATAATTAACTTCATACTATCTTTAAGCGATTTTGGAGTTAAAAAAAACGCCTCTAAGATAAACTTAGAGACGGATAATATCCGCGGTTCCACTCTATTTGGTAAAAAAATAACCCCACTCTTCAAGTACTATCATACTCTATTAATATAACGGTTAAAACCGCGATAGCCTACTTAATTCGGTATCGTACTCCAAAGGGCACTTCATATATAATTCTAATAAATATCCTTTCAGCTAATGGATATTCTCTCTGAATCTTCATTAAATACTACTTTCCTTCTTCAATGTATTTGTATATTTAAATTATTATATTTTATTATATGCACATAAATAAAAAATGTCAACTTATTTTATTTATGTACATATATTTTATTATTATTAATTTTTAATAAGATGTAACTTGCTTTATCCCAATACTTTCCTAGCTATGGTTACAGATTCCTTTGCATCTTTAGCATAAAAATCTGCTTTAATCATATTTGCATATTCCTCATTAAGTACCGCTCCACCCACCATAACTACACAATCTGGCTTAGTCCTTTTTAGTTCGAATATGGTTTCTTCCATATTTTTAACAGTAGTAGTCATTAGTGCACTAAGTCCTATTAGCTTAACATTATTTTTAATAACAGCTTCTACTATTTTCTCCTTAGAAACATCTTTTCCTAAATCGATAATCTCATAGTTATAATTCTCCAGAAGTACCTTTACTATATTTTTTCCTATATCATGTATATCACCTTTTACAGTAGCTAATACTATCTTTCCTTTTGAAATCTCAGCATCAGTTCCTTTGCTTAACTTATCTTTTATGACCTTGAAGGATTCTTTTACTGTTTCTGCAGATTGGATTAGTTGTGGAAGAAATATATGTCCATTTTCATATTTTTCTCCTACAATATCTAAGGTAGGAATTATATATTCATTTACAATTTCTAGTGGCTGTTTATTTTCTAATAACTTCACTGTAGCTATTTGGGCTTCTTCTTTAATACCTTTTAATATTATTTTAAATAAATCATCTTGAATATTGTTTACATCTTTTTTTATAGGTGTTTGCTCTTTAGATGTATTTTTATTATATTTTAAATATTCCTTTGCTCCCTTATCTTCATTCCATAAAACTTTAGAGGCTACTATTGTGTCCATGATATCTTTATTTAAGGGATTTATTATAGGTAAATCTAAACCCGCAAATAAACTTGCTGCTAAAAATGTTTTATTTAGAATTTCCCTATTAGGTAATCCAAAAGATACATTGGATACTCCAAGTACAGTCTTTACATTTAACTTCTCTTTTACTAAGGAAAGTGCTTTTAAAGTTTCCTTAACATCTTTCTGTTGGGCAGCAGCTGTTAATGTTAAGCAATCTATATATATGTCTTTTTTATCTATACCATAACTTTCTGCTGTTTTTACTATTTTTTCAGCTATTCTAAATCTTTCTTCCCCACTTGAAGGTATTCCTCTTTCATCTAAAGTAAGCCCCACTACAGCAGCTCCATATTTTTTTACTATAGGTAATATATTTTCTAACACTTTATTTTCTCCATTTACTGAATTAACTATAGCCTTACCATTATAATATCTTAATCCCATTTCTATAGCTTTAGCATTTGTAGAATCTATCTGAAGAGGTACGTCTAATATGGATTGTATTTCTTTAATAACCTTAACCATTATTTCTTCTTCATTTATTTCCGGAAGACCTACATTAACATCTAGAATATGGGCTCCTGCATCAACTTGAGCTATAGCCTCCCTTAGAATATAATCTATATCTCCGTTTCTTAATGCTTCCTTAAATAATTTTTTACCTGTAGGATTTATCCTTTCTCCTATTACTTTGACCTGATCAATAATTACTGCTTTAGTAGGAGTGCATACACCACTTAAAGGACTATATTTCTTGTCTTTTATTTTTACTTTCTTTAAAGCTTTTACTAAACTTTCTATATGTCTATCTGTTGTACCACAGCATCCTCCTATTACTTTTACACCTTTTTCTTTAAACTTTGCTCCGTAAACTGCAAATTCTTCTGGTAAAATATTAAATATCGTATCACCCTTTATAATATTAGGTAATCCTGCATTAGGTTGGACCATTACAGGCACTTTAGATATTTTTAATATTTCATCTATTATAGGTTCTATTTCTTTAGGTCCTAAAGAACAGTTAACTCCAAGAGCATTTACGCCTAACCCTTCTAGTACCATTACCATAGATGTGGCATTGCACCCTGTGAAAGTCCTCTTGTCTGACTCAAAGCTCATTGTACAAAATACTGGCAAATCTGAATTTTCCTTAGCTGCTAATACTGCGGCCTTTGCTTCGTATAAGTCTGTCATGGTTTCTATTAATATTAAATCAACACCACTTTTTACCCCTTGAATAATCTGCCTTTTAAAAATACTATAGGCTTCATCGAAGGTTAAAGTCCCCATGGGCTCTAATAGTTCACCAATGGGACCTATATCTAAAGCTATATATGCTTGTTTATTCTTAGTAGCTATTTTTGCATTTTCTACTGCTGAATGAATTATTTTCTCTACACTAAAATTACTATTTTCAAACTTAATTTCGTTAGCTCCAAAGGTGTTGGTAGTAATAACATTTGCACCAGCTTCAATATAAGCTTTGTGTATTTCAATTATTATTTTTGAATCAGTAATATTTAATATTTCTGGTAATTCACCTAACTGTAATCCACTACTTTGCAACATAGTACCCATAGCACCATCAAAAATTAAAATTCCTTCTTTCAATCTTTCTTCAATTTCCACATCTATCATCCCCTTTTCTAAACATACAATTAGAATATTTATTACACTGTAAACAGCTTATTCTTTTTATGCTATTATTCTCTCTTTTAACAACCCCTACTATGGCTGTAACGGATTTTCTTGGTATTAAAATACTATTAGAGGATGCAGTAAGCCCTATAGATTTTTCTGCACTGAGCATAGCGAGAAATCTTTTTTGTATATCTATGGGTAAATCCCCATATCCAGGACTATACCTAGATGTTAGTGTATTGTTTTCATTTTGTACAACTTCCTCCAACTCTTCACATATTCTATCACATAGTTCTTCTATAGCTGTTGTAGCACAAGCATCTAGTATTAATGCCTTAGTCATGCTTATCTTTTCATAATATCTTATTTTTTCATCTACACTATTTCCTAGAGTTGCAGCCATTAAGATACAGACTTCTGATTTATCCAAGTGCTTTCTAATATCTTCTCCTGCTATACTAAAATTGCTATTTAAAATACATATTCTATCCTTCTCTTTCCTAATGTTAAAGAATTTATATACATATCTAGCTTTAATTAAACTTCTCATTTCATCCATTAATTCATCAATTAAATCATTAGTAACTTTATCTAAAACTTGATTTTTATAGCCTAAATATCTTAAAACCTCATCTTTATTTTGTAGAAATTTATTCATGGGCAAGCTCCACCTCCCTTATTCATTAATTATATATTAAATTACTTGTCTTTTATTTATAGAATTTAGTATTGAGCCAATGCTACTAGTAATTCTTTTAGCTATATATGGATTGTTCATTGTATAAAGATGTATTCCCCTTACACCAGTAGAAACTAAATCTACTATTTGTTCTAATGCATAGGCTATTCCTGCATCCCTCAGTGCATCCTTATCATGCTCATATCTATTTATTATTTTTATGAACTTGGAGGGTAGATTAGCTCCACAAAGAGAAACTATCCTTTCAACTTGTTTTTTATTGGTTACTGGCATAATACCTGCTTGAATAGGTATCTCTATATTACTCTTCTCTACAGAATTTAAAAATTTATAGAAATACTTATTATCAAAGAATAACTGGGAAATTAAATACTCTGCTCCTGCATTCTCCTTTAACTTTAATATTTCAATTTCCCTCTCTATATCTCTACTTTCAATATGTCCTTCAGGATAGCAAGCTGCTGCTATTCCAAATTCCTTGGTTTCCTTTATGTGGTTTATTAGTTCTTGAGAATTATTAAACTCCCCTATTGAGGGATTTCCTTCAGGAACATCTCCCCTCAAAGCTAATATATTTTCGATTCCATTTTCATTCAAATTTTCTAAAATTTCATTTATTTCACTTTTAGTAGAACCTATACACGTTAAATGTGCTAATGCCTCTATACCATATTTATTTTTAACTAAAGATGATAACTCACATGTTCTATTATTATTAACACTTCCACCTGCTCCATAGGTAATGCTAATATAGTCAGGATTCAAACCTTGTAATCCCTCTAAAGTATTGTATACAGTCTCTATTGGCGATGTAAGTTTAGGTGGAAATATTTCAAAAGAAAAAACTACTTCTTTTTCCTTAAATAACTCTTTTATATGCATTTACTATACCCCCTCTTAGAATAATATAATATTTGTTATCTAATAACAGCATAAAACTCATCATTAATGAAGTTTTTAATGTTACTAATAAATTTACTTATTTTCACATAATCTATATCTTTAGAGGTAAATATAATATTTTCACCAGTTTTTATCATTTTATCAACTATTTTTTCTTCTTTAATAAGGTTTAATACCTTCTCATTTAATCCATATTTAGGACTTATTCTTATATAATATATATCTTTAACTAAATCTGTATTATTGCATAATTTATCTTCTTCCTGATTTATTCCACAACTTCCATAATTATTATATATAATATCAAGAACATCACTTACCACAGCATTTGCTGTAGGTAGTTTACCCGCACCTGCACCATAAAATTTCAGCTCTCCTATATCATTCCCAATAATAGACACTAAATTATTAGCATCTTCTATCTTTGCATAAAATGAATCCTTAGACAAAATATTGGGCTCTACAGATAAATAATAATTATTTTCTTTAAATGAAGCCTTTGCTAATAGTTTTACCGTATATCCTAATTCCTTTATTGCCTTTATGTCTACTGACTTAATAGTTCTAATGCCTCTACAGTAAATATCTTCTTCTTTTATCTCTCTTTTAAAAGCTATGGTAGATAAAATTGCTAATTTTCTTCTAACATCATATCCGTCAATATCATCCGTTGGATCCGCTTCCGCATAACCTAACTTTTGAGCAATATCTAGTGCCTGTGAAAAGTCTAGGTTTTCTTTAATCATCTTACTTAATATAAAGTTAGAAGTACCGTTTAATATACTATTTATCTCTTTAATATCATTTAAGGTTACTTGTTGTTTTAAAGGTTTAACAATAGGAACCCCACCTGCCACACTAGCTTCATATAAAAATGCTCTTTTATTTTTATTTGCTAAATCTATAAGTTCCTTCATATGCCTTGCAACCACCGCCTTATTTGCAGTTATAACATGTTTCCCTTTTATTAAAGCATATTTTATATATTCATAAGCTTCTTTTATTCCACCTATTGCTTCTATGACTATATCTATATCTGGATCATCTAAAATAAAATAAGGATTATCTGTTAGTTTATTTTTACACTCCTTTATACTCCTATCCTTATTTATATCTTTAATAAGAATTTTACTTATAGATAGTTCATCACCCACTAATGTTCTAAAAATCCTTTTTCTTTTATATATAATTTCATAAACTCCTGTGCCTACAGTTCCAAATCCTAATAATCCTATATTCATAAAAATATCACTCCTCTTTTAATATAATTAGTTGCATATTTTAACTTTTTACTAAACATTCTCTTACCCAATTTGAGAATAAACGCTGTGAATTACTACTCCAATCTAAGTTAATTTCTTGGCTAGAATCATCACTTGGAAAATAATTTTTAGGTACGCTTATATTAAATCCACTTTTTATATCTCTTTCATATTCCTTTTTTAAAGTACAGCTCTCATACTCAGGATGTCCTGTAATATAAATTTGTTTTTTATCTCTAGTGCTTACTATATAGATACCTGATTCTTCTGATTCGCATAGGACTTCTAATTCTTTTATTTTTTCTATATCCTGTTTTCTAACTCTCCCATATCTTGAATGAGGAACTATAAATCCATCACTAAGCTCTTTTAATAGAGGCTCCTTTTTATTTACAATTACATGAGGAAAAACTCCGAAGATCTTTTCTGTTGTTACACATTTATTTATTCCAAAATTGTGATATAATCCTGCTATTGTTGCCCAACATATATATAATGTAGACTTAACCTTTTTATTAGAATAATCAATTACTCTCTGTAGTTCCTTCCAGTATTCGATATCATTAAAATCTAAAAATTCTAAGGGAGCTCCCGTAATAATAGCCCCGTCATAATTACTATTTGCTACCTGACTTATGGATTTATAATGTTTCTCTAAATAGGTTTTATCTGTATTTCGTGGTGTGTGGGTTTTCATATACAAGAAATCTACCTTTATACTTGTATTCATATTGCCAAATATACTTAAAAACTGAAATTCTGTTTCACACTTTTTAGGCATTAAATTTACAATTAAAATACGTATCACATCTGAATGGTAACTGTGAGAAGCATCTTCTATTTGGATTCCATGTTCAATTAACTTATTTACTGATAAAAGATTTTTATCTATTATTAAGGACATTCCATCACCATTCCTTTAAAACTGCTTTTTTAAGAGCTTGATCTATATCTTCTATAAGGTCATCCACATCTTCTATTCCAATAGAAAGTCTTATCATATCTGATGTAACTCCGGCATTTAATTGTTCTTTTTCATTTAATTGAGCATGAGTAGTACTTGCTGGGTGTATTACAAGAGATTTTGCATCTGCAACATTAGCAAGATGAGAAAATATGCTAAGTGATTCAATAAATCTTACTCCTTCCTTTACTCCACCTTTTATCCCAAATGTAAATATGGAACCAACACCCTTTGGAAAATACTTTTGTGAAAGAGCATAATATTTATTACCTTCTAAACTAGGATAATTTACCCATGATACAAGTGGATGTTGTTGTAAAAACTCCGTAATCTTTTTAGCATTTGACACATGTCTTTCTACTCTCAATGAAAGAGTCTCCAGTCCTTGTAAAAATAAAAATGAGTTGAAAGGACTTAAGGATGCTCCTGTATCTCTTAAAATTTGCACTCTAGCTTTTACAATATAAGCTGCTGCTCCTATATCTTTTGCATATACTATACCGTTATAACTAGAATCTGGTTTGTTAAACTCAGGGAATCTCGGGTTATTCAACCATTGGAATTTTCCAGAATCTACAATTATTCCACCTATTGAAGTTCCATGTCCCCCTATAAACTTTGTTGCAGAATGAACTACAATATCAGCTCCATGTTCTATTGGACGTATAAGGTATGGTGTCCCGAATGTATTATCTACAATTAGTGGTATATTGTGCTCATGAGCAATGTTGGCTACCTCTTCAATATCAATAAGATTCATCCCTGGATTTCCTATAGTTTCCAAATAAATAGCCTTAGTTTTGTTATTTATAGACTTTCTAAAATTTTCTATGATATCTGGATTTACAAATACGGTTTTAATACCTAATTTAGTAAGAGTTGTAGATAAAAGATTGTATGTGCCTCCATATAAAGTGCTAGCTGCAACTATTTCATCTCCTGCTCCTGCTATATTAATTATTGCGTATGTGATTGCAGCAGAACCAGATGCAACTGCAAGAGCACCCACACCCCCTTCTAAAGCTGCCACTCTTTTTTCAAAAACATCCGTTGTTGGATTCATTATTCTAGTGTAAATATTTCCTTCTTCCTTTAAAGCAAATAGATTAGCTCCATGGTCAACGCTATTAAAAACATAGGATGTAGTCTGGTATATGGGAACTGCTCTAGAGCCTGTTGCACTATCTACTTCCTGACCTCCATGAACTTGTAATGTATCAAATTTAAATTTTCTTTCTCCCATTTTAATCTCTCCTTAAAATATTTTATTAGATAACATAAAATCCCCTTTCATCTAAATCTAAATAATCTAGATGAAAGGGGATTTACATACAAGGGTACCCATGTTATAGCTCCCTCTCATCTTTCTCTAAATTTGTAAAATTAGAGTAGGAATTGGCACCTTTTCAGACAAATGGGTCTGAAGGTTGCCGAGGTTTCATAGGGCCTATCCCTCCACCTCTCTTGATAAGAGTTTCATTATTAAATTTTAAATAGTATAATTTCTAAAAACAATTTGAAAACAAAAAACCTCTTTCGCTGAAAGAGGTTTTAACAATCGTCTTCTTATCTTTCAGCTCATACTGTAGGATTTAGCACCATATATGTAGATGAACACATTGGTTGCTGGGTTTCATAGGGCCTATCCCTCCACCTCTCTTGATAAGTATTATATTACATATCATTATAATGACTATGAATATCTATGTCAATAGCTTTTTTATTTAATAGCTAATTAAACCATAGAGTATTAAAGTAAATACTATATATCCATAGATTTAATAAGGAGACTTGATTCTTTTGCCATATTTAACCTTAAATAATTAAGTCTGTTATTTGATTACCTATAAATTAGTATGCTATAATAAGCTCACTACATTTAAAATAAGGGGGAATATAAGAATGGACGGGAGCCCCAGTGGCAGTTTTATTCTAATCTTTTTACTAATCTTAATAAATGCTTTCTTTGCATCTGCAGAGATGGCAATTGTATCTTTAAACAAAACTAAACTAAATCTTTTAGCGGATGAAGGTAATAAGAAGGCCTTACTTCTTCAAAAAATTTTAAAGGATCCTAATAATTTCTTATCTACTATCCAAGTAGGAATTACCTTTGCAGGTTTCTTTGCATCTGCTTCAGCAGCTACATCTATTTCTGTAGGCTTTTCAGATACACTATCTGGATTTGGTATACCATACAGTGATAAAATAGCTCTAGTTGCAATAACCTTGCTTATATCTTATCTAACGTTAGTTCTAGGAGAACTAGTTCCAAAGAGAATAGCTCTTCAAAATTCAGAGAAGGTAGCTATGTTTTCTATAAAAGCTATAGTTCTTATAGCTAAATTTACTAAACCTTTCGTATGGTTTTTATCTTGCTCCACTAATCTTATAATGAAACTCTTTGGAATTAAGACAGATGGTATGGAAGATCAGGTTTCAAGAGAAGAAATCAGAAGTCTTATTGAAATTGGCCAAGAACAGGGCGCTATTAATAAGATAGAACGTGAGATGATTGATGGTATAATTGAGTTTGATGACACCATGGCTAAAGAAATTATGACACCAAGAACAGAGGCTTATCTACTAGAAGTAAATGATTCCATTAAAGACAACATAAGTTATATCCTGAGTGAAAGTTTTTCTAGAATACCTGTCTATGATAAGGACTTTGATAATATTGTAGGCGTGCTTTATATGAAAGATATATTTGCAAGCATAGTAGAAAAGGGCATAGATAATATTTCTATTAAAGATATAATGAAAAAACCTTATTTTGTTCCTGAGACAAATTCTATTGATAATTTATTCAGAGAACTTCAGACAAATAGGAATCACATGGCTATATTAATAGATGAATATGGTGGATTTTCAGGTATTGTTACCATAGAAGACATTATTGAAGAAGTAATGGGAGAAATTTGTGATGAATATGATGATGAACAACCTGAAATAGAAAAAGTAGATGAGGAAAACTATATAGTTAGTGGATTACTTACTCTATCTGATTTGAATGATTTTTTAAATCTCTCTTTAGATTCAGAGGTTGCAGATACCATAGGTGGTTTATTCCTTGAAACCTTTGGAACTTTCCCTAAGGACACAAATAACCATCAAGTTCAAATAGATAATGTAACCCTAAAACTTTTAGCCTTAGATGATAGAAGAATAGATAAGATTCATCTTATAATAAATAAAAGCAACAGCATTGAATTTTAATTTAAAGTAAATAATTAAATTGAATATAAATTTGGCTATCTAAAAGAACTAATACCATTAAATAAATTTACACTTATATTGCTAAGTGCAAATTTATTTTTATAGTATTAGATAATTATTTGAAGATAGCCTTTTTTATTAATTATTCAAACTGAGAATTATATAATTGACTATAAAAACCCTTTTGTTTTAATAACTCCACATGATTTCCTTGTTCAACTATATTCCCATTATTAACCACTAGAATATGATCTGCATTCCTTATGGTAGAAAGCCTATGTGCAATTACAAAGCAGGTTTTATCCTTCATTAAGTTTCTCATGGCTTGCTGAATTTGAACTTCTGTTCTAGTATCAACATTAGAAGTTGCTTCATCTAAAATAAGCATCTTTGCATCCAAAAGCATAGCCCTTGCTATGGTTAGCAATTGTTTTTGTCCTTTAGATACATTAGCTCCATCATCAGTAATTACTGTATCATAACCCTTAGGAAGTCTTTTTATATATGAATGAATTTTAGCTGCCTTAGCTGCTTCTACAACATCTTCCATAGTTGCATTTTCATTGCCATAAGCAATATTTTCAAATATACTTCCTTCAAATAGCCATGTATCTTGAAGTACCATAGCATAAGCTTTTCTTAAACTCTTACGTGTAACCTGTGATATTGAATTTTCATCTACCTTAATATCCCCTTCATTAACATCATAGAATCGCATGAGAAGATTAATTAAAGTAGTTTTTCCTGCCCCTGTAGGGCCTACTATAGCAATCATACTTCCAGCAGGTACATTCATACTAAGATTCTTAAGAATAATCTTATTCTTATTATATCCAAAGGAAATATTCTCTACCTTCACATTTCCTTCCATATCCACAAGCTCTTTAGCTCCTTCCTTATCTGCTAGCTCCGATAGCTCATCCATTAATTGAAAAATTCTTTCAGCAGCAGAAAGGGACGATTGAAATTCTCCCATGATATTAGCCGCTTCATTAATAGGTCCTGAAAATTTTCTAGAATACAGTACAAAGGAAGATATGTTTCCTAAAGTCATTTGTCCAAAAAGATACATAATAGCACCAAAAATACTGATAAGAGTTAGTGATAAATTATTCATAAAGTTAACTGAAGGACCAACCATAGAACCATAATAATCAGCACGATAATAAGCATTTACTGCTTCTTCATTTTTACTTGCAAATTTTTTCTTTGTGTTATCTTCTTGATGATAAGCCTTTAAAGTCTTTTGACCTGATACAAACTCCTCTACCATTCCATTAAGTTCCCCTAATTTTCTTGAACGATTACGAAACATTGGTCTTGTTACCCTAGTTATTCTTTTAGTAAGTATAATAGACATAGGAACTGTAAATACAAATACTAAAACTAACTTTTCAGATATCATAACCATAGACCCAAAGGATATAATCACAGTAATTATACTTGAGCAAATGCTCACTAAATCAGATGTTAAGGTAGAATTTAAAGTATCCACATCATAGGAAATTTTGCTTATGATATCTCCTGTTGCATGGGTATCAAAATATCCTACTGGAAGAGATAATAATCTATCAAATAAATCTTTTCTTAGTCTATAGGATATTCTCTTGCTAATTTCTAGCATAAGTACTGATAAAATATAAGCTAAAATAGAAGATAAAATGTAGAATCCAATCATAAGTCCACAGTAATAATATATCTTAGAAAAATTTACTGCCCCTCTTCCAACATTAATATTATCTATAGCATAACCTGATAACATTGGACCGATTAAGGCAAATACGTTAGAACCTATGGATAATATAATTGCTATGATAATTAATATCTTGTATTCAAATAAATAGGACATTACTCTTTTTAATGTATTCTTTTTTCTATCCTTCATAAATTAAAAATGTCCTCCTTTTTACTTTGATTTCCATAACTTATTCTCCCATCTGAGACTTATCAATTTCTTTATATACATCACAACTTTCAATAAGTTCTTCATGAGTTCCATACCCTACAACATAACCATCTTCTAATACACAGATGTGGTCTGCATTAAAAATTGAACTAATTCTTTGAGCAATCATTATAGTTGTAGTATCTTTAAAATGTTCTGTAAGATTTTTTCTTAGTACAGCGTCTGTCTTATAATCTAAAGCACTAGAAGAATCATCTAAAATTAATATTTCTGGGTGTGCTGCTATGGCTCTGGCTATAAGCATTCTTTGTTTTTGTCCACCACTTAAATCTGCACCTCTTACTGCAACTTTAGTATTAAAGCCTTCTGCCTTGCCTTCAATAAACTCAGTTGCCTTAGCATAATCTGCTGCTGATCTTATATCACTATTCTCTAGAGTTCTTCCAAACCTAATGTTTTCATAAATTGTATCCGTGCTTATAAAATCGTTTTGAAATACCACTCCAAACTTTTCTCTTAATTTTTTCATATTAATAGATCTAATATCTTGTCCATTTATATAAATAGAACCCTGATCTACATCATAAAATCTCATTAATAATTTAATTAAAGTAGATTTTCCTGAGCCTGTAGCCCCTATAATACCTAGAGTTTCACCTTTTTTAACTCCAAAGGTTATATTACTCACATTTTCTTCTTTATGATTATAAGAAAAAGAGACATTTCTAAATTCAATAGCATAATCTGTATTTATAATTGGTATGTTCCTAATTGGTAATTCTTCTTTCTCATTTAGTATTTCGGTAATACGCTTTGCGGAAGCACTTGCTTTGGAGTAATTAGTAAATACTCTAGAAATAAATAAAAGGGAATTTAATATTAAAGTTACATATGTTAAAAATGCAATTATTGCTCCTGGTTTAATGGCTCCACTATTTACTCTGTAAGCTCCAGCCAAAATAACAAATACTGTCCCCACATTTAAGCAAAGATTCATTACTGGATTTAGTATAGCCATAACCATACCACTCTTCTTTTCTTGAATTACTGTAGCATCATTGCGAGCATTAAATCTTTCCTTCTCATGTTCTTCCTTTGATAAAGCCTTAATTACACGAATTCCTGTAACATCTTCACGAACTACACGTACAAAATCATCTACTTTTTTCTGAACAATTGAATACATAGGGATACCTACTTTTGATATGTACATAATAGTGATAAAAATAATAGGCATTACTGAAATCATTACTAAAGTTAGTAATGGATCTAATGTCAATGTTATAATTATTCCACCAATAAGCATTATTGGAGCCCTAATACCTAGTCTTTGCATCATTCCCACCATCTGATGGATGTTATAAGTATCCGTGGTAGCTCTAGAAATTAAAGAAGGTAGTGTAAAAGCATCCACTTGTCTATCAGAAAGACATATCATTTTAGAGAATAAATCATTTCTAACTCGCTCTGTGGTATCTCTCGCCACCTTTGAAGCCATTCTGTTAGCTAATATATTGAAAGTTACTGCACAAATGGCACATAAAAGCATAATTCCACCCCAAATTAAAATTAGAGATACCTGCTTTAATGGAATAATTTCATCAATCATATAAGACAAAATCCATGGAATTGCTAGTTCTACAATAGTTCCAGTAAACTTTATTGAAAATCCTATAAGCATGTTTACTCTATAAGGTTTTAAATACTTAAATATTTGCTTCATAATATTCCACCTTTAAGATATAATATATTTCGTTTTCCTAAATATATTATATCTTAAAGTTTTTAAAAAATCTATTTTAAAATTGAGAAATTTGCTTTAGCAATTTATAGTTCTAAAGGTTTACCTAATAATTTTTAGATGATAGAATAATAAGAATAAGGAGGTGCCATGTTGAGAGAAATAGATTATATGGCTATAGATGCTGCTAATAATCAGGATCTATTAAATAGTTTCATTGAGCAAAATGAATTGTTTATTTTGAAATGTACATCAAGAATAACCCGAAAATACATAACTAAAAGTGATGATGAATGGTCTGTTTCACTTCAGGCATTTGTACAAGCAATTAAAGGCTACGAATTAATTAAAGGAAATTTTCTCAGTTTTGCCGAGCTTATAATTCGTAGGCGTCTTATTGATTATCTTAGGCTTCAGAAGAAATATAACTTAGAATTGTCCGTAAATCCTGCCATATTTAATTGTCAGTTAGACGAAAATGAAAATGATAAAGATATTGCACTTGGACTTGCAGTAGCAGAAAAGATAATTCACCAAGAAAATTATACACTAAAATTTGAGATTGAAGCTGCAAATGAAGTATTTTTCTATTATGGCTTTTCTTTTTTAGATTTATCTACATGTTCACCTAAAGCTAAAAAGACAAAATCGTCCTGTGCAAAAGTTGTAGTATATTTACTCAATAACCCGATATTAATTAATGAATTACAAAGTTCAAAACAACTACCATTAAAAATAATTGAAAAAAATTTAAATGTACCCCGAAAAATATTAGAACGTCACCGAAAATATATAATAGCAGCAGTAGAGATACTATCCGGAGAGTATCCAAATCTAGCTTACTATTTCAGGTACATCAGAGAGGAGATTAATAAATGAAATCTGTTGTTGTAGAAATCAAGGCTGGCTATGCTGCAGTCCTTTCTGAAGATGGCTGCATATCAAAGGTAAAAGATAAAAATTATATCATTGGGCAGGTGATTGAAATGAAAAGTAGCAATTTAAAAAATATAAATAAATTAGTAATGTGTTCTGCTTTAACAGCTATGATTGCAATTGTAGGAGGCATAACACTATGGGCCTATAAAACACCTTACTCCTATGTGAGTTTAGATGTAAATCCTTCTATTGAATATTCTTTAAATCGTTTTGACAAGGTAATTAGTGTAACTGCAGTTAATGATGATGGTCAGGAAATTCTTAATGAACTTGAATTGAACAAGCTTGAAAATCAAAAAATTGAAGATGCAGTTGCTGAAACCGTTAATCAAATTAGTGAAGATGGTTATTTTGATAATAGCATTGATAATGACATTGATGGTGGAATTATTATTGCAACTTCTGGTGAAAATCAAGAAAAATCAGATGAACTTGCTGAAAAACTACAAGAAAGTTTAGAAACTGAAATTGAAGAAATAGGTGAAGATATTACCCTTGAAACTATAAGTGTTGGATTTGAACGAGTACAAAAAGCCAAAGAACTGGGTGTAACACCTGGTAAACTAAATTTAGTTGAAAAACTACAAAATAGTTCTTCAAATCCAGAAAGCATTATTCTTGAAGAGTGGTTAAACAAACCTGTTAAAGAAATTATGAGTGCTATCAAGGAAAATAAGAAAGCTAAAATAGAACAAACTGAAACTTCTGATGAAGATGAATCTACTGAAGAATCAACTACAGATAGTACAGAAGTGGCAGATGAAATAAAAACTGATAAAGCCCTAACTAAAGAAGCTGAAAATACCAATGATACTAAAGCTACTCAGGAAAGATCTAGCCAAAAATCTCAGAATAAAATAGAAAAAGCTACTAACAAGCTTGAAAAGACTGAGAATAAAGCTAATAAAAAATCTGAAGTAACTGAGAAAAAAAATAGCAACAATGCTGAAAAACCCAAAGAAAAAATACCTAACAAACCTGAGAAATCTAAAGAAAAAACACCTAATAAACCTGAAAATCCAGGAAAAAAGGGTAATTAAAAATCAAATAAAAACTAATAATAGTTTTTATATATATTACTTATATAACTAAAGATAAAAATATAACTTAAACAAACTAAAGATAAAAACATAATTTAAATAAACTAAAGATAAAAACATCGTAAAGTACAGAAAAATACAAAGAGTATGCCCCTAATGCCCCCATACTCTTTGTATTTTTTATATGCATATAAATACCTCTTAAACCCGCATGAACAGAACAACTATTTAACTAGTTAAATAGTTAAATATCTATATAAAATACTAATTTTATATTTGTATATTTATTTTACTGTTATTCTATTTTAGCATTATACCTAAAATATTCTTCTATACTATCAAAGCAAGTATCTATCATAAACTCTATTTCATCTTTACTTATTACATAAGGAGGTATGAAATAAAGTACATCACCTATAGCTCTTAATAGTAACCCTTTCTTCAATGCTATTTTATAAATCTCATAACCTACTCTACTTTGCCAAGAATATCTCTCCTTGGTACCTCTATCCTTTACTATTTCAATAGCAGTTATCATGCCTATACTTCTTACTTCTCCTATATGACTACAATTCTTTGCTCTTTCTATTGTAAGTTTTTCTATTAATCTTCCCTTAACTTTATTATTTTCTATTATATTTTCTTCTTCAAATATTTTTAGATTTTCTAAAGCAATAGCACAAGCCATAGCATTTCCTGCATAGGTATGACTATGTAAAAAAGATTTTCTTTCTGAGTAATCACCATAAAAACAATTATATATTTCATTAGTAGTCATAACTACAGACATTGGCATATATCCTGCAGAAATACCCTTTGAAAGGCACATAAAATCTGGGCTTATATCTGCATGATTACATGCAAACACCTCTCCTGTTCTTCCAAATCCCATGGCAATTTCGTCTACTATCAAATGTACATCATATTTATCACAAAGATTACGAAGCTTTTTAAGATAAATATGTGAATAAATTTTCATTCCTGCTGCACCTTGAACCATTGGCTCAACTATTACAGCACTTATCTCTTCATGATTTTCAACTAAACATTTTTCCATAGCTTCAAAGCATCTAGCACTACATTTATCTCTAGTACAACCATATTTACACCTATAACAATCTGGTCCATCAATCCTAAGAGTATCTAAAAGTAAGGGTTTATATATCATATTAAATGCATCAATATCACACACAGATAGAGCACCTAAAGTTTCTCCATGATAGGCATCACTTAAAGCTACAAATTTCTTCTTTTTAGTTTTATTTCTTTGCACATTATAGTGAAAGCTCATCTTTAAAGCTATTTCCACTGCAGAAGATCCATTATCTGAATAAAATACTTTATTTAATCCTTCTGGTGTTATGCTTACTAACTTTTCTGCTAAGTCAATAGCCGGTTTATTTGAAAAATTAGCAAAGATAACATGTTCTATTTCATCAATTTGATTCTTTATGGCTTTATTTATTCTTTTATTGCTATGGCCTAAGGTATTTGTCCACCAAGATGATATACAATCTAAATACTTGTTTCCATGAATATCATAAAGCCAAACACCTTCTCCTCTTTCAATAACTATAGGATTAAGCTCTTCGTAATCCTTCATCTGTGCACAAGGATGCCATATATATTCTAAATCTCTTTTTACATAATCCTTCATATAAACACCTACCCTTTACTACAATTCTTCCATCCATTCTATAATACTTTTATCATTAAAAATCCTTGATGCAGCAGTTCTTATATTATCTATATTACCTTTATCCAAGTTATCTATAGTTTTAAATTTACCTACAATAGAAATTCCAGTAAGTTTTTCTATAACCTTAATATTGTCTTTAGTTATATAATTGTCTTCATAATTATTTATAATAATTCCTTTTACTTTGATTCCCATGGACTCTATAAATTTCACAGTAAGTACTGTGTGGTTTATTGTTCCCACTCCACCTCTAGCTACAACCACGGTACTCATATTTAAATCCTTAATAAGGTCACCTAGTGTATATATTTCTTCATCCCTATTAATTAGAGGACATATTATACCACCACTACCTTCCGCAATTATAAAATCATATTTTTCTTTTAGCTTCTCAAATTTAGCCTTTATAATATTTAGATCTATAGGTTTATCTTCTATTTGGGCAGCTAAATGTGGAGATATGGCTGTCTTAAATATATATGGAGTTATATTTTCATAGGTTTCCTTTAATCCACTAACCTGGCTTACTAAGTCAGTATCCCCAGGAATCAGTTTATTACCGTCTTCTATAGCCCCACTTAAAGCTCCCTTAAAATATATTGCTCTGTGCCCTTTACTTCTAAGGATATGAAGCAGTCCTGCAGTTACAACAGTTTTTCCTACATCTGTATCCGTTCCAACTATAAATATACCCTTAGCCATTACTTCTAACCTTCAACTTTAGTTCACTTATCATTTTCTTATCATCACATATTTTATTACCAGAAGTGGTTAAATAATTTCCAGTAATAGTAGCATTTGCACCTGAGTTAAAGCATTCTTTCCCCAAATCCCTAATGAGATTTCTACCACCAGCTAATCTGATTAAAGCTTTAGGGTTTATAAACCTAAAAATAGCAATGGTCTTTAAAATATCATCTTGACTTAAATTTTTAGAATCTTCTAGGGGAGTACCTTTTACAGGATTAAGTACATTCACCGGAATAGACATAACCTTTAGTTCTTTCAATTCAAAAGCAAGATTGATTCTATCAACCCAACTTTCACCAAGTCCAATAATTCCTCCTGAACATACAGGTATACCTGCCTTCTGTGCAGCCTTTATGGTATCTATTCTTTCTTCATAACTATGAGTTGTACATATTTCCTTATAAAATTCCCTACTTGTTTCTAAGTTGTGATGATACATAGTTATTCCTCTTTCCTTTAACTTAAGTAGCTTGTCGTACTCAAGTATTCCTAAAGAGGCACATAATTTCATCTTTAGTTCTCTATTAAGTTTTTCATATATATCTAAAATTTTCTCAAAATCATTACTTGTAATACCCCTACCACTAGTAACTAAGGAGAATCTATTTACTCCCTCTGATTCATTTTCCTTTGCTAACTTTAATGCTACTTCCTTTGATACTAAATCATAGATTTCTGCATTAGTATTATAATGAACAGATTGAGCACAGAATTTACAATCTTCAGAACATCTACCTGACTTTGCATTCATGATAGAGCAAAGATCTACCTTATTACCACAAAAAGTTTTTCTTATATTATTAGCACTAAGACATAATTGTTCAATCTCTTCATTATTTCTAAGCTCTGTTAATGCCATTGCTTCTTGAAAATTTATGTATTCACCTGATAAGATTCTTATCTCTAAATCCTTAATAAAACTTTTCATACTTCAAGCCTTCTTTCACTTTTATTAAATATATCCAAACCTTTTGAATATAGGTACTATTTTTATTGCTACATAAGCTGCAAATGCTGTTAAAATCAAATCTCCAGATATACATAGTACAAAGCCATTAAAAAATGCAAAATATAGTGACATCGGTTGTCCTAGATATAAGTTATAGCTAATATAAAGATATATAACTCCAAATAAATAAATAAAAAATAGTCCAGCTAAAAGCATCCCCATAGCTTTAATAAAACTTAATTCCTTAATCTTTTCTCTTATCTTTCCTATGACATAAGCTGCCACTATAAATCCTATAAGATATCCAAAGGTAGGTTTAAATACATAGCTAAGCCCTCCCCCTTCAGTAAATACTGGTACACCTGCAAGTCCAACCATAACATAAATTATTTGGGATAGTGCGCCGAGTTTAGATCCTAAGATAACTCCTGCTAAAGCACAAAATAAGTATTGAAGAGTAAAAGGCACATAAGGTATTGGTATTTTAATAAATGCACCAATAGCAGTTAAGGCTGCAAACATAGCTACTAAAATCAAATTTCTCGTATTCTTGGTAGTTTTCATAATTCTCTCCTTAAAATATTTACTTTATAGTGTGATTATAATTAAGAATCTCTTAATTGTCAACCAACGTATTAATTCATAGTTTACAATATTAATATAAATATTTCCCCTTAGTCTAGGCTAAAAATACATTAGGTATTATTAACAAGCACATAAAAATGAGAGAGCATGCTCTTTATATAGCAATGCTCTCTCATTTATCAAGTATTATATTTATTATTTTTCATATGCTCTAATTCAAAATTCTTTTCTGATTTTCACCAAAAGTTTAGCCTGTACTTTAATATTTAACTAATTTTCAAGTAGCCTTTTTACTGGAACATAAATTTCCATAATCGTATCTGTTCGATAATGACAACGCTCATCATAAAATTCAAAATCTAATTTATCTTCGTCATAGATATATCCACTATCTTTAAACCATTCTTCAAATATATATTTCCAAGTTTCTTTAATCACTTCTGAAAACTTATCTTGGTTAGGGTCTACAGTAACATCCACTGGAGGAGTTGTAAATACTGCATACTCCGCCTCTGGTACTTCCACTGTAATCATATCCTCTGTAACTTTAGAGAAATCCTCAACAATGACTCCTAAAAGATAGCATACATTTCCCCCTTTATCAGTTGGAACGCATAGACCAACTTCCCCATGATTAGGAGGATTTAAGATTTCATACATCTTTGTTTCTAAATTTTCTCCATCATAATTGCTCCAAAAGGATGCAATATCCTTTGTATAACTTGTTCCTCCAATATTAGTATTTATTCCATATCCAGCTACCTTAAAAGCTGGCTTTTTAACAATAATAGGCTTCATAATATAACCTCCAATTTTAAATGTTATTCCATTATTAAAGTATCCATCCATTCTAGCTATATATTGTGTTGGACTATATCCAAAAGCTTTCCGAAAGGACTTTGAAAATCCACTAGGTGTTTCAAATCCATATTCAAGGGCAATATCAATAATTTTTCTTCCTTTAAATAGTTCTAATGCTGCTAATGATAGCTTACGTTTTCTAAGGTACTCCATTATAGATATACCTTTACATAAAGTAAAAACTCTACAAAAGTGGTTTACAGAATATCCCACATATTCAGCAACTTCACTCACAGTAATAACTTCCTTAATATTATTTTCTATAAATTCAATACACCTATCAATATCCTTACTGTAATTCACTTTTATCACGACCTTTTCCCTAGGGTATCTTTATTATATCAAGACTTTAAAATTTAAGCTGTTCCTAATTTGCTAAAATCTTAATCTATATAAAAAAAGTATGCTCATTTAAAAGCATACTTTCTATACATACTAATATTAATATTTATATTTGTCTATATGATTTCATTCTTCAATATTTTCTACAGCCCACTTATGCATAAGCTCCAATAAGGGAAGTAATGTCCTTCCCTTATCAGTAATAGAATATTCTACTTTGGGTGGAATCTGATGGTATTCCTCTCTATGAATTAATTTATCTCCTTCCAACTCCTTAAGCTGTTGAGATAACATTTTATGTGATATATTTGTTAGAGCTCTTTTTAACTCCCCATACCTCATTATACCTTTTGTAGATAAATACCAAAGAATAATAGGCTTCCACTTTCCTCCAATTAACTTTTGAGTATATTCTAATGGACACTTATATTTATTTTTATTTGTACCAGACATTTCAACATTACTCTCCTTTTATATAGTATCTTACACAAAAGTGCATACTATTAAAACTAATTACGCAAATATATAATTAGTATATAAAATAAATAAGTTTATTACAATCCACTTAAAATATAAGGAGTGTTTCTATGGAACTATTAGAAGTAATACAAAACAGAAGAAGTATAAGAAAATTTAAGCCTGATGAAGTACCTGAAGAGTACATTCACCAATTAATTGAAGCTGGAAGATTGGCGCCTTCTGGTACAAATCTTCAACCTGCACGATATATAGTAATAAAAAGTGAGGAGGCAAGAACTAAGCTAAAAGATTGTACTCCTTTACCTTTTGTTTCTGCTGCTCCAGCTATAATTGCTTGTTGTGTTGATACTAATTCTATCACATCGACTGGAGAAAGAATGAAGGAACTTAAAGAAGCTCAAGCATTTGTTGATACCCCTCTAAATAATGCAGATGAAAATTATAATAAAGGGAAACAAAGCATTGATACTGCTTCCTTAAAAGCTTATCTAAACTTAAATGTAGCTATAGCTATTGATCATATCACTCTTAGAGCTACAGATTTAGGACTCGGAAGCTGTTGGGTTATGATGTTTGATAAAGAAAAAGTTAAAGCACTTCTAAATCTTGAAGACAGATATGATGTTTTGGCCTTATTACCTATAGGATATCCTGACCAAACTCCTAAGCAAAGACCAAGATTAGATTATAATGAAGTGCTTTTAAAAGAAATATAGTATTGAGTAATATAATTATTAAGATTTAATAGTTATATTAAATTTATCTATTCAACATATCTTCAAATATAATTAAAAGACTATATAAAAGTGAAATAGTAATATTACTATATCATTTTCATATAGCCTTTTATTTTTTATTTTATGTATTTAAAAGTAAATATTTACTTTTTAATATTTTAATAGTATATTATATTGTAAGTGGTATAGTTTTTATGTGAACTTGTTTATATGAAAATAGAAACTTGTAGAAAGGATAATGTTATGGATAATTCACTCCTTCTCAATAGAGAAAAACTTATGGAAAAAATTCAATGCTATATTATTGATAGTAATTTATTACCTAATACCAAACTTCCTTCCGAAAGAGAATTTTGTAGTATGTGGGATTGTAATAGAACTACCTTAAAAAAAGCTATAGACCAATTAATTAATCATGGTAAATTATATAAAAAGAAAGGCTCAGGAACTTTTTTATCAGAGCCTAAACTTGAAAAAAATTTACAAAGTCTAAACTCTTTCCATGAATTTATAGATGAAAATTCTTTAAATTTATCTACCAAATTACTTTCATTAAAGCTATTAAATGATAATACTTTAGCCTATGAAAACCTAAAGGAAAGTTCTAATAACAATTTATGTGAACTAATTAGATTAAGATCAGTAGACTCCGTGCCCTTTGCTATAGAAAATAGTTATCTATCTTCCAAATATTATGATGAGCTAATTAGAAAAGATTTTGAAAAAACTTCTTTATATGAGGTTTTAAAAAAAGATTTTAATCTAAATTTAAAGAGTGGTCGGGAAGAAATATCCATGACCTATGCTACAGCATTAGAATCAGAACTTTTAAAAGTTGAAGAAGGTTTTCCCCTTTTCTACCTCAAGGGTACTGTTCTAGAAGAAAAAGGGTTTCCCGTAGAATTTTTCTACTCTGTAATACGTGCAGATAGAGTGAAACTAAAAAGTGTATTAACAAGATAGGAGTTGATTATATTGAAAATAGCTACTGTAGGTGACAATTGTATGGATGTATATTTAAACTTAGGTAAAAGTTATCCTGGTGGAAATCCCGTAAATGTAGCAGTATATATGAAAGAATTAAATGAAATCTCTTCCTATGTTGGAGTGGTTGGTAATGATAAATATGGAGAATTAATGATTAATTCCATTAATTCTAAAGGGGTAGATACTTCTCATGTTCGGGTATTAGAAGGAGCTACAGCTATAACAGAGGTTTCATTAATAAATGGAGATAGAATCATGGAAAATTATTATGAAGGTGTATTAAGTAAATTTACACTTACTAATGACGATTTAGATTTCATTTGTAACCATGATCTTTTTCATACAGCCTATTGGGGTAAAACTGAAAACTACCTTTGCCACATCAAAGAAAAAAATATTCCTATTTCTTTTGATTATGCTACTAAATTAGAAGACTCTCTTGTTAATAAAACCATCCACTATGTTGACTATGCATTTTTTTCTTATTCTAAAAGAGATGACTATATAAAAAACTTTATGAAGGATATTCATAGTAAAGGACCTAAAATAGTAGTTGTAACTCTTGGCAATAAGGGCAGTGTTGCCTATGATGGTAAAGAATTTATTTTTCAAGACATCATAGAAACAAAGGTAGTTGACACTTTAGGTGCTGGAGACTCTTTCATAGCAGGTTTTTTAAAGGGTATTCTTAATAAAAGCTCCATAAAAGAATCCATGCTTTTTGGTGCTAAAACTGCATCTAAAACCTTAAAATATTTTGGTGCTTGGTAATGACTGAGAATAATTCAAAAAAACAACTAAGTGGTTCCTCTCCTTTATATGCTCAACTAAGGGATATCCTAAGGAATAAAATTATTAGTGGTGAATTCAAGGTTGGTACAGCAATTCCCTCTGAAAATGAATTATCTAATACCTATGGAATAAATCGTCTAACAGTACGTAATGCTATATCCATTCTTATCCGTGAAGGATTGTTAAAGAGTATTAAAGGTAAGGGTGTATTTGTTCTTAATTCTAAAATTGAAAGAGACTTATATACCTTAAGAGGTTTTACTAAAACTATGAAAGATAAGAATACACCTTCAAAAACCACTATACTAAATAAAACTACCAAACCTGCTGGAAAACTTTTGAGTAAAAAGTTTAATATAAATGAAGATGATGATATCTATGTTATAAAGAGACTGTGTTATGCCAACAAAGAACCTATATCCCTAGAATTCATTCATATTCCAAAATATATACTACCTAATTTAGATAAAATTAATCTATCCTTTTTTTCAATATATGAACTCTTTGAGGTTTATAATATAAATCTTGTTACTGCAGATGAAACCTTGGAAATCGTTCGACTAGATGATAAGCATAGTAAACTTTTATCTCTAGATACACCTTCCTGGGTAATGTTATTTCAATGTACTAGCTATGATGATACTGGAAGAGTTATAGAATTTACAAAGACCTATACAAGAGGAGATAAATGTAACTATAATGTACATTTTAATAAATGATATAGAAAGAAGGTATTTATATGTTGAATATTGATAAGTCCACTGTAGATTTTCTTGTTACAGAAAATATGGTTACAGAAGTTGAAAAAGTATTAGAAAAGGACGTTCCTAAAATTAGAAACATAGTTAATGAAATGGCTAAAAGGGGAATTAACAAAGTTTATTTTGTAGCTTGTGGTTCACCTCTTTGTGCTTGTGAAACTGCTACTATATTATTTGAAAAATACTCAAATATTAATTCTAAAGCTTATAGTGGCTATGACTTTTTAGATTCTACACCTTATAATTTAGATGAAAAAACAGCAGTGATCGCTCTATCTCAATCTGGAAACACTGAAGAAGTAGTAGAAGCTTTAAAAAAGGCTAAAGCTACTGGTGCACTTACTGTCAGCGTTACTCGTGATCCTTCTGGAAACTTATTAGCTCCTGTAGGTGACTATTTAGTAGCCTATGAAGCTGAATGCATCTGGGAAATTCACTTATTAATTACTTATACCTTTGCATTAGAACTTATCAATAAAGTTACACCAAGCCTTGAAATAACTAAAATTCTAGAAGATATATTAAAGCTTCCTAAAATTTTAGGAAAGTTAGTAACAAGTTGGGAATCTAAAGGACGAACCCTCGGTGAAAAAGCTTCTAATTGGGATATAATATATACTGTGGCTGCAGGTCCACTAACTCCTTTAGCCTATAAAGAAGGAGTTATTACAATGATGGAATTTGCTTGGACTCATGGAGCAAATATAAATAGTAGTGAATTCCGCCATGGACCTTTAGAAATTGTTGAAGAAGGAGTACCTTTTATTTTTCTATTAGGTACAGATGAATCTAGACATACTACTGAAAGAACTATAAATTTTGTTAAGAAATTAGATAAGGATTATATTGTCTTTGATTATAAAGAAATAGCTAAAGACCTTCATCCTATGCTATCACCTTTTGTACTTTTTGTCCCTCTTGAGTGGTTTTTCTATTATCTTTCAATTTACAAAGATCACAATCCAGATGATAGAAGATATTATGGAGGTATTGTTAAATACTAAAAATAAGGATGTGATTATTCATGAGCGAATATAAAAAATGTAACTGCGATAATTGTCTTCATAAATTATGTGTAGAAAGAGTTCCAATTTTCTCTGGTTTAAATTCTGAAGAATTAAGTAAAGTAGCTACCTTAATTGTAAAAAAGCAATATGAAAAAGGTGAGCTAATTATAATGGAAGAAAGTTATTTAGAAAATCTAATCATTATAGATAATGGTAAGGTAAAAGTATTTCGTTATACTATTGAAGGCAAAGAGCAGATTCTATATATATTTGATCACGGTGACTTCTTTGGTGAAAAAAATCTCTTAAATAATCAACAATCTACCTATAATGTTGAAGCATTAGAAACTACTTATATTTGCATGATAAATAAAAATGACTTTCAAAAACTTTTAATTAATTATCCTAAAATAGGGATTAAAATCATAGAAGAATTATGTAGTCGAATGGATAAAATAGAGAGCTCAGTGCAAAATATGGGTACTAAAAACATAGAGTGGCGTATAAATTCACTACTTCTTGACTTTGTAGAAAGGTATGGTAAAAAACATCCTAATGGTGTTATTGTAGAGCTCCCATTAAGCCGTGAAGGAATAGCTAATTATATAGGTACTGCTAGAGAAACGGTTAGTAGGAAATTAAGCGTACTACAAGATGAAGGTGTCATTGATATGATAGGAAATAAACAGATTTTGATACGAGATATAGATGCTTTAATGAATTAAAAAATAAAAATAATTAGATAGTTTGTTTTAAAACTATGACTCCAGTCACAGAATATTTTATATAACTAATATATTATAGAGTTATAAACAAGAAATCTTTAAATAACACTGTATTGGAGGAATATATATGAATAAATTTAATAGTTCTCAAACCGTAGGAGAAATTGTTTCAATTGTGCCTAAGGCTAGTGAAATTTTCAAACAATATAAAATTGATTTTTGCTGTGGAGGTAATAGACCCCTTGAAGAGGTACTCTATGAATTACATCTTGATGAAAATCTAATATTAAATAAAATAAATGAGATTTTTGAAGAAAGTAATAATACAAAAGAAGTATTCATAGATTTTAGGGCATTGACATCAAGTGAATTAATTGACCATATTGAAAATACTCATCATGCCTATACTAAGAGAGTACTTCCTGAATTAGGAGAGTTAACAACAAAAATAATGAGAGTTCATGGTATAAACCATAATGTACTATTCAGAGTCCATAAGCTCTTTTCAATGCTTAAAACTGAGTTAGAGCAACATTTGCTTAAAGAAGAACAAATTCTTTTCCCATTAATTAAAGAATATGATAAAAATCCAAGTGTTAATCAACTTCAAAAAATTAATGAAGTAATTAATGAAATCGAAGAGGAGCATGAAGGTGCTGGAGATATTTTAAAGGAACTTAGAAAAATTACCAATGATTTCAAAGTTCCTAATGACGGTTGTAATACCTATGTTATAACCTTTAAAATTATTGAAGAACTAGAGAGTGATTTATTCCAGCATATTCACCTTGAAAACAATATTCTATTTAAGAGAATGAACTTGGATATTAACAAACATCAATAAGTAACTTTCTTAAAATAAAAAAATTTACAAGCCTAAGGATAATTTATTTCCTTAGGCTTTTTATCATTTTATTCCATACTTGTTTTATATCTTTACATTTTCTCTGATTTCTTATTTATTTAAAAGAGCTTTATCTGGAGTTACAAGAATTTTCACATGTTTTTTCTTTTCAGGACCGGTCAAAGCTCCAAATCCTTCTTCAACTATATCTTCAAGTGCTATTTTCTTAGTTATATATCCTTCTGCCTTAATTCTTCCATCGCTCATTTGCGCAATTGTTGCTGGAAACTCATGTCTATAGGCTAAAGTTCCTACTATTTTCTTTTCAGAAAATACTAAGACATTAGGGTTAAAGTTTATTTCATCTTCCCAAATACTTGTTATTACCATAACTCCTTCATATTTTAGACTATCTATGCCTATATCAAAGCCTATCTTTGCTCCTGTAGTTTCAAAGGCAACATCTACACCTGTTCCACCAGTGAGTTTTTTAACCTCCATAGCTATATCAACTTCATTTGGATCAAGAACAACATCTGCTCCTGCCCTCTTTGCATATTCCTGTCTTATTGATTTTCTTTGTAACACTACTACTAATTTTGCTCCTGCTGCTTTTAAGCATTCAATAGTTGCAAGACCTATTGGTCCTGAACCAAGTACTATGGCAGTATCTCCTGTTTTAAAATTAGCAATTCTAATAGAATGAAGTGCTACCGCCATTGGTTCTACTAAAGCTCCTTGTTCATAAGTCATCCCCTCTGGCATTTTATGCACATATTCTTCTGGAAATACAGTATATTCTGCAAGTCCTCCACCACTACCACAAAGTCCGTGAAATCCTAATGAAGAGCACAGATTGTATTTACCTTCTCTACATGCTGGACATTCTCCACAAGCCACTATAGGTTCTACAATAACTCTATCACCTATTTCAAACTTTGTTACTCCTTCTCCTACTTCTACAACTTCCCCTGAAAATTCGTGCCCTAGAACTACTGGTGCTATATTCCCACTTAAAGGATGAGGTTGTCCAACAGGTATAAAAATAGGTCCTCCTAAATATTCATGCAAATCTGAACCACATATTCCACACCATTTAACTTTAATTTTTATATTTCCTTTAGTAACCTTTGGTTCATCTACCTCTTCAACCCTAATATCTTTCTTAGCATACCATAATGCTGCTTTCATAATAAAAGTACCTCCTAAAAAATATAATCTAATATATTGTTAATATTCTCACATATTTATTATGCAAGACTTATGCCAAAATCATTGTTTAAAATACTTTTTAAAACATTATTCATCCTATTTTGCCTGCAGCTATGAAAATGACTACATTGAGTCCCATTCTACATTTCTAATTAAATTTACTTTAAATCTTATTCAAAAATTTAATTTATATAGTAAACTAAAAAATCTCAAAATGATACACAACTCAGTGTCTCATCTTGAGATTTACTATTTTAAATTCTCATTTTGATACATATATAATTCTAATCATTGATAATAAAAAAACAAAGTAATTTATAGGTCATTTATGTTATATTTTTTTATCTTTCTATAAATAGTAGCTCTACTTATTCCTAGCATTTCCGCAGACTTTAATATGTTACCTCCGCAAAAGTTAATAGCTTTTATTATACTTTCTCTTTCTAAAATATCTATAGGTACTATTTCATCTACATCACTTGCTTTCTCATTATTAAAATTAGCTTCTATTATTTGTGACTTTTCCAAAGATTGTACACAAATTATATCCTTTTCACTAGAATAATAATCCCTTTCTATAGCATTTCTAAGTTCTCTTACATTTCCAGGCCAATCATGTTTTTTTAGTTCATTTATATAATCTGTTGTTATTAGTTTATATTTAGCTTTATTTTTAAAATTAAGACTATTAACAAAGTGTCTTGCTAGTGTCTCTATATCTTCCTTTCTTTCCTTCAAAGGGATGGTTTTTATATTCATTACATTTAACCTGTAATACAAATCTTCTCTAAAAGCTTTTTTACTTATCTCTTCTTTTAACTCTTTATTAGTTGCTCCTATTATTCTTACATCTAATTTCTTTTCGTAATTTCCGCCTACTCTAACTATGGTATTGTTATCTAAAACTCTTAATAATTTCGATTGCATATCTAAAGGAAGTTCTCCTAATTCATCTAAGAAAATTGTTCCACCATCTGCTAATTCAAATTTCCCTGGATGTCCCTCTTTAGCAGCTCCAGTAAAAGCGCCCTTATCATAACCAAAAAATTCACTTTCCATTAGATCTCTAGGAATTGAAGCACAGTTTACAGCTACAAAAGGTCCATCACTTCTTTGACTATAATTATGTATAGCTTGAGCTACCAGTTCTTTTCCCGTACCGCTAGGTCCTTCTATTAATATATTGCAATCACTTCTTGAAGCCTTTTTTGCAAAATTTATCATATTTATCATTTTATCGTTACTAGTTACAATGTCTTTAAACTTATAGTTAGCCTTATATCCTACCACTTTATTTACAAACCTATGTACAGATTTACTTTCTCTAAAAGTTATAACTACTCCCATGGACCTATTATTAACATTCATAGGTACAACATTTAATATACATTTTATTCTTTTATTATTAATATTAAAGTCACATTCTATGTTATTATACGTTTCCTCATAATTTTCTATAATGTAATCAAAATTTAAATTACCTAGAGCTTCTTTTATATTTATTTCAAATATTTCATCTTGATTCATATCTAAAATATTTTCTGCTCTATGATTCACTCTCTTAATATTAAATTTTTCATCTATTACTATCATTCCCTCTACAATGGAATCAAAAGTTATATTTAATAAATTATAGGATAATATAAGTTCTAACTGTTTCTTTATGGATTCAGCTGCTGCAATAACTATTCCTAAAGTATGCAGATGTGCATCCTTGCATATGCCAGACATATTTATACACCCTATTATTTTCCCATCACTATCATGTATAGGTGCTGATGAACACGTCCAAGAATGTTGTTGTATACCATAATGCTCAGCCCCAATAGTTTGTATTGGTTTATTTAGATATAAGCAGGTTCCTATAGCATTAGTTCCTACTGCTTTTTCTGACCATAAGGCTCCCTTTGTAAATCTTAAATCCCTGGCTTTTTCTAAAATACTATCGTCACCAATAACATCTATTATATATCCATCTTTATCTGCAAGGAATAAAGCAAAGCCTGAACCTGATATGGTGTTATACAAATTCTCCATTATAGAATGTGCTACTGAAACTAAATCTATATTCTCTTTAACTTTAATTCCTACAGGAGCTTTATATTTCTCAACACCTCTTCCATCCATATAGTCTACATTATACTCTTTACATCTTATCCATGAATCTCTTATATCTTTTTTAACTTTTTTATTATCTATACCGTATTTCACAAATTCATTCCATGCTTTTGTAATTAATTCCGTATAATTATCCATTCTTACACTCCCACCCCTTAAGAAATATATACTCAAAACAATAAATTTATTATTTTAGTATTTGTTTTATATCACCATGGATAAAATGTATACCTAGAACTAAATCTAATATATAAAATAATAAGAGTTATTAATATAATCTACTTCGTACTTTTCACATAATTTTCTTAATAAGGTTTTTACCTTAATATTATTTTCGTCTGGATTTTTTAAAAGTTCATTAAACCTATTCTTTTCTTTTAATGTTACTTTATCTTTTATATATCCATAAACATGTTGTGCTGTGTTAATAAAATTTCCTCTACTAAAAGGCTTTTCTAAACACTGATCTATATACATATACACTTCTCTCATTGGTATAGGAGAATTTACTAAGCTACTACATTTTTTATAATAAGAATAGTCCTTTTCCATTAAAGAATACTTATACTTCGCCCATTGCTCTGTCCTTATTGAAATTGGCAAGTCTTCATTAAGAGTGTAAATACACTTCATTGCTGATATTTCCTTATCCTTAACTTCAAGCATGACATCTGAATTAATTTCTGAAATACTTTTCATATAATCTAAAAAATTACTAGTAACAACAAACTTAGAATGAGCTCCTCCTTTTTTACTTATATCTCTATCAGAATAATGGAATTTTACTGGACCATCTTCAACCTTCCATGTATTTTTAACAGAGTATAAAATATCCTTCCACTCTAAAAAACAAGGATTGAGCTGATGATGAAGATTATCAAACACTGCTGGTATTTTAATATCATTACAAATATTTAATACATCTTCTATGGTATAACTTTTATCATCATTCTCAATTACCAATCTTTTTTTCAAAGAGTTTGATAGTCTATTAAAATTATGCTTAAATCGTTCCATGGCAGAAATTTTATCTCCATATACCCCTCCAACATGAAGTATAATTTTGTTAGAATAGTCCACACCTAAACTATCTAAAAATTTGCAATGATACTCTAGATCCATAATACTTTTCTCAACAACTTCCTCATTAGGAGAATTTAGAACTGTATATTGACCAGGATGCATAGAAACCCTAATATTATTATTTTTTATAAATTCTCCACACTCTGTAAGTTCTTTATTATAGGTCTCCCACCACTTTAGGTTATTAATTGGGTGACTACCAAAGGGAATTATATCTGAACTTATCCTAAATAAATATATTGCATTTTCTATATTCCACTTTAATATATTCATTAAATCATCAATGTTACTTCTAACACACTGATTAAAAACATTATCACTAAAATTTTTTAATAAAAAGCTTCTTGAAGTTTTATATGGAATAGATGCAGGTGTACATGCATATCCAATTCTATTTTTTTCAAGCAACTTACAACACCATCCTTTTACTTAAATGAAAAGTAATAAGCTAATTGCCATTACAGCCATTCCCGCTACTAGTCCGTAGATAGATAAATGATGTTCACCATATTCTCTTGCCGATGGAAGTAATTCATCAAGAGAAATAAATATCATAATACCAGCAACTATAGCAAAAATAATTCCAAGGGTAATATTATTAATAAATGGCATCAATACCAAATAACCAATAATAGCACCTAAGGGCTCTGACAGTCCAGATAGAAAAGAATATAGAAAAGCTTTTTTTCTACTACCCGTAGCATAAAATACTGGAACTGATACTGCGATACCCTCAGGAATATTATGAATAGCAATAGCAATTGTTATAGGTATGGCTATTGATGGTTCTTGTAATGCAGAAATAAAAGTAGCCAATCCTTCTGGAAAGTTATGAATAGCCACTGCTAATGCTGTAAGTAATCCCATTCTAAGCAATTTTGTATTATCTTTTGATGTATCTTTTAAATTTTCATTTTCCGTTCCCTCTAATTCTTCAATTTTATAAATATCATGAGGATTTTCACCACTTGGTATAAGTTTGTCAATAATCGCTATAATTAACATACCAAAAAAGAAAGCTCCTACTGTAACCCAAGAACCCAATTTAAATCCAAGTTCAACGGATAATAAGTTCCTAGCTTCAACAAAAATTTCTATCATAGAAACATATATCATAACTCCTGCAGAAAATCCTAAACTAATTGATAAAAATTTTGTATTGGTCTTTTTAGCAAAAAACGCAAGAGCACTTCCAATTCCTGTACATAGCCCTGCAAATAACGTTAATGCAAAGGCAATAAAAACCTGTTCCATATCTTTTCCCCCTAATTCCTATATTTTATTCATATACTTATCAATAACTTACACAAACTTGTTTAATCAATACAATATCAATTACTGCAACTTTTACTAACTTTCACCCTAATTAAACCTAATTATTTTCATAGGATGAATTACTCTATTTTCCTTTAATAGTATAATTATTATATCATAATCAATTTAAAAATCACTACTATGCTATTCTATATAAAATAATACTTATGCTAGTATTTCAATAGTTCTATTTATATTTTTGTTTATAATATGGATATTATGTAAAAGCATACTTATGTTACAATAATATTATATAAACTTTATTTTTATTATATAAATACTTAGCAAAAAACTTTATTACACTTAAGAATAGGAGACATTAATTATGTACGAAAATGTTAAAATGGAAAATATGACATGGCAAGAGTTTGCAAAGAAAAAAGATGATGCAATTATATTACCAATAGGTGCTACAGAACAACATGGCCCTCACTTACCTACCTGTGTAGATTCTGTATTAGCAAGAGAGTTTGCTTACCGCATAGCTGAAAAAATAAATGGAGTAGTTGCTCCAACAATTTCTTATGGATATAAATCAAAACCATTAAGTGGTGGTGGCCCATTATTTCCTGGAACTATTGACTTAAATGGTGCTACATTACAAGCCTTAGTAATGGATATAATAGATGAATTTGTTCGTGATGGCTTTACAAAAATATTTATTTTGAGTGCTCACTTTGAAAATGAAGCATTTATTGTAGAAGCTATGGATCTATGTTCTGCAAAATATGGAGACAAGGTAAAGCTTCTTCTTACTAACTGGTGGGATCCAATGTCACCTGATGTAATTGATAAAGTTTTTGATGAAGTACCATTCCCAGGATGGGCTTTAGAACATGCTGCCGTTACAGAGACCTCATTAATGATGTACTTTGCACCAGAGCTTGTTAGAGAAGATAAAATATTAGATACTGAAAATGCTAGTCCAACAACTTATTTTAGATATCCTATAGAAAAAGATATCGTTCCCGAAACTGGAATACTTGCATCAGCTAAATCCTCTTCAGCTGCAAGAGGAAAAATAATTGTAGATGACGTTATTCCAAACATTGTTAAAATAGTTGAAGAAGCTTTCAGATAAATTTAAGAATTATCGCTTAATTTATAAAATTATTATGCTTCTATTTAATATAATAAAATTGCCTAGTATTATAATTATTCATACTAGGCAAACTTATTTATAAAATATCTAATTATCACATAAAACTATAATTTGTGATGGTGTTGTAATTGCAGGTATACTCTTGGTACTCATTCCATATACAACCACAAGATTTCTATTTTCTATATTGCCCAAAAAGCTCTGGCCATTTTCAAGTAATATTTGTGTTCTATTACTAATATTAAGTCTAAGTGAATCATCTCTACTGACTAATCTTCTATTGAAATGAGACACTTTGACATTTTCTTTTTTTGATTTTCTGGCTATAACAATAGCTCTATACTGTGGTGGAAATATTAATGGAACAGGTGCCAATGCATCATAAAATCCAATTATATAATCACCAGGTCTTATATTAACATGGTCTACAAAGTAAGTATCTCGGCTAACTACTAAGTTAAAATCATCATCTCTTCTTCCTCTTACTGACATTATCATTGTACATGCCGATGTGTCATTTACTGATGTTTTCATCACTTCTATACTTTTAACTACTCCTTCAATACTTAAAAATTCTTTCACTATTATTCCTCCATATAATAACATACTGTGTTGTTATTATATTATGGATTGAAAAAACTTGTGTTACAATTTAAATATCTTCTTTAAAAATATAAAAGTAATAAAGAATGCTTATCTACCTATTTTTTTCAAAATTTTAGTACAATTATGGGTACACTAAAGCTAAATTTCACTTCATCCTTTTACTTTACCATTCTTTTCTTATCATCAGATAAATCAAGACCTAATGTTCCACCTGGATTCATAATATTATTTGGATCAAAATGATTTTTTAATACCTTGAATACCTCCATTTGATTTTTACCTATTTGACCTTCAAGCCAAGGGGCTGTCATCTTTCCTATTCCATGGTGATGACTCATCGCAGCTCCATACTTCTGAATATTATCAAGTATTCCATATTGATATTCTAAATACTCATCTATTTTATTCATTTTAGCTATAAAAATAAAGTACAGATTTGCACCTTGTGGATAAACATGAGACATATGTGTCATACAAATTGTATTTGGTCTACTTTTGCAGTAAGCTCTTACTCCCTTATGAACATAATCCATATTCTCCCAATTAACTGAACATTCAAGGGTATCAGTCATAATACCATAATCCTGTAAATCTTCTCTTAAATATGGATCTCTAAACCTTCCGTGCTCCCATGCCTTAGTTACATATCCTGTTGTCGACATAGCTCCATACGCTTTACATATCTTATGAACCTTTTTCCTTACTACCTTTGTAAAACATGTTTCTCCATCTGTAAATCCTAAAAACATACATCTCTCATTTGGCTTATATCCTCTTACAGTCATTATTTTATCAATAATTGTTTCTTCTACTCCATAGAGTTTCATCATAACATCAGTTTCTTCTGGGTCTGATAATCTAAATACTGATGGAAATCCAAATTGCCCTTGCATAATCTCTCTTGCTGCATTTCTAGCATCTTCCCAGTTCTTGAATATATAACTAAATCTCCTTTGATTTTCTGGCATGTATCTAAAAATCTTAAGAGTTACAGAAACTAATATTCCATAGGCACCTTCACTTCCCATCATGATTTCATCGATGGATGGTCCTGTAGCTAATGCAGGATATTCATCGGTTTTTATTTCTCCAGCCGGCGTGATATACTCTTGACATATAACCATATCCTCAATCTTTCCAAAGTAGGTTGAATTCTGACCTGCTCCTCTAGTTACAACCCAACCTCCAACTGCCGAATATTCAAAGGATTGAGGGAAATGTCCACAGGTATATGCCCTTTTTGCACCAAAGAGTTCCTTTGCTTTATTTAATGTTTCTTCTAGTTTCGGACCTGACATACCAGCTTCTACAGTTATTGTTTGATTTATTTCATTAAAGTTAACTACCTTATTCATATGAACTCTCATATCTAAGGATACTCCACCTTTTACACACTCAACACCTCTAGTTACAGATGAACCTCCTCCGTAAACATACACTGGTATTTTCTCTTCATTACAGTACTCAACTATTTCTTTTATATCTTCTTTGCTTCTTGGATGTATTACTATATCAGGAATATTTTCAACGATACCTTCTCTAAGTCTCATTGAATCTATCATAGTTTTTCCATAAGCTATTTGAAGCCTTGAATAAGGGTCCATTCTTACATTATTTTCTCCTACTATGTGCTTAAAGTGAGCAATTTGACCTTCTGTTAAAGTAATCTCTTTTTCAAAACTAACCTTTTCTAAACCCATTTTTTGAGGTGTTTTAAAATCATCATCAGTCATTTCAAAGGTTTTCTTCATCAAAGTGTATAATCTAGGATTGGGATGTTTAAATTCCTTAGGGTTTCCCCATTTTAAAATAGATCTATATGATCCTTCTGGTGGTAAATCTTCATACCAATTTGGTGTGAAAATATCTTCATTTTTATTCATAAATAATTCCCCCATTACAATTAAATATCTGGATAATTTGTTATCTTTCCAATATCTGAATATAGTGATTTAAGTCTTCTATATATTCTCTTGTAAACTTTCTTAAAAAGTTTTGAATATATTTCTGTATATTCTTTTTCTGGAGTAAATATTTTTTTATAATGAACCATTTTCTCAATAGCTTCATTGTAAGTTACATATATTCCTAAAGCTACAAAAGTTATAATAGCTGCTCCTAATCCTGACGTCTCATGGGTCGTAGTTTTATAAACCTTTCTATTTAACATACTGGCAGTTATTTGACAAATAGTATCACTTTGAGAGCCGCCTCCTGAAACCATTACATACTTCACTTTTTCCTTAGTCTTTCTTTCTATTTTTTCTATTCCATCTAATAATCCATAATTTATTCCTTCAATAATAGCTCGATAAATATGGCTTCTTGTATGAACATCTCCAAAACCTATAATTGCTCCCTTTGCCTCAGGATATTTTAAACCTGGTCCCCAATATGGCTGAAGCATTAACCCATGGCATCCCGGTGGAACATCCTTTAATCTTTCATTTAATATTTCTTCATAAGAAATGCCTCTTTCTTCTGCTTCCATAGCTTCCTTTCTAGCAAATTCTCTCTTAAACCAACTAATCATCCAATACCCCCTAAAAATTTCAAATTCCGGATTATAATATCCTGGGATGCAAGCTGGATAAGCTGGCATAAACATTAAAGGCTCTATATATTTTTTTGACATAGTCTGAACTGTAGCTGTTGTTCCAAAACTTAAATTTACCCATTTTTCATTCTTACAACCTGTACCTAAGGTTTCACAACCTTTATCTGATCCTGCTGCAATAACAGGTATTCCAATCTTTAACCCTGTAACCTTTGCAACTTCTGAACTTATTTCCCCAATTCTTTCTCCCACCTCTACAAGCTGAGGTAGTTTTTCTCTTTCAACTCCCGAAATTTCCCATCTATAATCTTTATTTCCTTTTGGCCAATCTTTCTTTTTAAAATTAAAAGGTATATGTCCAATCTGAGATGCTATAGAATCTACAAAATTTCCTGTTAATTTAAAATTTAAATATCCTGAAAGTAATAAATACTTATAAGTGTTTCTCCATATTTCCGGCTGATTTTCCATTATCCAATTTGCTTTACATTTTTTCCTTGAAACCTCTATGGCTTTTTTCATTCCAATTATCCTAAAGAGAAAATCATATTTTTTACTTATAGGTTTTTTACACTCTGCCATCCTCTGATCTAACCATATTATTGCAGGTCTTAATGCTTCCCCATTTTTATCTACATTTATACCTGTATCTCTTTGTGTTGTTACTGATACTGCAAGTATTTCATTGAAAAAAGCAGAATTATTCTCTTTTAGTGCTGTACATACATGACATACACCTTGCCACCAAATCTCTGGATCTTGTTCTGCCCATCCTGGTCTATTTGAAAAGTATGGTTGAAAATCTAGCTTCTCTTTAGCTACTAATGTACCTAATCCATTAAATATCAACGCTCTTACACTTTGTGTCCCACAATCTATGGAGAGAACATATTTATCCTCCATTCGGATACTCCTCCTTTAATATCTCAATCAAACTTGAGGTTGAAATTATATTAACTCCAGTGTTTAATACATTTTCAATTATTACTTCATTTATATCAACATGATTTGTTATTACTACTTTACTTATTTCTCTCATTACATTAAATATTTTACTCTTTGGAATCAGTCCGTCAGTTCTCACCGGTAGTCTTGGCATTTCCTTATATATAGTATTTACTGTTGAAGCAATACTTCTTAATGGATTTTTTATCTCATTAATTCCAAATTCTATGCCTCTTTTGCACTTATTACCTTCCACTAATAGTTCTTCATTTTTTTCAATTATAGTAAGTTTGCAACCATTAGGACACACTATACAGGTGATTTTTTTTAACTCCACCTTATACACCTTCTTTAATTTTACTCATAACCAAATTTAGATTATCCATATTTTTTACAGAAAATGATTTTAAGTTTAAAATTATTTTTTCCATCTCTGGAGGTTTTATTATATTATACTTTTTCATAAATACTACCTTGTTACCTAAGTAAAATTCCACTTTTACATCTTCTATTACATCTTTACTTCTAAAGTAAATTGTTATATCTTTATCTATAGAATTTAAATCTATGCTTTGTGGTACTACATATAGAAATTCTTTTTTATCAAAGGTTATATCCACTAATTTTCTATAACTATTTTCTTCATAAGTTGCTGCCTGTTCTCCAGCATATTTCCCACTTTCTGATACATAATCTACTAAATCATTAACATGAAGAGAATTTCCACAGGAAAATACCCCATTTACACTTGTCCTAAAGTTATGATCTACCTTTGGTCCTTTGGTTAATGGATCAATTTCTATATTCAAACTTTCTGCTACCTCATTTTCTGGTATTAATCCTACTGATAATATTAATCCATCACACTTAATTATCTCTTCTGTTCCATCAATGAGCTTCATATTTTCGTCAACTCTACATGTTTCAACTGCTGAAACTTTGCTCTCCCCTATTACCCTAGTTACTGTATGGGATAAATGTAATGGAATATTATAATCTTCTAAGCATTGCATAATATTTCGGCTTAATCCTGAAGGAGTACTTTTCATTTCATACACACCTATAACCTTTGCACCTTCCAAGGTTAACCTTCTAGCCATAATTAATCCAATATCTCCACTTCCTAAAATCACACAGTTTTTACAAGGTAGATAACCCATGATATTTGTTAAATATTGTGCTGTTCCTGCTGAATATATGCCAGCAGGTCTATCTCCATTTATAAAAACTTGTCTAGACGTTCTCTCTCTACACCCATTGGCTAAAACTAACGCCTTAGAGCTAACCTGAAAAACATCTTCTCTTGAATTTATTAAGGTTAATATAAAACTATCTCCTACCTTTTCTACTTTACTTACAAATGTTGATGTATATATTGATATATCTTTTCCCATAATCTTTCTCATATATCTATCAGCATATTCTGGTCCACTAAGTGTCTCATTGAAGGTAATTAATCCAAATCCATCATGAATACATTGTTTTAATATTCCACCTAATTTTTTTTCTCTTTCAACAATTAATGTTTTACTTCCCTTCTCATTAGATGCTAATGCTGCTGCAAGCCCCGCTGGACCTCCACCTATAACTATTACATCAAAGTGAAATTTATTGTCTTTCATTTAATTTCACCTCATTATCATTTATTGTAAGATTATTATATTTACTTTGTACTTTTTCTATAAGAATGTTAGAATATTTACCTTTCTTAGTTATTTCATCAAAACTTTTACCATATTCCTCATTAATAATCTTTAATACCTGTGGTAAACAAAATCCTCCTTGACACCTACCTGCTCCAGCCTTAACTCTTCTTTTAATAGCATCTACTGTATCCACTTTTATTGGACTTCTTAAAGCATCCTGAACTTCACCTTTGCTTATTTCCTCGCATCTACAAATTATTTCACCATATTCTGGTTTCTCTTTTATTAGCTTAGCCTTTTCCTCAAAGGACATATTTCTTACTTCTGGTATTGCTTTTCTTATTGGATTCCAATAATCTTTTTTCTTTAACTGTATTTTTTCAGCTAGTAATCTACAGGTTATCTTCTCAATTTCCTCTGCTATAGCTGGTGCAGATGCAAGACCTGGTGATTGGATACCTGCTGCATAAATTAAATTATCAACACGTTCAGATCGTTCAATGATAAAATCTTCTTCATAAGTAGCGGCTCTTATTCCCGCATAATATGTTATTACATCACCATTAGATAATTTAGGTACTACAGGTAAATGCTTTCTTAATATATTCTCTATATTTGTTGAATTTGTAGAATAATCTTCTCTAAAGGGTTGTTCATAAGCATCAGGCCCTACCAAAATATTTCCATCTATTGTTTTTATAATACCTCCACCTTTGGTATTTCCTTTAGTCAGGTTTAAGCTTGGCTTAGCTACCACTCCATTAATTAAAGAACCTTTCTTTCTATCTAGTATTAGCGTCTCTCCTTTTCTTGGATGTATTGTGAAAAACTGATCATGTGCCATATTAGCAATTTTATCAGCAAAGATTCCAGCTGCATTTATAATTACCTTAGGATATATTAATCCTCTATTTGTATTTACTCCAATAATCTCATTTCCATCCATAAGGAATGATTCTACTAAGGTATCTAAGGAAAAATCGACTCCATTCATAGCTGCATTTTCTGCAAAAGCATAGGTCATCCTATAAGGAGATAATATACCTGTTGTTCCAAAATGAACTGCCCCAACTATATTATCCGTCACATTTGGTTCTATTTTTTTTACCTGTGCCTTATTTAAAATAACTACATCCTTTACTCCAGCCTTCCGTGCTCTACTCATAAGGTAAGGTTTAGCTAACCTTATAAATCCTCTATCAAAAATCACTGTAGAGCCACATCTTTCAAAAGGTACCCCTAGCTCTTTTGTAATCTTTGAATAAAGCTCATTACCTCTAACATTAAATATGGACTTTTTACTTCCTATAGGAGCTTCTATACCTGGATGTATCATCCCATCATTTCTTGATGATGTGTGCATTGCCAAATCTGATTCTTTTTCAAGCAATAAAATAGACATTTCCCACTTTGCAAGCTCTCTAGCAATAGCACATCCTATAACTCCTCCTCCAATAATGAGTACATCTACCCTTTTCCCATTTAAATTTGAATCTCTTATAATCGGTGCTTTAATTATAGGTATTTTTAAACCTTTCACAGTTATTTGGTTTACTACACCCTTGTATCCTCTTTTAGATGCAAGTTTACCAGCTTTAATAACCATATCCCAACTCTCTACCTGCCCTTCTAAAATAATGGAAGAGTTCCATTCCCTGCAGTAAATCTCTTTATAAACCTCTTTTTGTATAAGTTTTTGAACCTTTTCATATTTTTTTATCATTACATATCCCTTCCTTAGGATGTTCGGACATCTTAACTTCTCTGTATATACTATGATTTAACTATAAAATAAATACTTATTTTTAATAATTTATCATAGGTACATAGTATAAATTTTCTGGAACTATAAAATTTAAATAATAGAATGGTTCTTCATTATTTTCTTCATATATCCATCTTTCCATAACTAATACTCTTGTAGTTTCATCTATTTCTAACAGACTTTTTTCTTCGCTATTAGGAATTCTAATAGTTATCGTCTGATCTACCTTTGATATGTCTACCTTTAAATCATTTATAATCATACTTGCCAAGGATTTCTTAAAATCAAATTTACTATTATCATTAGAAAACTGCTGTGAAAAATATGAATTCTCAATGGCTACCGGGATTTCTTCAACAGTTCTTAACCTTTTTACATAAAGGCACTTTTGATTCATTTTCCATCTCATCTTATTTGTTAATTCCTCGCCTGGGATAAAAAAATTCTCATCTAGTATTTTGTTGCTAATCTTTATTCCCTTAGTTCTTAATGTAAAAGTTAAACTAATAAGTGGCTCAAATCCCAAAGAAGGCTTATCTCTTAAAACAAAGGTACCAATTCCTTGTTTCTTATACAGATACCCTTGACTAACTAATAAGTCTATAGCTTGTCTTATTGTAGCTCTACCTACTTCATAGTTCTCCATCAGTTCCCTTTCAGTTGGAATTCGAGAATTAACCTCCCATCTACCACTTATAATTGCCTTGGTTATTTCTTCTTTTACTTGTATATATAACGGTGTTTTATTATATCTATCTATCATTATTAATTCCTCCAATGTTTTTTATATTTATATGCTGGATGATTTATATGATTACCAATTTATTAACATGTTGAGGATTATTTATATCTTATGATTTATATTGTTAAACTATAAAAAGGCAACCTGAAACTATTTTTCAGGCTGCCTTATATAATATTTTATAATATACTAACACCAATTTATTTAACTTTCCTATGATATTTTAAAATGAACATATTTCTCAAGAATAACTTACTTTTGAAATTATTTTTAAACTTATATGTGATTATCAATTGATTTCATTGTCTTTGAATACTTCTTATAGTAAAAATATCCTAACACTGCCCATAAAATCACCAATACCATAGAAGGTCTACTTAATCTTGCAGGAGAACCTGGTATTATCAATAATCCTATGAATACTAGCCCTATAAAAGCCCCCAATGCTGAAAAATATTTGTCAACTCCTATTGAGTTTTTAAACCCAATATAACATACATAAAAATATGCTACTGCAGCTAGTAAGGATGACATATCTACAATATAAATAATAACTTCTCTACCAAACCATGGCGCTATTAAACTGACTACGGCTATAAATTTAACTCCATTTTCGAAAACACCATTTTTATTTTTCTCTTTGTACTTTGCTGGGATAAGTTTATATCTCGACAAAGCTCCAATTAACTTGCTACTCCCTAACATAAACCCATTTATCCCCCCTGCTACTGCACCAGCTAGGGATATTATTAGTAGAATAAAGCCTATATATCCCATATTATCAAGTACTGCAGACCCTAAAGCCCACTGCTCCAATAAAGCTTTCTCTGGAGTATAAACTAGACCTGTTGTAATATTTAATAAGTTATAAAAAAGTACTCCAGCAAATATTGCTAGTAATGCCATTCTTGTAGCTTTTGGTGCTTCAAAATTCAAATCTGTGGATACTTGCGGTATTACATCAAAGCCAACAAACAAGAAGGGTACTATAGCAAAAACTTTTACTACTTCAGTAATATTAAACTTATAGTTATTAATATAGGTATCCCTAATCAAGCTGTGGTCTACCTTCATAAACATGAAAGCAAACACTATAATTACATTTACCACCATTAATAAAATTAAGATGTTCTGTACCATGGAACTCAATTTCAATCCTTTGATATTAATATAAGCAAATACAAGAATTATCAAGCTGGCAATGATAACCTCTGACAAGTATACTGGATAACCTGCTACTTGATATAGATATATAAAATCCACTGCTGAACCAAATAATCTTTTAAGCACCAATACAAAGGCTGTGGCATTAAGTGGAACCATACTTATATAACACAATGTCAAGGACCAGCCTACTATAAATCCATTTCCCTTTCCTAAGTTATTGTAAGTATAAGAGAATTCTCCCCCATCTTCATTATGCTTCTCCATCATTATGTGATAACCCTTTTGTATAAAAACAATAGCAAGACCACCAAGTATGAAACCGATGGCCGTGCTAATAATACCACTTTCATGGAGAAACTTTGAACCTGGCAAGGTAAATGAACCCCATCCAATAATAGATCCTAATGCTAAGGCTAATATGTCTATTCTGTTCAACTTTTTCTTCATAAAATTCAATCCTTAATTAAAATTATATTCTGTAACTATCTTTGCTCTTCCTGTTACTTGATCTTGATAATATTCGTAGCAACAAATACCTAGATAAGAACCAGATATATTGATTACATTATCATATCCACTATTTTGTAGTGCCATTACTGCATTATAACTTCTTTGACTTGAACGACAATGTAAATATACCGGTTTATCCTTTGGAATTTCAGACATTCTTTCTCTAATTTCACTTAATGGAATATTTACTGAATTCTTAAGATGTCCTTGTTCATATTCATGCTTCTCTCTTACATCTACAATAAATTCATCCTTTTCTACTAACTCCCTAACTATTGTTACTGGTACTTGTCTAAACTTACCATATAATAAATTTAGTCCTACTAAAGCTGCAAAATTAACTACATCTTTTGCTGTTCCAAATAAAGGAGCATAACATAACTCTAATTCCTTTAAATTCTCTAAGGTTCCACCCATTGTTATCATTGTTGCAATTACATCTATTCTCTTATCTACATTTCCTTTTCCTATAGCCTGTGCTCCAAGAATTCTTCCCGTTGGATATTCATATATTAATTTGAAATGCATTGGATTACTATCTGGCATTAAGCCAACTTTATCTCCTGGAATAATGTATACAAAATCATAAGAAATACCTGCTGCTTTAGCAGCTTTTTCATTTAATCCTGTAGAAGCTGCTCCTAGATCAAATACTTGAACTACAGATGATCCTATAACTCCATTATTATTGTGATGAATATTATACATATTATCAGCTGCTGCCCTAGCCTGTCTTTGAGCTGGTCCTGCTAAAGCCAGCCTTGAAGTTTTATGTGTTAAGCGATTATAAACTTCTATAGCATCACCTACAGCATATATATCTTTGTCATTAGTCAAATAGTTATGATCAACTTTAATGCCTCCAGTTACTCCAATTTCAAGTCCTGCATCCTTAGCTAATCCTGTTTCCGGACTAACACCAATTGCCATTACTACAACTTTTGCAGCCACCTTTTTACCTGATTGTAATTCTACAAAGTCTTCATCTATCTTCTTAACTCCATCACTTAATATAAGGTTTACTCCCTTATCCATCATTTCCTTGTGAAGTATTTGGGCCATATCATAGTCAAAAGGACTCATTATTTGATCAAGTGCTTCTATAAGACTTACATTCTTATCTGCTAAACATAGGTTTTCCGCTACTTCAACCCCTATAAAACCACCACCAACAACAGCAATATCCTTAATATTGTTACTATCAATATAATTCTTTAATTTCTTTATATCAACTACATTTCTTACTGTAAATACATTGGAACCTGTTACTCCTTCAATACTTCTTGGCAATATTGGATTAGCCCCTGGAGATAAAACTAATTTGTCATAGGACTCTTCATATTCTTCTCCTGTAAGAAGGTTCTTAACTACTACTTTTTTATCATCTCTTATAATTTTTATAACTTCACTATTAACTCTAGCTTCAATATTATATTGATTTTTGAACTGTGTTGGACACATTAAAACTAAATCGTCACCATTTTCCACCATGCCACTTAAATGAAATGGTAAAGCGCAGTTAGAAAAAGATACATGAGGTCCCTTCTCAAACATAATTATTTCTGCTTTTTCATCAATTCTACGTGCTCTTGCTGCAACTGAAGCTCCTCCAGCAACTCCTCCAATAATTAAAATTCTTTTACCCATAACAATGATACCTCCTTTTAATGTTGCTTAAATAGTCTTTTAGCTAGTGTATTTCCTACAATACCACCAACTACCATGAAAATTAAGAAAATCCAACCGGAAAGTGAGAAATTTGCAATTGGAGTATATAATGCTCCTACATTACATCCATTAGCAAGTCTAGTACCTAATCCCATAGTAATTCCGCCTAGTGCATATAGTAATACTTCTCTTACTGTAATGTGCATCTCTGACATAAATGTTTTCTTAAACTTACCAGCAGTTAACAAGTATATACTAGTTCCAATGAGTATTCCAAAGTTTTGCACTGAAACAGCATGTTCAAAGAATGGAACAAGATACGCCTTTGCTGGCATTTGAGTAAAGGCTGCCAAAGATTCTGGTGAAATTCCAAATATCATCAAGAATTTACCAAACCATATTCCATAAGGAGTAGATGCGCCCCATCCAGCCTTAGTAATTCCCATTAACAAAGCAAATAATATACCTATAACTACAGCCCCTTGCACTAATGTCCAAGGTTTTACAAATAATCTGTTGTATGTTGTTTCACTTAAAAGCTTGTAATTCTTAGTGTCTAACACTTCATTTTCATCCTGTACCTTTTCCATTGAGTGACCAGTATAAGTATTATTTTGCTTACGACTTCTCTCGTAACGGTATGATATAAATACAACTACTCCACAAAATAATGCCATTAATACTAAGGCACCTAGATATCCTTCAAGACCATCCCATTTAAATAGATCTGGTAGGAATACACCTCCTGCCAACTTTTCACCTACTGGAGTTGAAAACCAAGAGTTCTTAACCCATCCTACAGTATTTTGTATAGGGAATCCTAAGAATACTCCTAACCCAAAGAAGATTAATGTAATAAACGCTCTAGGAAGACCTGTTATTAAGTCCGTAAGTACTCCTGATGCACAACATGATGAAAATGACATACCAAACCCAAATAGTATTGCCCCTAATATAAGACCAAAGTTAATTGGGTTTATCCACAGATCGTAACTAGCTGGATCTGCCTTGAATAAAAATGCAGTAGTCAATAAAGATGAGATAAAGAACAAGAACATTAGTGTCCTCATTAATTTTGTTGATCCTGTGTTAAATGCACGATTAACACTACCTGCAAATCCTGTATAAGCCCTAGATAAAGCATAACCTAATCCCACACCCACTAAAAGTCTAAAAAATAGCATGTCAGTTTTTAATAATGTCTTTCCTAAAAGTAATACTAGTAAAATTCCTATAAATCCTAAAATTTGTTCAGTCTTTTTCATTTTTTCCTCCTTATACTTTTAATTTAAAATTCAGTGTGATTTTTTTAACAATATCTGGTGCAAAGTGGTTGTGTTTTCGTTTACATCATGACTTGTTATCTTTATAATAAAATTCTATTACATATTATTCTTTTTCCATAGAAACTAAATGTTATATACCATAACACTTCCCTTTAACCAATTTTAAAATATGCCTAATAAAAATAAATATATTTATTTCTGTGTAATATACTAGTAAAATAGAATATATGTATAATTATTTTTAGGATGTGACTATATGAATCTTGAATATCTTGAATCATTTTATATAACAGTGAAATATAATAGTATCTCAAAAGCAGCACAAATTCTTCACCTTACCCAACCTGGTCTCAGTGGTCAGCTTAAGAGCTTAGAAAATGAATTAGGTGTAAATCTTTTAAATCGAAGTAATAAAGGTGTAGAATTAACAGAAGAAGGAAAAGTAGTATTTAACTATGCAGATACTTTACTTTCTATTCAAGGAAATATTAAAAGAGATTTGATTAACTTGCATCAAGAGCAACCAAAGTTAATGATTGGTGCTTGCAAAAGTGTGGGTGAATATGCTCTTCCTTGTAGTATTTTTACCTTTAAACATCTCCATGAAGAAGTTGACATTCGTATGGAGGTAATAAATTCAAGGGAAGTTATTCAAAAACTACAAGAACACGATATTAATATTGGAATCATTCAGCATGATCCAATGTTAAATGATATTTCTACTCAACCTATTATTTCGGATGAGCTTTTGCTAGTAGGAAATAGTGATAATTCACCTAAAAGAATTTCTATGGAAGAATTAAAACATATTCCACTAATTTTACGAGAACAAAATTCTGGAACTAGATATGTAATTGAAAAATCATTAAAAGAAAAAAATGTAACTGTAGAAGAGTTAAATGTGATTTATGATTTAAATTCTCCCGAATCTATTAAGTCTTCTATTCTTTCGGGAAAAGGTTTTTCTTTTTTACCAAAATTAACAGTTGCTCAAGAACTAAAAAAACAGTCTATTCAAATCGTTGAAGTAGAGGATTTTAAAATTTCTTTCAGTTATTATATAGCTTCAAGAAAAAAATATACACTTACAAAGCACGAGCAAATGTTTGTAGATTTTATAATTTCTAATAAAAGAGGTTTTTGTTAAAGAAAGAGGACACATGTCCTCTTTTCCATTTTTATATAAAGAATTTAACTAAAATCTTAACTCCTACCCATGTACCCAACATTACAAAAATACCAAAAACCCAAGCGTGTAAGGAAAAAGACGGTATACCGCTGAAAAAAGCACCAATGTTACAACCAACGGCAAGCCTAGTTCCATATCCCATCATAATTCCTCCTAAAAGAGCAATTATAAACTGCTTTTTACTCTTTATTTTCTTCCATTTAAATTGGGAAGCTAATAACGTTGCAACTAAAGATCCTAAAATAACACCTATATTTAAAATTGTATATTGATTAATAAATATGTTTCCATTGGAAATTATAGGACCGTAGTAAGATTGAAAATGACTAAAATACTCCCATTTAAAGGGGTCTAACCCAAACCATTGTAGTATGCCAATACCCCATAATAAAAAACCACTAGTTATTTGCCAGCTTATACCAATTAGACCTAGTAAAATTACATTCATTACTCCTAATAAAATTCCACCTACCCAATAAGGCCAAGGTTTCTTAAGATATTTTATTATAGACTTCATTTTATCTCTCCCCTATTTTCCTTTTGGCTTTTGAATATATACTTCCCACTCTCCTCTACCTAATTCCACAAGCTGTATGGGATATTCCTTTTCTAGTGCCCACTTCTCTATATCAATTGCTACACAACTATGATCGCAATTAAGAATTAAAATATCTCCTGGCTCCATTGTTTTAAGCTCCTGCATTGCCCTTAGCAAAGGAATAGGACATAATTCGCTTAAACAATCTACCTTTCTTACTGTCATATAAGCTCCTCCATTACAATTATTTCAAATGTCTATTTTCATACCTTAATGCTAATTTATATAAAATTATTAATACAACTATCTGCACTAAAACAACAATTTTCAAATCAAAATGCTCTAAAAAGTAAATGGTCTTAGCATCCTTAATAAAATGCTCATACCAAAAAGAATAATCCTTAGCTCCTAGTAAGGTTCCAATTATGAATCCTATAAGGACAACCCAGTGTAAAGCATGTCCTTCTCCTATTCTCATCAATACACCTGAAGCACAGCCTCCAGCTAAAACCATTCCAATACCAAATATGAAAGCACCAATCATTACATGAATACCTACTGAACTAACTGCTCCTGGAATCAAATTGTAATCAATACCTTTATTATGAATATATCCAGATTGAATTACAGCAAAACCTACAGTACTTACAATCATAGCTAGTATCATCCCTCTTAACCCTCTTGTATTTCCACTAATAAAAGGATCTCTAAATGCTGCTGTAAAACAAAATCTCGAATATCTTAAAATAATACCAATTATAATACCTACACCTAAACATACAGCATAATTAAACTTGCTTTTCCAAAGTATAGCACACATTATTAATGTAATTAAAAGCAATGCAACACCGTAAGGAATCTGAGAATTTTCCTTTTTTACTTGACCTTGTCGTTGCTTAATCAATTCATCCATTTCTTTTGACAACATATTATCATCCCTTTAAATAAAATTAATATTTCGTGCCTCAAAATTATATATTATGCCCATATCATAAACCAATAATATATATTGGTCAATATTTTAATAAAAAAACAATTTGCTACCAATACTAAAATTATGGTAGCAAATCATATTTATATTTACATGAATTTTCTTTTATATAAAATGTTATTTTTTCAGATGATTTATTTAAAAACACCCTAAACTAATCTTCATGAAGCCAGCATCTAGACCAATGTCCTTTAAAAACCTCTTTTAAATCTGGCAATTCACTTCTGCATTTATCACAGGCTTCATGACAACGATCTGAAAATCTACATCCCTTTGATAATTGTGATAGATGTGGAACATATCCTTCAATTGTATCTAATCTCCTTTTTTTATCATCTATTCTTGGAATACATTCCATAAGCTTTTTAGTATATGGATTTATAGGCTCTTCAAATAGTTCTTTATTTGGTGCTATTTCCATAACTTTTCCACAATACATTACCACTACTTCATCTGCCATCTCTGCTACTACTCCCAAATCATGGGTATTTAATATTATGGACATATTGTATTCACTATTAAGTTTACGTAATAGATCTAAAATTTCTGCTTGAATTGTAACATCCAAAGCCGTTGTAGGTTCATCTGCTATTAATATTTTAGGATTACAAGCTATTGCCATCGCTATCATAAGTCTTTGTCTCATTCCCCCACTAAACTGATTAGGGAGCTGATGATATCTTTCTTCTCCATCCGTAATACCAACGGCTTTCATTAACTCTATAACAACCTTTTGAGCTTCCTTCTTACTAATTTTTTTATGAATTATGAGAGCTTCTGCAATCTGTTCTCCTACCTTATTCATAGGATTTAATGTTGTCATTGGATCCTGATATATCATAGATATTTCATTTCCCCTTATTTGTCTCATTGCCTTTTCACTCTTTTTAAGCAAATTTTCTCCTTTATAATGTATTTCTCCATGAATTATTTTTCCTGGAGCATCAATTAACCCCATGATAGATAAAGCAGTCACACTTTTACCACTTCCAGACTCTCCGATAATCGCCATTGTTTTACCTTCATCTAGGGTAAAGTTTATATCATCTACTGCAGGATATTCCTTTCCATTCAAATAAAAATATGTTTTTAAATTCTTAACCTGAAGTAATGTCATCTTATCCCTCCTTAATGAAATTTTGTCTTAGGTACTATAATATCTTTTAACACATTAAAAATCAGAAAAATAAAATAGTAAAAAATCGCCAGAAATAAAATAAATGTAGTAAAGGCTATTCCACCTTCATATGGTGGAATCAAATCTGTTGTATAAAAAAGTATCATATAAAATCCCATTCCTCTAAAGTAAAATAATCTTTCTACTATAATAAGACTTGAAAACATTATACCCATAACTGTTGGAAATCCAGATAACACTCCATAGATTATGCTTTTCATCATGTGGTTTTTTATAATTTGAACCCTAGAACATCCCTTTCCCCTAGCTGCCAGTATATATGGCTTTTCAAAATTTTCTTCTATTGTAGTAGCTGTTATCCTTGCAATATATGCTGCTGGAAGTATTGATATTGATATTATAGGGTAAATTGCATTTACAAATCCTTCATCTCCCAATGCTGGCAGTGGCCCTAAACCCAATAATGAAATTCCGTTGTTATATAAGTATATAGCACCCATCTGTACAAGTACTATTGTTAATATATCTGGGATTGAAAGAGGTATTAGAGATTGCAGTAATTTTATTGTTCCACTCCTCTCCCTCTTTCTACTATCTATAATTCCTTTAGGAATTCCAATAACAACTGCTAAAAGCGTTCCAAAAAATAATATAAATAAGCTTTTAGTTGCTGTTTTAAGTAATAGTTGTCCTATAGTTTCTCCCTGAACCTTAATATTAAATTCTTCACCTCGCAAAAATATTTTAAAGTTATTTCTTATGTTTTCGATAACTCCATCCATATTCATATTAGGTGTGTGTTTTCCATTGTATGAAACTATATCAAAATCTAATGGTATTCCTGTTACAGCTATAACAAGAAATACAATTACAAGGAGTATTAATATATTCATAAGAACTTTTTTAGTTACCACCTTTAATATTTCAGCTTTCATTTTTACTCCTCCCATCTTCATATAAATGGCAAGAAACTAACCTTCCATTATCAAGTTCTATAAGTTCTGGCTCAACAGTTTCACATTTAGCCACTCTTTTAGGACATCTATTGTGGAATGCACATCCTGATGGTATATTCATTGCACTAGGTATTTCACCTTGAAGCTTTATTCTATCAATGCTTCTGCTAGGCTCTGGTACTGGTGAAGCAGACATTAATGCTTCAGTATATGGGTGCTTTGGAGAGTCAAATATATCATCTACACTACCTTTTTCTACTATTTTTCCAAGATACATCACTGCTACTTTGTTACTAACGTGCCTTATTACACTTAGATCATGGGATATAAATAAATATGATAAACCAAACTCTTCTTGAAGATCCATAATAAGATTGAGTATCTGTGATTGAACAGATACATCTAAAGCTGATACAGATTCATCACATACTACAAACTTAGGTCTTGTTGCCAAAGCTTTGGCTATTGCAATTCTTTGTCTCTGACCTCCACTAAATTCATGAGGTAACTTATTAGCATCCTGTGCTGATAATCCTACCATTTCAAGTAATCTTAACACCTCTTTTTTGTATTCTAATGGCTTAACTATATTGTGTATTTGAAGTGGTTGAATCAAAATATCTTCAATAGTCATTTTATAATCTAATGCAGAATAGGGATTTTGAAAAACTATTTGTAAATTCTTTCTTAGCTTTCGGAATTCTTTGTTGCTAATGGTACTAATATCTCTTCCTTCTAAGAATATCTTTCCGTCACTTGGTTCTAAGAGTCTTAACATCAATCTCCCTATGGTTGATTTACCACTTCCTGACTCTCCAACAAGACCCAAAGTCTCTCCCTTTTCTATTTTAAAGTTAACACCATTTACTGCATGTACAACCCCTTTATTCACACCAAAAATTTTGTCTTTTATTAAAAATTGTTTAGTTAGATTTATTACTTCTATCATGGTTTTTCTCCTTTTCAAAGGTTTCTTACTAATCCATCATATAAGAATTCATTGTCATGGTATCTAATATAATTTGTCCAATATCTTTCATTTTTTTATAATTTACATTTTCTAAGATGTCAATACTACTATTAACTCCCTCTGTGGAAGAATTCCCTATTGCCACACTTGAAAGTGCATTTAAGCTCAAGTTATTCATAGCTTTTGTAGTTGTATAATCATTATGAAATCTTTGGTATTTCACATCCATTTGTTTAAGTCGCTTTTCCATTCCCAGCCCCATAAGATAATTACTTTTCTCTCTTATCTGAGCTTTAGCAGTAATAATATTTAAATTTTCATCCTTACTATAACCTGGATAGCTTATATCAAAATAATAGTACTTATGTGATATTGCCATATTTACAGGTATATTTCTTGTTATATTGTAATCATAGGAACCATCAACATTTGAGTACTTCATAAAATCATATTCATTGTCCCAGAATATAAATTGAATTGATTTTTCCAATGGTTCCTTTGCAATAGACAACATCCTTGCTACCTCCAGCGATATTGCAGTAGGAGTTGCTGTCATTGCATGTGTACTTTGAGTTTCATTTATATGAACACCATCATAGCTTGCTCCTATTAATATTAATTCGCCTGGATCTTCATATGTTTTGTCTTTTCCAGGTAAAAACGCAGTAATATTTCGTCCATTATATTTAGGCATCTCTGGATAATCAAGGTCTATTTCAACTTCTCTGTAACCAGCTTCTAACTCCAACCTTAAATTATCAAAGGGAACAATAATAGTAGATTCAGAAAGGTATACGTTGGTGTTTGTATTGTAGCCTTCTGATAATATAAACTGTATATCACTAACTGCTTTATTATTAGGATTATTAGTAGTATTCTGAGATTCATTTCCTAGACCATTGAAATTTCTCTCAATTGAAAAAAACTCTGTACCCTCTGGTATATTAATTATATTTTCAGGTTCTGCAGCAACTCCTTTATAATGCAATTCTTCTTCTGGAGTATCATTAAATATATTTTTACTTACAGATATAATTGTAAAGTCTTGATTAAGATAGTAAGTCTTATCCTCACCTTTGTCATCTTTAAGCTTTATACACCCTGATTCAATTACCACAGGAGTCAAAGTTTTAGGCTTTTGTGCAAAACTTTCATTTTTTATTTTATCTGTAGTTTCTATTAATGATATATCTAGGGTATTCACCTGATATCCATAGGATTTTAAAGTATCAATTATATATTCTCCAGCTAAATATCCACCTTCAGTTCCAGCTACCCTACCTCCATATTTGTCCTTTGTAAGTTCTTCAAGATGTAATTTTGCTTGATCTATGTCAAATTCATAAAGGCTTGGATGCCAAGGGATTATCGCCCATGTAATAATTCCTATTATAATTAAACTCTTGATAATTACAGGTTTGTAGTATTTCTTAATGTCCTTAATTTGAGATATAAACATTTTTGGTGATATTAGATAACCAATTTTTCTAATAGAACTAATCACTCTAGAATCTCTCTTTTGAAATTCTATTTTTAATCCTTCTCCTGTAAGGTTTATCCCAATGATTGCAATACTAAAAACCAATATAGGATAAAGGGTCATCCAATATGTTGCTTGGTATTTTTCAACATTTTCTGCAATTCTAGAAAGGCTACCTCCCCATTCAGGTTCTAAATTCATTGCATAATTTGCCTTAAAAGCTAGTTCATTGATAGATCTTGTTACTCCAACAAAAATTTCAAGAACTGCTAACTGAGCAATTAAAAACAACGCCATACCCATTTCTTTAAAAAATAAGCTTATACTAGTTGGTAATATGTGAGGTAAAACATTTTGACGTGCTATTTGCAGTTTTGTCTTCCCTATAGCTATCTCACCTTCAATAAAATCTTCTTCCATAACCATCCTAGTTGAATCTTCAATTATTCCAGCCAACTTTGCCCATCCCACAATGGTAAGTACTATTGCAAAAGCAAAAATTGATTTATCCATTTGTAGATTTCTGAAATATCCAATGTTCAAAATTACAAAGCTAAATAAAAGCATAGGTATAGCAGTAAAAAATGTATTAAATATTTTTATTATATTTGAAATAAACTTTATACCCATTCCTGCAGCTAATCCAAGGGGAAGAGCTAAAATCATTCTAAATATACCTATAAGTAGTGCTAACTTTAATGTATTTCTTGTTCCATATACAAGCCTTGAATATACATCCCTTCCAGCATCATCTGTTCCAAAAATATTATCCTTATTAGGCGGCATTGGGTTGTAAGCAAACTTTTTCACCCACTCACCTTCCTCTTTGTACTCTATATACTTAGGTGCTTCTTCAAAAAGAGGATCCTTTGATGTGAAAAATTCTGGGTAAAAGGCCACAATTGCTAGAAATATTACAATTATACTTCCAAGAAGTAGTGGAAAATTTATCTTTTTCATTTTATAGGTACTTCCCTTCAAATAATATTTTACTCATAAGTATATTTTTATTCTATATGTAAATTAATAGTTATATACTTGTCTATTATTTTATCTAATCGTAAAGGTTTCATCAATGAATTTCAAATGCCATATTTCAACATTAATCGTAAAACCCCAATATTTTTTCAACATAAAAAACCAGCAAAGATTATTATTTTTAATCTTAACTGGTTTATACATGGATTATTGTATAACTTTCTTTAGCATTATTGTGATATTCTAATATATAACTTCTAATTTCTAATCACATTCAAATTCAATATTAAAATTTATTTTTATTCTCTATCATTTTAAAATTATTATATACACAACTATACACCTGTAATGCTATTTAAATAACATTCCTGTTATAAAGCTAAATGAACTTTTTAAAAAAGAAACTCCACTGATAAAATACTGGATATAAAGACTTGTAATTCTTATACCTAATTAATAATTATCAGTGTAGGTACTCAATATAAATTATACACAAATATAAATAATCATAACATACTTTTTAAACACCGTACTATTCAATTTTCAAAGATAATTTTATCTAACGTACTTCCTAAATCGTAAATCTGTATATTATCTTTTCAACTACATAAACTATTGTTGAAAGGTGGTCATTATATGAAAAAATTTACTGTTATGCTATTAATCTTGATAACTCTAATGTTTGGTGCATCTGCTTCTACTCCTGCATTTGCCCAAAATCTATTCAAAGAAGGCTCATATAAATTATCAGACTTCGTTCCTGCAAAAAACAATTCTTACTTCGTTCAGAATATTTCATCAAAAGGTAATTGTTACTTCGCAGTTATGGGTGAAAATGATACCTTATTACAAGTTATATACCTAACTCCAAAATCGTCAAGATATAATCTAATTCCTCTTAAATCAGAATATAAAATTTTTATAGTTGGAGATGGTGAAATATTCATTAAAGGTGTTGATTAATATATATTTTTCTATTTAATCTTAAATTAGTAATAAATAAAATATATATTATTGATATGTATTCCCTTTACAAATACTATAAAATTTTTATTTTACATTATTTTTTGACTACATAAACTATTATCGAAAGGTGGCTATTATATGAAAAAATTTACTACCACATTAGTAATTTTGATTGCATTAATACTTAGTACTTCTATTGTAGCTCTTGCATCTGACAACACTACTTATAAAGAAGGTATTTACACATTATCAGACTTTGCTCCTACAAAAGATAATCTTTATACTATCCAAAACATTTCATCAAAGGATAATTCTTACTTAATAGTTATGGATGAAAATCTTACTTCACTGCAATTTCTACGTTTAGAGCCTAAATCTCCAATACATGATTTAATTCCTCTTACTCCCAAATATAGAATTGTTATATTTGGTGCTGGAGAAGTACTTATAAAACCAGCAAAATAAAATATACATTTACTATTTCATTGTCATATGAGAATAGCGCCTTACAGCAGTGCTCTCATATGACCTTATTCTTGATCTTAATTTATATTTTCATATAATAAATAGTTATATATTAAACTATTTATATATGTTAATAGGAAACTATATAACTAGTTAAATAGTTGTTGTGGTCTCAAGGGTTTCAGATATTTTGTTATTTTGAAAGAAGTAAAAGTAGTCAATGATATTCTATAACTAAAAGGATTAAAGATGATACTGTTGATATCTTAGAATCTGTTCTAAAAACAAAAACTTCCGACATATAAAAAACATATCGGAAGAATGTCTGAAGTTTAAACTATTCCATCTTGTTTAACTCTTATAAATTGCCCTATTGCTTAATTAGATTGACTACACATTCTACATGATGTCCTTGAGGGAACATGTCTACTGGTTGCAGCTCTACAGCCTTATAGCCTAATCCTTCAAAAACTTTCAAATCTCTTGCTAATGTTGCAGGATCACATGATACATAAACAATCCTTTTAGGTCTTACTTCTGCTATGGCATGTAGAAGTGATTCCTCACAGCCCTTTCTTGGAGGGTCTAGCATAATTACATCTGGGTGTATTCCACCTTCAATTAGTTTTGGAATTTCTTCTTCTGATTTTCCTACTATAAATTCCACATTTTTTACATTATTAATTATTTTGTTTTCATTAGCATTTTCTATAGCTTCTGGTATTATTTCAATTCCATATACCATTTTAGCTTTTTTAGATAAGAACAGTGATATAGTCCCTGTACCACAATATGCATCAAATACAATCTCGTTTCCTGTAAGACTTGCATATTCTAATGCTTTTTTATATAGAATTTCTGTTTGTACAGGATTTACTTGAAAGAAAGATAATGGTGATATATTAAATCTAAATTCACCTATATAATCTGATATTGTATCTGTTCCCCATAGAGTAATAGATTTGTTACCTAAAATCACATTTGTTTTATCCTTATTTACATTTTGAATTATAGATTTAAGATTTAAAATTTCTTCTCTAAGAGATTTTATAAGTGGTTTTATATTAGGTAACTTTTCTCCATTAGTAACTATTACAACCATTACCTCCTTAGTCTTAAACCCCTCTCTAATCATTATATGTCTAACTACACCACTATGATTTTTTTCATCATAAGGAGTTACTTTATTCTCTTTCATCCATTCCTTAAGGATCTTAACAACTTTATCACCTATTTTACTTTGTATATAACAGTGATCCATATTGATTATTTCATGAGACCTTGGTGCATAAAATCCTACTACTATATTTCCATCATTATTTCCAACTGGTAACTGAACCTTATTTCTATAGTTATATGGGAAATCCATACCCATAGTATTATGTACCTTTAATCCTTCTATCTTTCCTACTCTTTCCATAACATCCTTTACTCTTTGAGTTTTAAAGTTAAGTTGTTCTTCATAGGATATATGTTGAAGATTACAGCCTCCACATCTCTTATAAATTGGGCATATGGGTTCTGTCCTATATTTAGATGAGAGAATTACATCTAATAGTTTACCTATTCCATAGGTTTTACTTACTTTTATAAGCTTTATCTTTACTGTTTCACCCTTTATGGCTCCTTTAACAAACACAGTAAAGTTATTTATTTTACCTACCCCTTCTCCTTCATGTCCATATCCTTCTATCTTAATTATATAATCCTTATTCTTCGCAATTTCTATATCTGCATGATTATTATTTAATTCTAAAATAAGATTTTCTATCTCTGCTTCTCTTTCTTCACTTTCCCTATCCTCTTTTAGAAATCTTTCTTTTTCTAATGAAGCTTTCACTCTTTCTCTCTCTTCTTTTTCAGCTTCTTCTATAACTTTAACCTTACTTATCTCTTTACGTATTTTCATAAAACCACCCTTTATTAGCTTCTAATTAATTTTAATTTTATCAGAAAACTAGTCAATTAACCATAATAAGTAGTCATAATATAAAATTAAAGTAAGGGCAACTTTAGATTATTAATAAAATTAACTAAAGTTACCCTTACTATAGTGAATTAAATCTTAAAAGTTTCACAGTCTGTTCTATTACTACTTATTGCACCTACCCCATTAATGTGTACAAAGTTTGCAACGCAATCCTTATTGATATTATACCTACAGTTTATTGCATCACATATTATTCTTGGTCCTATACCTCCAACGAAGTTATTAAAGCTTTGTTTTACTTTTCCTCCAATATTCATATTATATACATTTGAAAGAGAATTTTTTATTCCCATTTCTGTGAAGCTTCCACACTGAGTATACTCACTAGAGTGAGCATTTGCTCCTTGTACATGGATAGTATTAGCGGTGCACATTCCAGAGTTGTTGTGTGTACAATTAGTTGCATTACATGCTAAATTTCCACTCATTCATAGCACTCCTATTCTTAATTATTTTCTTAAGTCATTAGATAATACTATTATGTGGAAAAATATTTTTTTTATGCACGGGGTAGGTCTAAAATTATAGCTACTTCTTAATGCTAATATATCTAAATTAAAACTCTCGAAAAAATTAAAGACACCCTTAACGGGTGTCAATAATGAATCAGTTGCCAAAAATGTTATATTTTAAGTCTTATCCATTGGATTATTAATTATACATTAAATTTCAGATAATTTCAATATTTTTTATAAAATTTACATAAATACCATAATTATCTTAATTTTAAAATAATTCCTTGGATGAAACTACTTAATATTAGCTTTGCCGCTATATACCATTCCTACTTTTGAGTCCATAGTTATAAAACATCCAGATTTTATAATTGAAGATGCGTTTTGTGCGTTATATATAATAGGAATGTTTCTTGATGCACATTCTAGTAATACACTAGAACTCATCTCATCGCTTTCTACTATTATTCCACCAACTTCATTAAGCACATCTGAAAAATCTCTACTTAATTTATCTACTATAATAATTTGCTTTTCATCTAAAGAATTAAAAAACTTCTTAGAATTATTTACATGCATTACTGTTCCAAAGGCTGTACCAGAATTACTTCCTTTACCTTGTAAAAGTACATCTCCTATAATATGAACCTTCATCATATTTGTACTACCTATGTAGTTCATCGGTATTCCTGCAACAATTACTACAAGATCACCCTTCTTTACATAATTAGCTGCTAATGCAATTTCTGAAGTCTTATCTATTAATTCATCTGTATCTTTTAATTTTGGAGTTATTACAGGGAACACACCCCAATTTAGTGCTAAACTTCTTGCAACCCTTTCATAAGGAGTACAAGCTATTACTTCACATTCCGGTCTATATTTAGATATTTGTCTTGCTGTTTGACCACTTTGAGTCGCTGTAATTATTGCTGATGCATTTAACTCCATTGCTGTTGTACATGTAGCTACACTTATAGCATTAGGCACATTAGCAACATGTAACTTTCTTCTTTTCTTGAGACTTTCCTCGTAGTTTATATATTCCTCTGCCTTCATAGCTATTTGAGACATAGTTTTTACAACTTCTACTGGATATTTACCACTAGCAGTCTCTCCACTTAGCATTATAGCATCAGTTCCATCAAAGATCGCATTAGCTACATCTGAAGCTTCTGCTCTAGTAGGTCTTGGATTTCTAATCATAGAATCTAACATTTGAGTTGCAGTAATTACGGGCTTTCCAGCTTCATTACATTTTTGTATAATCATCTTCTGAACTACTGGTACCTCTTCAGTAGGAATTTCCACTCCTAAATCCCCTCTTGCTACCATAATTCCATCAGAATATCTTATAATTTCATCAATATTATCTACGCCTTCTCTATTTTCAATCTTTGAAAATACTTGAATATAATCTCCACCATTCTTATCAAGAAGATGTCTTATATCTAGAACATCTGTACCTTTTCTTATAAAAGATGCAGCTACTATATCTACTTCACTTTCTATACCAAACATTAAATCTGCTATATCTTTCTCTGTTAATGCTGGAAGATTTAATTTAACTCCTGGCACATTCATTCCCTTGTGATTTCCTATAACTCCTGTATTTTCAACATGAGTTTTTATTTCTTTACCTTCTATAGATAATACTTTTAATGCCACTAATCCATCATTTATTAAAAGTATGTTTCCTGGTTTTACATCTTTATATAGGTTTTTATAAGTAATAGAACATTTAGTTTCATCTCCTATAATATCCTCTCCACAATGAACTATAAAAGTTGTTCCTTCTTTAAGTTCTACAGTTCCATTTTCAAAGTTTCCAGTTCTAATCTCTGGCCCCTTTGTGTCAAGTAATATAGCAATATGCTTTTCTAATTCAGCTCTTGCTTCCTTAACCATATCTATTCTTCTCTTATGTTCTTCATGACTTCCATGAGAAAAATTTAATCTGGCAGCATTCATACCATTTTCAATTAACTTTTTTATAATTTCCTTTTCATCAGTAGTAGGTCCCATTGTACAAACAATTTTAGTTTTCTTCATAGTTATCCTCCTTTATATTACATAGACTTAAATTTTTTTGCCTAGATAACTTTATCAATGTATAAAATTATATTAAAAAATTTGTAACTCTACAATATCTATAACCCATTAATTCGACAAATCTACACTTAATTTATATAACTCTTCATTAAAACATGATTTTAAATCTAAAGCTTCTTTTATATCTATATCTATAATTTTATTTGCCTTTATACCAATAAGTCTTGCTGTCTTTCCTTCTAACAACACTTTTACCGCTTTACTACCCATTCTTGAAGCTAAAATTCTATCAAAAGCACTTGGACTTCCGCCTCTTTGTATATATCCAAGCACAGTTGCCCTAGTCTCTATACCCGTTATTTTCTCTATGCTTTTAGCTAATTTCTGTGCTCCACCTACACCTTCAGCTAAGATTATAATATTATGAAGCTTACCATTACGTTTTCCTTTGAAAATATTCTCACATATATCTTCAATAGTGAATTTTTTTTCTGGAACTATTACCTGTTCAGCCCCACCAGCAATACCTGAAAATAAAGCTAAATCCCCACAGTTTCTTCCCATAACTTCAATTACACTCACTCTTTCATGGGAGCTAGATGTATCTCTAATTTTATTTATGGCATCAATAGCTGTATTTAAAGCTGTATCAAAACCAACGGTATAATCTGTATAAGGTAAATCATTATCTATAGTACCTGGTATTCCAACTGTTGGTATACCTAAATCACTTAATTCCTTAGCTCCTCTAAAGGATCCATCTCCACCAATGACTATAATTCCATCTATTTTAAGGACTTTAATAACATTAAGTGCCTTCTGTCTCCCTTCAGGTGTTCTAAACTCTTCACTTCTAGCAGTCCTTAGGATAGTACCACCTCTTTGAATTATATCAGAAACAGAGTGTCTATCCATCTCAAATATTTCCCCATTAATAAGCCCATTAAATCCTCTATGTACTCCAAATACCTGGACTTCATTTTCAATTCCAATCCTAACTACAGCTCTTATTGCTGCATTCATTGCTGGTGAATCTCCACCGCTAGTCAATACTGCAATTTTTTTCACTATATTACCCCCTAGCTTTATTGTGGTTATTATTTATTTAAATCTCTACTTACTTAACTTAAGTTTAATGTTTAGAGTTACTCCTTGCAACCTATTATTGGATGCATTTGAGTAAATATCTATAAATTTGCTATTGTAAATGTTGTCAACTTTTAATAAAGTCTCTTATAATTTATTCTTCCCATTTTATCCTTTATAATTAATAAATTTTAATAAAATTTATATACAAAATTAAGAAGAGCTACTTCTGCAATTAAACTTATCTTTACCAACAATTCAATTTACAATCTAATATCAATAAATTTTTTATATCTTCATGCAAATTAAAGTTAAATCTAAGTAAAATTTGAGCTAACTCTTCTCATATTATCTTTTAATTATCTTTTTACTAATGGAAAAGCAATTACATCTCTTATAGATGATGAGTTTGTTAAAAACATCATCATTCTATCTATTCCTATTCCAAGACCTCCAGCTGGTGGCATAGCTACATCTATAGCTACTGCAAATTCTTCATCCATTGGGCTAGCAGTTTCAAGTCCTGCTCTTAATTTTGCTGCTTGCTCATGAAGTAAAATTCTTTGTCTTAATGGATTATTAAGTTCTGAATATGCATTTCCAAGTTCTACTCCAAAGGCATAAGGTTCAAATCTTTCTATTAACTCTGGATTTTCTCTATGAACTTTACATAGTGGAGACGAATCTAATGGAAAATCTATTACAAAGGTTGGCTCTATTAATTTATCCTCGCAATAAGCCTCAAATAATGTAAGTATTAAGTCTCCTTTATTTGCTTCTTCAATATTAAATCCGTCCCTTTGCTCCTCTTCTAATAATTCTTTTTCTATAATTAGATGTACTATTTCTTCCTTAGTTAACCTTTCCACATCTATTCCTGTATCTTTAAGAACTAGATTGCACATAGTTTCTCTCTTCCAAGGGGCTTTAAAGTCAATTTCAACACCGTCATACACAGCCTTAGTTGTTCCTTTAATTTTAGTAAATACGTTCTCATATAAATCTTCCATAATTCTCATCATATCATTATAGTCAGCATAAGCCATGTAACATTCAAACAATGTAAATTCTGGATAGTGAGTTCTATCTATTCCTTCATTTCTAAAGGAACGTCCCATACTAAAAACTCTATCAATGCCTCCAACCATCAATCTTTTTAAGTATAACTCTGGAGATACATTCATAAATACTTCACAGTCTAATGCATTTACATTAGTTATAAATGGTTTAGCTTCTCCTCCGCCATATTTTGTATCTAAAATAGGGGTTTCCATTTCCATAAACCCTTTAGAATTCATAAACTCTCTTATGGCATACATAGCCTTAGCTCTATTTACAAATCTATCTCTTACATCTTCATTCATTATCATATCTAGAGATCTATGTCTTTGTCTTAAATCCATATCTTGAATTCCGTGATATTTTTCTGGAAGCGGTCTTATAGATTTTGAAAGTACGGTAACATTCAGGGCTTTAATAGTTATTTCCTCCGTTTTTGTTTTAAATGCGAATCCTTCTACACCAATTATGTCTCCTACATCAAGAAGTTTAATAACTCCATAGGCATCTTCACCAAGATCATTTTTACTTATATACACTTGAATATTTCCATTCTGATCCCTTAAATTTAAAAATGTTACTTTACCCATTCTTCTTAAAAGCATTATTCTTCCTGATAAAATAAATCTCTCTTCACTATCTATTTTATCAAAGTTTTTTGTTATATAGTTCGAAGTAGTGTTTGGCTCAAAAGTATAGGGATAAGGATTGATTCCTCTGCTTAAAAGTTCATTTAATTTTTTTATTCTCTCTACGTTAAATTCATTGGCATCTTGCATTATTTCTTGTAAGTTATTTAATTCTACATAATCATTGTACATATATAATAGTACCACCTTTCAATTTTGCTTTTTAATTTCTCATAACTTATATGAATCTAAATAACACCTCATTATAGTTTTCTAGTAGACTCAGTTACGTTACTTTCGTCCATTATTATATTTTTGCAAAATAAAAACTCTCACCTCCAAGACAATAGTCTTGGGGACGAGAGTTTGGTAAGTTCAACTTCGTGGTACCACCCCAGTTTATTAATATGTCACCATATTAACCTTTTCAAGTACGGCTTTACAATAAAATATATTAAGCTTATACCCTAGCTCTATAACGGGAGCACCCGTTACACCATCTCTCTTCCTAAAGGAAACTTCTTTCTTTTTTAAGAAGCAACCTCACTTAAAGATAAACTCTAGTGAAGTAAAGATCCTGTGTAAAACTCCGAGGCTTTTTTCACCAAACTGTTTTTTGCTTTCTCTCACCATCTAAAGCTCTCTGTAAAAAAATTGAGTTTGATTACTCTTCTCTTCATAGTTTTATTGAGTATATTTTAATATACTCAAAATACAATGTCAAGAATTTTTAAAAAATTTATATTATCAATCGAGTATGAGATAGATATTTATTATTTAGCATTCTTGCTAAAATAGGATTGTTGGAAATTATTCATTTCCTAAGATCTTAAGATTATCATATTTAGTCTTAATTTTCTTCCATTGTTACCAATAGCATAGGGGTAGCCTTCGTCTTATCCATTCATCTAAATAAATAATTCTAAATTATCTGCAGAAGAAAACCCTCGATATTTCTATCGAGGGTTTCATGGTGAAGGTGATAATTACAATTAAAGTAACATCATAATTTGTTTTAGGTAAATATCCCTTAAACAACATGTTTATTATAACTATTTCATTGATTTTATAACACCTTCAACAATTGTATCCATATCTGTCAAATTTCCTTCATTCATAGAAGATACAAGTGTAACTTTATCTTCTAGAACTGTCATTTCTCTCATTTTATCTAGGAACTCACTCATCAAAGTTCCAGACTTACATGCCCATGAGCCATTTTCAATTATTGCAAAAGTTCTCTTTTGAAGGTTAAGAGCCTTCATATCCATAAGATAACTATGCATAGGTGGGTAAATACCAAGGTTATAGGTTACAGAAGCTAAAACTACGTGGCTAACTCTAAAGGTTTCTGAAATCAGTTCAGATACATGAGTGCTTGAAACGTCATACATAACTACATTTTTCATTCCCTTTTCTACAAATTTAGTAGCTAAGGCAGTAGCTGCAGCTTCGGTATTACCATACATTGAAGCATAAACTATCATTACTGCTTTTTCTTCTGGTTCATATCTACTCCATTTATCATACTTATCAATAAGATATCCAAGATCTGTACGCCAAACTGGACCATGTAGTGGGCAAATCATTTTAATATCTAGTCCACTTGCCTTTTTTAACAATGCTTGAACATGTGGTCCATACTTTCCAACAATATTTGTATAATATCTTCTAGCGTCATCAATCCAATCACGGTCAAAGTCAACCTCATCATTAAATAGCTTACCATCTAATGCTCCAAAAGATCCAAAAGCATCAGCTGAAAAAAGAACACCATTTGTAGTATCAAATGTAACCATAGCTTCTGGCCAATGTACCATTGGTGCAGCTACAAAAGTTATCTCATGCTTTCCAAAAGATTTTACGTCTCCCTCTACAACTTCCTCCATTCTACCATCAATTTCGAATCCAAATTGTCTCATTAGGAGAAAAGATTTCTCTGTACTTATAATCTTAACATCAGGATAACGCAATATTATTTCTTCAATAGCAGCTCCATGATCCGGTTCCATATGATTTATTACTAAATAATCTAATGGCCTACCATTTAAAACAGCTTGTATATTTTCTAAAAACTGTCTACAAATTGACCAATCTACAGTATCAAATAGCACAGTTTTTTCATCTAATAGTAGATATGAATTATATGAAACTCCTCTTGGAATTGGATGAACGTTTTCAAAAAGAGCTAGACGCCTATCATTTCCACCTACCCAATAAAGGTCTTCAGTTACCTTTCTAACACAAAACATAAATTACTCCTCCTTTTTATTGTAAAAAACTTAAAATTTCTGCTATAGAATTAGACCTCTATAAAACTATCTTTTTCTTCACCGCAATCTGGGCAAATCCATTCTTCTGGAAGAGCTTCAAATAGAGTTTCTGGTGATATCTCATTTTCTATATCGCCTATGGCTGGATCATATTCATAGCCACATCCATTACAAACATATCTCTTCCAATTAGGAACAACCTTTTTAGGAACATACTTTTTCATTTTCTTCATAGGAGGTGCTTCCTTTTTTGGTTCTCCGTTATCCAAAGCATCTGTTAATAATGGCATTATTTCTAGTAAGTCTCCAACAATACCATAGTCTGCATTCTTAAATATTGGAGCATTAGGATTATTATTAATAGCAACTATGGTAGTAGCATCCTTTATACCCTTTAAATGTTGACCAGCACCTGATATACCACATGCTATGTAGAGATTTCCATTAAATTTTTGACCTGACATTCCAACATAACGATTTAGCGGTAAGTATTTTAAGGTTTCAGCTACAGGACGAGATGATCCAATTGCTGCACCAACTTGAATAGCTAAAGCTTTAGCAAGCTCCATATTTTTTTCTTCTCCAATTCCCTTACCTACACTGACAACACGCTCTGCCTTAGATATTGGAGTATTTATATCAATACCAACAGTAAAATCATAGCCATCTGCTTTCAATGCTTCTACAAGCTTAGCAACTCTTTCCTCTGCTGTTCCATCTTTCATAATCATTTTCTTACGAGCACCAGTGACTCCACCAGCTGAACCTTTTTTAGCTCTATTCTCATTTTTAGGCATCTTTCCAATTATATGAGATGCAATTACCATTCTTTGAATTTCATTTGTTCCTTCATAAATAGTACAAATTTTCGCATCACGATATGCTCTTTCTACATCCATTCCTTTAAGGTAACCAGTTCCTCCAAAGATTTGTAATGCATCATTTACAACTTCTAAGCATATATCAGACGCATATTGTTTAGCCATAGCAGCTTCCATAGAATAAGGCTCATGATTTTCCTTAAGTTCAGCAGCACTATATACTAGAAACCTAGCCGCCCTTAGCTTAGTTGCCATATCAGCTAATTTAAATGAAATTACCTGTTGTTGACATATAGGCTTTCCAAATTGTATTCTTTCTTTTGAATATTCTAAAGCATTTTCATAAGCTCCTTGAGCTATACCTAAAGCTTGAGCTGCAATCCCTATACGACCGCCATCTAATGTTCCCATAGCTATTTTAAAGCCTTGTCCTTCTTCACCTAATAAGTTTTCTTTAGGTACTTTAACATTATTAAATACTAATTCAGCAGTTGCAGAAGAGCGAATTCCCATCTTGTCGTAATGATCACCAAATGTAAATCCTTCCCATCCTTTTTCAACTATAAAGGCACTTATACCTTTAACTCCTATACCTGGAGTAGTTACAGCAAATACAACATAAGTATCTGCCTTATCTGCATTAGTTATAAAAATCTTTCCACCATTTAAAATATAATAATCTCCTTCTAGTTCAGCAGTAGTTTCAGTTCCACCAGCATCACTACCAGCGTTTGTCTCAGTTAAACCAAAAGCACCAATCTTTTCCCCTTTTGCTAGCGGAATCATGTATTTTTGCTTTTGTTCTTCAGTTCCATATGCAAAAATTGGATATGTTCCTAAAGAAACATGAGCTGATAAAATTACACCTGTACCACCATCTACTCTAGAAAGTTCTTCAACAGCAATGGCATAACTAAGTATATCTAGACCTAATCCACCATATTTTTTAAGATACGGAGTACCCAATACCCCCATTTTACCTAACTTTTCTATAGCCTCAGTTGGAAACTTACTTTCTTGATCCAACATAAATGCTTGTGGCTTTACCTCTGTCTCTGCAAATTCTCTGATTTTTACACGAAAAGTTTCGTGTTTTTCTGTAGTCTTAAAAAACATAAATTTACCTCCTTTAATTTAGTGTTTTATTTTAATTTTTACAAATTTTATTAATAGAACTTATAAAAATTTATAATCTTTAATTTAGAAAGTACAATATACTTACAATACAAGTTGAAACTAAAATTGTTTATATGACTTTCTAATAATTAAATTAATTATGTAATTCAATTTATTTGTTAATAATTATTATTATAAAACTTATAATTTCTATTGTCAAATTTTTATGCAAATTTATTATAATTACCTTAATTAATACTATTTTCTACTACATAAAAATATATCTAAAATATCCTATTCTTCGGTCTTTTTCAAAATATTTATGACTATTTTGATACTATGACCTCTGCTGGCTTCTGACAGTTCAGCCATACATCACTGTATAGATTGTTACTTCTAAATACATATCCATAACGTATCTGTCAGCTCTCCCCAGGTAAGACCGTAATCTTTCACTCCATATATCTGCTACATTTACACTGTCTGTTTCGAATAGTTTCTGGCTTTAGTTTGTATAGCAACCTTACCCAGAGACATATGCCTTATATGTAGTTTCTGTTCGTCAGACCAGAGTTTCTCCGCCGACTTTCTTCAGGTTCCACGTCACCATGGACACCTTTGTCTTAAACTATGCACTTGTCACTATCAATCCATGCTTAGGATTTTCGCCTATTAAATTACACCAATGCGAGCACAATATAAAAAGCACCAAGATAATTTCTTGGTGCTTGAATTAATTTATTTTATTATGATAGTGGACTTTACTCTTCTAAAACTTTAACATTATCATCTCCAAAAATTTCTCTCAGTTTAGATGTAGTTTCATAATCATTATTAAGCCAACTATTTTTATTTATAAGATATCTTTTCTTCGTATTAGCAGCAAATAAGTAAGTTGGTGCTGAACCAAATTCACCCATAAAATTGTCTCTTATAAGCTTCATTGCACTATTTAGCTTGCTATCATCTTCAACCCTTATATATATCTTATCCGTACTCACTTTAACTAATGGCGATATTTTCTCACATAATATTTTAGGTTGTTCTTCCTCTTCCAGTGCTATACGTCCTTCCACAGTGACTATTTCATCTTCCTCAATAAATTCTCTGCAAGCTGAAAATGTCTTTGGAAATATGACTAGTTCTATGGTTCCAAATAAATCCTCTAAGGTCGCAAAGGCCATAGCCTGATTATTTCTTGTAATTTTTTTAGAAATGGATGTTAAAAGTCCACCTAAAATTACTTTTTGTTTATCCTTTACCTTTGAAACTCTCTCGCTAATAAGTCCTTCTACACCTATACTTCCATCTTCTAGGGTATCTGCTAAAACTAAGTCTGATATCTTGTGAGTGGTTACATGTTTTAAAGTCTTCTCATAATCATCTAGTGGATGGCCTGATAAATATATTCCTGTCATTTCTTTTTCCATAGCTAATAAATACTTTTTATTAAATTCCTGAATTTCTGGATAAACTATCTTAAAGGCACTATCTTCATCATCAGCTCCTTGAAATAGACTGATTTGTCCTGGGACATTTCTCTTTCTTTCATTGTTTATTCCATCTAAAATTTTCTCAAATACAGCTATTAATTTAGATCTGTATACTCCTAAACTATCAAAGGCTCCAACTTTTATAAGGCTCTCTACAGCTCTCTTATTTACTGCTCCAGAATCAATCTTGTTACAAAAATCGCTAAAGCTCTTAAATTTTCCTTTTTCCTCACGTCTTTCCACTATTGATTCTATAACATTTACTCCAACATTTTTTATAGCTGAAAGACCAAATCTTATAGTATTACCTTGTACTGTAAATTTACTAAAGCTTTCATTTATATCTGGTGGAAGTACTTTTATTCCTATTTCTCCTGCAAACCTAATGTAGTATGCTACCTTTTCATTGTTTCCCATTATACTATTAAGCATGGCAGCTATAAATTCTGCTGGGTAATAATACATTAAATATGCTGTTTGATATCCAACTACTGCATAAGCTGCAGCGTGACTTTTATTAAAAGCATAGGATGCAAAATCCATCATCTGATCAAATATCTTATTAGCTGCTTCTTCTGTAATTCCATTTCGAATACATCCAGGTACTACAATCTTCCCTTCTTCATCTACTATTCCATGAACAAAGTTTTTTCTCTCTTCTTCCATGACCTTATGTTTCTTCTTCGACATGGCACGTCTCACAAGGTCACTTCTCCCCAGGGAATATCCTCCAAGATCTCTAACTATTTGCATTACTTGTTCCTGATACACCATTACCCCATATGTCACATCCAGTATTACTTCTAATTGTGGAGTTACATACTCTACTTTGTCTGGATTTCTTTTTCCTTCAATGTATTTTGGAATTTCTGCCATTGGACCTGGTCTATAAAGACTTATTCCTGCTATGATATCCTCAAAGCAGTCTGGTTTTAGATCTCTCATGAAGGAAGTCATTCCTGCAGATTCTAACTGGAATACACCTACTGTTTTTCCTTCTCCAATCATCTGATAAACCTTTGAATCTCCAAAGTCTATATGATCTATATCTATTTTTACACCTTGATTTTCCCATATATTCTTAATAGCTTCATCCATTACTGTAAGGGTTCTTAATCCTAGGAAATCCATCTTTAAAAGTCCTAATTCCTCTAATGTACCCATGGTAAACTGAGTTACTATCATACCTTCATTCTTTTGTAATGGAACATATTCTACTAAAGGATGGGATGCTATAACTACTCCAGCAGCATGGGTAGATGAGTGTCTTGGTAACCCTTCTAAATCTCTAGCTACATCTATAAGTTCACGTACTCTCTCATCTACATCATAAAGTTCTTGTAGCTCACTATTCATCTCCAATGATTTATCTATAGTTATATTTAATACTGAAGGGATCATCTTTGCAATTTTATCTACCTCAGCATAGGAATAATTCATTGCTCTTCCTACATCCCTGATACATGCCCTTGGTGCCATTGTTCCAAAGGTAATTATCTGTGATACATTATTTTCTCCATACTTATCAACTACGTAATCAATTACCCTTTGACGCCCTTCATAGCAAAAGTCTGAGTCAATATCAGGCATACTTACTCTTTCTGGATTAAGAAATCTCTCAAAAAGCAAAGCATACTTTATTGGATCTATTTTGGTTATTCCCAAGGTATAAGCAACTATAGCTCCTGCTGCTGAACCTCTTCCCGGTCCTGTCGGAATTCCATTTTCATTAGCATATTTTATAAAATCCCAAACAATTAGAAAATAATCAACATATCCCATTTTCTTGATTATTCCTAACTCATAATCTAATCTATCGCACAGAAGTTTTCCTTCTTCATTTTCTTCTCTTATTTTATTTACTTTTTCTTCATCCAATACTCCATTTAAAGCTGAGAATACTTCATATCTTTCAATAAGTCCCTTATAGCAATTTCCTCTAAGATATTCAAAGGGATCTACCCCCTCAGGCAAAGGGAATTTAGGTAACTTAGATTCATGAAATTTATAATCGAAATCACACCTTTCTGCTATCTTTAGCGTGTTTTCCATAGCCTCTGGTATATAAGAAAAAGTCTCATACATTTCTTCAGGTGACTTAAGATAAAATTGATTTGAAGGATATCTCATCCTAGTTTTATCTTCTACGGTCTTACCTGTTTGAATACAAAGTAATACATCGTGTGATTTACTATCTTCTTCATTTATATAGTGAGTATCATTAGTACATACTAATGGAATATCACATTCCTTAGACAACTCTAATAACATTTCATTCACTTGCAACTGCTGGGAAATTCCATGGTATTGTAATTCTAAATAAAAATCATCTTTAAATATTTCCTTATATTTTAAAGCAACTTCCTTGGCCTTTTCTTTATTATCTCTAAGTAAATTTTTTTGAACCTCACCACCTAAGCAAGCACTAGTAGCAATTAATCCTTCACAATTTTCCTTTAAAAATTCATAGTCTACTCTTGGTTTATAATAAAACCCCTCTATAGAAGCAGTAGATACTATTTTCATTAGGTTTTCATAACCTACCTTATTTTTAACTAACAAAACTAAGTGATAGGTATCATTGTCCTTTTGAGGTTCTTTAATGTACATTGATTTTCCTGCCACATATATTTCACATCCAATTATAGGTTTTATCCCATTTTCTATAGCTTCTTTATAAAAATCTACTGCACCGTACATAGTTCCATGATCAGTAATAGCAATAGCTTTCATACCTAATTCCTTAGTTCTTTTAATAAGTTTAGATATTTTCCCTGAACCATCTAAGAGACTATACTCTGTATGCACATGCAGATGTACAAAATCCTTCATATTTTCACCCCCTGCATCCTTTGTAACAATACTAATTTCTTTTAAAATACTTATTTTTATATTATTTTTCTAACTTACCTCTTACTATTAATCTGTCCTTACCATCATAAGTACATGTTACAAGGGTTATTGTTGCATCCTCACTTTTATCTAAAACATAGGTGTCTTCTGGAGCAACTGTAAAGCTCTCTGTAACTTTATAAGTAAATGTTTTATCATGATTAGATACTAGTATATTATCATTAACTTCTAATTTGTTTAGTCTTAGAAAAAATTCTCCTGTATCATAGTTTCTATGTCCTGCTAGTGCAAAGTTACCCTCTTCCCCTGGCATAGCAGTATCCTTAAAATGTCCTACTGCATATTTTATTATTTCATCCTCAGTACCTTCTGCTACTACTACTTTCAAATTTATTTTTGGTATTTCTAAAACTGCAATTGGATTTACCATATCTATATAAGGAAGTTTTTCTTCCTTACTTTTCTCGTTTTTTTCATGATTAACTTCTTGCTTTTCTTCTGATACAAATTTGTCATAAAGCTGATCTTGAACTTTTTTTGTTTCCCACTTTCCTTTAAAAGCAAACAGTAATAATCCAATCCCCACTAAAATTAAAAGTATACTTATAATGTTTCTAATCTTCCCCTTCATTAAAACACCTCTTTACTTAAAATTATAAACTATTAAGTAATTATACACACATATGTTTTGTAACATTCTCAAAAATGGAATGCCTTACATAATTAATCTTTTTAGCCCTAGTAATTAAACTATAAAACTGATCTAAAAAGTAATGATTTTGAGACATTCCATTATAAACAGAGTTCTTTTTATCTTTAAAATAATACTTTATTTAATAATAGTCAGCCACTTTAGAAACCTCAATATAGGGCTTAATTTTACCTAAAACTTCATTAATATGATATGGATGTATCTGATATTCATTCATGTCATCTACAGAATCAAATCTAGTTATAAGACATACATCAAAAGATCTATTCGTATGAAGCTCATCTATTCCTACTTCTATCTCCTTAAGCTCAGGTATTTTTCCTTCCATAGCTTTAAGAGTATTTGCTACAAACTTTACGTTTTCCCTTGTATTTTCTTTTAACTTAAATAAAACCACATGTGTAAACAACTTTTTACCCCCTATACATTAACCTATTTTATTTAATTATTTTTTAGTACCTTGGCTGATAGCATAGCCTTCGCCATAATCTCTTTATTTTGATTATACATTGTTACTTCTACCTTTGAATAATATCTTCCTCTATCTATTACTTCAGAATATACATCAATTATCCTACCCATTTGAACTGGTTTAGTAAAATAAGATGTGAAACTATCTATAGCTACATTTGTAATACCATTTTGTCTTAATACCATAGTTCCCATAGTTGATAAAAGCATATTTAATGCATTCCATGATGCAGTACCTATAGAGTCAAGCATTTCAGGCACAATTTCTCCCCAGAAATGCATCTTATTCTTACTAGACTCAAATTCAAAATTCTTTAAAATTAAATCATCCATAGTATGACCTACATGAGGCTGTCTTGTAACTATTTGTAATGCCTTTATTACATCTCCTCTGGAAATTATACCTATTAATTTCTTTTTATATACCACTGGGCATATTTGAATTCCATCCCAAGCCATGATATGTGCTGCATAGGCAACCGTACTTGTAGGGTTTAACACAATAGGATTCTTTGTCATAATGGTATTTACGATTTCATTGTCATCATGATTATTTATTTGAGTTATACTTACAAGACCTATAACTCTAGATTCCTCATCTAAAACTGGAAATCTTTCATGCCTAGTTTTCTCTGATAATTCTTTTAATGCTTTAATCTTGTCCCATACATTTAAGTATTCTGGATTTTTATCCATAACATCTTCTACTAATACAATTTCCTTCTTAACATTATTTTCATATATGGCCTTATTTATCATGCTTGCAACAGTAAATGTATCATAGGTACAGGATATTACAGGCAAATTTGTTTTATCTGCTAGAGTCTTTATTTCATCACTACATTGAAAGCCCCCAGTGATAAGCACAGCACATTGATTTTCAAGAGCTAGTCTTTGAGCTTTTTCTCTATTTCCTACTATAAGTAACGAACCTGGGCTTATGTATCTCTTAATGGTTTCAACTTCCATGGCTCCTATTATAAATCTTTCAAGAAAATTATTCTCTCCACCCTTACCACCAATTAAGGTTCCATCTACCATGTTTACAATTTCCCTAAAAGATATCTTGTCAATATTCTTTTTTTCTAACTTTTCTACTCTTACTGTGCCAACCCTAGGAATTGTATTGACAATTCCTATAGATTCACACTCTTTTATTGCTCTATATGCCGTTCCTTCACTGACACCTAATTTACTACTAATTCCTCTAACAGATATCTTAGTATTTATATCTAAGGATAGAATATATTTAATTATTTCTTCATGTTTTGACATGCCTATCTACCCTCTTTCCTAAGCTCATCAGCTATTTTTTCAATTCGTCTAAGACGATGATTTACTCCTGATTTTCCTACAGGCGGATTTAACATAGCTCCTAACTCCTTTAAGGATTCATCTGGGAAGGCAAGCCTCAATTTAGCTACTTCCTTTAAATTTTTAGGTAGCCTATCAAGTCCAATTTCACTTTCAATAAGCTTTATACTTTCCACCTGTCTTACAGCTGCATTAACAGTTTTACTAAGATTTGCAGTTTCACAGTTAACAATTCTATTTACATTATTTCTCATTTCCTTCATGATTCTTATATTTTCAAGCTCTAATAATGCATTATGTGCACCTATTATATTCAAAAGATCTACTATTTGCTCTCCCTCTTTTAAATATATTACAAAACTATTTTTCCTTTGTATTACTTTAGAATTAAGCTTATAACTGTTAATAAGATCACTAAGTTCATTGGCATAATCTTGATCATGAGTTACAAACTCTAGATGGTAAGTTTTCTCTGGGTTACTAATACTTCCTCCCCCTAAAAAAGCTCCCTTTATATATGCTCTTTTACAATTTTCATTTTTTATAACTTCACTAGGTACTCCGTAGTGTATATTAAATAAGCCATCCTTTTCTATTATTCCCAATTCTTGAAGGAGTCCCTTTACATCTACTTCTTCTGGTATTAAAACCATATATATATTATTTTTCTTTAACGAATTGCTTTTCTTTACTAATAATTTAGTGTGAATATCATAGAAATCTTTTAAATTCTTAAAAATCCATCTTGCTATAGCTGGATTTTCAGTTACTATCTTAAAAGTAATAGATCTATTAAATCCAAAACCCAATGTTCCACTTGACTTCATTATAGCTGATAATTGGGCAGCTATTTCATCTTTAGATAATTCACTATTTCTACATACTTCATTTTTTACCTTTAGTGAAAATGACATTTCTCTACTCCCTATCCTTTTTTTCTCTTCTTAATCTCTGTGATAAATATATATATTCAAAAATTCTTTTCTCATCATTAATCATTTTTTTCTTTAATATAGTTTCTATAAGTATTTTAGCCAGTTTATCCTCATCATGTCTTATGAGTTCTTTTTTAATCTTTATCATATCAAATTCTATATATTTTACATTTAGCTTATCTTTGTCACCATGGTCAAGTTGAACAAAGGTTGAGCCTTTTTGTAAGTATCTTTCTTTTATATTTTCTTCTTCCTTTGAGAGTCCTTTATTTACAATAGCATAATCAATAGGCATACCTTGGCAATGTTTCATTATAGCTCTTATATGATCTTGAACACTAAAGTTATCACTCTCACCTGGTTGAGTCATTATATTTGATACATAAATCTTTAATGCTTTAGTGGCCTTTACAGCCTCTCTTATATCACCTACCATTAGATTAGGGATTATACTAGTATACACACTTCCTGGACCTAATATAACCGCATCAGCATCTCTTATAGCATCAACGGCCTCTTGAACTCCCTTAGCATCTTTAGGCTCTATAAATACTCTATCTATAGGTGATTTTCTATTTAAGCTCTCAGTAGGTATTGAGGATTCCCCTTTTATTATGTCTCCATTTTTTAGTTTTGCATATAATTGCACATTTTCTAGAGTAACAGGCAGTACTTTTCCTGTTACTGCTAAAACCTCACTAGTTTTTTTAATAGCCTCTAAAAAATTATCGGAAATCCCATTCATAGCAGCTAAGAATAAATTACCAAAACTTTGATTTTCTAAAGAACCATCCTTAAATCTATACCTAAAGAGCTGTTCCATCAAAGGTTCAGTATCTGCTAAAGCTATTATGCAGTTTCGAATATCTCCTGGTGGTAGCATTCCTAAATCTTGCCTCAATACTCCAGAACCACCTCCATCATCAGCCACTGTAACTACTGCGGTTATATTAGTGGTATATCTTTTTAGTCCGCTAAGCATGTTGGAGAGCCCTGTTCCGCCTCCAATAACTACCACCTTAGGACCCTTTACTAATATACTATTTTTAAAAAAATCATCGTCAAAATTTTTCTTTCCCATAGAAAAATTCAACGCTTCAAACTTTATTATATCTATTACTTTTTTAGTATACTTCTCTAAACTTATATAGGTCAATACGCACCCTAAAACTAGTATCGCTACTAAAAATATTTTAATAGAAATACCTTCACCCCATCTTCTTATAAGCTCAATTATAGAGTAGGAAATTAAAAATACACCTAAAATAATTTGACATATCCACCTCTTAATTCCCACACCAGGCATTAACCCGTCCTTAAGCTTCATCGCTTTCCAGCTCCTCTACTTACATCCTCATTTATATCTCTATGATCTATAGTTACACTATTACCATTATGATTTAAAGTCTCATATACTTTATTTGCAATAGCTACAGAACGATGTCTACCTCCTGTACAACCAATAGCAACAATCAATTGTCTTTTTCCTTCTATTTTATAATTAGGGATTAAAAATTTAAGCATATCTATAAATTTTTCTACAAATTGCTGTGTTTCAACTTTAGATAATACATAATCTTTTACCGGCTTATCTAGGCCGCTAAAAGGCTTTAGATCAGCAATATAATATGGATTAGGAATAAATCTTACATCCATAACTAAATCCGCATCTAAAGGTATTCCATATTTAAATCCAAAGGATATTACATTAATAAGTAAAGGACTTTCAATTTGACCTTCATCTCCATAGGCCATAGTTATTTCTTCATTTAGCTCTTTATTAGTTAATTTTGATGTGTTTATTATTTTACTAGCCCTTTCCCTTATTCCTTTTAGTTTTTTCTTTTCTATACTTATACCATTAATAATCCTTCCATCTGGTGCAAGAGGATGTTTTCTTCTTGATTCTTTATATCTTTTAACTAAGGTTTCATCTGTAGCTTCAAGGTATAATACTTCATATAGATAACCTTCTTTATCAAGAGTGGACAAACTACCTAATAAGTCATCAAAAAATGTTCTCCCTCTAATATCTACTACTATGGCAATTTTATCTATTTTACCTTCAGTTTTAAAGCATACTTCAGCAAATTTTATTATAAGGGTTGGTGGTAAATTATCTACACAGTAAAACCCTAAATCCTCAAGTGATCTTATTGCTTGTGTCTTACCTGCTCCTGACATACCTGTAACTATCAAAAATTTCATTCTATCACACCTCTTTTGCATATTTAATTCCAGTAAAACTTTTAAATTTAATCTTATATTAATTTAAAATTATACTTCTTTTAAATTAATATTTTTAATAAAAATTAACACTAATATCTATATATTATACACATTAATTATATCATATAGTAATTTATATTACTAAAAAAGATATAGGATAAATATTTATTTATCCTATATCTTTCACATAAAATTTTAAAAATTAACAATATTATTTTTATATTTACTTATTCTATAGACTCAATTAATGATTTAAATCCAGGTAAGGCATTTTCTATAGTACTATAAGCTACACAATAAGCAATTCTAATATATCCTGGACAAGCAAAAGAAGTTCCAGGAACTATTAAAATATTATATTTTTTTGCCATATTACAGAATTCAATATCGTTCTCTATAGGTGATTTAACAAATAAATAGAAAGCACCTTCTGGTTTTATACAATTATATCCATAAGAAGTAAGTTCACTATAAAGTAGTTCTCGATTTTTATTATAAAAATCAATATTTACTTTATCATCTAAACATCTAGCTATTACTCTTTGGAAAAGTGATGGTGCATTTACATATCCTAAAATACGAGTAGCTACATTAGAAGCAGATACAACATTTTCAAAATCGGATACTTCATTTGGAATAACTAAATATCCAATTCTTTCTCCTGGTAATGAAAGAGATTTACTATAGGAATATCCAACAATTGTATTATCATAGTACTTTGTTAAATATGGCACTTGAATGTTATCGTATACAAGCTCTCTATAAGGTTCATCTGATATTAAATATATGTCAGTTCCCAATTCCTTTTGTTTTTCTTTTAAGATATTAGTAAGTTTTATAATAGTCCCTTCTGAATAAACAACACCTGTAGGATTGTTTGGAGAGTTAATTATAACAGCTTTAGTCTTATCCGTAATTTTACTTTTAAACTCATCTAAATTAGGTTGAAAATCTGTAGTGTTTGGTGATACTACTACAAGCTTTCCATCATAGTTAGCTGCATAACTTCTATATTCACCAAAATAAGGTGCAAATACTACTACTTCATCTTCTGGGTTTAAAAGAGTTTTAAAAATCACGTTTAAACCACCTGCTGCACCTACAGTCATAACTATATTCTTTTCTGTAAAACTTGTATCAAATTTTTTGTTAATTGAGTTAGCAATAGTTTCTCTAACATCCTCATATCCTGAGTTACTCATGTAACCATGAACCATAGTATTAGGTTCATTATTTAAAATATCTATAATTGCCTCCCTTACAGTGCTTGGCGGTTCAAGATTTGGATTTCCTAAGCTGAAATCATAAACATTTTCTGCACCATAAATTGATGCGAGTCTTTTACCTTCTTCAAACATAGCTCTGATTAATGAACTACCATTAACATAATCCACCATTTTTTTTGAAATCATATCCCCATCTCCCTATTTTTTATATTAGGTTAAACTATCTTCACCTATAACTCTAACTTCAGTGTGTAATTCAACCTTAAATTTTTCATAAACTTTAGCTTTTACAACTTCAATAAGATCTAAAATATCCCTTGACGTTGCATTGCCTCTATTTATGATAAATCCTGAATGTTTTTCAGATACCTGCGCGTCCCCAACGCTAGTACCCTTTAATCCTGAATCTTGAATAAGCTTACCTGCAAAATATCCCTCGGGTCTTTTAAATGTACTTCCTGCTGATGCATATTCTAAGGGTTGCTTACTTTTTCTTCTTTCTGATAGATCATCCATTCTTTCCTTGATCAAAGCTTTATCTCCATGAGACAATCTCATTCTTGTTTCCAGAACTATATATCCATACTTTAAAATTGCACTATTCCTATATCCAAATTCTAGTTCTTCTTTACTTAATTCTCTAATGTTCCCCTCATTATCAATTACTAATGAACTTTCAATTACCTTTGCCATTTCTCCGTCATAGGCACCTGCATTCATTGCAGTAGCACCTCCAATAGATCCTGGTATCCCAGACGCAAATTCTAGCCCTGATAAACTATTCTTTAAAGCCTGATCTGCAACTGAATATAACTTAGCTCCACATTGTGCAGATATTAAATTTTCATCTACTACTATTTTATTTATGTGTCCTAGTTTTATGACTACTCCTCTTATTCCTCCATCTCTTATTATGAGATTAGATCCATTTCCTAATATGAAATAATCCACCTTATTTTCCTTGCATATTTTAATTAATTCTTTAACCATTTCATAATTAGAAGGGTAAACTAATAGGTCAGCTGGTCCACCTACCTTAAAAGAAGTATGATTCTTCATTAGTTCATCTATTTTTACATTTTCATTCCCTGCTACATCTAAAACACTTCTTACAAAACTATCCTTTAATTTCATTGTATACCTCTTACTATATTATTATATATTAAGTATAAAATACTTAGGTTATATATATCAACAGTTATTACATATTTCTTTCATTTTAAGTATACTATCCTACTAATAGTATAAACACTCTAATTCAATATTTTATGCTGACATATGGTTATTAACTATTTTTCTTAAAATAATTAATTATACTTTCAGTAGCTTTCCCATCCATAGAAGGTGTAGCCATTAACTCTTCATAGGTAGCCTTTTTTATATTTTCAATACTACCAAATTTTTTTAGAAGTTCACGCCTTCTCTTTTCTCCTATTTTAGGTATTTCATCTAATATAGAAAATAAAGTACGTTTATCTCTTAAGGTTCTATGATATGTAATGGCAAATCTATGAACTTCATCCTGAATCCTAGTTATTAAAAGCATGGCCTTGGAAGATGGCTTTAACAGAATTTCTTTATTTTTATAAATAAGTCCTCTTGTTCTATGCTTATCGTCCTTCACCATACCACATACAGGTATATTAATATTTAACTCCTCCAATACTTGAAGTGCTATATTAATTTGTCCCTTTCCACCATCCATCATAATCAAGTCAGGAAAAATAGAAAACTTACCCGACTTAAAGTCCATACCATTATTATTTATCTTCCTTATTTCTTCTAATCCATGTGTAAATCTTCTTATTAATATTTCTCTCATAGAGCCATAATCGTCTGCACCTTCTACCGTTTTAATTTTAAATCTTCTATAATCACTATTTTTAGCTACTCCATCTTGAAATACTACCATGGTTCCTACGGAATCCATTCCCATGATATTAGATATATCATAGGCTTCAATTCTAATAGGCATATCTTCAATCCCAAGAACCTCTTGAATTTCAGAAAGTGCCACATTATTAAGTTCCTTGTCTACTTTATGTTTAATCTTAAACATTTCGAGAGCATGGCTAGCGTTTTTTTCTACCATATCAAGTGTCTTTCTCTTTTCTCCTTTATGTGGAACCTTTATAGTCACTCTATATTCCTTCTTTATAGATAACCATTGCTCTAAGATATCAATTTCATCACAATGACTTACATATACAGTCTTAGGTATAAAAGCAGTTCCTCCATAAAAGTTTTTAATAAATTCCTCTATGACATAGGCAGGCTCTTCTCCACCTGTATTGTCTAAAATAAAATCTTCTCTTCCAACAATTTTACCATCTCTTAAAAAGAATATCTGAATACAACTATCTTTTTCATCTTGAGAAATACCTATAAAATCTTCATTTTCAAAATTATTACTAATAATCTTTTGCTTTTCATTTATTTTATCTATGGCTATCAACTTATCTCTTAAAGAAGCTGCTCTTTCAAAATCTAAATTTTCTGCTGCTTCTTCCATTTCAGTCTTAATCTTACTAGTAATCTTTGTATCCTTCCCTGTAAGTAAATCCACCACATCATTGATAATTTTTTTATATTCCTCTTTAGAAATTAATCCTTCACATGGTCCACTACATAATTTTATATGATAGTTAAGACAAACCCTTGTTTTAGGCCCATTTTCCTTTATAACTCTTCTACATGTTCTAAGAGAAAATACCTTCTTTATAAGTTCATTTATAGTATATACTGCACTTCCATCCGTATATGGTCCAAAATATTTAGATGAATCATTTCCATAATTTCTTGTAACTAATACCCTTGGAAATTCTTCATTAGTAATTTTAATAAAAGGAAAATATTTATCATCTTTTAGCAAAATATTATATTTAGGACTATACTTTTTTATTAAATTACATTCTAGTATTAAAGCTTCTACTTCAGAATCTGTAACTATATACTCAAATTCACTTATATTCTTAACCATAGCTCTAACTTTTTCACTATGATTTTTAGAATTCTGAAAGTATTGTCTTACTCTATTTTTAAGATTTTTTGCTTTTCCTACATATATTACTTCTCTCAAAGAATTTCTCATTAAATAAACTCCAGGATTGTCTGGAAGATTTTTTAGATGATACTCAAAATCAAACATTAAATCACCTCACTTCTCATCCAAAAGTTGTTTCATCTTTAGTATAATACTTATTGAGCTTCACTTTTAATGCAATGATTAATACTCATAAGGTATATTATATAATTATATTTCAAAAGTTTTAATATTAATTTGTACTAAAATAAGATTTCATAAGCTCCTTTGCCATAGCGCTGGCATTAAAGCTATCATTTCCACCTTCTTCTGCAATTATAGCAAAGGCTATTTCTGGGTCATCATAACCTGCAAAACCTATAAACCAAGTGTGTGGCTCCTTATCTCCAGAGTCATGGTCTGCAGTTCCAGTCTTTCCTGATACTTGAACGTTCCATAACTTTGCTGCCTGACCAGTTCCCTCATTGACTACAGCTTTCATATATTCCTTTAGCAATGCTGCATTTTCAGGAGTTGTAACTGTAGCTGCTTCCTTTTGTTCATAGCTTTTAACTACTTTCCCTTCCGGACTTATGATTTCCTTTACTACATTAGGTTCCATCATTACACCATTATTAGCTATAGTACTAGCTACTAGTGCCATTTCTATTGGACTTGCTAGTACTCCACTTTGTCCTATACCACTTTGAGCTATATTACCAACCTCATCACTTTTATATTTTGGGAAAATACTATTATCAATGGTAAGAGTTTCTGATGGAATATCTTTATTAAAGAAGAACTTTTCTGATGTTCCCTTTAAATTATCATTTCCAAGTTCCATAGCTAAGGTACCAAATACCACATTACTAGACTTTAAAAAAGCTGTTCTAAGTCCAATGCTTCCATAAGCATACCCTTTGTAGTTTTCTAGGTATTCACTTTCATTAAAACTAATTTTCCCCTCATCATTAAAGGTCCTATTGGTTATATCCGACATATTCTCCAAAGCACTTATGGCTGTAATAACTTTAAAGGTTGAGCCTGGTGGGTAAAGACCTGAAACTGCTCTATTCAAGAAAGGTGTATCCTCTTGTTGTGACAGTTTTTCAAAGTCTTCTTGTATTGTATTTGCATCAAAACTTGGTTTTGACACCATAGCAAGAACCTCTCCTGTCTTAGGATTTAATGCTACTATTGATCCCTTTCTATTACCTAAAACCTCAAAGGCTCTTTGTTGTAACTTAGAATTTAAGGTAGTCACTACATGATTTCCAACTTTATTCTCATCCTTTTTGTTGGAAAATATATCCTTTATAGAATTTACTGATTGTCCTGAAAGTTCTTTATCAAACTTCTTTTCAATTCCACTAGCCCCATACTTAGCATCATTATAACCAACCACATGAGAAAAAGCTACTCCTCCAACATACTTTCTTGTTTGAGAAAACTCCCCTGTTTTTTCACCTGTAGTTAAAGGATTCATATCTCTGTCATAAATAGTTCCTCTAAGAACTCTATTTTTCTCCGCTTGATTTCTTTTATTATAAACACTATCCAAAGCTATTTGATTTTTAAATAATGTACTATAACTTATATAAGAGATTAGAGCAATAAATAATAACAGAAATACAATCATTACATTTTTTATGTTCTTTTGTAGATTATTCATAATTACTACTCTCCTCTGATATTTTTTGTATTATACCTAGTGAAAGATAACTTATCAGCATAGAACTTCCTCCATAACTAACAAAAGGCAAAGTTATTCCTGTAAGAGGTATAGCTCCAGTTACACCACCAATAATTACTAGTGTTTGAGATACCATCATAGTACTATATCCAACGGCTAATAATCTTGAAAATTTATCCTTTATGTAAAGTGCAGCTCTTATACATCTATAGAATAATAGAAAATTTAAAATTATAACTGCAAATCCAATAAGTAATCCTAATTCTTCGCATATAGCCGCAAATATAAAGTCAGATTCTACTACTGGAATATATCCTGGATATCCATTTCCAAGTCCTACCCCAAAAAATCCACCATTTGCTATAGCTATAAGGGATTGAACAAGCTGATGTCCTTCATCATATCCATACTTCCATGGGTTTCGCCATATCATAACCCTTATCTGAACATGATAAAATAAGTAATATCCTATGACACCACCAACTACAAATAACAGCAATGCTATTATTACATACTTTTTATTTGATGTAGCAATATAAAGCATAGTAAGTGCTATGGCAAAGAAAATTAGCGCTGAACCCAAGTCTGTTTGAGCTAACATAAATAGCAATGATATCATCATTACCATAGCAGGCTCTATTAAACTTATATATTTATATGAGCTTTCTTTCCTAAATCCAATTGCCTTTCCTATCTTAATCCAAAACTTCGAAGGCTTTTCATAATCCTTTAATGCTGAAGCAAGGTAAGCTACTAAGGCAATTTTCCCAAACTCAGAAGGTTGAAAACCGAACCCAAATAAATTTACCCAGTTTTTAGCTCCAAACTGTTCCTTTCCAAAAAAGGTACCCATGGACATAAATAATAATGTTATTATTAGATATAAATATTTGTACTTACTAAATCTTTTTAAATCTGGAAGTATTACAACTACTAATATAAACATAGTCATACCTAAAGCAAAAAATATAATTTGCTTAGCTGTTAAAAAACTTCTAGTACCTTCCGCTATATAACTACCTCCCGATATGGGTAAATCCAACCTATATATCATAGCAATCCCTATAACAGCAAGGATATTTGAAAATAATAATATAAATTTATCCCCATCTGGATAAAATCTTCTTATTACAAAGTGGGAATAACATAATAAACCACATATTATTGCTCCTATAAATATTGCACCCTTATCAATAGTTGGAGTTAGAATTGCTACATTAAAAAATAGTGCCATTACAAGCAAATAAGTAAATCTAAGCACTCTTTTTTCTTGTTTTATACCCTTCATACTTGCCTCCTAATAACTACATAAATTTAAAGGTAGCAGTTCCCACCTTTATTATATCCCCTGACTTTAATATAAGGGAATTCTTTATTCTAATATCATTAACCTTAGTTCCGTTAGTGCTCTCCAAATCTTCCAACACATACTCATTATTTCTTCTGAAAATTTTAACATGATGAGAAGAAACATATTTATCATCTAAGATTACTGTATTATCACTTTTTCTTCCCATAGTTAAGTTATCTACTATTGGTAGTATTCCTCCATTTTTTAGATTTGTATTTTCTCCAGCTACTATTATTTCTAGCCCAGAAGTAGCCTTTCTAGTTCTATTCCTTCTTTTACCCACTGATTTAGTATCTGTATACATTATTTTTAAAGCGTAGATTATAATAAAATAAACTATTGCTATTATTCCTAAATTCAATGCGAATTTTAAAATATTCATAAGCAAAACTCCTTTATACATATATAACATAACTAGCATCATTATAAATTATGATGCTAGTTATAAGTAATTATATCATCTTTTTTAGGTACTGTCCTGTATATGATTTAGAACATTTAATTACATCTTTAGGATTTCCTTTAACTATAATAGTTCCTCCTTGATCTCCACCTTCTGGTCCTAAGTCTATAATATAATCTGAACACTTTATTACATCTAAATTATGTTCAATTACTATTACAGTATTTCCTCCTTCTACAAGCCTTTGGAGAATTTTTATAAGTTTACTAACATCATCAATGTGTAATCCAGTAGTGGGTTCATCTAATATATACAAAGTCTTTCCTGTACTTCTTTTAGATAATTCATAGGCAAGCTTTATTCTTTGTGCCTCTCCGCCTGATAATGTGGTTGATGGTTGACCTAATCTTATATAGGATAATCCAACATCCATAAGAGTTTGAAGTTTACTACTTATACGAGGTATATTTTCAAAGAAAGCTAAGCCTTCCTCTACAGTCATATTTAAAACATCTGCAATAGTTTTTCCTTTGTATTTTACCTCTAATGTTTCTCTATTATATCTCTTTCCTTTACACACTTCACATTCAACATAGACATCAGATAAAAATTGCATTTCTATCTTTATTATTCCATCACCTTTACAAGCTTCGCATCTTCCACCTTTAACATTGAAACTGAATCTACCTTGTTTATATCCTCTGCTTTTAGCCTCTGGAACCATAGTGAAAATTTCTCTTATTAAATCAAATACTCCTGTATATGTAGCAGGATTACTTCTAGGTGTTCTTCCTATTGGACTTTGATCTATATTTATAATCTTATCAATCTGGTCATCACCTACAATTTCCTCATGTTTTCCTGGTAGTTTCTTAGAACCATTTAATTTTCTATTTAACCCCTTATATAAAACCTGATTAACTAAAGTACTTTTCCCTGACCCTGAAACTCCTGTTACAGATGTAAATAATCCTAATGGAAATTCAACACTTATATTTTTTAGATTGTTTTCCTTTGCACCTTTAACTTTTATAACTCTATTTTTATCCATAATTCTATATTTTTCAGGCACATCTATAGTTCTATGCCCACTTAAATATTGACCTGTAATGGACTCTTTACACTTCATCACATGTTTTACTGTACCTGCAGCTACTATTTTTCCTCCATGCTCTCCTGCTCCTGGGCCTATATCTACTAAGTAATCTGCTTCTCGCATAGTATCTTCGTCATGCTCAACTACAATTAAAGTATTTCCTATGTCTCTAAGATGCTTTAAAGTCTTTATTAATTTATCATTATCTCTTTGATGCAATCCAATACTTGGCTCATCTAAAATATATAAAACCCCCATCAAACTAGAACCAATTTGAGTTGCTAATCTAATTCTTTGCGCTTCTCCTCCTGATAAAGTACCTGATGCTCTACTTAAGTTAAGATAACTAAGTCCTACATCCTTTAAAAAACTAAGTCTACTCTTAACTTCCTTTAATACTTGTTCTGCTACAATTTCATCCTTTTTAGATAATTTTAATGCATCTACAAAATCAAGTTCTTCTATAATAGACATAGTACAAAATTCACTTATATTTTTACCACCTACAGTAACAGATAGAGCTTCTTTAGATAATCTTCTTCCTTTACACTTAGGACAAGGATTATCACTCATATACTCTTCTACTTCTCTCTTTATGTAATCTGAGTTAGTTTCCATATATCTTCTTTTTAAATTATTTATTATACCTTCATAAGCATAATTATATATACCAGTTTTAAATTCCTTGGTATACTCTATTCGTAATTTTTCTCCATTTGTTCCATATAAAACAGAATTTAAATTTTCTTCTGATAGTTCTTCTATAGGAGTATCTAAAGTAAACCCTCTTTTTTTAGCAAGAGCTTCTAATATGGCACGAGTCCATGAATCCTCCTTTAAACTACCTTCACCTAAAGTTAAAATTCCTCCACCTAATATGGATTTGCTTTTATCCGGAATCACCAAATCCTCATCTATCTCCATTAAAGTCCCAAGTCCATCACACTCATCGCACTTTCCAAAGGGAGAATTGAAGGAAAACATTCTAGGCTCAATTTCACCAATACTTATTCCACAACTTACACATGAAAATTTTTCACTTAAAAGTATATCTTCTCCATCAATTACATTTAAGATAGCTATACCTTCACCTATTTTTAATGCTGACTCTAAAGAGTCTGTAATTCTTGATTCAATTCCATCTTTAATAACTACTCTATCTATTACTATTTCAATGGTATGCTTTTTATTCTTCTCTAGTTTGATATCTTCATCTTCTAAATCTACCAGAACACCATCAATTCTTGCTCTAACATATCCATTTTTTTTAATGTTCTCAAGGATCTTTACATGTTCTCCTTTTTTCCCTGTAACTACAGGTGCTAAGATTTGAACCTTAGTTCTAGGTGGCAGAGCCATTGCCTGATCTACCATTTGGTCTACAGTCTGCTGGGTAATCTCCTTGCCACATTTAGGACAATGGGGTACACCTATCTTTGCATAAAGTAGTCTTAAATAATCATAAATTTCAGTTACTGTTCCTACTGTAGATCTTGGATTTTTACTTGTAGTTTTTTGGTCAATAGATATAGCTGGTGATAGACCTTCTATATACTCTACATCCGGTTTATTCATTTGGCCTAAAAACTGTCTCGCATAAGCTGAAAGAGATTCTACATATCTTCTTTGTCCTTCTGCATAAAGAGTATCAAAGGCTAAAGAAGATTTTCCTGAACCTGAAAGTCCAGTAAAAACAACAAATTTATCTCTTGGTATTTCTAAATCTACATTTTTAAGGTTATGTACTTTTGCACCTTTTATATAAATACTATTTCTCATAAATTTCTCCTTTACAAATTAAATTCTCTCTTCATACGTTCTATCTCATCTCTTAAAATCGCTGCTCTTTCAAATTGTAAGTCCTTAGCTGCTTCTTTCATTTCTTTTTCTAGTTTAGTAATATGCTTAGTCAATTCCTTCTTATCTAAAAGCAAATCACTACTTGCTTCACTGATATATAAATCTTCATCTTCTGCCACTGTAGAAATTTCTATAACATCTCTTATTTCCTTGATTATAGTCTTAGGTACTATATTATGATCATCATTATACTTTTCTTGAATACTTCTTCTTCTATTGGTCTCATTTATAGTTTTTTCCATAGAATTTGTCATATTATCAGCATACATTATTACTTTACTTTCTGAGTTTCTTGCAGCTCTACCTACAGTCTGAATTAAAGATGTTTCACTCCTTAAGAATCCTTCCTTATCTGCATCTAATATAGCAACTAATGCTACTTCTGGAATATCTAATCCTTCTCTTAAAAGATTTATTCCAATTAGCACATCATAATCTCCTCTTCGAAGATCTCTTATTATTTCCATTCTTTCCATAGTAATTATATCAGAATGTAAGTAAGTAGTTTTTACTCCTAACTCTTTTAAATATTTAGTTAAGTCCTCTGCCATCTTCTTTGTAAGAGTTGTAACTAAAGTTCTAAACCCTCTTTCAGTAGTTTTGATAATCTCACCATATAAGTCATCAATTTGACCTTTTACTGGTCTTATTATAATTTCAGGATCTAATAATCCTGTTGGTCTTATTATTTGCTCTGCTATATTAGCTGAATGTTCATTCTCATAAACTCCAGGTGTAGCACTTACAAATAATACCTGATTTAATTTATCTTCAAACTCTTCAAATTTAAGTGGTCTATTATCATAGGCTGATGGAAGTCTAAATCCATACTCTACTAAAGAAGTTTTTCTAGATCTGTCTCCTCCATACATAGCCTTAATTTGTGGTAGTGTAACATGACTTTCATCTACAAAGAAAAGAAAATCATCTGGGAAATAGTCAATAAGAGTTTGTGGTGGTGTTCCTTTTTCTCTTCCATCTAATATTCTAGAATAATTTTCTATTCCAGTACAATAACCTACTTCTCTCATCATTTCTATATCAAAATTGGTTCGTTGTTTTAATCTTTGAGCTTCTAATAACTTATCCTCATCCTTTAGCTCCCTTAATCTCTCTTCTAATTCAAATTCAATTTGAGAGATAGCTCTTTCTAAATTTTCCTTTGATGTAGCAAAGTGTGATGCTGGGAATATAGATACATGTTTTCTTCCACTAATTATATTGCCTGTTAATACATCAAACTCACGGATTCTATCTATTTCATCTCCGAAAAACTCAACTTTTATCCCTTTATTAGTTGATGATGCTGGAAATATATCTAGCACGTCTCCTCTAACTCTAAAGGTCCCTCTTACAAAATTTATATCATTTCTTTCGTATTGAATATCCACTAGCTGACTAATAACACTATTTCTATCTTTAATCATACCTTCTCGTAAAGATACAGTAAGCTTTCTATAATCCTCTGGATTTCCTAGCCCATATATACATGATACAGAAGCCACAACTATAACATCTCGTCTTTCTATCAAGGCTGAAGTAGCTGAGTGCCGTAGCTTTTCTATCTCCTCATTTATTGATGCATCCTTTTCTATATAGGTGTCAGTTTGAGCCATATAAGCTTCTGGTTGATAGTAATCGTAGTAAGAAACAAAGTACTCAACAGCATTTTCTGGAAAAAACTCTTTAAATTCAGAGCATAATTGAGCTGCTAAAGTCTTATTATGAGCAAGAATTAAAGTTGGTCTTTGAACTCTCTCAATAATATTTGCCATAGTAAATGTCTTCCCTGATCCTGTTACTCCAAGTAAAGTTTGATATTTTTTATCTTCAAGGATTCCTTTAACTATACTATCTATTGCTTCAGGTTGATCTCCAGTTGGCTTAAATTTTGAATGAATCTTAAACTGACCCATGATACATCACCTCATCTTTTTATAAAAAATTATTCTTTATCGTTACTATCTTTCTTTTCTTTAATTTTATTTAGAATATCAGAAAAACTAGAACCTCCTGGCTTTGCTACAGTAGCCTGCTTTGGAACTTCTCTAGGAACTATAACAATTCCTAATTTTTCTTTATTGTTTTTTACTTTACATTCTAATTCTTCCATAGATCCATTTTCTCTTCTAACCTTCATATTTATAATATCTGGAAGACGTTCTAACATATTAAATATAATTTCATCCTTATATAATTTAATATTATTTATTTCTAATATTAAATCTCCCATTTTAACTCCCATATTTTTAGCTATTGAATCATGGGCTACATCTAGAACACATACTCCCTCTTCATTACTCACATACTTTATTTTACCTTTCTTTTCTGCTAAGCGATCAATATATAACATATACTCATGTAATACAGGCATCAATGTAAGAATTATTACATCTAAAATCTTATTTATATCCCCAAGAAAAGATAATAGAATTAATACAGTACCATAGCCTAAAATTAATAGTCCTGAGAATATTGGCTTATTTTTTTTACTTTTTGTAAATGTTATGGTAGCATAATTAACTCCTGCAAAAATCGGTAATGCACCAATTACCATAGTAGCAAAAATCAACATGTTTTTATTATGATTAATTATTGGCCACCACTCTGGAGTGTTTACACTTCCCCCCATAACTGTATTGGCGCTAGTAGCCTGTACCATTAATAATATTATCATTGGTAATATCCATTGTCTTCTATATGCAAATCCACCTATGATTTTTTTATCTCTTGATCCAAATACAGGTATAGCACCTCTTTTCCCATCAAAGATTACTAATAACCCTTCAACAATATGCATTACTGCAACCAATACCAATAAATTAGTTATATCCATTTTTAGTACATCTAAACTTGGATTCTCCATGATTAATGATATAAAATACAACAGTATTGATAATAGTCCCAAAATAGCTCCTGAATATGAAAGACAAACTAATTTGGGACTAAAGAACATTAACGCTACTGATAATATAAATATTAGAAATATATTAGAAGTTTCATAAAAAGTAATTCCCAAAAATGTAAGAATTAAACTAGCTACTACACCTCCCAATATTCCCATAACTATTTGTGACACAGTAAGTTCAAAAGCAGTTGACGAGTTTTTACCCATAATTAATCTTTCCATCACTGTAGTTTTTTTATTTTTCATATAGAATACAACAGCCATCATTATTAATATAAGCGCATAAGACGGCTCCACAATAGCATAGGACACCTGCTGCAAAGTATACTTTAAAAGTTCCATTATTTTTCTCCTTCTCATTATGTAACAAAGAGTAGATGTGCATAAGTAAAATTAAGTATCTACTATAATAGATACTTAATTTTACATCATCATTTATCTACTTGAAACTATAAAATTAATTTTATTATTTTTCTATATGTTAACTTATTTTAATTAGTATTTATTATAATAAAAATACTAATATCTATTATAATACCCTATATTTTATTACTTAATCTTTTCTTTTGCCACTTCCAAAGCCTTTTCAAATTGAGGATCTACTGATTTATCATAGGCTTTCCCTTTTAGTTCTTCTGGATACTCAACTAAAATATCTGGCTCTATTCCTATACCATGGATATTCTGTCCATTAGGAGTATAGTATTTTGATATAGTAACCTTCAATGCAGTTCCATCTCTAAATCCATCTCTATCCCTATAAAAAGTTGTTTGAACAACACCCTTACCAAAGGTCTTAGTACCTACTAAAGTTCCTAACTTATAATCTTTTATAGCTCCTGTAAATATTTCTGAAGCACTTGCACTCCCCTCATCTATTAATATAGTAAGTGGTAACCCTTCAGCAATTCCACCTACTGAATTATAATCCTTCCTATTTCCATTCTTATCTTCCGTATAAACTATATTCTTATTCTTAGGAATAAATTGTGAACACATATTCACAGTTTGATCTAATAATCCTCCTGGATTTTCTCTTAGGTCTACTATTAAACTCTTCATTCCTTTTGAGTTTAAATCTTTAATTGCATTTTCAAAATTGCTAGATGTATTTTCATCAAACATAGTTACCTGAATATATCCTACTTGACTATCAATCATTTCTTTCTTTACAGTTATCATTTCTATTTCATCTCTTACAGTTTTAACATTAAAAGAACCTTTGTTTTCCCTAGATAAAGTAAGTTCTACAGCTTCTCCTTTTTCACCTTTCATAGTTTTCACTGCTTTTTCTAAGTCCTTGCCTTCAACCTTTGTACCATTTACGCTTTCAATTATATCCCCTGAAAGTATTCCCACTTTTTCTGCAGGTGAATTTTCAAAGGTAGCTACTACAACTATCTTATCTTCCTTAACTCCTACCTGTATTCCTAATCCAACATAATTTCCTTCTGTTTGAGAATAGAAGTCTTTAAACTCTTCGGCATTCATATATGTTGTATATGGGTCTCCTACAGCTTCTGTCATTCCCGCTGCTGCTCCATCTATAAGTTTATTAATATCAATTTCACCCAAATAATATCTATCTAATTTATCTTTTATAGTATATAACTTTTCAAAGTCTACTATATTTTCATATGTTTTTCTACTAACTATAACTTTACCATCTGGTAACTTAAAAGATATATAGTTAGATAATCCTAAAGTAATTAAATTTGTCACTATCAAAAGAGCCACTATACCCGTTACTCTTTTCCATTTATTTTTCTTACCATCCATAAAAATCACCCTCTCATTCTCATATATTTATTATTACTTTTTATCCCCGATAATAATACTATGAAATTTAAATTATTTTATTAATCCTTTCTATTACCAATATATTATATTATACACAAATAAGACTAAGAAATAAATTCTTAGTCTTATTTGTTCTTTATAATTTAAACTTTTAAGAATTTTCTCATGGATATTATACTTCCAATAGCACCTATGAAAACTCCACATCCCAGGAATTCCCAAATAATCACCTTCAATATATAAGAAATACCTACTAAATCAAATCCAAATAGTGTATCGGCGCTTAAATTATTAATTATAATAGAATATATAAAACCTAGTACTACTACCGATATGACTGCTCCAAATATTCCAAGTATCATACCTTCTATTATAAATGGCCATCTAATAAACCAATCTGTAGCTCCTACATACTTCATTATTCCTATTTCTTTTTTTCTCGTAAACACTGTAATTTTTATGGTATTTCCTATTAAGAATAGAGATATCATAATAAAAACTACAAATGCTACTGCAGCACCTATTTTAAATGAATCTGTAAGCTTAGAAATTTTTGCAATTATAGATCTTGCATCTTTTATCTCATCAATACCATTCATATCTTTAATACTACTTACAACTTTATCTACTACTAGCGGCTCTTTAACATTTACTGTAAAGGAAGCTGGGAATGGATTATTATCCTCAAATCCAGATGTTAACTGACCTAATTCATCATTCATTTGTTCCTTTACATCCTTCAAAGCATCTTCCTTGCTTTGAAAAGTTATCTTATCAATACCATCTACTTCTTTAATTTTATTCTCTATAGCATTTTTATTATTATCACTTATATCCTCTTTTAAGTAGATTTTCACCTCAACCATGGATCCCAATTGCGTAATTAATTTATCTGCATTAGCAACTCCTAGTGTTATAGCTCCTAATAAAAAAAGTGTAGCTGTTACTGTAGCTATAGATGCTATACTTAAAGTTTTATTTCTTTTTATACTTTTAAGTGCTTCCTTAAATGAATATTTAAAAGAATCAAATTTCATAACCATATTTCCCCCTTTCCTCATCTCTGGCAATAACACCCTTCTCAATAGCTATAACTCTCTTTTTCATAGAGTCAACTATGTCTCTTGCATGGGTTGCCATAACAATGGTAGTTCCAGCTCTACTAATATCACTTAAAATATCCATAATTTCTAATGAAGTTTCAGGATCTAAGTTACCTGTTGGTTCATCAGCAATTAATAATGATGGACTATTTACTATAGCTCTAGCTATAGATACTCTTTGTTGTTCTCCACCTGATAACTCTGTAGGTAAAGCATCTCTCTTTTTTGATAATCCTACCATTGAAAGCACTGCTGGAACCTTTTTTTGTATATCCTTTTCGCTTGATCCTATAACTCTTAGTGCAAAAGCTACATTATCAAATACATTCAAACTTTGTATCAATCTAAAATCTTGAAACACTACTCCAATTTTTCTTCTATAATAAGGTACTTCTTTCCTTGTTAGCTTTGTTAAATCTGATCCTGCAACTATAACCGAACCCGCTGTTGGATCAACTTCTTTTAATAACATCTTTATAAAGGTAGATTTTCCTGCTCCACTTGGGCCTACTAAGAAAACAAATTCACCCTGGTCAATATGTACATTTAAATTAGATAAAGCTAGTACATTGTTATTATAAACCTTAGTAACATTTTTAAAATCTATCATAATTATTAACTCTCCTCGACTTTTTACTTTTTATCTGTGTATATTATAACATAAAAATTTAAAATGCAAGTCCTACATAAGTTAAAAAATAATAAATTCTTATTTTTCTTCATAAAAAAAGAGTGGAAATATATATTTTTTTTTCCACTCATGCTTCTTTATGTATGTAAACTACACATATAAGTTATGAATTAGCATATCGTATACTAAGAAATATGTTGCTAATAATGCAAAGGTGCAGAATATAGTTCCTACTAAACCAAATTTATAAAGATATTGTCTCCAAGTTTTCTCATAGCTTAAAGGTCTCAATAACTTTGTCGGTTGTAGAAATGCTAATGCTGATACAAATAATCCTCCACAAGAAAATATAATTCCTGTATTTCTTATTCCTCTAAGTATTCCATAAAGTTCCATAGATTGACCTTTAACTAATAGATATATACAACTAATAACTATACCTAAAACTACGGGTATAATAACTAATTTTAAAGACAATTTAAAACAAAAGACTACATCACTCATATATCCTTTAACATCTTGTTTCATCTATAACGCTCTCCTTAGTAAATCGAATTTTCAAATTATTTATAAATTATATCATAGGCTATAAAAAAAAGAAACCTAAGTCTCCTTAGATTTCTTCCATATTCAATTTTATTTTTTATTTCATACTAATTCCAGTCTTAACTGCTTTAACTATATCTAATGCTGTTAATCCATAAGCTTTTAATAATTCTGCAGGCTTACCACTTTCACCAAAAGTATCCTTTATTCCAACTCTTAAAACTGTAGCTGGACAATGTGTAGTTACTACTTCCGCCACTGCTGAACCAAGGCCACCTATGATACTATGTTCTTCTGCAGTAACTATAAGATTTGTTTCTCTTGCAGCTTTTGTTATTAATTCTTCGTCTATAGGCTTTATTGTATGTATATTAATAACTCTAACTCTTATGCCTTCTTCAGCCAAAATATTGTACGCTTCTAATGCTGCCTCTACCATAATTCCAGTTGCAACTATAGTAGCATCTTTCCCATCTCTTAAAGTTATTCCTTTACCAATTTCAAACTTATAATCTTCATTATCATTTATTATAGGTACCGAACTTCTACCAAGTCTAACATAGCAAGGGCCTTCATATTTTGTTATAGCTTCTATTGCTGCTTCAGCCTCAATTCCATCACTTGGACTAATCACCACCATATTAGGTATACTTCTCATTAATGAAATATCCTCTACAGATTGGTGAGAAGCACCATCTTCTCCTACTGTTAGACCAGCATGAGTAGCACATACCTTTACATTTAATTTAGGGTAACATATAGAATTTCTTATTTGTTCAAAAGCTCTTCCTGTTGCAAATATAGCAAAAGTAGATGCAAAAGGAATTTTTCCACAAGCTGCCATTCCCGCTGCCACAGTCATCATATTACCTTCAGCAATCCCCATATTGATAAATCGCTCTGGGCATACAGACTTAAAATCAGCAGTTTTAGTAGACTTAGATAAGTCTGCATCAAGAACTACTATATTTTCATTTTCTTTACCTATTCTTGCTAATGCTTTTCCATAGGCTTCTCTAGTTGCAACACTTTTCATTATTCTTCTCCCCCAATCTCTTTTAATGCTATTTCACACTGCTCTTTACTTGGAGCTGAACCATGCCAACCTGCCTGATTCTCCATAAAAGATACACCTTTTCCTTTAATTGTTTTACAAACTATCATTGTAGGCTTATCTTTTACTCCTTTTCCAGCTTCTATAGCATCTTTTATCTTAACTAAATCATGACCATCTTCTAAATAAATCACGTTCCATCCAAATGCTACAAACTTATCTGCTATAGGATTAGGATTCATAACCTTATCAATATCTCCATCTATTTGAAGTCCATTATAATCTACAAAAGCTGTTAAATTGTCTAGTTTGTAATGAGCTGCACACATAGCTGCTTCCCAAACTTGACCTTCCTCTAATTCTCCATCTCCTAGTAGGGTATATACTCTATATGAGCTATTATCAAGCTTTCCTGCTAGTGCCATACCTACCGCAGCGGAAACTCCTTGACCTAATGAACCTGTAGACATATCTACTCCTGGTATGTAATTCATATTTGGATGACCTTGTAGCATTGCTCCAGTTTTTCTTAATTTCATAAGTTCTTCTTTATTAAAGAAACCCTTCTCCGCAAGAGCTGCATATAAAACTGGTGCAGCATGACCTTTTGATAATACAAATCTATCTCTATTAGGATTCTTAGAGTCTTCTACATCAATATTCATTTCATTAAAATATAATGTAGTAATGATTTCTACAGCTGATAGAGAACCGCCTGGGTGACCAGATGCTGACTCTGTTACCATCTTTATAATATCTTTTCTTAAAACTTTCGCTATATTCTCTAATGCTATTAATGACTTTTCCATTGCTTATCCCTCCCTGATTTTCTTCTAAACCCATTATATCAATAATTTATTTATTCTCAACTATTTAGTTGAAATTTTACTTTTATCCATACATTTCATTATAAGAAATCTCCAATAATTATTAATATATTATTTACCTTACACTTCAATTAAATACAACTATACTTCTATCATTATAAAAGTAATAAATACTTTATATTTTTTTGTCCATCTACCGATTTAATTTAAAAGGAGCTATTTCAAAATAATTCACTAATCTCTATAAAATGTTAAGTTTCACTAAAATATTGTTGTTAGTGCATACTCCACATCCAATTAAGATTTAGTGTATTTTGAAACAGCCCCTTAATATTAAGCTTATTTTTACATTTTTAAATCTAAACTAATTTTAAGAGCAACATCAACTTTAATCATATCTTCATCGGTCATATGACCTATCTTTTCTTTTAATCTTCTTTTGTCTAAAGTTCTAACTTGCTCTAGCAAAACTACCGAGTCTTTATTTAATCCGTATTCTTCAGAAGAAATCTCTACATGAGTTGGAAGTTTTGCCTTATTTATCTGAGAGGTTATAGCTGAAACTATCACAGTTGGACTATATCTATTTCCCACATCATTTTGTATAATTATTACAGGTCTTATTCCACCCTGTTCTGATCCAACCACTGGGCTTAAATCAGCATAAAATATATCGCCTCTCTTTATAACAATTGTCATTAGGCATTCACACTCCTAAAGGCTAGCTTCATATTCACTTAAGTCATTAATATAACTCTCAAAGCCATATTCTGATAATTCTAAATTTAATTCTCTCATAGCTAAATATCCTTGTTTCATTTTCTCTATATAGCTATTACTATTATAGCCTTCACTATATACTATTCCATAATCCATAATTAATTTACTATTTGTTATAAATTGTTTTTTATCTACATCATTAAATTTTTCGCAAAAACTACTACCAAAATTCAGAATAAATTTCTTTGAGCTACCCATGGATTTCATTACCTCCAATTTAAATAACAACTTTATGTACAACTTAATTATAAATCATCAATTGTTATTATGTCAAAGAAATTATCCTCAATTTCTACTTTTTACAACATTTTTTTATACTTTTTACTATACGTAGTTTCTTACACTGAAAATTTTACCGTTTTTTGTATATATTCTTGGAATTCTCTTACTTATATCACAAATTACTTCATAATTGACTGTACCTATAGATTCTGCTATATCATCTGCTGTTATAACATTCCCTATATTATCTTTTCCAATTAATATAACTTCATCCCCAATCTTCACCCCAGGTACATCTGTTACATCTATCATACATTGATCCATACAAATACGACCTACAACAGGTACTATTTTACTATTCACAATTACTTTAGCCACCCCTGTTAATGCTCTCGAAATGCCATCTGCATATCCTATAGGAAGAGTTCCAATTATCCGTTCTGCAGGTGCTTTATACAATCTACCATAGCTTACATAATCGCCTTCCTGTATTTTTTTCAAATGAACAATTTTACATTTTAGCGACATAACAGGTATTAAGTTAACATTATTTTTATTAACATACTTGGAAGGATAATATCCATAAAGCATAATACCAGCTCTAACTCCATCATATGGTAAGTCAGGAAAATCTATTATAGCAGCACTATTGCTTACATGCTTAAAGGGTATAATTATACCTAATTCTTCAAGATATATATTAAATATATTAAATTTTTCTATTTGAAAACTAGCATAAGTTTTGTCTTTCTCATCAGCAGTAGCAAAATGAGTAAATATTCCTACAATTCTTACTCCTTTTAACTTAGTTATCCTATGTACTTCCCTAGCCTGCTCCCTCGTTGTTAAAAATCCAATCCTCCCCATACCTGTATCTACAGCTATATGAATTTTAGCTATGCTATTCTTCTTTATAGCTATGTCTGAAAGTATTTTAGCATCTTCATAATCATATATAGTTTGCTCTAGGTTTAAATCAATAACTTCATCATAAAATTCCTTTGGTGTATATCCCAATATAATAATAGGAATTTCCACACCAGCTTTTCTTAGTTCTACCGCTTCTGTAACAATAGCTACTGCAAATCTATTTATACCTTCATCCATCATAGACTTACATATATCTATAGCTCCATGTCCATATCCATCAGCTTTTATTGTAGCAATTATTTCCTTCCCCTCTGAAACCCTTTTTACTTCACTTACATTATTCCTTAAAGCATCTAAATCCACTTCTGCCCAAGAGGGTCTTATCTTTTTTTCCATATTACTCACCTTGCTCACCTTTCCAGTTGTCAAGAACTACCTCATAGTAAATACTAGATTCGCTCTTACTGTTTTGTATCATTGTTATAAATCTAACTCCACATCTTCAACCTTATCAGTCCAGTTAAAGTTTTCATAAGTATATATAATTCTTTCTCTACCTTTATTATCATAGATTATTATTTTCTTCGGTCTATTATTTTTAATATCATAATATAAGCTACCTTGGCAAATGTTGTTATTGCTTCCAGGAATCACTGTTGTTATCACAAAGCACTCACTATTATTTATTGTTTCAGTTTCAAATTCTAATTGTTCATTTGTATATATTAATCCTATATATTCACCAATAAATCCATATTTAAATACTTCATCAAACCCTTTATCTAAGGTATACTCTTTGATATTCTCCTTATCTTTAACAAGTATCTCATCACCTTTAAAAGTAAAAGATCTCTTATCCTTTAAATCCAGTTTATATCCTATATCTTTTTTATAGGTTTGAAACCCTTCATACTTATTTGTTTCTCTGTCATTTACGACCTCTATAGTTATATCACTCTTATAGGCTTTAATCTCATTTAAGGAATCAATTACATTATACTCATCTAAAGTCCTTGTTCTTCCTTTAATGAATAAAGCCACTGCAATGGTTAGGCATATAGCTATAATAAATAGTGTATAAGTTAGTCTTTTTTTCATAAATTCCTCCAATTACTTATTACACTATATGTTTATTATAGTTTTCTACTCTCTATAACCATATTTATTTTATTATAATCCACAGTTATTTCTATGTATCAATTACTATCCAAAATTTCTTTTATCCCAAAAGGTAATTCTTCTATAATATGGGTAGCATTGACACAGAACATATTCTCTGCTAGCCTATCACCACAATATCCATGTATAAATGTAGCAATGCATGTAGCTTCTAGAGCATCATATCCCTGAGCAATAAATGAAGTTATAATTCCTGTCAAAGTATCTCCCATTCCACCTGATGCCATTGCACTATTTCCTGTAGTATTCTCAAAAACCTGTGTTCCATCAGTTATTACAGTTCTATGGTCCTTTAATAAAACTATTACATCATACTCATAAGCAAAATTCCTTGCTACTTCTACCCTATTTTCTTTTATTTCATCAACAGATAATCCAGTTAATCTTGCCATCTCCCCATAATGAGGTGTTAATATAATGCTATTATTTTTACTATGAAGCAATTCAAGTTTTCCCTGTAGTACATTTAGTCCATCCGCATCTATTACAATAGGGCATTCTGCATTTTCAATCATACTTTTCACTATATTAAAAGTTAACTTAGCATTCCCCATTCCTGGTCCAATAGCAATACAATTAGACTTAACCATAATATTACCTATTTTTTCACTTTGCTCAAAATTGATTGTCATAGCCTCATTTAACTTTATGCTCATTATCTCCTGTATTTCTTTAGGAACGCAAAGGGTCACTAATCCAGCGCCACTTCTTACTGCACTTTGAGTAGTAAGATATGCAGCACCAGAAAAGCCCATAGAGCCAGCTATTATAAATGCTTGTCCATAATCTCCTTTGTAGGTATCATCATCTCTAGCTTTTAATATACTTTGTATCATTTCCTTATCCATTTGTATGGCCCTATGTTTAAATCCTATAAACCCTAATCTATTAATTTTTAATTTATCAAAAGGATTTACCATATTAAACGACCTCCAAAACAGCATAGGCAATAGCACTATCGCATCCGTGAGAAATACTCAGATGAATAGTTGTATTCCCATTCTTGTTAGCAATATTTTTTGCCTGCCCTTCTAATGTGACTGTAGGTTTACCAAGAGTAGTACTATCTACTATTATATCTCTGAAGTTGAATCCTCTAAACCCTGTTCCTAGTGCTTTTGAAACCGCTTCCTTTGCAGCAAACCTACCTGCTACATATTCCGGCCTTAAATTCCTAGTTTTCAAGTATTGTATTTCTTTACTTGTAAATATTTTTTCTAAAAACTTTTCATTTTTTTCCATTACATCTTTTATACGTCTTATTTCAACTATATCTACTCCAACTCCTACTATCACCATCTCACCTCCAAACCTAAATATTTCATATACTTATAATTAAATTATAAACATATTTTTACATCTTTAATTTTAATAAATAAATAGGTTAATATCAACTATAACTTATATATATATGAAAGTATATGATGATAATATTTTCAATTATCATATTAATTAAGTTTAACTTTATAAACTACTCATATAAATAAAAATAGTTATAATTAATTTGCTATTGCTTGTACAAGTTCGTCAAAATCAGCATAATATGCCTCTATATATTCTTCTATAATATCTATAAGATGTATTGGTGAGACCACATTATTTTTTAATAATCCCAGAAGTTCACTTCCCTTATATCTATTAGGAGTTATACATTCTACATGTTCTTTGTATTGCTTTACATGTTTGCCTTTATTTTTCACTTCACTTTCTATTTCTACACCATATACATCTATAACCCTTCTTTCACCATTCATATGGACCTCTAATTCTGATTGAATTAAATTATAAGTGTATTCTATAGTATTCTCTTCACATACCATGTTAGATTTCAACGTCTCAATTATCATAAAAGCACCCCCAAATAATGTAAAACCATTTATAGCAATAAAATTACAACATTTTATTGCCTAAAGAAATTGTATCACTATATAAAAAAATAATGTGTAAATTCTTGTAGGCAACAATAATATATTCCCCCTCAAAATTTACACCTTATTTCACAAAATTACTTATTCTTTACAGTTATACAAAACTATTTGTTATTGTTAATATATCAGTGGATAAAATGTTAATATTATGTGAGTTTTCTTGTCTTTTATTGTAGATTAATTTTTCTTGTCACTTTTTTATGTTTTTATTGATGTTATCCACATATTTTTCCACTTTTTGTTCATAAGACTTGTTTATAATATGTGTAGAAAACTTTGCTTCATTATACATATTAGTAACTTCATCAACTTCCATACAGTTATCCACTTTTATCTTAACAATATTACCAAGTTGTCTTGGAGTCATATATGTCTTAAAAATCTCTTTTTTATTTGCAACTTCTACAAACTCACTATACTTATATAAAACTTCTTCCCTAGGGGTACCCTTCTTTCTAAATATTTTTTTGATTTTATCTATAACTTTTTTATAACCAGGATCCTTTTGCTCAATCTCTTCAATTATTTCAGTATAACCATCATCTCTATTTAAATTAGTACCTTTTATTATTTTTCTTATGATACTACTTACAATTAATATTAATATTATTGTAACTATAACCTTCATTATAAATATAAATGTGGGACTTGCTGTTACCATTTCTGGCGTTAATCCTTTTATATTTGGGGGATTTTTACTACCTGAATCTATTCTTCCAAATATATCTTCTAAAGCTCCTCGTCTTTCAGTAAATAATTTTTGTAAAGCATTAAAAACCCAAGTCATTGGAATCCCAATAATTTTTACTATTACATCTATTATAAATTCAGTTATAAATTCAATTCCTCTATACAAAATTGAAACTACCTTCACAAATATATTATAAAAAAACTCCTGTGTAGTTAATAATGCCAATGAAATTAGAGATATATTTATAATTTTATTCACTTTTGAACTTTTTATATTATAACAATATCCCATAGTCTCTCTCATAGTTATAACCATCAAAATCAGATATATAACTATACCTCTAAATATGATTTCTGCATAAATAGGCCTGAACATACTACAGATAATTGATGCTATGAAAATATAAGAAATTCCATTTATAAAAATATTTTTATATCTATCATAATTTATATTTTCATTAGTTTCTCTAAGTAAAACAGCACTGATTAATGCTACAAATATTATATCTACAATGGCAATTACTATTTCTTGACTAAATATTTCGTAAACAATAATTGGGATTAAAGAAACCCCAATACAAATCTCTACCTTCTTACCTTTTCTTAGTAAATATTTGCTAGTTAATATAGATATCATCATTAAAATGAAAATAGAAAATTTCATATCCTTAGAAAATATAAGAGCTGTTACTATCATCCAAACAACAGATGTTAGCATACTAAATGTTATATCATAATAAAGCCTAACTTGTTCAGACCAACTCATTACTTCATCTCCCCCTTATATGAAATTTTATCAATTCCTTTGATATTTTTAATTTTGTTTTCTCTAGAAACATCTATAATCTTTATTTTATAGCCATTTGCCACTAGAATATTTAAAATCCTAATATCTTTTTCATTTAAATAAGTAGTAATTAATACATAGGTACAACTTTTATCAAAATAAGGCATTCTACTCTTTAAGTATTCATTAAGTTCATATTTTACAGCAAGATATATTCTAGTACAAAACTCCAATATACTATTAAAACTTCCTACCTTCGGCTCAATCTCATTTACAGAATTTTCATTACAGTAAATCAAATGTGCATTACTCCAAATACCTGTTGGGATACTTTCTTTAGATGCTTTTGCAGCTAATGCAACTGCAATATCTATAGATGTTTCTATAATATCTTCATCTATATAATTACAACAAGGATCTCCACATTGTGTATTAAGGATTATAACCATCTGTTGTTCTGAAGTATAATCATAGTCCTTAACCATAAGCTTATCTGCCTTTAATGAAGTTTTCCAATGAATATCCTTCATTCTATCTTCAACGTTATACTCTCTTACTCCTTTTATATATAAAGGATCCTTATGTATCCATCTCCTTACTGTATTATCTCCTAAAAAATTTGTCACATCAAATCTAAAGCTTCCTATTGATTTTACCTTAGGATAAATTAAAACTTCAATATAATCATTCTGCTCTCTACTTTTAATATTTAGTCCCAACATATCCCCTATAAAAATATTCATGCACTTTATTATGTAAGCTCCTCTTTTTTTTCCTACTAAAGTATAAGTTCTACTTTTTCTTTGAAATTTACCCATTACATACTTGCATATGTGCCAATTATCATTTCCATATTTGTAAGTAGAGACTTCGCCAACAAATCTTAATTCAACAGGTATTCTTTCTTCCACCACTAAGAATAGAACGGGCATTCTTTTATTGTTTTCTACTTTCATAGTTATTGTAAATTCTTCGCCCACAGTTACCCTATCTGGTTTTATTTCCCTATACACCTTTAAGTTTTCATACCCTTTTTCAGTAATAAAACTCATTATATTTACCAGTATAATTACAATTGCTGCAAAAACAAATATTTGAAGTATCATAATACACCTCTATTGCCTATCTATTGGAGTTTCTATAGTTGCGAGAATCTTTTGTATAACTCTTTCACTCTTCTCACTGCCACTATTTATTTCGCTTTTCAAGATAATTCTATGACTCATTATAGGTATTGCAAGCTCTTTAACATCTTCAAGAATCACATAATCTCTTTCTCTAATAGCAGCTAATGCTTGACAACCTTTCATAAGATTTAATGTAGCTCTAGGACTACATCCCAACTCTATTTCACTGTTAGTTCTAGTAGCATTGACTAAATCTACTATGTATCTTCTTATTTCATCACTAACATAAACTTTATTATAATTCTCTTGAACATAGTTTATTTCTTCTATAGTTATAGCAGACTCTAGGGAGTCTAATGGATCTTTTCCTATAAACCTATCCATCATTTTTATTTCTTCATCATAGCTTGGATACCCCATAGATAATCTCATAAAAAATCTATCTAATTGAGCTTCCGGTAACGGGAATGTACCAAATTGTTCTACTGGATTTTGAGTGGCTATAACAAAGAATGGCCTCTTTAACTTTATCGTATTTCCTTCTACTGTTATCTGTCTCTCTTCCATACACTCAAGTAAAGCAGATTGTGTTCTTGGCGTAGCTCTATTTATTTCGTCAGCTAAAACAATTTGACTTAGAAGCGGTCCTTCTCTGAATTCAAATTCTTTTGATTGTTGATTATAAAAATATATTCCTGTTAAGTCCGAAGGTAATAAGTCTGGTGTAAATTGAATTCTTTTAAAGCTACAATTCATAGTTTTTGACAATGTTTTGCACAGTTTAGTTTTCCCAAGTCCTGGAACATCTTCTAATAATACATGACCAGAAGTTATAAATGACACTATTATTTTATCAATTATATGCTCTTTACCAATTATAACTTTAGATATGTTTTCCATTGTTTTCTCTCTAAATACTTTAAATTTTTCAAGATCCATAATAAACCCCTCTACCCTTATATTTTGTTTAACTATAATCTATATTTTATACCTAAAATTTACCATTTTTAAATAAGATTAAAGTTTTGCCTTATGAATTTATTATACTCTTAATATGCCTATTATCCAAATATTTTTAATATACTAACCTGTGACTTTTTAATAAATAAATATTTTTTTACTTATTATTAATTAATTTAAAAAAGCCTACTCTATTGTGATATTACAATAGAATAGACTTTACTGATTAAAAATATTGTTTAGATTGTTATACACATATATGCGATTTACTAAAATAACAATTTAAGTCATGTAGATTTAACCAATTTCTTCTTTAGGTTTCTTAGTATTCATGAACTGAAATTCATCTGCTATAACTTCTGATATGTACTTTTTCTGTCCATCTTCACCTTCATAATGCCTACTTTGAAGTCTACCAGTTACACTAATAACACTTCCTTTAATTAGATATTCATTAACAATTTCTGCTTTCTTTCCTCTTAGTACTACTGGAATGAAATCTACATGTTTTTCTCCCGATGCAGTTTTATAAGGTCTATCTACAGCCAAAACCAATCTAGTAAAAACCTTACTACTATCTTCAAAAACTTTAATTTCAGGGTCTCGTGTCAATCTACCAACTAAAACTATTCTATTCATCATATACCTCCAAAAAAACATATCATTTTTTGTAATTTTACCCATGAATATATTTTTTAAACATATTATTAAAAATATCTTAACCATTCTTTTAATGTATGAAAAATAAAATGCTATTGGAACAACTATTCCAATAGCATTTTAAATATTCTTATCTATATATATCTGAAAACTCAATTTTTATTCTTTCTAAATTATATTTATCAGCATGATATAGATTTGTTGAACAAAATTGATTTTTAGAAAGAATGTTTGGAAGTTCTACAATAAATTCACTTCCTCCATTAACAATACTTTTTACATATGTCTTTCCACCATGATTTTCAACTATAGATTTTACTAGGGATAATCCTATTCCACTCCCCTCGTGAGATCTGGTAAATAGATCCTCACCTTGCACAAATCTATCAAATATCTTTTCCTGAAGTTCTTCTGGAATACCAATTCCATTATCCTTCACTGAAATTTGAACCTTGTCCCCTAAATCATGAATAGACACCATAATAGTTCCGTCATCCTTAGAAAATTTAACTGCATTTGATAATAGGTTTAATATTATTCTTTCTATATTTTCTCTATCAATTCCTATAATTTTTTCTTCAATATCAGTATCGAATATTAAAGTCATACCTTTACTTTCCACATATTCTACTGCCGCCATAGTTATATCCTCTACTATAGCTACTATATCATAATTGCCAAAATTCATTTTTAAGTTACCTACATCAATTCTAGTAACATCTATTAAGTTATTTATTAGTCTTAATAACCTATAGCTATTTACTTTCATTAAATCTAGATATCTATCCAATTGTTCATCATTTTTATCTTTATAATTGTATTGCAATACTTGTACAGTACTTAATATTATATTCAATGGTGTTTTTAGTTCATGGGACATATTAGATATAAATTCAGTTTTTAACTTATCATATTTTATAGCTTGTTCCAATTTAACTTTATTTAATTGAGCTTTTTTGCGTTCTGTAACTTCTTGAATTAAAAATACTACAGATCTTCCATAACTAAAATTTATTCCGAAACTTGCAATCTCAGCATCTATTAGTGCTCCATATTCCCTTCTCACTTTAACTTCCTTAAATTCTGTAGATTTTCCTCTAAATTGAGCATCAAAATACATTTCTTTAACTACATCTTTATATTCTTCATCTACTATATCTATATAGGATAAATTTTTTAATTCATCTATTCCGTTAAGTCCTAAAATATTAACTAAAGCCTCATTACCTATTTCAAGCTTACCATCAGAATATATAACCATACCAAAGGGTAAAAGTTTAAGAAGCTCAACATAATTATCCCTATTGCTTATTACTGCTTCCTCTACTTTTATTCTTCTTGTTATATCCCTAATTAAAAATATAGAATATATATCATTATCATTCACAAAACACATGGGTGTAACTTCACAATAAACAATGCTCCCATCTTCTCTAATAAACTTTCTTTCTACTATGTTCAAACTAGAATTATATTTAGAATACTGTTTTTTCAAAAATTCATCATTATATTGTATAGAATCTAACTTAATTATTTCAAAAATACTTTTACCTAAAAAGGTATCACTTTTTGGGTCTCCAATTATATCCATAGCAACTTTATTTATATAACTAATTCTATTTTCCTTTTCTATTACAATTCCAGTGGTACTATTAGCAAAAATAGCTTTATAAAAATTTATATTTAAGTCTATTTCTTTTGTTGAGATGAAGGCTTCATCCTCGTCTTTATCTACTACAATATATTTAAATTCTTCATGCTCCTCTAATTTGCTATTGTCTTTATTGATAACTTCTGATTTAAAATGGAGATTATTACTTACTATATTTTTCAACAACATTAAGGTGCCTTCACTATTACCAACTTTTATACTTCTAAAAACTAATTCTATTTCTATTTCTTTATATATTCTTGTATCTATACTTGCACGAATTCTCTCACTTCTATCATTTTTTATAAAATCCTTTACATCAAAGACACCACTCTTCAACGTAGAGAACTTTATCATTGTGTTTATATCCAACTCTTCAATTGAATCAATACTTTGAACTCCTAAAAATTCTAACGCTCCTTCATTGCAGTATTTAATTTCATTATTACTATCTATAACTATAATAGGTTCCGAAATGTTGTTGTAAAACTCCAAATCTTCCTTATTCTTAAACTCCATTATTTATCCTCCAATTTTAACGTTACTCAATGTACCACTTAATCATTTTACACTAAAATTAATACTTTTTTTACTACATTTTTCTACTATTATTCTACATTTTTTTCTTGACAGGTTAATGAGAATAAGTCTCCGTACCTCTTCTGAGTAAAAATAATAAAATTTGATATATAAAATAAAAACTGATATATATCATTGGGATTATATACCAGTTTTTATGCTCTATTATTAAATTATATATGCTTTAAATTAAATTTTTCTTCCAAAATTTTTTTAAAGTTATCTTGTAAATCTTGTCTTTTTAAAGCAAATTCCACTGTAGCTTCTAAAAATCCTAATTTATCACCTACATCGTATCTTCTACCTTCAAAAATATAAGCATGCATACTTTCCTTTTCCATTAGAGTTTTTAAACCATCAGTTAATTGTATTTCATTTCCTTTTCCTGGTTTAGTATCTTCTAGTATGTCAAATATTTCAGGAGTTATAATATATCTACCTAAAATAGCAACATTAGATGGCGCTTCTTCAACCTTTGGCTTTTCCACTAAATCCTTAACTACATACTCTCTATCATTAATTTTATCGCCTTTTACAATTCCATATTTACTTACATTTTCTTTGGCTACTTCTTGAACTCCTAAAATTGAAGTACCATGTTTATCATAAGCATCCATTAATTGCTTTAAACAAGGAACTTCACTATCTACTATGTCATCTCCTAGCATAACTGCAAAGGGTTCGTCTCCAACAAAAGCTTTAGCACAACTTATGGCATGGCCTAACCCCTTTGGATTCTTTTGCCTAATATAATGGATATTAGCCATATTAGTTGACTTATGGACTAACTCTAAAAGTTCCTTCTTCCCATCTCTCTCAAGATTCATTTCTAGTTCTACAGCTCTATCAAAATGATCTTCTATAGCTTTTTTATTTCTACCTGTTATTATAAGTATTTCTTCTATACCTGAAGCCACAGCCTCTTCTACTATATACTCTATAGTAGGTCTATCTACAATAGGAATCATCTCTTTAGGCACCGCTTTTGTAGCTGGCAAGAATCTAGTTCCTAAACCTGCTGCTGGAATTATAGCCTTTCTAACCTTCATCTCATACCCTCCATTACTATTGACCTTATATAATATTCTACATCATTGTCATTCTTCTTCATTATCTTAACACAATATTACAAATAATTAAACTAAACATTCTCATAAGTGTTAATATTAAACATGAATTTATTATATTTTGAAGCTATTTTCTTTATCATACATTAATAGTGCATTCAGTTCTCCCCCTAATAAAATTGTAGTAGATGTTATTTGTAACCAAACCATCAAAACAATAACCACTCCTATGCTTCCGTAAATATCAGTATATTTCCCATAGTTGTTTACATAAAACGCAAACCCCATTGATAAAATTATCCAAGCAATACTTGTGAATATAGCCCCTGGCAAGGCCTCTCTACATTTTATTCGTCTTGAAGGTATAAGCTTATATATGGCTGTAAATATAACTATCATACCTGCAAAACCAATTGGGTACCTTAAATATCGTATAAAATAAAATAACTTAATATCAAGGTCTAACCATTGAACTAATTCTAAACTTATCATCTCTCCAAATACTAAAAAACCTAGTACAAATATTATCATAAAAGATATCACTATCATAAATAAAACGGAGAGTATTATTAACTTTATCTTATTTTTATCTTCCTCTTCATTATATGCTCTGTTTAACCCGTATCTTATGGCTCTAAAAGCTCTAGATGCTGTATAAAGGGAGAACATTAATGAAAAAGATAATAAATTTCCATTTCTAGTTTGTAACAATTGAAGGGCTAAAGTAGATACTAAATTATATAATTCCTCGGGCATTATATTTTGTAAACTTCCAATCACTTCTATGGGATCTACGTTTATAAATCCAACTAGAGTTAGTAATAAAATCAAAAATGGGAAAAATGAAAACAGCATATCAAAAGCTAACTGTGAAGCTAATGAAGATATATGATGGTTCTTATATCTCAATGCCATTTTCACTGTGTTTTCAGTTATTTTCATAGGCAATACCCCTACCTTTTACATTATTCTATTGTCTATATATTATAATATTGACCTATTATCTAGGAAGTATATAGACAGTATTAAGAATTTATAAACTCAATTAAAAATTGACCTATTATTGGAGCTAAGTTTCCTTTAATTATACCACTTTCTTTAACATAATTAAACAAATCACCCTTCATATAATTTAGTATTAACTTTCTTATAAAATAATAAATTTCTTAGGATTATTATGAATAATAACTTTAAAATATATTATAATTAGTAATATAAGGGGTGATATTGTGAAAATTGGACTGGTACAGAATAATATTTTATGGGAAAATAAGCAATTTAACTTATCAGCAAGCAAAGAATTTTTTAAAAAAGCTAAAGAGCTAAAAATAGACTTACTTTTATTTCCTGAACTATCCTTTACTGGGTTTACAATGAACATAGAAAAATTAAAAGAATTTGATTTTTCTACGTTTTCCTACATTTCTAGTTTATGCAAAGGTTATTGTATTAATGCAGGAATTGGTTATATTCAGGGTATTACTAATGATATAAAAGGTAAAAATAATTATACAATAATATCTTCTAATGGAAATATTCTATGTAACTACTCTAAAATACATCCTTTCTCCTATGGTGAAGAAAGTAAATACTACATTGGTGGTGAGGAAATATGCTTTGCACAAATTGATGAAATAACCCTTTCACCTTTTATATGCTATGACTTAAGATTCCCTGAAATCTTTCAAATAGCTTCAAAAAAATGTGACTTAATTACTGTAGCTGCTAATTGGCCTGAAAGTAGAAAAGAACACTGGATAACCTTGCTTAGAAGTAGAGCTATTGAAAATCAATGCTATATTGCTGGAGTTAATAGGATTGGTATTGGTAATAATATAAACTATAGTGGAAATTCTTTAATTATAGACCCTTTAGGTAAAATTATAGGTAGCACAGAGGAAGGTGTGGAGGATATTCTCATAGCAGACATAGATAGATCTTTAGTCAGTAGAGTCAGAAATTCTTTTAAAGTAAAGGAGGACAGACGAGAATTACTTTATAATAAATTACAAACTGATAACAGATAAAATATAATATTGTTGATATTTTTATTAAAATATTATATAATAAATATTATTAAATAACTATAATTATTAAAAGAGGTGTTAACATGGTAGATAAAGTTTTAGAAGTACTGAAAAATTCATCTGAGCCATTAAAAGCTGGAGAAATTGCTGAAAAGGCTGGTATTGACAAAAAAGAGGTAGATAAAGCTATAAAATCACTTAAAGCAGAGGATAAAATAGAATCTCCAAAAAGATGCTATTACGCTGCAAAATAGTTACTACCTTATAATTTAAAACAAATTAATCCTAAACTAAATTGAGCCTTCACTCATATTCTTAAAGTGAAGGCTCTAATATTTATTATTTTTTTGTATATTCTCTAAAAGTTATGTCTATAGGTCTATTTAAATAACCTTATATTATAATGTAGTATAATTATAAATAACTTCTATTCCTTCTTCTATATCTTTATAATTAACCATTTCCATATTTGTATCCTTATATCTTACAGGATAAACTAAGGTTCCAGTCTTAACTCCTACTCCCTCTTTATGGATTGTTTTACCATCACCTTGAGTTTCACCAAAGATATAATGTGGTTTTTTATCCATTTTTTCATAAACTTTTTCCAATTGTTCTTTCACTTCATGATGCATTAACAAAGTTTTATCCATGAACTTTATTCCTGTACCCTTTCCTAAAGAAAACTTTCCACTTCCCCCTAATGTATCTCCAGCATTTTCTCCATCTACAACTAAAGCATACATAGGATTTATTTCATAAGCAGCTGCTCTTGCTCCTCTTCCTCCTAAAGTGTTTTGAGTCGAAAATACAAAATATATTTCCTTATCTAACTTCTCTAATGATTCTTTATTCTCTATAAGTTTCTCTATAGATTTTAGTGACATATAACAGCCTACTCTATTATCTAAAGCTGGTGCAATTATATTCTTTTCTTCCTCTATAACATTAGATGTAATAATACATACATCTCCTTCTCTTACTAGTTCTAAAGCCTCTTCTATACTTTCTACTCCTAAATCTATATACATGTCATCTATTTTAGGACTATCTTTAGTTCCGCAAATTCTTCCTGAATTTCCGTTTTCAAATTCTACCATATTATTCACAAAGGCAGCTTCATCAAATTCTCCTACTTTTCCAATTCTCAAGAAACCATTATCTTCAATATACATAACTATAAATCCCATGGTATCTATATGAGAAGAAATCATAATTCTCTTTTCTTCCTCTCCATTACTTCTACCTATTTTAGCTATAACATTTCCCATGTTATCTACCTTATTTTCAACTTCTAGTGAATTTAATTGCTCAACAATTACACTTCTAACTTCTTCCTCATGTCCACTAACTCCAAATGCTCCTACTAAATCTTCAAATAATTTATTCATCACAAATACCTCCAAAATCTATAGTGTTTTTAAGTATTCTACTAATAATTTAACTGTGTTCTTTATGTCTTCCTTTGATGCTACTGAAACTGAAGAATGGATATATCTACATGGAACTGAAATAGTAGCAATCTTTGCCCCAGATCCTGTGCCATGGAAAGTAGCTGCATCATTTCCTCCAGCTATAGCTTTTCTTCTTTGATATGGAATATTTAAATTATTCCCTACTTCCATAATATCATCAGCCACATCAACATCGAATATACTAGTTAAATCCATTATTGATATAGCTGGTCCTCTTCCAACTTCAGTAGCTCTTAAGTGCTTAGGAACACTTGGCATATCTGCACATATTGTACCCTCTAAAGCAATTCCTAAATCTCCCTTTAAATTTAAAGACGAAATGAAAGCGCCTCTTTCTCCAACTTCTTCTTGAACTGCAAACACTCCATATAGGTCTACATCATAATTTTCCTTTAATGCCTCCATAAGTACAAAACATCCTACTCTATCATCAAAGGCCTTTCCCTTTACAAGCCCTTCTCCAAATTCATCATACTCTGTATCAAAAACTACATACTCCCCTAGATCTATAAGCTCCTCACTTTGTTTTCTAGACCTAGCTCCTATATCAATACAGCAATCACTATAATTTAGACCCTTTTCTCTCTCCTCTGCTCCTTGAAGGTGAATTGGTTTTGCTCCAATAACTCCTGGTATTTTATTAGGCCCTATAAGTACAGTCTTAGAAGGTATTATCTTAGCATTTATCCCTCCTAAAGCACTAAATCTTAAGCTTCCATCCTCATTGTAGCCAGTTATTATAAAACCTACCTCATCCATATGAGCATCAACTATTACTTTTTTTCCTTTACCCTTTTTATGAACAATAATATTTCCTATTCTATCTGTAAAAATCTCATCTACATAAGGGGTAACCTGTTCTTTAATAAAGCCCCTTACTTCTCCCTCAAATCCTGAAGGACCACTTAAAGAAGTCAATTTATCTAAAATACCGTTCTTTTGAAGAATCTCATCTAAAAACATACTAATTCCTCCAATTCTTCACCCTTTATACTCTCTATTAACTTTGCCATCATATATCCTGTGTTTTTTATATCATCCATATTTACAGTTTCCACTGAAGTATGCATGTATTTTATAGGAATTGATATAAGAAGTGTAGCAACCCCTTCACCAGCTACTTGAATATCCCAAGCATCTGTTCCTGTATTTCCGGCTTCCACTTCTAATTGAAATGGAATATTATATTCTTTGCAAACCTTCATAAGATGCTTTCTAACCTTAGGATGAATATTAGGACCTATACAGATTACTCCACCCTTACCTAGTTCAGTATCACCATGTTCAAGACCATACATTCCACAATCGAAGGTAACATCTACAGCAATACCTATATCTGGATTAATTCTATTAGTAGCAGTTTTAGCACCTCTATGACCTACTTCCTCTTGAGCAGAACATACAAAATAAACATCCATATCATGTTCTATATTTTTAAGTTCCTTAGCACATCTATATAAGGCTACAACTCCACCTCTATCATCAACAGTTTTAACACTTACATTATTATTTAAAAGTTCTTTATAGTTTCCTTTAACAGTAACATAATCTCCTGGTTTAACTATGTTCTCTAAAGACTCCTTAGAATATCCTGTATCAATCAATAAAGAATCTATAGTTACTGCTTTTTTTCGATCTTCATCCTTCATTAAGTGAGGTGGCTTAATTCCTATAATACCGTGAATAGCTTCTTTTCCATGGATTATAACCTCTTTAGAAACTAAAGTCTTAGGATCAATACCATTACCTTTAAATGCTAAAAATCCATTTTCTTTTACCTCTGTTATAATCATAAATACTTCATCCAGGTGAGCCATAAGCATGATTTTACCTTTGCCCTTACCCTTCTTATGAATAATTATATTATTTAAATTATCCCTAGTAACTTGTCCAAATTCCGAAAATACCTCTGTCACATAATCTCCAAGCCAGTGTTCTCTTCCACTAGGGCCATGAGACATACAAAGTGTTTTTAGTAACTCTTTATCCTCCATAATCATAAGACTCCCCTTCTAATTACAAAATACATTTAATGATAATAAAAGTATACCTTAGCTGTTAAGTATTTACAACAATACTACTAAGGCATCTGAAAATAAATAACAAGTCAAAGATGGGAAGTATATTTTGAGTTAGACAAGGAAACAGGTTCCATAGATAGTAGCACTATCTACGGGTTCTGTTGACGCAGTATAACACAAAATAAACGAGCATTCTGACTTATTTATTTTTTGAATATGCCTTAAGTAAAAATACTTCTTAACTTATATTTATAGTAAATCTTGAACCTAATAATATACTTTGCTATTCTATTATTAAATCATATTACAATTATTATAGGGATTATATTTTATAAAAGGAGAATATATTTATGACTAATTATACTAAAGATATTACTAAGGCCTTTGATGAAAAATTAGATGAAACTTCAATAGAATTAAGAAGAAAGGTTCAAGGCTTCTTATATGATAACTGTGAGTCTATTTTTAAGAGAAGCACACTACCTACACCGGCAGAAAATTATAATGAAAATGATTTAACTAAACTAGTAGATATAGTAGACAAGTATAGTGAAATATATAAAGATTCAATAGGAATAATTAATGGTACAAAAGTAGATTTAAATCAACGTGAATGTATAGCATGTACAAGATGTACTAAATATTGTCCTAGTGGCGCCCTTGAAAAAATAAATAAAGAATTAGTCCTACATGAGGACAAGTGTTTAAGATGTGGAAATTGCATTGGCAACTGTTCATTCTTAGCCCTATCTTCAGCAGGAACAGGATTAACTATTTATATTAATAGTACAGAATTAGCCTGTCCTCCACACATATTACCTAAATTTTATGGCATAGAGGAAATTCCTAAGGTAATGGATAAACTTTTATCCTTCTATAATGCTCATAAAATCCAAGGGGAGGCCTTTGCAACTACTGTTTATAGAATAGGTTTTAATAACCTTTTAAATTATATTGAAGACTAAAAAGAAAGCCCAGAAAGGAACTACCCTTTCTAGGCTTTTGGTATTATTATCTAATAAGTAAGTAAATAAACCCTAAAATTACAGCAACAATAATTCCAGTAGCTATCATATTTGCTTTAAAAGAGTGATTATAATAATATTTTTCTGTATCAGCACTTCTTCCCTTAAACTCTGAATCCTTAGCATTAGCTCTTTTAAACAAATCCACTGACATAATACCAACTCCATTCAATTTAAAATATTACTTATATTCTGTTAATTGTACCACCTAGTGTAGTTAAAAAATTTATTAATACCTAAAAGTATCTAAAAAGTACTTATAAGTTTATATAGTATTAATTGCCGTATAATAATTCTTCTCTTCTGATTTTGCATATTCTAAATTTTTTCCTATACTTTGAAATAAATGATCAAAATAAGTTGTAAAATCTCCTTGAAGAGTTTTTAATAGTTTTTCTTTTATTAAAGCTACATTGTTATAAAGTTCTTCCTTTTTTCTTTCCAATGCCTTAAAGTCACAGTAATATTCACCTTTGAATATACTATCTTCTTTAAAATCCAACTGAAAATACTCCTTTAAAATATCTTTTTCATCTAAAATTAATATATTAGATATATCTATACAGTACTTCTTTAGCTCATTATAATTACCATACATCTTATTCCATTTATTATATAAATCCATAATTAAGCCTTGATTATATACTTTTATATTTCCTCTATAGCTATCTATAGATTTAAAAACATTAATACCACTGATAGATTTCATATTATCCATGAGTATATCTATAATAGAGTTATAATAATTATCCTTTATGGACTTCAATGAAGATTTAATAATTTCACAAGTTATATAATTAAACTTATCTTGAAAACTTCTACACATGGCATAAAACTCTTCTTCACTATTTATATAATAAATTAGTCTAGTAAATTCATTATAAAATATACTGTTTATACTGAGTTCTATTTCATCTGTTATTTCATCAAAGCTAAATTTACTTATATTTATCATCATATTTAAAAAGTCATGCTCTAAGGAAAACACCTTATATCCTATGGTACATTCTCTATTTTTCATAGAATTATCGTAAGTAGTTGTATATCCTATTGATTCTATTTTAGTTAAATTTGATTCACAAATTTCTTTGGCTAAGTATTTATTTAATTCTTTTTTATAAATTTTTATTCTTTTAGTAAATTCATCTCCAAAGGCTTCATTAATTAAGTTAAGTAGTACTTCTATAAATTCTTTCCTTACCACTTCTGATATCTTTTCTTTTAAAGCATCTAAGGAATTTAAAATCTCATCTTCTTTAATAATTATTTTATCTGAAATATCACCCTTATTTAAGGTATCTATTCCCCTTAAATCAACCATTAATTCTTTGAATGTATTCCAAATAAACCTATGATAAGATTTTATTTCTTCTTCTAAAGCACCCATTACAATGTTTTTAAGATGAACAACTCCTATTTCTATGTATGATAATGTCCCTTCCATATCCTCATAAACATATCTATTTAGTTCATTATATATTTCTTTTTCACCATGCTTCATGTGAAATGTATACACCTCTAGCTCAAATTTCTTTTTAAATAGATTTAACCTAGAATTTATATTTTTTTCTATACTATCTAAAATATCATGGATGAATTTCTTATCTATTTTTACTTCCTTACTTAAAGCATTGCAGCTTACCTTATGATCTTCACTAGTATGTACTTTATGAAAAACCTCTTCAATTCTTTCCTTTTCTTCTACTATAACAAAGGTATTAAAATCTCCAATGAACTTCTTTGTTGTAGACTCTGTAATAGAACTATCATATTTAAAATAGCTTGAAAATTCTTTCTGTAAATATTCAAATATCTCTACAATATCTAGATACAAGTTTATTTTATTATACAATGAAGTTACTAGTGTTTTATTTACCTCTTCCATAAGTGCTCAACTCCAATACTTTAATTGAATAACTTATTCTACAAAATACATAAAATTCCTTGTTTCAAAAATAATTCACTACAGAAATCTATTAATATTCTCCTCTAATAATAAAAGGTATGCCTCATTTTATGGCATACCTTTTCTATTATTCTACTTCAACTTCTTTATCTAGTGAAAATAAGTATAAGTATTTCCTTACTTTTTCTTTCTTAAAGGCATCTTTTATAGCTTTACTATAATAATCTAATTGCACTTTATATCTTTCTTTAATTTCTTCTATATTATCTGCTTTTACATAATCAGTTTTATAGTCTAAAATAATCCCTTCTTCTCCCTCTTCAAAGTAACAGTCTATAACTCCTCTTAAAAGCATCTTTTCCTCTAAGTAAGTTTCTTTACTAACATTAGGATAAATAGTAGAAGCACTGATTTCCACTCTAAAAGGCAGCTCTCTTTTTAAAGAGTTTTCTTTAAAAGCTTCTATTACTTTTTTTCCTATGTTACTCTGTAAAAACTTAAGAATTTTATCTACCTTAACTGATTTTGCTGCTTCAAAGGTTATTAACTCCTTCTCTACCATGGTATTAATTTGCCTTGTAAGGTCATCTTTAGAAAGGTCACCACTTAGGTCTAATCTTTGCATTATATTGTGATAAGCAGTTCCCACCTCTGATGGAGTTAATCCTTTTTTTTCTTGAAGAAATAGTGGTGTTTGCATTAGAGGCCTAAACTTTCTCGGTCCTTCTACTTCATCTCCATAGGTTATAGTTTTATAATTATCTTCATCTAAACCATCACCTTCTATATATAGATTATTTTCTCTATTGGTTTCTTGTAGATTATTGTGAAGCTCTTTTAACTCTGTAACAGTTATTACTGTAGGCAGCTTTGTTGCTTCCTCATATTTATAAGTAAATTCTAATCTTTTTTTAATTACTTTATAATAATCTTTACTTATATTTTCATCAGCATTATCTAAAAGTTTATTTATTTTTTCCTTTACTGGCACTTCTTCTAAGGCTGCATCTTCTATTTCTTCAAAAATTTCTCTAGAATATATACCTACCTTAAATCTACTATGATCTTCTTTAAAATCTTCCTTTAAAATATTTTCATTATAATGCCTTAGGGGTTCTCCAGCTTTATGATTTATAAGAGAAGCTCCTATCCAATCCATATAATTTTTTTGATTTTTTACATAGGTTGATTTTATACTTCCATTTTCATATATACCTGCCCCAGACCATTTTTCAATTTTCTTATCTAGAGCCTTACCACTTCCAACTAAGATTAATTTTTCCTTTGCTCTAGTTAGGGCAACATATAAAAGTCTCATCTCTTCTGACTTGTTTTCCCCTTGAATTTTTTTGCTTATAAACTCCCTTTGAGATGTGTTATAACTAACTCTATTATCTAAATCAATATAAGTAGGTCCAAAACCTAATTCATGGTGGAATAGTATCTTGCCTTTTAAATCACCTTCATTAAATCTTTTACCAAGACCACAGAGAAATACTATAGGAAACTCTAAGCCCTTACTTTTATGAATACTCATGATTCTTACTACATCTTCATTTTCTCCTATGATTTTAGCACTTCCCATATCTTCACTACTAGTTTTTATATTATTGATAAAATTTATAAAATTATATAAACCTCTATAGCTAGTTCTTTCAAAATCCTTAGCTCTCTTAAATAAAATTTTTAAGTTAGCCTGTCTTTGCTCTCCTCCAGGCAATGCTCCCACATAACCGTAGTAGCCTGTATCCGTTATGATTTCCCATATGAGCTGATTTATAGGGGTATATTTACTTTCTAATCTCCAGTTATTTATTTTATCTAGGAAGGTTTTTATTTTTATTTTTAGACCAGTATTATTATAGATTTCTTCCCAAGTATCACTAAGGTTTTCATCTTCATAATCCTTTTTCTCATAATCTAAAAGGCCTACCATGGCATGATAAAAACTCACATTTTTATTAGAAATTCTTATATCCGCTAACTCTTCTGTAGTGAATCCACCAATAGGTGACCTTAATACAGCAATTAGAGGAATATCTTGTATTGGATTATCTATAATTTCTAAAGCACTTATAACTGTCTTTACTTCAAGAGTATCAAAATACCCCCCTCCCCCTTCTGAGAAAAGAGGAATTCCTACTCTTTTGAATTCTTCTATAAATATAGGAGAAAGCTTATTACTTGACCTTAAAAGAATAACCATATCTTTATAGGTAGCTCTTCTATAATCATCTAAGTTCTTATCATATACCTTTAATGAATTTTCCCCATGATGCTCCATTAGCTCTCTTATTCGTTTTGCCACAAATCTAGCCTCTAGCTGCATAGAATCTAGTTCTTCTTTATCCAGTTCTTCCTCACTACTTGTGATATCACTTTGTTCTTGAAGCTCTTCTTCTATTTCATTATTTTCATTGGCTTCAACATCTTCATAATCAAGGTTTATAAGGTTAAATTCCACCTCTCCACCAATATTACCTTCACCTAAAAACTCTTTATAACTGGTCCCAACCTTGAGCTCTTCACTTTCATCATAGGCTAGTTCCCCTACATCCTCACTCATAACAGCATTAAAGATATAGTTTATCCCGTCTATAACCTCTCTTCTACTTCTAAAATTTTTATGGAGAGTAATAAGAGCATTATAGTCATCTCCATTTTTAGTGTAGGTTTCTTTCTTATTTTTAAATAGCTCGGGCTTTGCCATTCTAAACCTATATATACTTTGCTTTAAGTCTCCAACCATGAATACGTTTCTTGTATCCTTTTCTGTTCTACAAATAAGATTGATTATTTCTTCCTGAACACTATTTGAATCTTGATATTCATCTACTAGTATTTCTTCAAATTTATCTTTAAGCTCTAACGCAATGCTTGATAGTTTATTTTTATCCTCCTTATCTCTTAAAATTTCAAGGGCAAAATGTTCCTGGTCATTGAAATCTATGATACCTCGTTCTCTCTTTTTCTTATCAAAGATATCTTTAAATTCTATTACTAGGTTTGTTAGTTCCTTCATTAGTGGATAAAGTTTTTTAGTAATTTTAATATTTTCCTCAGAAGTAGCATTTAATATCTTACTCTTTACCTCCACATATATTTCCTTAGCAGCATCTCTTAAATTCTTGGCTTTTTTTTGTATTACTTTCTCTTCCTCTGTTAACTTTGTTAAAGTTGGAATTCTTCCAAAACCAGTTTCTTCAATGTATTGTCTATCTTCCTTTAGTTCACCTTCAATTATTGTTAAAGTTCTCTCTAATATTTCTCCATCATTTTCAAAGGCAGCCTTATATTTATCAATAATAGGATTATTTAGTACAAAATCTAACCCTTCATTATTTATCTCTAAAGCATTTATTATATCTTCTCTTAATTCTTTTAGTAAGGCATCCTTAAAAGGTAATTTTTCAAAGGAAAAATCTTCACCCACATTGAAAATTTCGGATTTGGATTTTAGCCAAGCTACAGGAGCACCCATACTCATAGAAAAGTTATATAATCTTAGCACCATTTCTGCCAATGCTCTATCACTTTTATTATCACAATAACTCTCTACTAGCTCTATAAATTCCTCTTTTCCTTCAATATATTTCCCTTCCATAAGTTCTTCTAAGGCTTCTACCTTTAAAAGATTTATCTCCGTAGTATCCCCAACTCTAAAGTTTGGTTCTATATCTAATTGATGAAAGTTATTTTTAATTAGGTTTAAACAAAAGGAGTGAAGAGTTGATATACTTGCCTTATTAAGAAGTATTAATTGAGTTTGGAGGTTTCTATTATTAGGCTCCTCTTTAATTCTTTTATTAATAGCTTCTCCTATACGTTCTCTCATCTCTGCCGCTGCTGCATTAGTGAAGGTTACTATAAGTAATTTATCAATATCCACAGGATTATCTCTATCTGTGATAATTTTTATAATTCTTTCAACTAAAACTGCAGTTTTTCCAGAACCTGCTGCTGCAGATACTAATGTGTTTCTATATCTAATATCAATGGCCTTTTGTTGGTCCTCTGTCCACTTTACGCTACTCATTACCTTCACCTCCTTTTCCCTCTACTTCAAGCTGCTGAAGAAGTTCTTTTTTATTTTTTCTAGGCATTACTTTAAAATTATTAATCCCCATTGTTTCATCAAACTGACATATAGAAGAAAACTCACAAAATTCACAGTAATAGCTTTTTCCATTTTTACATGGAGTTACTTCTATAATTCCCTCTAACATATCTTCACAGACTTTTCTAACCTTTTCCTTCATGTGACTTCTAAGCACATTAAAACCTTCATAGGTTATCACTGAGCTATTATTCTTTGAAAATTCGGCTTCATCACTACCCTTTTGGGGTTTATTTAAAGCTACAGGAATTATGGAAGAGGTTCCTCCTTTTTCTATGGTTTTATCCATTTCCTTAATTACCTTTAAATCTCTTATGACGATTCCCTTCATTTTTAACGCCTTTAATACTTCTTCTTCTAAATTCTCCATGGTAAGTTTTTTAGACCCATCCATTATTGGATCATCTACAGAAAGATATACCATAGCTCCTGGCATGGTTCTTCCTTTTCCTTCCGATACCACTGGTTTTTTAGACACTTTCTCTTGTTCAAGAGTTAAAATTGCATCTAAATAAGTTAGTAACTGAATTTTTAATCCATTATATACATCATTTATATCTAAGTCTATTTTTCCTGTTTTATAATCCACAACTCTATAATAATTAACTCCATCTATTGAGGTTTTATCCACTCTATCAATCTTTCCTTGTAATTTTACTACTTCTCCTGTGGATAAAATTATTGGTATTGGTGGATAATAATCATCTTTTTCAAATCCAAAGGAAATTTCATAGCCTATAGGCTGAAAAGTTCCCCTTTCCATCTGCTCATTAATAATTAACACCATTCTGTATAAAATTCTTTTTACCCTTGTAGCTACATATTCATATCTCTTAGAACTTTTTAATATTCTATGTTCCTCAGAATTTATAAGCTCTGATATAACATCACTTATAACTCTTTCACAAAATTCTTTATCTAAAGTTCCCCACACCGCTTTTTCTTTCTCTACTCTTTTAGAAAACTTTTCAAGGCCTTCATGAATTAGATTTCCAAAATCCAGGGGTGCAAAGGTATAAATCTTTCTTTCCTTAGCTTTAAGACCATACTTTACAAAATAGCCAAAGGAGCAATTTGCATAGGCTTCTATTTTAGATACACTGAGACTTTTCCCATATAATTGCCTTATTTTATCTTTACTTATGGCTTCTATATGATTTTTATATGTAAAGCCACTTATTACCTTGAGAAGTTTTTCTCTATATTCTGGCTCCTTATAATAATATCTATATATCTCCTTCCAAAGGTCTGTTATCTCATCTTTCTCTATATATTCATGGAGCTTTTTTATTAAATTATTAAAGGTAGGAGTTTTTCCTACTATGCCTTTTTCATCTTCTCCAACTTCATCCTTTAATATATCTGTATTCTCCAAAACATTAGTAAATAAGGATTTTAACCTTGAAATCACCATGGAATATCTCTTAGTCTTTCCTTCTAAATCAGCAATTGGATAGGTAATATATAGTAGATTACTTGCAATACTTAGCAAATTGTATATTAAATATTGTTCTCCAAAGGCTAGTTCAAAGCTATTATCTGCCACACTTATATTATTATTTTTAAACACTATTCTATCATTATCATTAAATAGACCTTCATCTCCTGTAATCCTTGGAAGTACCCCATCATTTACACCAACAACTATAGCTACCTTTACCTCTTGAGCCTTTATTCTCTCAGCACTTCCTACCACTACTTGATCCATAGATGTAGGAATTAACCCCATTTTATTATGGGATATGCCCATAGATAGGATATTATTAAACTCTTCAATGGTCACCACTTCTTCTCCAAGAATATCTACAAACTGATCTAAAAGCTCAATAAGCATATTCCAGATACTACTATACTCATCCACTAATAAAAGATTATTATCTCTTTTAAATTTCTCTATATATTCATTTACATTTTCATAAACTCTATTATCAACTAAGAATTTATAAATACTTGAGCAAATATCTTTAACCTTATGTTTACCTTTTAATTTCTCCTCTAATTTAATGAGAGGCTCTATTCCTTTATTTTTTATTTCTATTATATTTTCATACTTAGAACTCTCTCTCCAATACTCATCATTATCATCTATCCACTTTTTCCTAGTTTTAATACCAAACTCTAAAACATAATTCTCTAGTAAATCTACTTCTGATGGTGATAAATTTGCAAAACCACTTTTAAAATAATTAACTATGGAATTATCTCTAAAGCCTTTAGAAAATATGTTTAAAAGTGAAGTTATATATATAACCAATGGATTTGAAGCTATATCTTCCTTATCATCAATAAAAAATGGAATCTCATATTCTTCAAATATTACTCTAACTATGTCCTTATAGTTTTCCAAATCTCTACTTATAACTATAATGTCCTTATATCTAAAGTCCTTCTCTCTAACTAGTTTCAATATTTCCTTGGCTACATATTCTACTTCTCCATAGGGATTCTGAGCTTTAAATATACTTATATTTTTTGTAGGAGTTTTTAATGCTTTTCCCCTATTATTAAAGTAGTTTTCCTCTAAGAAGGACAATTCCTCACTTTCTTTAAATCTATGTCCAATGTGTAAATGAAGATTATTTTTAGGATAGTATCCATAATCTTGTGCAAGTTTTGTAAGCTTTTCTTCTGTAGTATAAATTGGATAAAAAGGATTAGTATCCTCATTTTTATCTTTGACCTCATCCCCACCATAGGGTATTGTTATATTGACATTGGCACACACTCTTAAAAGTTTTCCTATGATGTCATATTGCTGAGGAGTGAAGCCACTAAATTCATCTATCCACACTTCTGCTCCCTTTAAAAACCTACTTTCTTCAATCTTTCCTTTTAAAATGGTTAAATTATCTTCAGGATCAAAATATCCTTCACTAAGTTTATCTTGAAACTTTGAATAAATTGCTTCAATATCACTTAACTTATCCACTAGTAGTGAACTTTCATCCACATTTTCCTTTAAATCTTTAAGAGTCTGTGGAGTAATTTTATGTCTTTTAAATTCCGTAAGTACTCCTATGATTTTATCTATAAACCCCTTTTGTTTTGTAGCTTGTTTAAATATGCTAAGTTTATCTTTTGACTCATCTATAGCTCTTCCTACAATTATTGCTTTTCCTGTATCATTCATGTACTTATGAGTTACTCCACCTACTTCATTAAAAATAGTAAAAGCTAATCTTTTAAAACTTAAAAGATGTACATTATTTATTCCAGTGGCACCAATCCTCTCAATGAGAGCCTTCTCTGCTCTAAAGGATAACTGCTCTGGAACTATTAATATTAATGGAGTTTTATTATCAAAGGATTTTTCATAGATTTCTTCAATACAGGTATAACTCTTACCTGTACCTGCTCTGCCGTAAATAAATCTAATTCCCAAAATCTCACTTCCTAACTTTTAAATATCCTTATATATTTCACAATTTCTTATAGTGTCTTTCTTACTTTATTATTACCTAATTATAGCATAAACCAATGATTCTTTTTTAATATCCTTAGCTTATTTATAAGTATCTAAACATCTCTATACTTACCCATTATTATAATTAAATCAAAAATAATAAATCTATAAATTCTTTCTCTTTTAATACAGCTTTTCTTCCACTTTTAAAATATCAAAATCCCTGAAACCCTTGTGGCGAGAACAACTAGTTAACTAGTTATATATTTATATAGTTTCCTAGGTAACTAGTTTTATATTTATCTATATAAATAGTTCCATATATACCTATTTATATAGATAGATATATTAAATGAAGAAAATATAGTTTTAAGTATTTCGTGTAATATTTAACAAAATTAGACCTTAATAATTTAAAATAAATAATTTCATTAGTTTTTTAATTAAAAATTTAATCAGCCTTTATACATTGCAAAATATTTAAATTAGGGGTAAACTAGTATGGAAGAAAATTTTTTATTTATGGAGGGTTTAACATATGAATAAACTTATTTCAATTGATGAAGCAGTTGCTAAAATTCAAGATGGAATGACTGTTATGATTGGTGGATTTTTAGCTGTAGGTACTCCAGAAGCTATTATAGATGCTTTAGTTAAAAAAGGCGTTAAAGATTTAACTATCATAGCAAACGATACTGGATTTCCAGATAGAGGTATTGGTAAGTTAATAGTTAACAAACAAGTTAAGAAAACTATTGCATCACATATTGGTACAAACAAAGAAACTGGAAACCAAATGAATTCTGGAGAAATGGAAGTAGAATTATCACCTCAAGGAACTCTTGCTGAAAGAATCAGATGTGGCGGAGCTGGTCTTGGTGGATTCTTAACTCCAACTGGCCTTGGAACAATTGTACAAGATGGTAAAGAAGTTATTACTGTTGATGGACAAGAATACATTCTTGAAAAACCTCTTAAAGCAGATGTTGCTCTTTTATTCGGTTCAAAGGTTGATAAAAAAGGAAACGTATACTACAATCAAGCAACAAGAAACTTCAATCCTTTAATAGCTACTGCTGCAGATACTGTAATCGTTCAAGCTGAAGAGCTTGTAGAAGTTGGAGATATAGATCCAAACGTAGTTATGACACCATATATCTTTGTTGATTATATAGTAAAGGGGGAGAACTAACATGGATAAGAACATGATAAGAGAAGTCATTGCTAAAAGAGTTGCAAAAGAACTTAACGATGGAGACGTAGTTAATCTAGGTATAGGTCTTCCAACAATGGTAGCTAACTATATACCAGAAGGCATAGATGTAACATTACAATCTGAAAATGGATTCATAGGAATTGGTGCTGCTCCTGCTCCTGGAGAAGAGCAAAAAGACCTAGTAAATGCTGGCGGACAACATGTTACTGTTATCCCTGGAGCTGCATTCTTTGATTCTTCTGTATCTTTCGGAATAATCAGAGGCGGTCATGTTGCTGCTACTGTACTTGGAGCTTTAGAAGTTGACCAAGAAGGAAACCTTGCAAACTGGATGATTCCTGGTAAAATGGTTCCTGGAATGGGCGGAGCTATGGACCTAGTTGTTGGCGCTAAAAAAGTTATAGTAGCTATGGAACATACAGCTAAAGGTAATCCAAAAATATTAAAGAAATGTACACTTCCTTTAACTGCTGCTCATCAAGTAAACTTAATTATTACTGAAATGGCAGTTCTTGAAGTAACTTCAGAAGGTCTTGTTCTTAAGGAACTTGGACCAGAAGCTACTATTGAAGATGTAAAAAATGCAACACTTGCAGATCTTATAATCCCAGAAAACGTTAAGAAAATGGAATTATAATTTTACTTAAAATAATTAATTAAAGTCTATTGGTAATTAAAAATAATTACCAATAGACTTATATTGGAAAGGAATTTTTTTATGCCACCTTACAAAAATTATGCAGAAGATCAAGTTGAACATGTTTTAAAAAGTGTGCTTAAAGATTATCCTAATATTTGCACTTGTCAAAAGTGCCTTGATGATATGTCTGCTCTTGCCCTAAATTCTATAAAACCCAAGTATGTGGTTAGTGAAGAAGGTAAAATTTATACTACTGCTTTAAATGAAATTGACAAGCAAGAAGAAATCTGTATAACTGCTCAAGTTATTAGAGCTGTAGAAAAAGTTTCAGTAAATCCTAAACACCATGAATATAGATAAGGTAAGAGACCCTATGATTAACTAATTGATTAAATCATAGTGGTCTTATTTTTTATTTATTTTCATTGCTTTTATACTTTTCATATATTTCTTTTACATATATAGTTAGCTTTTCTTTATTATTATATTTAGGATCTTTAATAACCATTTCTAATAATTCATCTAATATTTTTCCTATTACTATGCCTTCTTTTACCCCTAAATTTATTAAATCTTTTCCTGTAATTTTCAAGTCAGTCTTCCTATAGACTTCTTCATTTTTCATAATTTCATCTAAAATTAATTCTATTCTCGTCTTATTTAAATTGAATTGAGTTATCATTTCTAAGTTTTCTTCTTTTAAAAATGTTTTCGTTATATCTTTTACAACTATTAATTCTCCTAATACATCTAATCCTGTTCCTTGTAATAGCCTTTTAAGATATGCTTTATCTTCATAAATTGGAGTATCATAATATGCTATAAGTGTACTTACGTTCTTTATTGTCCTATTATCATAATGAAGTTCTTTAAGAATTTCTTTACATTTAATGCTTATCTTTATGTCTTGCTTAGGTATTAACTTAGATGTATTCTCTTTATAATCAATTCTTATATTATTTTCATCTTTATTACTTTTTAATATATAGTACAAAAATACAGTTAATCTCACATAAAGTTTTTTAGGACATCCCTCTATAACCTTAATACATTCTTTTACCTTAAAGAAATCATAAATATATTTTTCTTTATCTTTATATAGATAAGGTACTAATATAGGCATAATTCCCATACTAAGCATATATTTAATTCCATCACCAGGGTAATCAGATAGTATTAGCTTATTTAACTCTACAATTATTCTCTCCCTAGAAATTTTCTTAAAAAGCTCCTTGTTATTCTCTATGGCAATTAGAGTTTCTTTTTCTATTTTGTAGTTTAACTGTGCCATAAATCTTAATCCTCGCATTATCCTTAATGAGTCTTCTTTAAATCTTTTATTTGGTTCTCCTACACACCTTATAACCTTATTTTCTATATCCTTAATTCCATTAAAATAATCTATTATTCCTATTTTATGATTATAAGCTATAGCATTTATAGTAAAATCTCTTCTTCCTAAATCATCTATAAGTTTTGAAGTAAATTCTACTCTATCTGGTCTTCTCCCATCGGAATAATTCCCATCTACTCTAAATGTAGTTATTTCTACTGCTTCATTTTCCATTAATACTACCACTGTTCCATGTTCAATTCCTACATCTATAGTTTTTTTATCTATAAATATTTCCTTTATTTCCTTTGGAGTTGCTGAGGTACATATGTCCCAGTCATTAGGCTTTTTACCTATAATACTATCTCTTACACACCCACCTACTATGTACGCTTCAAAGCCATTTCTTTCTATGTCATTAATACAATTCTCTATATACCTTGGCATGTTAATATACATACTTATACCTTCTCCTTAAATACACCTATTTAATTTTACAATGTAATTTATACCACAAAACTGTTTACAATTAAATTTAAAATATAAAAAACAACAAAAAAGTTTTCAAATTGTTACTATTTCGTAATGATTATACATAATATTTCCTTTATAATTATTAGTATAAAACATAATAACTAATTAAAGGAGATTCTTATGAAAAATACTTTATTTCATTCTAAAAAACATAATAACTCACATGGTAAACTCTGTGTAATGGCTTCTATATTTTGCTTCATATTTATAGGAATTTCAGTCTTTGCTAATTCAAAGGAGAAAGAATACCAGTTTAAAAATAATGAATTATCTACTGAAATAGAATCCCTTAAAGCTACAAAGGCTAATTTACATAAAGCAAATAAGACCTTGCTAGAGTCAAGTTCAGATTTAGATGCCTTACTTGACGAACTTGCTGAAATTAATAATTAACATAAGGAGCTAAAATCATGAATTACAATATTAATCTTGAATCATCAAAAGGGAATATTAGAAGAAGAAGAAGAAAGAAACCCTCTATATTAAGTATTATATCCTTATCAGCTTTATGTTTATGTTTTTTTATATCAGTATTAGCAACAACAAAAATGTTTGTATCTTCTAGTAAGCAAAGTAATCTAATAAAAGAAATCGATTCTTTATCATCGTCTAACAACTCTATACTTGCAGAAAATATTAAGTTAGAAAAAGAACTAAGTGAAAAACAATCCGCATATGATAAGGCAATGTCACAAAAAAAGATTGCTCATTTAACCTTTGACGATGGTCCTTCATCTAATACCTTAAAACTGTTAGATGTACTTGACAAATACAATGCTAAAGCGACTTTTTTTGTAATATACAAAGAAGGCTTTGATGACATTTATAGAGAAATCGTTAATCGTGGACATGTTCTTGCTAACCATACATATAGTCATAATTATCAAAAGATTTATTCATCTACTAAGGCCTTTATTAGTGATGTGGAAGCTCTTGATAATAAGCTAAAAGAAATAACCGGTAAAGAACCCTCTAAAATTTTACGATTCCCAGGTGGTTCAAATACAGGATATATGAGTGAACATAAAAATATGCCTCATTGTATTTTTAAAGCCCTAAAAGACCGTGGGTACACCTATTTTGACTGGAATGTTGATTCTTCAGATGCTACTAAGGTAACATTGGATGAAAAAAGTATAATAAAAAGTGTTCTTGATGGTAGCTCTAACGTTAATACAGCTAATATATTAATGCATGATACAAACTTCAAATATACCACATTAGATGCAATGCCAAAAATTCTTGAAGGTTTAAAAGCTCAAGGATATGTATTTAGACCTTTAAATCACAATTCAGCTGATATTCGTTTTATAAATTAACAATTAAATTTTATAACTTTACCCAATTACAAAATCTATTTATAAGGGTTGTTTCAAAATAATTCACTAAATCTTACTAAGTATTGAGCTTGTACTTTAATAAAATTTAGCTTATTTTGAGACACCCCTTTAGTTATTTTATATGCTTATATTCCAATTTTTTTCTTTTTGTTTATTAATTTTCCCCATTATATACACAGCTAGAATTCCACTTACAAGTCCAACTACTGCTCCACCTAATACATCCGAAAAATAATGAACATACAAATATATTCTAGAAAAACCTATTAAGATTGCCAAAGATATAAAATAAAACTTATATCTCTTAATATATGTGGAAAGTACATATGCTACAGCTATAGAAGATGCAGTATGCCCTGATGGAAAAGAAAAACTAATAGGCAGTTTTATTAGAGGATTATCTATAGGATATGCAATAATGGGTCTTACTCTCTCCACTAAATGCTTTATTACTCCCTCTGTTAAAATTGTACCTATAGATATTGCTAGTAAACTTGTTATTCCTACTTTTCTATATTTTTTAGTGCATATAAGAATAATGCTAATTGCTATCCATATAAACCCTGCATCTCCCAGCCTTGTTATGAATGGCATCATAGTATCAAAAATTTTATTCTGTAACCCAAAATGTATAGCATCAGTTATACCCTTATCTATTCCGTATAGCCATTGATTCATTAGTTTATCCCTTTCTTAAATAATCTTTTCTATATTTTGTTTTTTGTTACTATTACTTTGCTTCTAACTTTAATTGAATATGTCCTTAATTCCAATAATCTCTTCAACATATGGTTTTCCACTAGAGGTGTATATCTCTTTTAATTCAGATACTGTTACACCCTTTATTCCTAAGTATATCTTTTCTTCATTAACCTGTTCCTTCTGCCCTTTATTTTTCTTTTCATAATCCTTTTTATTTACAAATACTCCTATAACATCGTGAATTATATAATGACTATTTTTATAATTCCCTATGAACATAGCTACATGCCCATTTAAAAATATAAGGGTTCCAGGTTTCAAGCTATCTAACATTTTCAATCTTTCATGATAAGTCATTTCTTTATGAACAAGCAATGTTTTCCCAACTGATTTTTTTAATTGATCACCACTATTTCTTGGAAATTGTATTCCAAAACTTCTAAAGGTATCTATGATAAGGGAAGAACAATCTCTTCCATTGAATTCTCCACCCCACCCATACCTTTCTCCTTGGAATTTAAATATTTGTTTTAATATATTACTTCTGTTACATTTTAAATATCCTCTATGAACATCTTCATTGTATGGAATTAAAATATTAGTAAACTTTAATTTACTATTACTTTCTCTTAGTGGATACTTAACTACATAATTACCTTCACTATACATATCATAAATTAATTCTTCCTTGCTCAAATTAGTTTCTATTGGTAGTTTTACTCCCATATCAATATCTAAATTTCTTAATGCCTCTATAAAAGGATTATAACCGAGATTTATCTTTTTACCTGTAACTACAATGAAATCTTTGCATTTACAATATTCTTCTATTTCTTTTTTACTTCCAAAAGCTATATTCTCTTTTTTAATCCATCCTAAATAATTATAGGTTTTGCAAAAACACCATTTTCCATCTTTACTAAAAGCATATATAATACAAGGTTCCGCTGCATATATAGCACTTTCCATAAATCTGTCTAAATCATATTCTTTATCCCCCTTAAACACTCTATCACTAGTAGGAAATGTTCTTATACTTCCCCTCTTTACCACCAATCCATATTCTATAGAAATCTTGTCCTTTATTTCTTTTAAATTCATATCATCAATAAGTTTATCATAATATTCCTTGTTTACTTTACTACCATTCTTGTATCTATCACCTTCCGGAATCTTACTTACACAATTTATCATAGTAACTACATATTCTTTAGCTACTTCATTGGGTTCATTAAATATATCATAAATATATCCCTTTTTAATTCCTTCAGCATTGTACTTTTTTATTTCATCCTTAGTGAGAATAATATCTTTACTTCTCTTGCATAATTTTATCCATAAATCACTATAGTACATTTCATCCATAACATTTAGATTAGTATTACGATTCATAGTATATCCTCACCTCTAATTATATATTTTCACTTAAATATTTCTTAATTTCAAGCAATCCTTAATATAATTATACTATTTATTTCGCTAACATATTATAAATTTACATAAATATAAATTAAATGTAATCCTTTCTTATTATTCTTTATTTACTTAACAATTTATGTTGACATTAAACATATATATGTTAAAATAAAGTTAATAATTTCTGCATCATAACCTAAGATTTATGATATAATAGAATAATAACTAATAATATTATCGCAATGAAGAGGACAGTAGATATGTCACTTTATTTACAGAGAGAAAGCACAGTAGCTGAAATTGCTTTTAAATAAATCATGTTGAAGACCACCTCTGAGTGACTCTAATAAAGTCCGTTAACTACGTTATAGTTTTTAAAGTGGTCCTTTATATCAATTTGTTAAATTAGTTATCTTTATAATCTAATTTTAATAAGTTTAAGGACAATTTGGGTGGAACCACGGGTATACCTCGTCCCTTTTCTTTATGAAAAGTGACGAGTTTTTTTATTTTATATAAGATGAAACTACATCTCACATAGGTTGGATGAAGTAAATTCGAGGACCAAATCAAAGATTTACTTTTCTCGCTTTGCTCGATATGAAACTCCATCTCACATACATTCGGTGGAGTAAGTTCGAGGAACCAAATCAAAGATTTGGACTCTCACTTAAAGCTTTTGGCTAGAATATTAGATATAGAAGGGAGATTTTTAAATGATTAAAATTACTTTAAAAGATGGATCAGTTAAAGAATTAGAAAATGAAATGAGTATTATTGAAATTGCAAAAAGTATTTCTGAAGGACTCGCTAGAGTCGCTACAGCTGGAACAGTAAATGGAAAAACTGTAGACCTTCGTTATATAGTTAAAGAGGATTGTGAATTGAATATTTTAACTTTTAATGAGGATGAAGGTAGAAGAGCTTTTAGACATACAGCTGCTCACATATTATCACAAGCTGTTAAAAGACTATTTCCTGAAGCAAAACTTGCTATAGGACCCGCTATAGATAATGGCTTCTACTATGACTTCGACCTTGAAGGTGGATTTTCTAACGAAGATTTAGATAAAATAGAAGCTGAAATGAAAAAAATAGTTAAGGAAGATTTATCAATTGAATGTTTTCAACTTCCAAGAGAAGAAGCGATTAAACTTATGAAGGAACAAGATGAACCTTATAAGGTAGAACTTATAGAAGATCTACCAGAAGGTGAAATCATAACTTTCTATAAACAAGGTGAGTTTACTGACCTTTGTGCTGGGCCTCACTTAATGACTACAAAACCAGTGAAAGCTTTCAAGTTAACTAAACTTGCAGGAGCTTATTGGAGAGGAAACGAAAAAAATAAAATGCTTGCTCGTATTTATGGAACTGCCTTTACAAAGAAAGCAGAACTAGATGAATACCTAGAAGCTGTAGAAGAAGCTAAAAAACGTGACCACAATAAGCTTGGAAGAGAACTAAAGTTATTTACTACCTCTGAACCAATAGGTCAAGGTCTACCTCTTCTAATGCCTAAGGGTGCTAGAATTGTTCAACTTCTTCAAAGATGGGTTGAAGATGAAGAGCAAAAAAGAGGCTACCTATTAACTAAAACACCATTAATGGCTAAAAGTGATTTATATAAAATATCTGGACACTGGGACCATTATAAAGAAGGAATGTTTGTACTAGGTAATGAAGAAAAGGATAATGAAGTATTTGCATTAAGACCTATGACTTGTCCATTCCAATTCACAGTTTATAAAGCTGAATCTAAAAGTTATAGAGACTTACCTCTAAGATATGCTGAAACTTCTACATTATTTAGAAATGAATCTTCTGGAGAAATGCATGGATTAATTCGTGTAAGACAATTTACAATTTCTGAAGGTCACCTTGCATGTAGACCAGATCAACTTGAAGATGAGTTTAAAGGGGTAGTTGACTTGATTAACTATATGCTTGATACTCTAGGTCTTAGAGAAGATATTAGTTATAGATTATCTCTATGGGATGAAAATAATAAAGAAAAATATATTGGAGAACCTGAAGCTTGGAATGCAGTTCAAAATAAGATGAGAGAAATCTTAAATCATCTTGGAATTGAATATACTGAAGCTGTTGGTGAAGCTGCCTTCTATGGTCCTAAACTTGATCTTCAGATTAAAAATGTTCATGGTAAAGAGGACACTATAATTACAGCTCAAATAGACTTCTCTCTTGCTGAAAGATTTGGAATGACTTATGTAGATAAGGATGGTCAAGAAAAATATCCATATGTTATTCATAGAACTTCTATTGGTTGCTATGAAAGAACTCTTGCCCTTCTTATTGAAAAGTATGCAGGAGCATTCCCAGTATGGCTTGCACCAGTTCAAGTTAAACTACTTCCAATCTCTGAGAAGTATCATGACTATGCTGATGAAGTTTATGCTGAACTTAAGAAAAATAATATTAGGGTTGAAGTTGACTACAGAGCAGAAAAAATTGGTTATAAGATTAGAGAAGCACGTAATGAAAGAGCTCCTTATATCTTAGTTGTAGGAGAAAAAGAAGCTGAAAATAAAGAAGTTGCAGTAAGAAGCCGTAAAAACGGAGATGAGGGTTCAATTTCTATAGATAAATTCATTGAAAGAATTGTCAAAGAAATTGATAGTAAAGAAAGATAATTGAGTAAACAGAATTTAATGTAACTAAGGACTGAGATAATCTCAGTCCTTTTATTATACTAATTTTTAATTCTATATGTAAAAAGAGCTATTTTAAAATAGATAGCTCCATATTAAAATAGCCACTTTCATTAACTATAAACTATAGTAATTCACTTGAGCTAATACTTCCTAATAGTGGTGGATGTTCTCCATTTTTAGGAATACCAATAACTGTTGCACATAGTAAAACAAAAACTCCTAGTACACACATTTTTTTACAAAACTTACTCATTTATCAAAGCACCTCCTTTATACATATTTTATCATTGAAAGAAACAGATTGCAATAAATGTTGTATCATATATAAACACTTTTCAGCCTTTTCATATTCTTTATTTTTAAAATAAAGTTCTTGAAGTTTAGTATAATATTTTATCTTCAAATCTGAATTATTAGTATTTTTCAAAACCCCAATAGCAGCTTCTATAATCTTTTCTAATTCTTCTTTCATATTTAATTCACAGTAAATTTTCTCAAGGAGTTCATAGCCCTTAAATATATACTCATAATCATTATATTCGTTAGCTTTTTCAATACCAAGTTCTATTATCATTATAGCTTCGTCATAAAGCTTTTTATTAACATAGATATTGGCCTTTTCAATTAAGGTGTGAGATACATTTTTATTATCAACCTTATTTCTAATTTGTTGAGATTTATTATAGTAATCCAATGCCTTAGATAATTTTTCTTCTCGTCTATATAAGGAACCTAGATTGTTATATATGAGTCCTAGTATCTTAGTACTTTCCTCATCATTTTCTTCCTTTACTATTTCAATTAACTCCTGAAGTATTGTTATAGCATTATCTATTTCATTTAATCCTTCATAACAGTTGGCCTTTAATATATTCACATAAACATAATTTAAAAATCTTTTTTCCATGTCAATCCTATGAATAAATTTATTTATAATATCTATAGCTTCTTGAAATTTATTTATACAGCTATATGCTACTGACAAATTATATGTAGCATACCTTAAAACCTTTTCATCCTTAAACATTTCTGCATTATATATTGCTTTATTAAAATATACAATAGCCTCTTCATAGTCAAGAAGTAAAAATTTACAATAACCTAATCTATTATAAACGTAACATATTTCACTATTTAGCTCTTCACCTCTTAAAATATCCATAGAATAAAAATAATTTTTATAGGCTTCTAGATATTGATTTTCTCCAAAATAAAGATCTCCCTTTCTTCTATATACCTTGGCTTCAATTGAATTTAAGTTATACTCTTCTCCAATATTCATAATTTCGTTTAACTCATCCATGGATAAATCATTTTTAAGGATTTTTTCACAATATAATTTAGCATCTTCTTCCACACTTCTTGAAAAATAATCTTCTTCTAGCTCTAATTCAATATTCAATTCTTTTGCTTTTTTCATAAACTTTTCGGTAATAATCTTTGATGCCTGTAATGTAATATTCCTTCTTCCATTTTCCAATAAACCTAAATATCCTCTGGTAAAATGAGAATCTTGAAATTCTTGCTGAGTCATTCTTAGTTGTTTTCTTAATAACTTTATTTTTTTATTTCCACTTATAAACTCCACACTTCTATCCATAGCCTTCTTATTAAACCCCTTCTATACCTAAGTTTTAATTTTTTATTTTCTACTTCATCTTAAATCATATCATTTTTAAATTCATACTACAATAAATTGGATACTACATTTATATATAATATGTATCTCAAATACATATTATTCCATAAAAATATATTCTTTTTTTTATATCTTCATAGAATTTTAAGATGAAAATAAAAATTTATTTACAAGATACTACATTTTTCGTGATACAATATGTAATATTCAGTGTTTCACTGTAAACTGTTAAAGTAATTTGACTTAAACTTTTTATAGCATTTTTGATACAAAAATATATAATAAAAGTATAATATTAATAAGGGGATGATCTTATGGACAAAAAACTAATTTCAATTCTTGCAACTGTAGCTTTAGCTGCAACCTTCACTTTTCAACCTGTAAGTGCACAAGGCTTAGAAAAACCTACAAAAAATAAAGCAGATATCTTAAAGGAATTCAAAAATTTAAACAAAGGTAAGGAGAAAGTTCACATTGACAACAAAGATGGAATGAAACTATTTATAAGCGGTATCCTATCGGAAACTGTTAATCCATCTTCTAGTAGTGTTATTGATTTCTTAAATGAAAACATGTCACTATTCAATATGAAAAATATTAAAAATAACTTTTCTCTTATCACTGCTGAACAAGATGATTTAGGATTTACCCATATAAAACTTCAGCAAACCTTTGACGGAAAAAAAGTTTATGGAAAAACTATAACTGCACACTTTGATAAAAATGGTGTTATTACTGGACTAACAGGAACTTTAGAAAATAGAATATCCTCAGTAACTAAAAAGAATAATAAACCCCTTACTGCAGATAAAGCTATAGAAATAGCTAAAGCTTCTAAGACATTTACTGAATTAACAGAAGAAGTCAGAGCTGAAAATTATATATACTTCGACGATAAAAATGCTTATGAAGTTTATAAAATAAACCTTGCTTATGATCTTCCTGAAATGGAAAGTTGGGAAATATTTGTAGATGCTTATAGTGGTGATATTATAAAAACAGAAAGTTTAATAAGAGAAGCCGGTCCAGTTACTGGTACAGGCATCGCTGTAAATGGTACTACTAGAGAGTTAAATTTATACCAAAATAAAACTAACTCATATCAATTAAAAGATACTACTAAACCTATGACTGGAACTATAAACACTTATACAGCTAACTATAGAACTACAACAACGGGTACTTTAATGACAAGTTCTAGTACTACAGTTTCTGATAAAGCTGCAGTAAGCGCCCATAGCTATGCAGAAGTTGTATATGATTTTTATAAAGATTTATTTAATAGAAATAGTTTAGATAATAGAGGCATGTCTTTAACTTCTGTTGTACACTATGGCTCTCGTTATAATAATGCTTTTTGGAATGGATATAAAATGGTTTATGGTGATGGTGATGGATCCTATTTTGCTCCATTATCAGGAGATCTTGACGTAGTTGCTCACGAAATGACTCATGGAGTGACTTCAAACTCTGCAGATCTTGCTTATGAAAACCAATCTGGAGCATTAAACGAATCTATGTCAGACGTTCTAGGTGTTTTAGTACAAACCTACGACAAGTACAATGTTGCAAATGGCGGTCAATGGACATTCAATTCTTCTGATTGGGTAGTTGGAGATGAAATTTATACTCCAAAAGTATCAGGAGATGCATTAAGAAGCTTAGCAAATCCAACACTATATGATCAACCTGCTCACATGAATAATTATCAAAATCTACCAAACACAGAATCTGGAGACTGGGGTGGAGTTCACATCAACTCTGGGATTCCTAATAAAGCTGCTTATTTAGTTGCTCAAAATATAGGCTGTGAAAAAACTGCTGATATATATTATAGAGCATTAACTGTTTATTTTAACTCCACTACAAATTTCTCTCAAGCAAGACTTGGTTTAATACAAGCTGCAACAGACTTATATGGAGCAAATTCAACTGAAGTACAAGCAGTATCTAATGCTTTAACATCAGTTGGAATTCTAGGTAACTAGCAGTACTCCTATTTATAAAAATTTAAACTCTATATCTAGTATTATGATTAGATATAGAGTTTTTTATTTTTATTTATAATAGGATAATGCCTTTTTACCCATCTTAGTCCATACTGACTTAAATGTGCTTTTATCAACCTTTGCATTTTTAACTCCAGTTAAAGGATCATTATAATATATTGAATTCTCATCCATACCTGTGATTAATACTGCATGTTGAGTAAAATAAGATTTTATAACTGTTCCATTACTGGTCCAAGTATGAGAGACTTTTGGTTCTTTAAAAGTAGATGTTATCCATACTACAATTGGTCTTCCACTTGATAGTACATTTTCCAACTCACCATAATCACACCCTGTCAAATCTAGTGCTTTATCTGGTAAGTATTCATTTATTACTGGTGCAAGAGCCACAGGATCTATAGAATATCCAGGAGTTTTACCTGTTATATCTCCAACAAATCCCTTCTTTGGATTTCCCCATTCTATTATACTTCCTTTTGAGTCATATTTAATTGGAGTTAAATCCCTCTTGACCTTTCCAATTACAGAATCCTTACTAACGTTAACTCCTGCATAATTTAGCATCATAGTTAAGGATGTTGCCTCACATCCATTTTTATATTCTGGCAACTGATTAATTATAGCTACATCTAGATTTATTTGCTTTGATGCATTTAATGCTTTTTCTAATTCATCTTTCTTTCTCTGAAGCTCTTCTTCTTTTAATCGCTTTTCTTCAGCCTTTTTAGCTTCTGCTTCTTCCTTAGCTTTTCTTTTAGCTTCTTCTTTTGCTGCCTTTTCTTCTTCTTTTTTCCTTCTCTTTTCTTCCTTTTCAAGCCTAGCTTCTTCCTCTGAACTTATATAACTAACATTGCCCTTACTAGCTAAAAAACTCATATGATCTTGAAGAGCACTAACCTTTTTACTTTCATAAATATATATGTTAAATGTAATTGTTAATGCTACAAAGGAAAGTGCTAATATAAACAATGCAAAAAGCTTTTTCATAGTACTCCCTCCCTAGTATATAACTCCTATAGAATATTAATTTAAATCCGCCTTTTTAATATTATCGTCAAGTTCTGATTGTACTTTAGGCGGTTTAGTTGCAATATATACAGCTGATATAATAATTATTGAACCTATTATTTGACTAAATCTCAAAGTTTCTCCAAGTATAAAGAAACTAAATATAAAAGTAACTACAGGACATAGGTTTAAGAATAAAGTAGATATACCTACATCTAATTCCTTAAAAGCAAAATTATATCCAAAGTTTCCAAAAGAAGAACATATTAATGCTAAAAATAAAAGATTTAAAATTATATTACCATTAATCATCTGGAAATTTATAGTTTCAAAAGGTAATAAGGGTATAAATGCTAGTGTACCAAAAATAGACTGATAGGTTGTAATGGTTATGTTAGAATATTTTTTAAACAGAGGCTTTGTAATTATTAAATACCCACACCATGCTATTACGCTACCAAACATATAAAGATATCCTGATAAAGACCCACCTACTACATCTTTTCCTATAACTAAATAAATTCCAAATATAGATACTATAATACTAATTACACTTAATCTAGATATCTTTGTTTTATAAAATATTTTATCTGCTATTATTGCTGCTACAGGTAAAGTAGCTACTATTATGGATGCTGAATTGGCAGACACCCTTAATATACCATTATTTTCAAAGAAGAAATATAAGGTGATAGCAAAAATTCCACTAACAGCCAATCTTCCATAATCTTCTTTATTAACTTTCTCCTTATTTGTAAATTGTTTTATTATAATAAGTGTTACAGTGGCAATAAAAAACCTAACAAAGGCCATTCCTACAGGTGAAAATGCATCTAATACTACTTTTATACTAACAAAAGAAATTCCCCAAGCTACCACTACACCTATTAACGTTATGTACGCTAATGCTTTTTTTGTCTTCATAATTTTTCCCCCTATCTGCATGCTTAATTATATCATAATCTTGTACTATTTCTATTATTAATATAAACATTTATTATACTCTAGCATCTTATATTCATATAATAAATCCACTACACTTATTAAAATCTGATAAATGTAATGGATTGTTTTTTATTTTATAACTTTGTGGCATATTTTTTTTCAAAATAGTGAACTACTTCATACATTAAATAAGCAATTATTGAAAGAATAACTACACTCATCATTACCATATCTAATTGTGCTACTTGTCCTCCATATACTATTAAGAAACCAAGTCCTTTTTTTGCTACTAAAAATTCTCCCATTATAACTCCTACCCAAGAAAGTCCTACACTAATCTTTAGTGCAGATATAAAAGTTGGTGTCGTAGCAGGAATGATTAAGTTAGTTAAAATTTTAAACTTTGACGCACCAAAGGTCTTTAAGAGTTTTATTTTATCTTCTTCTACTTCTCTAAAGCCTGAAAGTATACTTATTATTGTAGAAATTATGGAGATTAACAATGCCATGATTATAATTGCCTTCATTCCATTCCCTGCCCAGAATATTATTATAGGTCCTAAAGCTACTTTAGGAAGTGCATTTAGGACTACAATATATGGATCTAAAACATTGGAAAGAAAGTCTGACCACCACAACATTATTGCAATTATAGTCCCTAAAAAGGTTCCTAAAGTAAATCCAATTATAGTTTCAAAACAAGTTATTGTTATATGATTAATTAAAGCTCCCTCATTATACAACTTTATAAAACTCTTAAACATTCTTAATGGTGTACTGGTTAAAAATGGGTCAATAATCTTTAAATTGCCTAATACTTCCCAAAGAAGAAAAAATGCAACTAATATAAGTATTCTAGTAAAAATAATCTTTCTTCTGTTTCTTTTTACCTTCTTTAAATATTCATCATGTTCCTTACTTATCATCATAATCCATCTCCTTCCATATATCATTAAAATATACTCTAAACTTACTGTGTTCACGACACTTTAAAGGAGTTAGATTTTCTCCATCAAATTCTATCTTTATAATTTTCTTTATTACTGCCGGTCTTTTTGATAGCACTATTACCCTAGATGACATAGACACAGCCTCTGAAATGTCATGGGTGACCATAATGGCTGTTTTACCTTCATTTTTAATTATTTCGTATATTTCATCACTGACATTGAGTCTAGTTTGATAATCTAGGGCTGAAAATGGTTCGTCTAAAAGTAAAACTTCTGGGTCTAAAGCTAAGGTTCTAATTAAAGCAACTCTTTGCCTCATGCCGCCTGATAACTGTCTTGGATAATGGTCCTTAAACTCCCATAGATTATAGTTTTTTAATAATTTCTCTAATTTTATTTTTGCATCATCATTCATCATTTTTTTAATTTTTAATCCTATACTTACATTCTGCAATACCGTTAACCACTCAAAAAGTTGATCCTTTTGAAACATGTATCCAATTTTATCTGAGTACCCTTCTTGAACACGTCCATCAACTAATATATCTCCTGATGAAGCTTCAATAAGCCCAGATACTATATTTAAAAGTGTGGATTTTCCGCATCCTGAAGGTCCAACTATACTTACGAACTCTCCCCCGTCTACTGTGAAGTTAATATCTTTTAAAGCAACAGTCTCTGCAGATAGTGTATGATAATTCATGTAAACATTCTTTATCTCTATTCTATTCATATCTCCATCTCCATATCTTTATTTTTTATCTTCTTAGTTTTCTAATTTCTTTTCTATTATTACTTATAATCCTTAGCTTTAAAGTTCTTTAATATTTTATAGTACTAATATATGAGGTTATAATAAATGTTGATAATAAAACTTATACCATATATAAATAAAAGGAATATGCCTTTAAAATCCTAAAGACATGTTCCTTTAAAATTATTTATTTGTATATATAATTTATAGATTTTAATGATTTTAAAAAATCATTTTTTCTTTATTTCTTCATAGCCTTTTCACTAATTGAATTATTAACTATATCTTTAAATGGTGGTCTTTTAGTTAAAAGTTCAGAGTCGTAGGATTCTATAATATCCATTAATCTATTCATATCCTCTTCACTTACCGTTGGAGTTTTAGCGTAAGCCTCTATTTTTTTATAATTCCTCACAACTGTTGCTATTACTTCTTCATCTGTTCCTGGAAAGAAATCTTTTATAGAATTGGCAACTGTAGCATCCTCATTAGACATTACCCACTCCTGCCCCTTTTGAATAGCCTTAACAAATCTTACTAACAAGTCTTCATTCTCATTAATATAAGATTGAACAGTATAAAAACATGTATATGGAAGGTTTCCAGCGCTTTCTCCAATAGATGCTACTACAGATCCATTTATTTCATTTGCTATTACACTAGCAGTTGGTTCAAATATTGCAGCATAGTCTCCAGTACCGCCTTTAAATGCTCCTGGAACTGCGTCAAATGCTATATTAGTAACTAAATTTAAGTCCTTTTCTTTGTCGATATTTTCATTTTTTAATACATACTCAAGAGCCATTTCAGGTACTCCACCCGGTCTTCCTCCTATAACTGTCTTCCCTTTAATGTCTTGCCATGAAAACTCACTATGTTTTTCTCTAGATACTAAAAATGATCCGTCCTTTTGAGTTAACTGGGCAAATACTACTGGATAATCTTCTCTACCTTGATTATAAATATACATTACTTGCTCTGGTCCTGAGAATCCAATATTAACACTTCCACTAATAAGTTGTTGCATGGTTTTATCTGCACCTTGGCCTGTGGAAAGTTCAATCTCAATTCCTTCTTCTTCAAAGAATCCCTCACTAATTGCTGCATACATTGGTGCATAAAAAATGGATCTAGTTACTTCATTAAGTCGTATAGTTGTTATTTTATCTTTATTTCCTTGATTTTCTTTGTCTGATGTCTTATTTTTATTACATCCTGTAAATAAGCCAACACATATAAATGCACAAATTAAAGCACTTAATAACTTAATAGTTTTCTTTCTCATAATTTCCTCCTAGAATAATATTAGTAATACAGTTTAACACTTCACTTCTCATACTCTATAATATGTAGAATAATGATTTTTGCTAACTAAAGTTTATAACTAACAATTATTAATATTGAAAAAGTATAATTGTATAACCTAAAAATACTGTGCCATTTGACATGTATCATAGCCCATGTTAGTATCCTTGTGTAGCATTACTGAATTTATATATTCTATTCATTTTAAAATATAAGGAGGATTTCTATGTCTATAGCAATAATGGCATGTAGAAAGTTAGTCGGTCAATGTGCTGGAACTGGATGTTTTGATGCCTATAACAATTTAACTGATACCTTTCGAAAGTATGAAAATTCAAAACCTATATTATCAAGCTTCTTCTATTGTAGTGGTTGTGATACAACTATATCAGATCAAGAAGATTGGAATCATAAAATAGAGCAACTTAAAAGAAAAAAAGTCGATACCATTCATATAGCTCTTTGTATAGATGTTGAGTGTGATAATTATAATAAGCATGAAAAGCTTTTAAAGAATCATGGATTTAATGTAATTCATGGAACTCATAAATAATTAGATTTATTATATAATTTAAAGAAATCAATTAAAATCTAATATTAATAATTATATTAAAAAGTGACTAATAGATAAAAGTTCAATTGGTCACTTCTATATTTTTATCATATATTTTATCACCTAATTGTTAGTAATAGCTCCAATTCATCTTATTATCTATATAGTTACATTTATTTATAAAATTATATATATTGTATTTTTATGTTATAATATAATTAAAATATACAAGGAGATGATAAATTTGGAACTTAATTGGAGTCTTAAAGAGCTTTATTCTTCCTTTGAATGCAATGAATTTAAAGAGGATTTGAATAATCTAGATGAACTTATAGAAAATTTCATAACTACTACTAATAACATTATTGATAGTACAGATTCACCTGATAAGTTGTTAGAAAATTTCATATCTACGAATATAGAATTAAAAACTCTAGCAAGAAAATTAGGTAGTATGGTTCACTTAACTCTTAGTGTAGATACCAAAAATTCAACTGCTTTAAAATATGATGATATTCTTTCTTCTAAAATTAGTAATCTAGCTGAAAGCGAAGCTAAAATTACAAAATGGATTGGTAATCTTAAAGATTTAGATAAAATAATTCAAGGTTCTAGATTACTTAGTGACCATAATTTTTTCCTTAAAGAAAAAGCAGAAAATGCAAAATATATGCTAAGTGATAAAGAAGAAGCTATAATAGCAAAAATGAAAAATACTGGATCAGACGCTTGGTGCAAACTTAAAAATGTACTAACCTCTGGCCTTATGGTTGATATAAAACTACATGGAGAAAATAGACAACTACCCTTATCTATGATTAGAAACATGGCTTATGAGGCTGACTCAACTATTAGAAGAAAAGCTTATGAGGCTGAAATTAAGGCTTATGAAAAAATTCATGATGGTATGGCTGCTGCTATTAATGGAATAAAGGGCGAAGTTATAACACTTTGTGATATAAGAGGGTTTTCTTCTCCACTAGATAAAACTCTTTTTAATTCAAGGATGGATAGAAAAATTTTAGACTCAATGCTCGATGCTATTAAAGAATATCTTCCTATATTTAGAAAGTATCTCAAAAGAAAAGGCGAACTTTTAGGCCATAAAAATGGTCTACCATTTTATGATTTATTTGCGCCTATGGGTAATGCTGATATGACTTACACCTATGAAGATGGATGTAAGTGTGTAATTGATAATTTTAGAACCTTTAGTGATGACTTAGCAGATTTCGCTAAAAATGCCATGGAAAAATCATGGATAGATGTTTTACCTAAAGCAGGAAAGGTAGGAGGTGCATTTTGCTCTAGACTTCCTCATGTAGGTGAGAGTAGGGTGTTATTAAACTATGGTAATGCCTTTAGTGATGTAGTTACCCTTTCCCATGAGCTTGGTCATGGGTATCATGGATATTGCCTTAACAATGAAAGTATATTAAATGCACATTATCCTATGCCAATAGCAGAAACAGCTTCTAACTTCTGTGAGACTATAGTAAAAAAAGCAGCTATTAAAACTGCTACTAAAGATGAGGCTTTCTCTATCTTAGAAACTGAAATTAGTGACTGTACTCAAGTTATAGTTGATATTTATAGTAGGTTTCTGTTTGAGAGTGAATTATTTAAAATAAGAAAAGAAAGATCTCTTAGTGTAAAAGATTTAAATGAAATAATGATTAATGCCCAAAAAGAAGCTTATGGTGATGGCCTTGATTCTAACTTCCTTCATCCATACATGTGGGCTTGTAAAACTCATTACTATTATGCTGAAAATAATTTCTATAACTTCCCTTATGCCTTTGGTCAATTATTTGCAAAAGGTCTTTATGCAGAATACTTAAAGAGGGGCGATTCCTTCCCAGAACAATATAAAACCCTTCTTTCAGCAACAGGGAAAAATTCTTTAAGCGATATAGCTAAAATAATGAATATTGATATCTCTTCTAAAGACTTTTGGATAACTTCTCTAAAAATGATAGAAGAAGACATTAATCTATTCTTAAAATATAATAGTTAAAGTACTTAAGATTATATTAGAAATTTAAGAAAACAGTCTGATTTAAATTATTTTAATCAGACTGTTATTATTTTGCATACTTAGTAAATTAGTAAACTCTATACTATTTCTCTAAGCCTGCAGCTTCTCTTATTTTATCTATATTCTTATCTTCTTTATTTTTCTGAAGCATCATGTAAACATATATTGGTATTCCTACAAGCATTAATATAAATCCATACATTACTACATCAGCTCCTGTTCCATATATAGCATATATAGAATAAGCAAATGCAAGTAATGAGAAGAATGAACTCTTTAAGAAGTTTATAAAGCTAAAATCTTTTGATTTCTTACATAGTAATACTATTTCAGCAGCTGCTGAGAATGTGTATGCTGGTAAGAAAGATAATGTAGCTAGTAATATCATAAAGTCAAAGGCACTTCTAAGAGACCCTACATAGTTCATTATTAAAAGTAAATTCATGCATATACTTCCTATAACAAGAGATGCCACAGGAGTATTAAATTTAGGATTTATACGTTTAAATATTGCTGGGAATAATCCATCTTCAGCTGCTCCAACAGCACTTCTAGCTGTTGTTAATAACCATCCAGAAGTTGCTCCTAAAGTAGAAATTAGTGCACCAGCTGCTATGAAAGTCCCCCCCCATGAAGCTCCTGTAGCTTTATTTATAATATCTGCTAGCGGTGCATCTGAATTTGCAAGAGCTGCTTGATCCATAGCACCCATAGAAACAACACTCATTACTATATATATGGCAGACACTATTACTATTCCATATATAGTACTTTTTTTAATATTTTTCTCTGGATTTTTTATCTCTCCACCTGCTACTGTAGCACTTTCTAATCCTACAAAAGCCCATAGTGCTATAGCTATAGCTGATGGTAATGTTCCCATTCCGCTTACTTCTGGACTAGATACAGTCTTCATATAGCTTGGATCAAAATTTAGTGCAGCAATTACAATAAATACTACAAGTACTGCAATTTTTAATACTGTTGATATAACTCCTATTTTTCCAACATATTTTACACCATATATATTTATTAATGTAAATATCCATACCACTGCAGAAGATATCAAGAATGCTGCTAGTGGATTGTTTGCAGCTGGAACAAAGTATGTAAAATAACTCATAAATGCTGTAATTATAGCTGCATTTCCTACCCATGCACCTATCCAAAAGGACCATGCAATTAGAAAACCTGCAAAATCACCAAAGGCAGCTCTTGTATAAACAATAGGACCTCCAGTTTTAGGCATTTTTGATCCTAAATTAGCAAAGCTTAAAGCAATAAGTAATGATCCTATTGAAGTTAAAACCCATGCTAGTATAGCTACTTTTGGGTTTGTTACTCTTGCGAAACTTGCCGGTGACATAAAAATTCCTGAACCTATTACATTCCCAACTACGATAGCTGTAGCTGCAGCTAGTCCAAGATCTCTCTTTAGTGAAGCATCAGTTTGTATTCCGTCTTTTTTAGCCATTTTTTTCCCCCTATAATTGATTTCTTTTAAAAGTAGTTAATTTACTTCTAGAAACCTTAGACATTAAATTTCCACTCAATTATCTAGTTTAATTTAATCGATTACAAAAATCAACCTATTTTTAAATAAATTTTAATATTTTAAAAGGATTTTTATCGATATTTATATATAAGTTGTATGTTTAATGTTTATTATGAACAATATTATATTAAATCAATTTTTATCCATAATATATTTTCTACTTTCTATATAAAATTCTTCATAAAGTCCATCATTAATTTTCATCAATAAGGAACAAAACTCTATGAAAAAATCTTCTTCATAGAGTTTATTTAAAATTAATATTTAAATTATCTTGATATTGTAGTATTTACTTTAACTGTATCCCTTTTTAGGATAAACATTAAAAATCTTATAAACACATATAATACTATAACAGTTGCAATTACCTCTTGAAATTTAACTACATATTTTAGCCAAGAAATTTCTTTTCCAGCTTTCATCAAAAATCCATTAGTACCCTTCATTGCAATTGCACTTATTACCATAGGGAATGTAAATGCAGCATAACTGGGATAAAATTCAAGTCTTAACCCCTGTACAAGATACACTATTCCACATATATATAATACCATTACCAATACTGCTAAAAACATGACCATATTAATATTCTTTTCTGAAAAAGAATTTAAATATGCAGCAAGTGTAAGTGCAGCTGGCGCTGCAAATATTACTGTGGTTGGAAAGGCTGGTTCTGGTATTCCCTTTACTATAAGGGTTCTATAACCTAAAACAGGAATTAATATAATAAGTGAAATAAAGGCAATCCAGAAAAAAGCTTGTCCTAGTTGAACTAATTTAAATGCTGGTGCAGTTATTCCACCTACACCTATTCCCACATAAACAATGAATGTACTTGGAAACATCTTCTTAATATCAAATTTTAATATAAAGTTTTTAGAATAAAATATTATTAGGCCTATATGTATTAGTACCCCCACCCACCATAGAATAAATCCAGATGAGAAAGATATTTCCTTTAAATATGCAGATAAAAGCATAACCCCCATGGAGTAGGTAGGTATAACTGCTGCAATAACGGGATGTTTTATTTCTTCTTTTACATCTTTCCAGCAAGTTATAATCTTTATTGTAAGAAGTATTAATATTATTGCAGATATCACTCCAAGGATATTTTTAAATACTATATTGTATGATGATAATAAATTTCCTAATGAAGCTAATGCTAGCATTACAGCTGCCATTGGCAATGGTATTTTTTTTATATAATTCATATTCATTTTCCTCAACTATTCATCAATATTTTCAATATTTAATTCTCTTACAATAATTTCTGCAGCCTTTTCTGCCATTTCTCCAGTAAATCTTATGCATTGTGCTTTATGCTCACCAGATGCCATATCCATACCTTTAGTTTGAACACTGCAACATAAACATTTATGCTTTTGTCTAAAACTATCTTGTAATTCATAGGCTAACTGTAAAGCTTTAACACTCTTGGGATCTTGAGGATTACTTCCTTTAGTTCTTCCAAAAAAGTATCCAAGACATAAAACAGCTCCTGTAACAGCTCCACATGTACATTTTGATTTTCCAATACCTACTGGAAATCCAGAAGCCATGGCAATCATTTCATCTGGCATGTCTACTTCAAAGTTACTTTTAATAGATGCAACTATTGCTTCTGAACAATAAAACTCACCTTTTCTGAAATGTTCTTCTGCAACTTCTCTAACCTTTTTCACACTAATTTTTTCAATCATTACATATACCCTCTTTCATATTTAATTCATCTTCATTATAACTATTTGCTAATAAATAAACTTTAATAATTATAATATTAAATAGTTATATTTTATCTATTTGAATTTCAAATATACTATGAATTAATATTAGGTATTTGCCAATCAATTTCTTTTTGTTCCAAAGATTTTAATATATCATTAGTCTTTGAGAAATGCTTACATCCCATAAACCCTCTAGTTGCAGATAAAGGACTAGGATGTACTGAAGTTAAAATATAGTGATTAGGATTTGTAATAAACTTCATCTTTTCCTTTGCATTATTTCCCCATAATAAAAATACTATAGGCTTCTCTCTTTCATTTAATAATGTTATTATTCTATCAGTAAAACATTCCCAGCCCTTATTTTTGTGTGAATTGGCCTCACCTTCTCTTACTGTAAGTACAGCATTCAAAAGTAATACTCCTTGTTTTGCCCAAGGAACTAAGTAACCATTATTAGGAATATAGCACTCTAAATCACTTTTTAATTCCTTATACATATTTAAAAGAGATGGTGGAATTCTAACTCCAGGTTGAACTGAAAAAGATAATCCATGTGCCTGACCAGCTCCATGATATGGATCTTGCCCCAATATTACCACCTTAACATCCTCGTAAGATGTAAATTTAAGGGCATTAAAAATATTATTCATATCTGGGAATACATTTCCAGTTTTATATTCACTAATCAAAAATTGTCTTAATTTTATGTAATAAGGCTTATCAAATTCTCCTTTTAGCTTTTCATCCCAATAATTTCCTATATTTACCATTACTAATCATCCTTTCCATCCATTACTTATACAATTATATTTATATAATTACTTATAAAAACTTTTATGTCAATAACTCTTATAAAAGAAAGCCCTTCTGCTACTGTGCAGAAAGGCTTTCACCATTTATTATAACAATAAAATCATTACACTATCATGATATTATTTCCGGTACTTCCCCCGTTCTTTATCCCATGATAACTCTTCAGAAAATTCCTCTTTAAATTTCCTTAGTTGCTGCTTTGTTTTGGGGCTAGTAGCTATATGTGTAGATTGATAAACATTCTTCATAAGCTATTCCTCCTTCAAATTCTCGTTTCTATGAAATTCACTTAAACATTCACAGGCATGAAAACTTACTACAAAACAAATAATGATTTTATTGGTATGATAATAGTATGTCATGAAAAAATTTTTTTATGTATTTATAAAAAAACTTTTTTTAAACTCACATTCCAATTTAAATTGTATATTATGATATTGTAATACTATTAAGGAGCATGTTATGTTCATTAGGAAACCCTATGATATAAACTCACAAAATTATTATACTAATAGATACTTAGATGACGAAGAAAGTTGTAATGAGTGTTTTGATGAAAGGATAGTACCTCCATTTTTCCCAGGAGGTCCTGGCCCATCAGCACCACCATGGAATCAACCACCAAGACCCCCAGTATCACAACCTGGTTCACCTTCAGGTCCACAATCAGGAGGACCTCCAGGACCTCCCCCAAATATGACGCCTAAGAAATCATTTTCTTCAGGACCACAGACTAAAGCTGTATCCCCTGGATCTATAAGACCTTGTAGATTCCAATTTGTATATATATGGCTTCGTAATGGAAATTCTTTTTGGGCATGGCTTATTAATGTCGATAGACGAACTGCCTATGGATTTAGATGGACTGGCTGGAGATGGGTTTACTTTGGTATAAGCTTAAACAGAATAGATTACTTTGAATGCTTTGGTAGACGTTATACCCCACCAGAAGATAATCTTACACCTACCTTAGAAACTCAAGTATTATCACCTTCACAATTCAAACTTGAATATCCATTTATTGAAAATGCTGAAAATGGAGATACTGCTAGTATAGTGAATCAAGAAATTATTGATTCATTGAATTCTTTATGGCTTAATGAAGTTTTAGTTCCTGATAAAGTGAACTTTACAACAGTAGAAAGTGCTTATGAAGTTCCGCTAAATTCTGATGGTCTATTAAGTATAGTAATGTCTTTGTACACAGAAACTGAAGATAATCCAGCTGGCAGTACTTTATTTACTTCTTTAACTATGGATGTTAATACTGGAGAGGTCTATGACTTTGGTAATTTATTTAATAATAGCATGAACTATACTCAAATTGTTAGTGATATAGCTACACAAAAGGCTAATGAAATGAATATAAATTTCACTACACCATATACCGGAGTTACAGATACCCAAAAATTCTATTTAACTCCTGAAGGCTTAGTATTATATTATCAAGTTGATGAATTTACACCAGCCTCTAGTGGATTATTTAGAATTACTATTCTTTATAATGAACTTTCCAATATTTTATATCCAGAAAGTCCACTAGTTCGACTTATTCAAACTCAGTTCCGTTAACGAATAACTATAATATTTAACACTTAATAAATTAATTATAAAGTAGGACTTATTTTAAAGTAATTTTAAATAAGTCCTTTTCTTAATTTATTCTTAGATTTTATATGTTCTATCACTGTAATTTTCAACAGAGCCTTTAACTAAGTCATATTATTTAAAAGAGTATATTGTATTAATATCTTTAGCTGTATAATAGTATTATATAAATATAATTTAGTTTAGAAGGTAGGTTTTAAATTATGTATAACTATCTCACTGAAAAATCAGTTCAAATTCTAAAAGATGAACTCGAACATAGAAAAAATGTAGTTAGATTTCAGATAAATGAAGAATTAAAAGAAGCTAGAGCTCATGGAGACTTAAGCGAAAATTTTGAGTACAAAGCAGCTAAAAAGAATAGAGCTGATAATAATAGACGTATGGGATATCTAGAAAAAATGATTAAAACGGCAAAAATAATAAATGATGACATATCAGAAAATCAGGTTGGTGTTGGAAAAATTGTAACCCTAAGATTTCTAGATGATGATGAGGAAGAAGATTTCACCATGGTAACCACTGTTGAAGCAGATCCTCTTAATAATAAAATTAGCATAGAGTGTCCTTTAGGAAAAGCGTTATACAAAAGAAATTTAGGTGAAAAAGCAGAAGTTACATCTCCAGATGGCTCTTATAGTGTAGTCATAGAAAAGCTCGAAATGATAAAATAATAAAAGTGGCTATGTCAAAATAATCTAAATCTCATTTTGACACAGCCTTCTACTTTATATTAAATCACTTCTACAGATATATTTTTTTCTGATGTATTATCGAGTAATAAATTCTTCTTCTTAGTCATGTAATATAGAATCATCACAATAGTTATTCCTTTAAGAACACTACTCATACTAATGCTCCACCAAACTCCATCTATGCCTAAAAGGTTTGGTGATGATAATATCATAGATGCTGGAACTCTAAGTCCTGTCAGTATAATGCTTACAGCTGCAGGTATATATGTTCGTCCTAAACCATTGAACATTCCTACTGTTGTAATTTCAATACACATAAACAATTGAGAATATCCAAGGATTCTTAAATAATCTGTACCTAACCTTATAGCTTCTTTTTCTTTTATGAATACTGAAAAAATTCCTTTTCCTCCTATTATTAATACTAGAGTGGCTAAAATTCCAACTACTCCTGCTATTAAAATAGTAGCTTTATAGCCTTCCTTAATTCTATCATGTTTTTTAGCTCCATAATTTTGTCCTACAAAAGAACTAAGGGCTGTTGAAAATCCACCTGCAGTCATCCAAGTTATTGCTTCAATTTGAACTCCTACTTTTTGTACTGCTATAGCGACTTCACCAGATCCAGCTATTACCCTTGCTATTAAAATAGAAAAAGTAGTAAATAATCCGCTTTGAACTCCAGAAGGAATTCCAAGTTTACATATAGTTTTTATAGCTCTAAAATCAGGTTTCTTTAATAGAGTAAATTTTAAATATTTTTCTTTACTCTTTAAAATAGATATTAAGAAACAAGTTACAACTATACTTTGTGACCCTATTGTTGCTAAGGCCGCTCCTAAGACTCCCATCTTTGGAATAGGTCCCACACCATAAATTAAAATTGGGTCAAATACTATATTAACTACTAAACCAACAGTGTTAATAATAAAGGGTGTCTTACTGTTACCTGCTCCATTAAATATTGCTGTTAGTACTGGTATTAAATTTGTTATAACCATCCCCATAGCTATTGTAGCTAGATAAGTTTCTGCCATAGATATAACTTTCACATTTTCTAACTGGAAAAATGCTAAAAACTTACTTCTAAATAATAGTATTATTACTCCCATGATTAAAGATAATACTATATTAATTTGTAGGGCACTAACAATATAATTCCTTGTAGCTTTTTCATCTTTACGTCCCAAGCTTTGGGATACTTTTACCTCTGCACCTACCTTAGCTATCATGGTAAGAGCTGCAGCTAAGTTACTAAAAAAACCTGCTGTTCCTACTGCTGCTACTGCTGTACTTCCTATTCTTCCAACCCAAAGCATGTCTGTTAGATTGTATGCCATTTGAATAAATGAAGTTGCCATAATAGGAAGAGCTAATTGAACTAGCTTTCCACTTATAGACCCTTCTGTTAAGTCTATTCTTTTCTCCATAATATCAATCCCCACCACTATAAAATTTTATGCTATTAATATTTCTACAACACCTCAATAAATATTTTACTTCGTACTACGAAGAATGTCTACATAATCTTAACATGAATTTTTCTTGAAATTATTTTATTATTTCAATTTTCCCTAATTATATTTGATATAACAAAAATACCATGGTTTATGTATAACTAATTAATTTATTATACATAAACCATGGTAAATAACATATTTAACTTACATATATTCAATTTACTTTTTTAAAATCATAATATCCTCTATGGTAGCCCTATCTACTACAATATTATCTCCTAAAATTTCTCTTACTTTATCGACTTGTGATGTTAACCCTTCGAAACCAAATCTATTTTTACTTATGCCTTCAAAGTGTTTCTCAACTTCCTTTGTAAGTATATTGCAGTCCCCTTTAATAATTTTGTAGGCTTCCATTATTTCATCCTTTGGTTTTGAGAATACAATACTTCCATCCTTTATAAAAGTAATATAATCTGCTATTCTTTCAAGGTCTGAAGTTATATGAGTAGATATTAATACCCCCATATTTTCATTTTCCATTAAACTTTGAAGTTCTTCTAACACTTCCGATCTAACCACTGGGTCTAATCCCACAGTAGGTTCATCCATTATTATAAACTCTGCTCCATGGCTAAGGGCTATACATAATGAAAATTTCATTCTCATACCCTTAGATAATTCTTTTAGTTTTTTATCCTTATTAAGCTCAAACTTATTTAAATAATAATTAAATTTATCCTTATCCCACTTACTATATAACATAGAAACCATGTTGCCATTTTCTTTTAAAGACATATGGTCGTAGTAGCAAACTTCATCATAAACAAAACCTATTCTATCTTTTATTTCCCTTTCAAATTTAACGTTATCTTTATCAAATATCTTTATATCTCCACTGTCCTTCTTTACTAAATTCATTATAAGTTTTATTAACGTAGTTTTACCTGCCCCATTTTCACCAATTAACCCCATAATAAATCCCTTAGGCAACTGTAAAGAAACATTATTTATCTTAAAGTTTTTATATTTTTTACATAAATTATCCACATGCAATATATTATCCATCATATTCCTCCTACTATAGGTTATATTCTTCAGCAAGTACTCTTAAACTTTCTATGATTTCTTCTACTGATATTCCAGCTTTAGAACCTTCCTCTATTGCCTTAATTAGATAGTCTTCCATATTTCTCATAATAGATTCTTTTAAAAGTTCCTTATCTTGAACATTTACAAAGGATCCCTTCCCTGGAACTGTGTATATAAACCCTTCTCGTTCTAGCTCATCATAAGCTCTCTTAGTTGTAATTACACTAATTCTCAGATCTTTAGCAAGTCCTCGTATAGATGGCAATGGCTCATTAGGCTCTAACTTATTTGTTAAAATATCGTCCTTTATTTGTTTTTCTATCTGAGAATATATGGGTTCTCCCGAAGAGTTGTTTATTATTATATTCATTGAAATTCCTCCAAGTTTAAATGTATTCTGAAAATTTTTATCTACCTATAAATCTCTCTTTCTATATCCAATTATAGACAATACTATAAAGAAAAAATATATTATAATTCCTATTAGAATAATACCTATAGCTAAATACACTCTAGGAATTGTACTTACTAATAAATACTTGCTAATTCCTTTGAAAATATTAGGGCGTATCTTATCAATAAGCTTCAAAATAATTATAGGCACATTTATAACTGCAATAATAATGATTGCAGAGTATTTTGCAGCAACACTATAATCATATCTATAGTATATAAAATTCGTAACCCCAATTATTAAACAGTAATATATAAAGGATAAAGATTGGATAATATAAATTATATATAAATTTTCTTGATTAAAGTTTCCAACTAACAATACTATTGACATAAGTATAGATGAACATAAAACATAAATTATGAAATAATAAATAAATTTACTTATCACTACATCAACTCTTCTTACCGGAAAGCTATTAATTATCACATCATAGTTTCTTCTCATTTCATCTGTGGCTGTAAATTTATTTGCTATTAACGGTACTATGAAGGTTCCCAATAAATAAATCAAAAGTGTAGCTTCAAAGCTGTACATAGAAGCAAAACATAATGCTATCCCTACAACTAAAAGAGAAATAGTATAGATATATCGACTAGTCATAAAGTCCTTTTTTAAAAGAGCTCCCATAAATTCTCCTCCTAAAAATCTTTCTTTTCATAAATAACCACTGATATAGTAGCAATTAAAGCTAAAATACCTAATACCAGTGCACTTAATATAATGTTACTTACTAAAGTATTACTTTGAAATATCACTAAAAGTCTTTCTATGCTAGATAACCACCCAGGTAATGCTTCTCCTTTAAGATACTCACCTATGGTTAAAGTTCCTGCCATTATAACAAAGAAGATAACAAAGTAAAATATCTTTGCAAACTTTATTCCTAATGAAAAATATACACAATAATAAAGAGCTACAAATATAAGAATATAACTAACAGTCCCTTTAATTACAGATGGAGGCAATTTTAAATACTCTGCTGGATATATCATATAAATTAGATTATTTAATAGCACTCCTATTACTGTTACTATGATTATCCACATAATAGAAAACAGAAACTTACCTAATACATAATCACTTCTTTTACAAGGACTACTAAGTATACTAATATGAATCTTATCTCTAGCTTCCATTTCAGTAAAGGCTATACTAATTACCCCACCCATTAGTAAAAAATAATTAAATAAGCCAGCTCCTTTATTCCCAACTCCAAACAATATAACTACTACTATCATAATTAATCCACTTTTGTTGCTGTATAGATTAAATACTCCCCTTAAATCTCTCATGGCCATTTTCCACATTTATTTTCTTACCCCCTTATTCATAGCTACCATAATTTCCTCTAAAGATGGCTTTTCACTAACAATTTTCTGCCTTATACTTTTTTCAATGTATTTATCTTTAATTATTCCTTCAAAACCATATGGTGTTTCTCTCAATCCATATATAACTTTTTCATCAAGTTTACTTAATAAAGTCTTATCCCCTTTAATTATTTTATATTCCTCCATTAATTCACTAGTAGCTTTAGAGAAAACTATCTTTCCCTTTTGGATGTAAGTTATATAATCTGATATCTTCTCTAAATCAGAAATTATATGACTTGAAATTAAAATACCTATATTTTCGTCTTGTATGACCTCTTGAAATACATCTAAAATATCACGCCTCATAACTGGATCTAGTCCTGAAGCCGGTTCATCTAGTATTAAAAATTCTGCATTATGACTTAATGCTAAAGCAATGGCAAATTTCATTTTCATTCCTTTAGATAATTCTTTTACCTTTTGCTTTTTATTTAAGTTAAATTTCCTTAAATAATTCTCAAAGACCTTAGTATTCCAACTTTTATAAAAACCAGAGATTATTTTTTCATTATCTTTAATAGAGATATTTTCATAATAAAAACATTCATCATAAACAAATCCTATACGCTCCTTTATCTCTCTTTCATTGTCAATATTATCTTTACCAAAGATTTGAATTTCACCTTCATCTCTTTTTAGTAAATTCATAATTAGTTTTATAGTAGTTGTTTTACCTGCTCCATTTTCACCTATAAAGCCCATAATATATCCTCTATCTAAACTAAATGAAATATTATCCAACTTAAAATCTTCATATTCTTTAGTCAAATTTTTTATTTCTATTATTTTATTGGACAAAGTAACACCTCCATTAATTCTTATAAATTTTAATTTAAAATTAAGTTTACTATAACTACTGTTTAACGCTGTTAATATTCAGTATGTACAGTACTTATAAAAAAATTAAGCTAAATTGCTTCTTTATACTAACAGTATATATTGTTTATATACACTATGTCAACACTAAATTTAATCCAAAATAAAAACACCTGAGCATTAGTGGCTTGCCAATGCTTAGATGTTTTTATCTACATATATGTTAAACTTCTTATATTCTAAAAATTTGTATTAAAAATAATATGGTGCAGGATCTATATTAGTTCCATTTTTAATAACTTCAAAATGTATATGAGGACCTGTTGACCATCCAGTAGAACCAACATTTGATAGCTGTTGTCCTCCTGCTACTGTTTGTCCAACACTTACTGATAAAGATGAGTTATGAGCGTATAATGTACTAATGTCTCCATGACTTACCACAACAACATTACCGTATCCTTCCATCCATCCTGCATAAGTTACAGTTCCAGCCTTAAGAGAATACACCGGAGCACCATATGGAGCACCTATATCTATTCCTTTATGGAATTCTTGCCCTCTACCTACTGGACTAGTTCTATTTCCAAATGGAGATGTAATAGCATATCTAGTTCCTGTTATTGAGTACATTCCATTAGTGGATACTTGACTTGAAGATGACCCACTATTTGAAGGCTTAGTGTTTGATTGAGAAATTGAACCTCCACGAGAAGGCCTGCTAGCAGCTTTTTCCATAGCTGTTATACTGGCTAAAATTTCTTCAGATTCTGCTTCATTTTGAGCTAAAAGCTTTTCAGCTGTTCCTAATTCATTTTCTGCCTTTGCCATAAGTTTTGTCTTCTCATCTTTTTTAGCATTTAATTCTTCTAAATTTGCATCCACTATAGCTTTTGCATTTTCTAAGGTTTTCTTTTCTTCAGAGGAATCCTTTATATTTTTATCTAATTCTTCTTGATTTGCCTTAAATTTATTTATTTCTTCATTGTCAAAAGAAATTAAGGTATTAATTATATCTATCTTTTCAAAAAAATCTGAAAAACCTTCGGCACTAAGTAGAATTTCTATGTAGCTTGTACCATTGTTTTTATATAAAACTCTTAGTCTTTTATCCATGACCTTTTTATTGGCTTCTAACTCTTTTTTAAGTTCACTAGATCTTTCTTCTAGCTCTTCTATTTTATTAGTTGACTGTGAAATTTGAGCTTGTAAATTATTTACCTCACTATACAACTTGTCCATATTGTTGTCTAACTCTGAAATTTCACTTAATATATTATCTCTGTTTTCTTCTAACTCAGATACTTTAGCCTTATTACTTTCAATTTGCGTTTCAATTTCTTTAGATTTACTTTTTGCATCTGATAAGTCATCTGCTAATACTGTTGATGACATTAAACTACAGCTTACAACTACCGCTGCTATGAATCTTAATTTTTTATTCATGGTTTTCCCCCCTAATGGCACCTTTTCTCCATACTTTTACCAATATCTATTTTTAATTCTAGCAATGTACACCCCCCTTGTCAACATAACTAGGGGTTTTGGTAGAAATTTCATATTTATATGAAACCTTCTAAACTCTTTATTAGACTCTGTATTTGCTTAAAATGATAAATTGAAAAATAAAAACTCTAAGCCACTAATTTAATAGCCTAGAGTCTTTTTACTGTATAAATATTTATTCTATTACAGAACTCTCTTCTACTTCTGATTCTATAGTTTCAGGTTCTATAATAGTTTTTTCTTCATCATCTTCTAAATCTTCATTTTTCTTATTTAAGGTTATTCCCTTTACTAGCTCTACAAGGTCTATACCAGTTAAGGAATTGATAACTTCTGGAACTTCAGCCATGATATTAGCTATGTTCTTTGACACCTTAGCTGCTCCACCTTGACCCCCATTGTCAATAATAACCATCTTCTCAGTTCTAGATAATGGCTCTGCTATATTCTTTGCTACCTCTGGAAGCTTATCTGTTAACATTTGAATAATAGCTGCTTCTCCATATTCCTTATAAGCTTCAGCCTTCTTCTTCATAGCCTCTGCCTCAGCCTTCATTGCATCTGCATTAGCCTCTCCTACTAATCTTATGGCATCTGCTTCTGCCATACCTTTAATTTTTATTGTTTCAGCCTCTGCTTCAGCTCTCTTAATCATCATAAATCTCTCAGCTTCTGCTGCTTGCTCAGCTCTATATTTATCAGCTTCTGCTACTTTTTTAACTGTAGATTCAAGTTCTTTCTCTTTTTTACGTACTTGTTGATCTGCTATATCAGTTTGTCTTTGTTCTTCAAATAATTCTGCATCCTTTAAGGTTTCTACAACTTTCTTATGAACTATATTCTTTTCAACTTCATAAGCAAAGTCTGCCTTAGCTTGTGCCTTTTTCTCTTCTTCTTTAAAGGATTGAACTTTTAATTCCTTCTCTTTATTAGCTCTAGCAATTTCAGCTTCTGCAAATATTTGTGCTTCCATTCCAAGTCTCTTTGCTTCTGCGGTTTTTTGCATCTCTTCTCTCTTTGCTTCTGCCTCAGCTATTGCTGCATTTTTCTTAACTTCTGCTATTTGTTTAGCACCAAGTGCTTGAAGATATCCCTTAGTGTCGTCTATGTCTCTAATTGTAAAGGTCTTAATTTCAAGACCCATCCTTTCAAGGTCTGACTTTGCAACATTTTCAACTTCATTTGCAAACATTTCTCTGTCTTTGTATATCTCTTCAATACTCATTTTTGAAACTATTTCTCTTAGTTTACCTTCCAGTACATCCTGTACAGTTCCCTTCATTACTTCAATAGTTTCTCTTTCTTTTCCAGTATTAAATTGCTCCATAGCTAATAATACACTTGCAGGATCTGACTTAACCTTTATTATAGCTACTCCATCAGTATCTATTGGTACTCCATTACTATCTAAGGATTCATGAGTCTTTACTTCAACCTTCATGTTTTCAAGTGATAATCTATTGGTTTGTTCGAAGAATGGAACAACAAATCCTCCCTTACCACTTATAACCCTTCTCTTAAGTCCTGTAACTACAATAGCTTTATCTTGGGCTGCCTTCTTCCAAGTAATACAAATAAGCCAAATAATCGCTAATGCAAGAATTATCCATCCTAAGTTGTCAGTAAAAATTTCTAACAGTTCTCCCATTTACACTTTCCCCCTAATTATTTTAGGCATCTGAAAATAAATAATAAGTCAAAGATGGAAAGTATATTCTGACTTATTTATTTTTTGAAGATGCCTTATATATCTTATGAAAATAATAACACATATATTACTTTCCATGAGAATATTAACTTAAAAGTACTTAATACATACTTAAAATTACACCATTTTCTTTAAAAATAAAGAACCCATGTAAATTAAATTTCAATTCCTACAATTCTCATTAAATATTTAGCATTTGTGGTATTGGATTTACCTACTTTTAGTTTGTAATCAAAATATATTTTATTTTCTTTATAATACTCAGAAAAATGATAATTTTTTATTCCACTATGCTCTGAAAGACTACATAATTCTAAATCATGAGTAGTTAAAGCCCCTATAACTCCAGCTTTACTTAAGTTTTTAATTACAGCTTCAGCTCCAGTAATCCTATCCTTAGAATTAGTTCCTCTAAAAATTTCATCAATAAGAAAAATCATATTTTTATTATTCTTTGCACCTTCAATAATTTCCTTTATTCTAATTAATTCTCCATAAAAAGTTGAAATTCCATTTTTTAAATCATCTGTTATCCTCATAGATGTATATATCTCTAATAAGCTACACTCCATTTTCTTACTAAATACTGGTGCACCTACATAGGCTAAAACTAAATTTATACCTATAGTTCTTAAAAATGTAGTTTTACCTGACATATTTGATCCTGTAATTATAAATATATTTTCCTTCATACTTAAATCATTATTAACTCGTACATCTCTATTTATTAAAGGATGACCAAGGTCTTGTGCCTCTATTTTAACACCCCTAGGATTTATTGTTGGTAATGTTACATTTTCATCTATATGAATTAACACAGCAAGACTCATAAGTTCTTCTATAACCCCAATATTGGAAAGCCAACTTTCTATTTTATCACCATTTTCAGCCTTCCAATCCTCAAGAGAAAATACACATTGATAATCCCAAAGAAATAGTATGTTTAAAGCTAAATATAACAATCCATTATTTCTCATATTTACTCTTTCTGATATATTAGAAAGTCTTTTTATAGCTTTAATTGATGAATCTTTATCTTTAAATAAATTTTCTTTTATATTCTTTAACTTTTTAGATTTAAAATCTTTTTTCTCTATTAACTTTAAAATGTTTAAATACTCTTCTAGGTTTCCTCTAAAATAATTAACTACTTCTAGAACTAAATTTAACTTTAAAGTAGATATTGTCCATATAATTGTTTGCACAATTAAAAGAAAATACATTAACCAATTAAAATTATTCATTTTAAATATAAGTATTATTAAAGTAATTGGTATTGTAACTAAGGGCATTAAATATATAGTCTTTTTAATTAATTTCGATTTTATAAGGACACCTTTATCTTCTACATATTTTATTAATTTTTCAGGACTTTTTAATCTATTCCTACTATTTCTACCTATATACTCCATTTCCTCACAAAAATCCAAGTCATCAAATAACTCTTTTATAGCCTCTTGTCTTAATAGTATTTCATTATAATCAAACCTAGGTTCTAATAAAGAATTAGCTAAAGATTTTCTTCCATGCCAAGTATTAGTTATATTTATTAATTGAAATAAAGATTCACTACCTACAATATCTAAATCAGATGCATATCTGTGCTCCTTATTTACAAACTCTTCTCCCAAATCCTGAAACTTTATCCACTGACCAGAAATTCTTTGAAGGTATCTATTATTTATTTCAATCATATCCTCAGCCAGTTTTAATTTACTTTTTACTTTTCTATGATATATTACTAAAAATATAAAACTTCCATAAAAAACTATAGAAAGAAATAGAACCCTATTTGTCACTTCTACCTTTATTCCTATATAGGTGAAATACAAGGCTAGTATCATTACTAATAATCTTAAATATCCGATTCTATCAAATTCTTTTTTATATTTAGCAATATCATCATTATACTTACTTATTTTGCTTAAAAATTTATCTTCAACCACATTATTACTCCTTTCCTTTTTACACTTTAAAATCATCACTGTACCTATATCAATTTCTTATATATTTAACATAAGTTTAAATATAATATTTAAACAGCAAACCCCCGAAACCCGCATGAACAGAACAAATAGTTAACTATTTATATAGTTATATAGTTTTATAGTTAAATTCTCCATATATAGATAAGCTATTTTATAATATCTTTTTCAGTTTAATTTTATGTTTAAATTATATTGTTGCTCTTCACTGTTACTACATGTTATATTACATGTATATTATATCCAATATTTCTACTTATATCAAACTTATATAAAAGTGTAAATCATATTTACTTATTCATGGTTTTATAATATAATAATAAAATAATGTATCATGGGGGAGTAGTTTGCGTATAATGCTTTTATACGTGACAAGTCAACATAATGATTAATTTTTTAATCTGGCTTGCCTTAAAGAACAAGACTCATGTATAGCTTAATTAAGATGTCTCTAATAAAAGAGATACTTTAAACTTTGCTATACATGGGTCTTTTATTATGTATGAGGAGGATAACTTAAAGTTTAATAAAATAAGATTAAGGAGTTTTTTAATGAGTACTATTGAAATTATAATGATAGGATTATGTCTTAGTATGGATGCTGCCGCAGTATCTATGACTAATGGTATGGTGTACAAGGATGCTACTAAAACAAAAATTATAGCTATGCCTTTATTCTTCGGCTTCTTTCAAGGGGCAATGCCTTTTCTAGGTTATTATGCAGGAGGAATGTTCTCAGAAATTTTAAGTAAATATTCTGGTATTTTAGTTTTAATCATATTAGGATTTATAGGGGCAAATATGTTAAAAGAAGGCATATTCCCAGATAAAGAAGAAGATGAAAATAAAGTTGTACCCCTTAACTACAAGCTTTTATTTTTTCAAGGAATAGCTACTAGTATAGATGCTTTTGCAGTAGGTATTGGCTTTAGCGCTATGAATATTGCTATTCTTCCAGCTATTTGTATCATCGGTATAACCACATTTATTTGTAGTTTTATTGCCATCTTCATAGGAAAGAAATGTGGAGATTTACTTGGTAAAAAAGCTGAAATATTAGGCGGAATTATTTTAATTATTATAGCTGTAAAGGCAGTTTTATAATATTGTTTACTATTTAAATATTGTTATAAAACCTTATAATAAATAGTATATTTGAGCATATTATATCTATGGAATATAAATTTAAAAGGAGATGATATGCTTGGAAATTACATTTCAAGGCAATCCAATTACTTTAAAAGGAATTCAACTAAGAGTAGGAGATAAGGCTCCTGACTTTACTTTAATTAATAATGAACTACAACCTGTTACTTTACAAGATACTAAAGGAAAAAGAATCTTTGTAGTTGTTCCATCTATAGATACAGGTGTATGTGATATGGAAGTTAGAAAATTCAATGAAGAAGCTTCTAAACTTAATAATGTTACTATATACACCATATCAATGGATTTACCTTTTGCTCAAGGTAGATGGTGTGGAGCTGCTGGAATTAAAAATGTAATTACTCTTTCCGATTATAAAACTAGAGAATTTGGTGATAGATATGGAGTATACATCAATGAACTAGGATTACTTACTAGAGCTGTCTTCGTATTAGATGAAGATAACACAATTACCTATGTAGAATATTGCAGTGAAGTCACTGATGAACCTAACTATGAAGCTGCACTTCAAGCTGTGAAGTAATACAATAATTTGTATATGTTTTAATGAAAGTCCAGGATGTATAATAATATCCTGGACTTAGAACTTATACTTAAATTTTAATTTTTTTCTCTTTGCTCCTAAGGTCACTTAAGGTGTAAGTCTAGTTCTGTCCCTAGGAATTAGTGATGCTTCTCTTACATTTTCTAATCCTAATAACTGAGCCGTTAACCTTTCTAATCCTATGGCAAGACCTCCATGGGTTGGCATACCTTGTTTAAATACACAGGTATAGCTGCTGTAATTCTCTGGGTTAAGACCTTTATATTCTATATTTTTTATTAACTCATTATAATTATGAATTCTTTGTCCTCCAGTAGTTATTTCAACTCCTCTAAATAATAAGTCAAAGCTGTAAGTCTCTAGTTTTCCACAAGGCATGGTGTACATTGGTCTCTTTTTCCTTGGGTAATGGGTTAAAAATATGAAATCTGAGTTTAACCTTTCCTTGGCATATCTATAAATAAGTTTTTCACCCTCTGGGTCAAGGTCTCCATCTAAGTTCTCTTTGCCGTACTCTTTTTCTAGTATGTCCAAGGCATCCTTCAACTTCATTCTAGGTATTTCTCCTCGGATTTCTGGAATTTTAACTTCTAGTATGTCTAAGTATTTATTCCCCTCTTCTTTAACCTTACTTAAAATATACTTTAATAGTCTTTCTTCCATGTCCATAATTTCTCTTTCATCTTCAATAAATCCCATTTCAAAGTCCATACTTATATATTCATTTAAGTGCCTATTGGTATTATGCTGTTCTGCTCTATATACATGAGCTATCTCAAAAACTCTTTCAAAACCTGCACCTACCATCATCTGCTTATAAAACTGAGGGCTTTGAGCTAGATAAGCTTCTCTTTCAAAATATTTAACCTTAAATACCTCTGTTCCTCCTTCTGCTCCCTCAGATACTAATTTGGGTGTGAAAATTTCTGTAAATCCTTCCTTAGTTAAAAATTCTCTAAATCCCTGAACTAGTATATTTTGAATACCAAATACTGAACTTATCTTTTCATGTCTCAAACTTAATACTCTATTATTTAACATAGTGTCTAAATTAATGTTTAGATCTTTATTATTAAGTTCTATAGGAAGTTCCCCTATTGTAGAATTAATAACTTCAATACTTTCAATTTCAATCTCAAAGTTATTTAATTTATTTTTTCCCTCTTTAACTATACCTTCAATAGAAACTACAGATTCTGTTTTTAAATCCATTTTTTCAGCAATAGAATTTTCAGCTACACATTGCACTAGACCTGTTCTATCTCTTAATACTATAAAAGTAATAGACTTCAACTTTCTTATGCGATAAATCCATCCTGATATTTTTACTTTTTCATTCATATGATCAATTAAATTATTTACTAATACTCTTTTCATTGTTATACCTCCTAAATTTAAACATTTTAAAAGCCCCTTAAGCCAACGGCTCAAGGGGCAAAATATGCGGTACCACCCTTGCTGATATAGTAATTAAATACTAATAAATTCTTAGAGTTATACACACTAGAAATTATTATATATTAGGATAGATTAATTTTCTTAAAGCATCTCAAGATGCCTTATACCGGTATTCTAAGAAAACTTACATTAATGAAATGAGCTCTATTTCATTAAAATAAAAAAAACCTTCACTCCAATAGGAGCGAAAGCAATATTCACGGTACCATCCTAATTTGATTAAGTATTATTTACTTTATCATCTCAATCCCTTTAACGGAGGAATCCGATCTACCCTACTTTTCATTTCAGGTAAATATCTCCAGGATGTCTTTCAATACTACTTTTCTCATAGAGCTTCCACCATCCTCTACTCGCTTTACATACTTAGTAATATTTACTCTTCCTTTCAAAGAATTATAAATATATATTTTCTATATAATATGCCTTTTTAGAATTTTTGTCAATATATTTTGATAATTCTTCATTATTTTTAGTTAGAACTTTAAATAAATAAATTTAACTAATAGTTATTTCAAATAATGCTAAATTATTCTAAAAAAAATATTATTATATACTTGGATATAAATTTATTTTTTTATGAATTTATAGAAACCTACAATAAAACAAAAAGGTGTGTGTGAAAATGGACGAAAAGAAAAATTTACTTTTAGATGCTCTATGTAACAGCGTCCTTGATATGGATGAAGATTTAGTAAGAGCTAAAGCTGATGAATACCTAAATCTAGGATATGATGCCTATGATGGAATAGCTTCTGGTTTAGCTGTAGGAATGGATAAGGCAGGAATTTTATATGAGGAAGAGGAGTATTATATTCCTGAGCTACTTATGTGTTCTGATGCTATGTATGCAGGTATGGATAAGTTTAGACCTCATCTAAAATTTGCTTCTAATGGGATAAAACATAAGGCTGTTGTGGGTGTAGTAGAGGGCGATACCCATGACATAGGTAAAAATTTATTCAAGATTATGCTTGAAACCTGTGGTTTTGAAGTACATGACCTAGGAAGAGATGTTCCTCCTATGGAATTCATAAATAAAGTAAAAGAAACAAAAGCTACATTAGTTGGAATGTCTACTTTAATGACTACAACTATGGATAATATGAAGGTAGTTATTGATATGTTAAATGATTCTGGACTTAGAGATGATGTTGTAGTCATGATAGGTGGTGGACCCATCTCTCAAAGCTTTGCAGATAAAATAGGGGCAGATGGTTATGAAGTAGAGGCTTCAAAGGCTGCTCGTTTAGCCAAAGAACTTGTTTCAAGGAGGAGTGTAGCTAATGTTTAAAGATAAAATGACTCCTATGGAAAGGGCTATAGCAATTTCTCAAGGAAACACTATCGATAGAATACAATGCAATCCAAATCTTTCCAACGGCATTGCAAGGGTAGCAGGATTAAAAATTTCTGAGTTTAATCATAGTAGTAAAGCTCTATCCCATGCAGTTATAGAAACCCACAAAAGATTTGGTGGAGATGGTGCTAAAATATTTACAGATTTATTTATCATCTCAGAAGCCATGGGTGCAAAAATGAAATATCCAGAGGATAATACTGTAGACCTACTTGAACCAGCAATTAAATCTATAGATGAACTAAGTAAACTTACCCCTGTAAATCCATTAAAGGATGGAAGGCTTCCTATTCATATAGAATCTATGAAAATCGTAAAAGATGCTATAGGTTCTGAAGTTCCTTGTAGTGCAGCAATAGTAGGACCATTCACTAATGCATGTTTCTTAATTGGTGTTCAAGAAATGACCAAACTCATGATAAGAAATCCTGAAGCCGTTCATAAACTATGCAAAATTTCTCTTGATAGTTGTATTTCTTTTGTGAAAGAATCTCTAAAACAAGGCGTTGGAATTAGCATCTGTGAACCTATGGCATCTTCCACTGTTATTAGTCCTACTCATTTCAGAAAATACTGTACGCCATATATGGAACAATTAGTTAACTTCATAAAGGATAAAGGTTCAACTCCTTCTGTTCATATTTGTGGAAAAACAGATCCTATTTGGCAAAATATAGTAGATTTAGGCTTCAGTGCATTTAGTATAGATAATGTAGTAAGCCTATCAAAGTGTAAAGAAACTATAGGAAACCAAATAAAAATCATGGGAAATGTAGATCCTTCTACTGTAATGTATAGCGGTACTCCTAATGAAGTTAAGGTAGCTACATTAATATGTATAAGGGATGGTTATGATAGTCCTAAAGGCTATTCGGTAATGTCTGGATGTGGACTTCCTGTTGAAACTCCTATGGATAATATCCATGCTATGCTGGATGTTACTAGAGAACTTGGATGGCCTATAGATCCAGAAAAAATAGACTTTCTTATTAAAAAGTATGGTGGTATTTAAATGTATCCTATTGGTTTATAAATGAGTTTTAAAATATTCAAAATTGAATCAGCGCTGAAATTTTCTTACATTGTTGAAAGTAATCTTTCTTATAACTATTAGGTAAGTTTCAGCGCTTAAATTACATGTAGTCTATTTATTATTTAAATGTAACTTTGACCAATCTTCAAAAAGTATATTAGCTGTAGGTTTAGCTTCTGGTACTCCATCTAGGTTTTTTTGTGCTACCATAAGGTTTTGTTCATAATCTATAGCATAAATTGCTGCATCTGATGCAATCTGACGTTGTATATCTCGATAAATTGCTTTTCTTCTATCTGCATCTACCTCTTCTGCCCCTACCTTCCATAAATTATCTACTTTAAAGTTAGTATATCCTGTTTGATTATAGTAAGAGCCTGTTTCAAACATCTTTCTATAATCTTCTGGAGCTAATCCTAAAGAATATCCACTAATGTATAAAGCACATTCATCATCTTTACTATATAACTTGTTATAAAAATCTACATTTTCATAAGGTACTATGTCAACCTCTATATCTATGTCTTTCAATTGTTTCTGTACAATTTCTGCATACTCCTTATGAGCAAAAGCTTCTGTATTATATGCTAACTTAAGGTTATTTATAGCAACTCCGCTTTCTTCTATTAATGCTTTAGACTTTTCTATATCATGATTATATACTTCTACCTCATCTTCTATGTATAGTTCTGCCTCTTTAATTAAAATTGAATTTCCTTCTTCTACCTTCTCTGCACCTGATTCTCCATAGGCTGCAACTATCATTTCTTTTCTATCTAAAGCATAGGATAGTGCTTTTCTAAATACTATATTTTGCATTGAACTAACATTTTGATTAAAAACTATATAGTTTAATCTTCCTTGGCTAAAGGTATAAGATTGCAATTCTTCTCCCTTATAGGCTTTATCATATAATTCTGGGTTTGCTTTAACTAAGGTTAGCTCTCCCTTATTAAAAGCCTCCTCTGCAGCTTCTTCTGATGAAAATACTTTTATTGTTATGAAATCAGCCTTAGGACTTCCTGAATAATAATCATCATATTTTTCTAAAACCATACTATCTTCTTTAGTCCATTCTTTAAATTTAAAGGGACCAGATCCTATAGGTGTCTTATTTCTCTCTGAGGTGGCAACTATACCTTCATTTTCATAAATATGCTTAGGAATAGGAACCACCTTGGAAAGATTATATAAAAACATTGAGTTCTCAACTGGAAGGGTTATTTTAATAGTTAATTCATCTAATTTTTCTGCTTTTATAGGCTTTTCATCTATAATTAAATACTCTCTTAAGGGTGAATCCTGATTCTCATCTAAAATCAGGTTTATTGTATACTCCAAATCATCTGCATTTATAGGTTTACCATCATGCCATTTTAGATTTTCCTTTAATTTAATAGTTATCTCCATATTATCCTTAAAGTCAACGGACTCTGCTAGATAAGTTCTAACATCTCCCTCTCCATAAGAAAAAAGTGGAGAATAAATTATATTAGACACTAGCTGAACCTCTCCTACATTGGTAAATGCAGGGTTTACTATTTCTGGTTTCTCTGTTACTGGAACAATTATATTTCCTCCAACCGTAGTAGATATTTGCCCTTCATCATTTTTAGGACCTTTTAAATTACCGCACCCAGTAAAATTCATTATACTTATAATTATTAATAACATAGAAATCATTCTTTTAAGTTTCATAATGTCCTCCTTGATATAAAACATAAATTATTTTACTTTAGCTTTTGCACTTTAGACTAATTTTAAGCATGAAAATAAATTATTCTTAAAATAAAGGACCACTATGAAATATACCCACACAAAAAAAGACTATCTCAAAACAAATTACATCTTATATTAGTAAATTGTTTTGAGACAGTTCTATAACCTTAATGAAATATTGAGTTTAAAATAAGTTAAATAAAATTATACTATAAACTTGGTTTACAAATAAATTCATCTATTTTACAATCTAAAATATTAGAACCATGAGACGTACGCATAATAATGGCAGTATCTACTCCTAGGCCTGTTCCCCCTAAAGCTATAATGGGCTCCATATATCCTATAGCACCACTATCTAAAGCCATTACTGCTATTTCCACTGCTACTTTAGTACCTTGACCTAACATACGTAGAGAGTATGCAATTATTTCTACAGGATTTACTCCTCCAAACTTACGTGAAAGTCCACGCTCTGCTCCACTAAGCACATGGGTTGTAGTTACAACCTTAATTCCTCTACTTTTAAATAACGCTAGTTTCTCTTCAGAAATTTCTTGAACTCCGGGTTCTTTAAACCCATTAACATGTGTAACGCATACTATGTTTATTCCATCTATATCTAACTTAAGAAGCTCCTCTATAGTATTCCCTGTACTAGTAGGTACTACTATAGTCTTAATACTCCTTTTACGAGCTGTTTTTAATGCACTCTCTAATGTATCTTTAGTATTCTGTTTTCCTGGTTTTTCAAAATACATACTAACTTCCTCCCAAAATTATATATAATATATTTAAATTATAACATATATCCTCTTTGCTAATAATTCTACCCTAATTAAAATCCTTTAACTTAACGACTTTAAAATCAAAGTGTAAGCATTTTCTTTTATCTTTTCTATATCCATAGTTTCAAGGTTTGATGTAGAACAAAAATAATTTGAATAGCCTAACATAGCACTTATAAATACATAATATTCATACTCTCTATTTTCTTGTGCTCTAACTATACCCTCATCTATTCCAACTTCCATTAACCTTCTTACAGCGTCAGACATTTCTTCCTTTCGCTTTATAAAAATTTGGTTACCTTCTTCTAAATATTGTCTTAGTTTATCTGTTTCAATACTTGATAAAGCCAGGATAAAGTTTGAGTTTTTGCTTCTAGAATTTTCTTCTATTAATTTAAATAAACCATAACATTTATTTTTAAATCCCTGAGCCTTATTAACTATGCTGAACACTTCATTAAATTGAATTTCTATATTATATATAATAGCCTTAGCTAATATTTCTTCCTTAGACTTGAAATAATTATACAGGGTTCCTTTTCCTATACCAGCTACTTCTGCAATATCAGCAGCTTTTACTGAATGAAGGTCTATGCCTTCATTAATAAGCTTTATTACAGCATTAAATATATCTATTTCTCTTCTTCCATAGTTGCTATCAAACATTTTTAATCTCCTCAACCTCTACTACTGCTACAAAATCCTTCCTATGCAACATGTCATATATAATAGGAACAATAAACAATGTTAATATTGTAGCATAGGTTAATCCTCCTATGGTTACAATAGCCATTGGCTGAATCATATCTGCTCCCATTCCTATTCCCATAGCAAGGGTTGAAAGTCCTAAAATAGTAGTTAATGCTGTCATAAGTATAGGTCTAATACGAGCCTTTCCAGTTTCAATTAAAGCACTTCTTTTATCCACACCCTGTAACCTTAATTGATTTACATAATCAACAAAAACTATACCATTGTTAACTACAATTCCTGCTAATACAAGAAAACCTAACATGGAAATCATACTTATCTCGAAACCAGTTATTACTAATGCTAAGAGTCCTCCTGTAAACGCTAGAGGTATAGTAATCATTACTATTAATGGTGATAATAATGACTGAAATTGAGCTACCATTATTAAATATATTAAAACAATAGCTAGTGAAATCATTTTTATTAAATCTACTAAGGTTTCATTAATAGTTTCACTTTCTCCAGTAATATCTATGGTGTATCCCTCAGGTAATTTATAAGAACTTATTTTGCTTTCTACATCTCTACTCACAAGTCCAATATTATGTTCATTGTCTATACCTGCAGTAACCGACATACTTCGTACTTGATTCTTATGATTAATAGAAGCTAATGCCTGGTCTTCTGAAATTGTAGATATATCCTTAAGGGCTACTTCCTTTTCTTCACCATTAACTGTAGCTTTTATAGTATAATCCTTCAATGTTTCCCTTGTTAATTCTTCCTTAGATTCAGTTACAACTATTACAGGATATTCATTAGAGTTAATTGTAATATTAGTTGATTTAGTTTCATTCTTAATAGCTGTATCCACTTGTTGATATACTTGTGCTACAGTAAGGCCATATTTAAGTGCCTTATTTTTATCAACTGTAATTCTAGTCTCTTCTGATGCATCTTTTAGGCCATTTGATATATCAATTGTTCCTTCAGTGTTTTCTAAAATTCCTGTTAAATCAGTAGCTATCTCCTTAAGTTTATCTAAGTCATTACCTTTAACAAGAACTTCTATACCTGAGCCACCCATAGCTGACATATCCATATTAGATGAATTTACAGTTATATCGCAATTTAAGTCCTTTGTCTTTTCATCTATGCTAGTAGCCACTTGTTGACTAGTGTTACTTCTTTCGTCTTTTAAAATTATATACATAGATACTGCTTTATTGCTACCATTACCACCCAAAAGGCCCATAGAACCATTGCCACCTTGCATTGCACCTACTGTTTTAACATCTGGTATTGTAAGGATTATATCCATTACCTTATTACTCATTTCTCTAGCATCTATGGTAGTACTTTCCTTAGGCATTTCTATTGATACCATTATCTCATTACTATCAACCTCTGGCATAAATGCTGTCCCCATAGAAAAAGCACTATAAGCACTAGAAATTAATAATACTACCACTAAACCTATAATTATAATCTTATGATTAAGGGCTTTATCTAGTAACTTTACATAAATATCTATAATTTTATCAAAAAGTTTATGGGGCTTTTCTTTAGTATTGGTTAGCATAGTAGATGACATAGTAGGTACCAAGGTTAGGGCTATAATTAAACTAGCAATTAATGAATACGCAATTGTTAGTCCCATGTCAGTAAACAGTTGTCGAGATATTCCTTGAGTAAATACAATAGGTAAGAATACACAAATTGTTGTTAAAGTAGAAGCAAATATTGCTCCTGAAACTTGAGCTGCACCATAAACGGCAGCCTTAGCAGAAGACATACCTTCACTTCTTAATCTATATATATTTTCAATTACTACAATACTATTATCTACTAACATACCAACTCCCAACGCTAGTCCTGCTAAAGATATTACATTCATAGTAACTCCACTAAAATACATTAGACCTATTGCAAATAATAAACTTACGGGTATACTCATTGCTATTATAAATGTTGGTTTTATATCTCTTAAAAAAACAAGTAATATTACTATTGCAAGAATTCCTCCTAAAATTAAGTTATTTAATACAGAATTTATTACAATATCAATATACATTCCTTGATCACTAAGCTGATTTATATGCATATCTGGATTTTCTTTTAATAATTTTTCAATAGTTTTATTTATATCATGGGATACTTCAGCAGTAGAAGCTGTACTTTGTTTTTGGAAAGAAAGTAAAATACCATCATTACCATTAATTTTTGCATACATGTCATGGGAATTATTTATAAATCCTATATCTGCCACATCTTTAAGCTTTACTGTACCAATACCATCTATATCCAAGGTTATCAATTCTAAATTTTCTATTTCATCTATATTTGAAAATTGGTCTCCTACCTTAACTAAATACTCATGTTTATTTTCTGTAATATATCCAGCTGGCATGGAAAAGTTTTCTGCTGCTAATATACTACTTAATGAACTTTGGGAAATCACTCCATCTAATCCTGCTTTTTTATAAGCATTTTCTTCTGCAATTTTAAATTCTTCTTTTCCTTTCTTAATAGCCTCTTCACTTTCTTCTAGTTGAAGTTGTGCCTTGGCTAACTCAGAGTTAAGGGTGGCCTTTCCAGCTTCTAATTGTTTTTCTCCCCCTATAATTTCTGATAACTTCTTCTCTAATTCCTTCTTTTGCTTTAAAATCTCTTCAATACTTTTATTAGTAGCTTCCAAAGTTATAGATAATTGTGTTAATTTTAATTTTTCTTCTGCTGAAGTTTCTTCTCCTGCCTTTATTTGCTCTTCTATAACTTTCTCTAGATTTTCCTTTTCCTTTTTAATCTCATCACGCTTTTTTTCTAATCCTTCTTGACCTTGGATTAATAGTTTTAGCCCTTGTTCAACTTGATATTTTCCGGAAGAAAGGCTCATACTACCTTCCAATAACTTTTCCTTCTGCTTATCACTTTCTTCATTAAACTTAACTTTACCATCTTGTAAAGCTTTTTCAGCTTTATCTAATTCTGCTTTAGTTTGAGATAGCTTTCCATCAATAGATTTAAGAATTCTATTATTAAGTTTATCTATTTTTTCTTGCTTCAGAGAGATTTGTAAACTTTCCTCAATTATCCCTGTACCAGAAACAGATGCTACTCCATCCAATCGTTCAAATTCAGGTATAATCTCCTCTGTTACTTTCTTTGATGTTTCAGTAATATCTTTTCCATCAAAGTCTACACTAGCAACTACAATTGGTAGCATATCTGGATTTATCTTTATTAGCATAGGTGTTCCCACTTCATCATCAAGTTGGGATTTAACCATATCAATATTTCCATTCATCTCAATCATAGCGCTTTCCATATTAGTCCCTTGAGTGAACTGAATAATAACCATGCTTGAGTTTTCACTAGAAATACTATTAATTTCTTCTACTCCACTAGTAGTAGATAAAACTTGTTCTAGTGGCTTTGTCACAGTAAGCTCAACTTTCTCTGGACTTGCACCAGGATAGGCAGTTATTACTGCTACATAAGGTAAATCTATACTAGGTAATAAATCAGTAGTCATTGATGTAAAAGATATAATTCCAAGAATAATAACCAGTACAACCCCTACTATAACTGTCATAGGTTTCTTCACGCTGAATTTTGATAACACTTTAGTACCCCCATTATTATTAAATTCAAATGACTGACCGTCCAGTCACCAGATATTATACCATATATTACATATAGCTACAATAAGTTCATGGCATTAAAAAACTGCTTAAAAATAGACTAAATACTTACTAAAGTACTTAATCTATTTTCAAACAGTATACTCTCCTTATATATTTTTTTAGAATGTATTATTCATAAATATTAAACTCAACAGTCACCTTAAACAAATCCCCATCTATACCTATTTCTAAAGCTCCGTCATGAAGTTCTATTATGCTTTTTGCAATGGCTAAACCTAAGCCTGAACCTTCTGTATTCCTTGATTCTTCTCCTCTTTTAAATCTTTCTGTAATCTCACTAGCGTCAAAGTTTAATTCATAGGCTGATATATTTTTCATTGTTATATATACCTTACCATTTTCAGATTTTACATCCACATAAACTCTAGTGCTTTTTAGGGAATATTTTATAGCATTAGAAATTAGGTTTTCAAATACTCTCCAAATTTTTCTCCCATCAGCATTAATATATATTTTTTCTGATGGTATATTGGTTTTAAAATCTAAATTTGCTTCTTTAATTCTATTCTCTGCTTCTCCTAACGTCTGCTTTATTAAAGCATTTAACTCTATTTTTTCAAAATTTAACTGCATAGCTCCACTGGCAGCCTTTGAAGCTTCAAATAAGTCTTCTATTAATATCTTTAATCTTTGAGATTTTCTATCTAAAACTTCTACATAGGCTCTTGCTTCTTCTGGTTCAATGCCCATTCTTTTAAGTAAATCTACATAATTAATAATTGATGTTAATGGAGTTTTAAGATCATGAGATACATTTGAAATAAGCTCTGTTTTCATTTTCTCACTTTTATTTTCATTTTCTATAGATTTTCTAAGTCCTTGCTTCATATTGTTTATACTATGGGCAAGATCTCTTAATGCTCCCTTACCCTCTTCTGATATATCATCATTAATTTTTCCTTCTGAAATAAGCTTAGCACCATTAGTTATTTTATTTAAATAAGCAAACTCTTTCACTAATTTATATATAACAATTGCTGTAGCAACTATATCAAAGCCAAGGGCAATAACTGCTCCTACTGCTCCTACTATAACCATTAATATTAAAGATACACTAGTACAAATAGCTACATATACACCTATAACCAATACTAATTTTCTTCCTAAAGTACCTTTTTCCATAGCTATACATAAATGATTATAAAGTTTTACTCCATAACTATCCTTAAGAAGTGTATTCTCCTTATAATTTTGAAGTAAAGCTTTGATAATTAAGTAATAAGCTATCAAAATTAGTGTTACCACCATTATATTATTAATATTGATGGTGTATCTATATTCATTACTCCAATTATGTGTAAAAAACATATGATAAGATATCCATCCCATTAATATACCTAATAACTTAAATTCTAAAGGCATATTTTTCAATTTTTCTACTATTCTATTTGAATAGCATGGCTTATATCTAAACTTCTTAAGGACAAAAATCATAATTACTACCCCAAATAAGGAGGCTACCAAAATGCCTATTTCTGTATCTACAATAGAATTAGCTTGCAGAAATTTTTCATAGGTATTATATATGCTATCTCCAGCTACTAGTTTACTTGGGACTGCTACATATATATCCAAATCTCCCTTTACTCTAAAGCTCTCTTCATTAGTATAACTATTACCATTCTCATTATAACTATGTTTAACTACTACAGTAGCTCCATAACCTTCCCTGTAGTTACCATATTCATTTACTTCCTTGTCTTTAATAAGTTCTCCATTAATAAATATATTTTTATTTTCTACTCCGCTAGAAATATGATATTCCGAAAAATAGCCACTATTTTTCTTTAACTCTGCAATGGCATCCTTACCTGGTTTATAGTTGGTAAGCCATATGTCATTAGCTTTATCATAGGCAATGTACCTTAAATTTGCATAACTGTCCAAAGTCTTAATATACCTATTATAATTCACCAACTTCTCTTCAACTATTAACTTTTTTAGTTCTTCATCACTATAATTGTACTTTTCCTCTATGCTTTTATAGATAGCTTCTTCCTCTTTGTTAACCTTCTCTTCATCCCAATTGTTAGTGTATTTTTCATGTAACTTACTTCGCTCATTATCATACTCTTCTTGAATCTTCTTTCTTATAATTTCTTTTTTCCATTGAATTTCTTCCTGGGTTAAATTTTTTATTTCCTTAATATAATCTTCTGTTTTATAAAGTTCCATTACTTCAAGAATCTTTTCTGTAAAAGAGTTGATTTCACTTCCTAAAAATTTACTTCCATACAGACTTCTTTCATCAAAAATACCACTATTAACTCTAATATCTTTAAAAGAAATTAGGGATATGGAGACCATTACTACAGTTATTATAATAGCTATAGTCTTTGCTATTTTTATTCTTCTACAGTCTTTTACCATTTCTTCATACTCTCTATCCTTTTCATCAACACTTGTCGATTTTGTATCCAATTCCCCACACCACCTTTAAATATTTTGGTTCCTTTGGATTAATTTCAATTTTTTCTCTAATCCTTCTTATATGCACAGCTACAGTATTATCTACATTGTAGCTAGTTTCATTCCAAACTCTTTCGTATATTTCTTCCATGGAAAATACTCTTCCTTTATTCTTAAGCAATAATTCCAAAATTTTAAATTCTATAGGTGTTAGTTTTATACTTTCACCATCAACAAATACTTCCTTATTTTTAGTGTTTAGTTCTAATCCACCACTTTTTAAAACTTCCTTTTCTTCTTCTTTGTTAAAATTACCCAAGGTCACATATCTTCTAAGTTGTGATTTAACCCTTGCAATTAACTCCAAAGGATTAAAAGGTTTTGTTATATAATCATCTGCTCCCATATTTAAGCCTAAGATTTTATCCGTGTCCTCTGACTTTGCAGAGATAAGAATTATTGGAATATTTTTTTCTTCTCTAATTTTAAGAGTTGCTCTAATTCCATCCATCCTTGGCATCATTATATCCATCAAGATAAGATGTATTTCCTTATCTACTAAAGTTTCTAAAGCTTCAATTCCATCACAAGCTCTATATATTTTTAATCCTTCGTTTGAGAGATATATTTCAATGGCATCTACTATTTCTTTATCATCATCAACTACTAATATATTGTAATTCATTATACTCCCCTCCACTTCATATTAATTATACCATGACTTCTCTCAAGCTATACTTCTATATTACCCTTGAAATATTAAATAATTGTTTATATAAACCTTAAGAAATTCTTACAATATGTTCACATAATAAGAATAGTAGCTATGAAACATAATTCATTAACTTTTATAAAATATAGAGCCTATACTTTAATATTCTTAAAGTATAAGCTCCATGTTTATGTTAATATATTTCATTCATTAATTTATTATTTAAAATAACTATCGATTGGTCTCCCAATTCCTTAAATCTTTTTTCAACTAACTTCTTATCATAGCCAACTACACCATTACCTTCATAGGGATCATTAAAATAATATTTATCTTTATCATAACCTACAAATACCATACAATGCTCATTACTTATCCACTGAAACTTCTCCCCTGATTCTCGCAAATACCATTCTGCACCTGATTCAGTAGGAAGTAAATTAAGGCTTGTCCAAACTAACACAGGTATTTCTTTATCTATATAATTTTCTATAAGTTCATTAAACCCACTTCCTGTGGTATTTTTTACGCAGTGCTCTTTTCCTAAGATTTTATTTAATGAATTAACAATTACAGGGGCATAACATCCATAACTATATACACTTCTTGGGTCTCCAACAAAAGCTTCATTAGGATTAGGACCATATAAATCTCCATTAACTTCTTCTAAAAATGAGCTCTCTAAATAATCATCTATAAACTCATCAACAGATATATTATATCCATAATATTTTAGTATCATAGATGTACTTACAACCTCACACCCTGTTGGATATTCTCCAGCTTGACTTATATAGGGTACAGAGATAAGCTTGTAACTTTTATTAGATTGTTCATTAATTTTGTGAGTTTTTAATTCATTATTTAGTTTCTTATAACTCCATAGTGATATCTGCTCTGGTGTATAGGAATTTAAAATAGCTGACATATATACTGTCAAAATGCATAATGTAAAAAATAATACTGTTCTTAGACTTATTGATTTCCCTTTTATTGAATAGTTTTTATCCTTATCTCTTACTCTTTTTGTAATCTTCAATGGATTTTACCTTCTTTCCAAAGGATTTATTTGTTAAATATAGTATACTATGTAAAACAGAGCAAATAATTAAACAAATTGTAAATTATATACAATTAAAGCTTATCCTATAGAATTTAAATCCATAGAATAAGCTTTATCTTATTATCATATTGTTCCTAATTTAAATATCTTGATATACTTGTACAATCTTCTCCCAAGTTAATGGCCCAACTATACCATCAGAATTCAATTCAAAGCACTTTTGAAAATCTATAACTGCTTGATTTGTTGCCTTTCCAAAAATCCCATCCACATTTATATTTTTTATAGAGGGATACTTATCTGCTATAGCGCTTAAGTAGGTTTGTAATTTACTTATGACATTTCCTCTAGAACCTTGTTTTAATATATATCCTGGATACTCATATCCATCTCCTTCTGGCTTATTACTTCCATTAATTATATCTTTATATACAGAGTATATTTTATTCCAAGTTTGCTTTCCAACTATTCCATCTACATCTAATCCAAATTTCTTTTGAAATTGTATTACTGAATCTAAGGTACTTACACCAAAAATACTATCTCCATTAATTGGAGGCACTTCTTTATAATATTGAGATACAAAATTTAAGAAATATTGCATTTGAGATACAGCATCACCTGTGGAGCCTTGCTTTAATAAATATCCAGGATACTCACCTGCACTTTCTAATTTTTCTCCTTCTGACTCTAATTCTGCTAATCTTTTAACTCCTACATAAATTCCTGATATTTTATACCAAGTTGATTTTCCAACGATTCCATCTGCATATAAATTAAATATTCTTTGGAATGCCTTTACAGATGATTCTGTCTCTGATCCAAACACTCCATCTACAGGTTCTATTTTAGGTATTGCTGGATAATTATTAGAAATTCTATTTATTTGTCTTTGAATTGTTTCTATATCACTTCCTGTAGTATTAAGCTTTAGCGGAGTTCCACCAAAGGATTCCTCTATACCTCTTATATCATTAGTTTTTGTTAGTTCAATATTATCACCATAGTAATTTTTTAGTATCTCCATAGTTTCATATCCATCTGTAGCAAGTTTTACAGTATCCCATTGTGATAACCCTTTACAAGTTACAGTTGTGCCATTACAATATTGTGCCAATAGTGGTTCCATATAACCTTCTCTAGTAATATATTCATTAAATATATCATCTACAATTCTACTAATATTCTCAAAAATATTTCTTCCCTTAATAAAGTATTGATCATAGGCTGTAGAGTTAGTTATGTGAAAGTTATACCCCTTATTTCTATACCACTCTGTATATACTCTATTTAATGCAAAGGAAATTTGACAATATATATTGGCTCTTATAGCATGCTCTGGCCAAGTAGGATATATTTCACTAGATGCCACATTCTTTATATACTCTGGAAATCTTACAGTAACATTTTCTGCATAGGATGATGGTGCACCCAAATGTACTGTTATGAATTCCGGAATATATGGTCTTATCAACACCTTGCTTTGAAAAATTGGCTCTTTCTCATCTACCTGAACCCTAGGCATCTCCTCTATCAACTGATGTGGTGGAATATAATTATGCTCTAGTTCCTCTAAGAATTCTCTTTCCTTAGTAGTAGGTATCATTTCTACTTGTTGTATTGATACTTCATTAGAAAAAACTTGAACCCCTTCTACTACTGCATCCTTATATCCAGGAGCCCTAACATATAAATCATATACTGAATATGGTATTTGATCAGAATCTTTATTTTTTGATAGTTCAATATCTGGTGTATCTACTTCTAATATTTTCGTTATTCCGCTAGAATCTGTAGTTAATATATGCCCTTTATCAAAATCTACTGAAGTACTTTTTAAAATAAATATATTTCCGCCTGAAACAGGTACCACCTCTCTTGCAGTAAAGAGTTCTACTTTTATAAAACCTCTTCCCATAATTTTCTCCTAAAAAATATTATCCATAGTTATTATATGGAGAAAAGCTATTTATGTTAGTAAAATTCCAAAATATAATTATCTTAATTTATCTATCTGTAATCACTTTATGAATTTTCACATCATGTTCATCATAAGGAATATAGTCACAAGTAATCTTTTCTCTACATATAACAGCTGTAGTAAAGGTAGCATGTTCTAAGTAACGATCATAAAATCCTCCTCCATAACCTAAACGATACCCTTCTTTATTACAAGAAACACAAGGTATTATAGCAAAATCTATTTCTTCTGACCTAATTAATGGACATTCATCCTTAGGTTCTAATATCCCATACTTTCCATCCTTTAAAGATTTATAGCCCTTAATTTCATGTACCTCCATAATCCCCTTACCTATACATTTTGGAACTCCAACTCTTTTACCACTTTCTAATGCATTCTCAATGATATTTCTTGTATTAATTTCATCTTCTGTACTTACAAAACAAAATATAACCTTTGCTTCTTTATACTCCTTAAGATTTATTACTTTTTCATAAATTTTCTTATCCGCTTCTAAAGTATAATCCTTTGATAATTCAGCAATACGTTTCATAATTTCATTACGAAGTTGCCTTTTTTCTTCTTTTATATTCATTAGTAATCTACTCCTTTCTTCCGATTAATATCTTTATATATTTTATAATACATTAAATAAAGGAATACTCAAAACAATAATATTGTTTAGTAGTATTCCTTTAAATTTATTATAATGTTATTCCAAATATTTTTAATATATATGGTAATACTCCTATGGCATTTAACCATATAATGAATATTAAAACTGGTGCAATATATTTTATCATTATTACAAAGAATTGTTTACTTCTAAATCTATATTTACCATTGCAACTAATCTCATCTGAGATATTATCAACACCCCATACATAGCCTATGAATATACACATTAGAAGTCCTCCTAGTGGCATAAGTAGATTTTCAGCTAAGAAACTCATAAAGTCAAAGAAATTGTATCCAAATATTAATACATCTTTCATAACTGGTCCATTGGCCAAGGAACAAGGTATTCCTATAAAAAATAAAATTGTTGATATTATTATAGTAGCCTTCTTTCTTTCTATTTTAAAAGTATCAATTACAAATGCTACTACAACTTCAAGCAACGATATGGCTGATGTTAATGCTGCAAACAAAATTAATATGAAAAATAAAATACCAAAAAATTGTCCAAAAGGCATTGAATCAAATACTGAAGGTAACGTTATAAACATGAGGCTTGGTCCAGCTCCCGGCTCAAATCCAAAGGCAAACACTGCTGGTAACACCGCAAATCCAGCAAGAAGAGCTACTGCTGTATCTATAGCTGGTATAATTACTGCATTCTTTTCTAAGTTTTCTGTGTTTCCCAAATAACTACCATAAGTAATTATTGCCCCCATTCCTAAGCTTAATGAAAAGAATGCCTGTCCTAAAGCTGCCATAACTGTTCCAATTGTAACCTTCGAAAAATCTGGTTTTATAAAAAACTTTATTCCTTCCATTGCTCCATCTAAAGTTACTGATCTAATAGCAATTATAACTAATAATATAAATAGTGCTGGCATCATAAATTTACTTGCTTTTTCGATACCTCCAGCTATTCCTTTCAATACTATTACACAACAAAGAACCATAAATACTAAATGCCATACTATAGGTTGAGTAGTACTTGCTATGAATCCACTAAAATAATTTCCTGCTTCTGCTCCTGATATTCCTCCAATTAAATACTTACCTATATAATTTAGTACCCAGCCACCTATAACACTATAAAATGCTAGTATGCAAAATCCCACAACTACTCCAATAAAACCTACAAAGGCCCACTTTTCACTTAACTTTTTGTATGCTCCTACTGAACTTAAATGAGTATTACGTCCTATTGCCATCTCACCTAGCATAATTACAAATCCAATGATTACAATCATAACTAAGTAAATAACAACAAAAGCTCCTCCTCCATTGGCACCTGCTAAATACGGAAACTTCCATATATTCCCCAAACCTACCGCTGAACCTGCTGCTGCTAATATAAAACCTATATTAGATGCCCATTGTCCTCTGTTACTCGTATTTTTATCCATAACTTTCCCCCTATCAAATTTGATAATTGTTTAAAATATATTTAATTATAGAATATATTTTATAATTATTATAATACAAATTTTCAGATAATTGAATAGAAATTTTATCTATATTCATTGTTTTGCTTATAGCTATCATATTCTCTATAGCCGCATAAATGTAAATCCTTATATTTAAGGGCTTTCCAGACATTAATTATATTTTGAAATCACCATAAAATATATTGTTAAATCGTTTTTGACACTTTATTAACAATATATTGCAATACCATTAAAACTCTATAATGTCCCTTTAAAAATTTTCAGTATATAGCAATATCCTATATTTTAAATAACAATGAATATAAGAACTTCTATTTATACTTTATTAACATATAGAAGTATTTAATTTAAAATTATATATAAAATAATTATAAATTTCAACAAAATTTTGTCGTTTTCTTTCAATTTTTCAATTTAAAGCTTTTCATCTTTTTTAGCAAATAAAAAACAGATGAGACTATCACCTGTTTTTCTATTTAACTAAATATTACTTTATTTTTTAAACACTTTAGGATATAAATATTCAGCTATTATATTATAAGCTTCCACATATCTATCATTAGGTTTATATGTGTATAAATCCTTTGGTAATACGATGTATTTTCCTTCTTTAACAGCTCTTAAAGAAGACCACACTTCATTTTTTTCTAAGTCTTCAATTCTCTTTTCCTTTATCTTTTCCGTATCAGATCCCATTTCTGTAACAAATATAAAATCAGGGTCTTCCTTTAACAATACTTCCATGCTAAAATCTACAGAACTTTTACCTTGTACAATACCATCACCAATAATATCAGCACCTAAATCTTTCAAAATTTCACCTGTGGCACTATCAGAACCTTTAATTTTTATTCCTTTTACCGTACTCATCATTAACATTACTCTAGATTTTTCACCTTGAGGAACCTTGGAAATCATCTCTTCAATTTCACCTTTTATATCTGTGGCATATTTTTTATAGCTATCTTCTCTTTCTAAAAGTGCTGTATAAATTCTAACCACCTTAATATAATCATCTATATTATCAATTCCCATACATAAAACTGGTATATTACTTTGTTCTAAAACCGTTGCTAATTCTACATGAGCAGAAAACCCATTAGAAAGGATTACCAAATCAGGCTGTAAAGAAATAATAGCCTCAGCACTAGGTGCACCTGCCGTTCCTACAACTGTTGCATCTTTACTTTCTGGAACAGATTTCTCATCTGATTCTTCTACACGACCAACAACCTTTCCGCCCAATTTATACCAAAGATCTAAATAAGAATTATAAGCACAAACAACTTTTGTAGGATTTTTTTTGATTGTTACTTCTTTATCTCTACTGTCAATAAAAGTTATACTATCCCCATTATCCTTTATACCATAACTTTCAAATGAATCAGCTGCAACTTGTTCCCCTTTCTTATTAGTATCTGTTGCTCTATTATTTTCTTTATTAGTAGCTTTACCTCCACATCCTACTAATAAAGCCATAGTCATAGTTATAGCAATAACTAGTGACATAATTTTAAACTTTTTCATCATTTATTCCTCCATTTTATTTATTTTTCTTATATACTTAAATCACACAATTTTTGTGGAATTATATATGAACAATCATTTACTCCATCATGATAAATATTAGCATCAATGGCAAATACCTCTTTTACTAATTCTGAAGTTATTACATCATTAGGCTTTCCAAAGTTACAAACCTTTCCTTTTTTTAAAACATAAATTTTATCTGAATATCTAATTGCTTGGTTCAAATCATGCAGTACCATAACAACAGTAAGATTTAAAGATTCATTTAATTCTTTAACCGTTTCAAGAACTTCTAATTGATATGATATATCTAAAAAAGTTGTAGGTTCATCCAACACTAAAATACTAGGTTTTTGCGCCAAAGCCATTGAAATCCACGTTCTTTGTCTCTCTCCACCCGAAAGTGTAGATACATATCTATCTTTTAAATTGTATATCTTTGTCTTTTCCATTGCCCACTTTATTATTTTCTCATCATCCTTATTTATTCTTGTCCCAAATTTCAAATGGGGCTGCCTTCCATAAGACACCAAATTCTCAACGGTTACATCCATATTAATATTTCTAACTTGAGGTAATATTGCCATCTCCTGTGCAATTTTCTTGGTATTAAACTTATAAATATTCTTACTATATAACTCTACTTCACCACTAGTTACCTTTATAAATCTAGACAGAGCTTTTATAAGGGTAGACTTCCCTGAGCCATTAGGACCAATAATTGTTACTATTTCACCTTTTTTAACTTCAAAATCTAAATTATCAATAATTTTCTTTTTACTATAACTCACATTAATTTTTTTTGCTTCTAAGGCAATCATTATTTAGCCCCCCTTGATCTAAGTAAATATAAGAAGAAAGGTGCACCCAATACAGACATTATTATTCCTACTGGTATTTCAATAGGAGAAAATAATGTTCTTGCAAGCAAATCACATATAAGCACAACAATAGCTCCTAATAAAACTGCTGCTGGAAACAAAAATCGGTAATCAGCTCCAATAATCAATCTAGTAATATGTGGTACAATTAAGCCCACAAAACCTAATAAGCCTACTACACTTACTGCACTACCTGCAAGTAATGAAGATAAAATTATAAATATAAATCTTAGTCTTTCTACATTAACACCTAACCCAGTAGCAACTTCATCTCCTAAAACAAGAATGTTAAGCTTGTCAGGTAACATTAAAGCAATTATTACTCCCACTATTACATAAGGTAATACACTATGTACATCTGCCCAAGTAACTCCATTAAGTCCTCCAACCATAAAATTTATAACTCCCGAAACTCTATCAGGGAAAAAGGTTAGTAAAGCATTATTTCCTGCACCTAATAAAGAATTCACTGCAACCCCTGCTAAAATTAGCCTATTGGGCAACAATCCATCTTTCCAAGCTAATCCATAAATAAGCATGGTTACTATAAAAGCCCCTACAAATGCTCCTAAGGGAACCAGATGATAATATTGAGGAAATAAAATTAGAATTAAAAGCGCTGTAAATCCAGCACCTGAAGATACCCCAATTATGCTTGGACTAGCTAATGAATTTCTCATAACTCCTTGAATAATTGCACCTGATAAAGACAAGGAAGCCCCTACTAATACAGAAACAATAGTTCTTGGTAACCGTATATTCCAAATAATATGATAATTTGCCGTTCCCTTTTTAATTGTAAGAGCTTGAATTATTTCTTTAGGGCTAACATTTATAGCTCCCATGCCAACACTTAAAAATAGACTAATTATAAAAATCACTAATAAGATGACCAAGATAATATATTTATTTCTATTCTTAATTCTCATAAACCCTCCTTACCTTAAATATTCAATTAGGTATACACATTTTTCAAAATACAGTTAATATTATATTTCTACAAATAAAAAATCCATACCAAATATGGTATGGAAATAAAAAGCACATCAAATTAGTTATGACAACGCAAATTTAGTCGGTGATAAGATAAGAATACCCTCACCGATAATCTCTATTTTTGCACACCCTTAGATACGAAGAGTATTGTACAACTAACATAGGCAGGTTTCCTGACTTATGTCCACACAAAACGCCTTCCCAAGTAACTCAGTGGCATATGCTTTGTGTATAGGACAATTACAGTAGCGGCTCTGCGTAGGATTTTCACCTAGCTTCCCTTTTAACATAAATGCACCCATATTTCCATTATTAACATATTATTATTATACGTTTATATAAATATAAAGTCAATGTAATAACCCGTATTACATATTTTAAAAATAAAGAGAGAAATCCCATTTTATACTGGAATTCTCCCTTTATTAATAAGTATAACTTATACCTTATATTTTAAATTGCTGAACCACTTCATTTAATTGTTGTGCCAGTTCTGCTTGGCTTTGTGCCGTTTGAGCTACTTGCTCTATAGCTTTTGTGGTTTCATCCATATTTTCTTTTATAGTCTCTGCTTTTTCACTAGATTCTTGAGCAGACTCAGCCATATTTTGAATGGCTTCGCTTACTTGTCCCACTGTAGCTGTAATTTCCTGTGACATAGCTGCTATTTCTTCTGACATATTGCTTACAAAATCAGAATCAAAATGATATTGATTACCTGTCTCTTCATATTCGTCATAAGTTTTCATTATATCTACATCAATGAATTTTAATATGTCATTTCCCGTTTCTATACTTTTATTAAATATTTGTTTTACTGACTCTATAGTTTTTTGTATTTCTACTACAGCACCAGAAGATTGTTCTGCAAGTTTTCTTACTTCTTCTGCAACTACTGCAAACCCACGTCCTTGTTCTCCTGCTCTTGCAGCTTCGATAGCAGCATTTAAAGCTAGTAGGTTAGTTTGATCAGCTATAGATGATATTGTATCTGTCATAACCCTAATGCTATCTATTACAGAACTTTCTTCTATAACCTTCTTCATATTAGCTTCCTTTTGAATGTATAGTTCTTTTGCTATCTTTTTAATCTCTTTGCTATTCTCCTTTACCTTGCTGGCTCTCACTTTAGAATCACTTGCATTATTGCTTCCTTCCATGGCCTTTGAAGATAATATATTCACACTTGAATCCACTTCTTCAACAGATGCAGTTATCTCCTCTGTAGCAGCACTTGACTCCTGCATACCACCTGCAATAGTATTAACAGCCTCGTTAACATTTACAGTTTTAGCTGCCAATTCCTCAACAGTTGCTGAAAGTTCTTCCGCAGATGCACTTATATTTTCCGAATTCTCCATTATAATTTTTACGATAGAATGAATGTTTTCTGTCATCTTATTCAGATACTTACTCATTTCACCAAGCTCATCATTGCTTTTTAATTCTAGTTTTTCTGTTAAATCTCCATTTGCAATCTTCATAGCAAAAGCATTAACCTTTTTAATGTTCTTTCCTATATAATTAGCAAAAAATAATATAAATAATACTACTATTACAATTGCAACTACTATTATTATACTTATTTTATTTCTTAGTGAATTAATTTGAAGATATACTTCTTCCTCAGGAATACATACAGCAATAATCCACTCTGTACCTTCTACGGTGCTATAATAAACCTTTTGAATTCCTTTATCATCTGTAAATGTTCCTTGACCATTCTTATCAGTTAACATTTTTTCACCTAAGACTGACAATGTAGAATTTTCATCATCTTTTATATTAGTTTTCATAATTTTAGATTCATCTACATCTGCAACATATAAACCACTTTTATCTATTAAAAATGCCCTTCCTTCTTTACCGATTTGCATATTTTTTATATTATTTTGTAAAGTAGATAAATCTATATCTGCTGTGGTAACTCCTATAAAATTATTATTTGAATCGTACATTGGACATGTAGCAGTTATCATAGAAACTTTCGCTACATCATCATAATAAGGTGATGACCATTCAACACTCTTATCAGTGTCTTGTCCTATTTTATACCAATCACCTGTTTTATAATCTGTCTTACTATATTCATCTGTATAAGTACCTTTACCGTTTAACTTGTATGCATAAGGTCCAAATAGCTGAATATCTTTCTTATATTTAAATGGTTCAAACCAAACACCAGCTCCAAAAGTTTCATCATTTGTGTCAATTAAGCTTTCCAACACACCTTTATAATTTTCTTCAGTCAGCGATGATACAGAATTCTCAGCCACTTTAGCTAAACTTTCAGATATTTTCTGATGCCTCTCCAAACTCTTTTCAATTTCTTGCGACTTTTCATTTAGTTTACTATTCATGTTTATTTCGAGCTCACTATTTATTATCTTTTTTGCACTTGAATAACTCATATATGCCAGTACAACCATAGAAGCTATTATTACAGGCATAAGTAACAAAATCATCTTTACCTTAATACTTTTAATTTTTATACCTTTAACCTTCACACCCTTAAACTTCATAATTTCAGCCTCCCTCATTTTTAGCTTATATTTTACAATATATTATTTTATTTATCGTATCAATTAATATATTAAAATAGTATAAGCTTAATATTTCTTGTTATTTCATTAAATTGATTTTATTTTCACATACAAAAAATAGTATAAAATATATATAAGCTATTTTATACTATTTTTTGTAATAATATTTTGTTATTAAATGTTAATTTAAATATATTTTTTAGTTTTCATCTTCCTATGATACTTCATATAATTCATTATGTTAACCTTACTATACCATTTACTCCTATTAAAATCTTAAAAATACACATTAATAATACTATTTATATATGTAACTAATTAGGTCATGACATTTAATATCTACGAGAAAGGGAAAAAGAAAGACTATGAGTTATTAATTTAGATATCTCATAGTCTTTCTTCTTATATTGAAAAATTTTAAATTTATATCTTAAATTTTTGAATCATTTCATTTAATTGTTGCGCAAGTTCAGCCTGAACCTGTGCTGTTTGAGCTACTTGCTCTATAGCTTTTGTAGTTTCATCCATGCTTTCTTTTATAGTTTCTGCTTTTTCACTAGATTCTTGTGAAGATTCAGCCATATTTTGAATTGCTTCGCTTACTTGTCCCACTGTAGCTGTAATTTCCTGTGACATAGCTGCTATTTCTTCTGACATATTGCTTACAAAATCAGAATCAAAATGATATTGATTACCTGTTTCTTCGTATTCATCATAAGTCTTCATTATATCTACATCAATGAATTTTAATATGTCATTTCCTGTTTCTATACTTTTATTAAATATTTGTTTTACTGTCTCTATAGTTTTTTGTATTTCTACTACAGCACCAGAAGATTGTTCTGCAAGTTTTCTTACTTCTTCTGCAACTACTGCAAAACCTCGCCCTTGCTCTCCTGCTCTTGCAGCTTCAATAGCTGCATTTAAAGCAAGCAGATTAGTTTGATCTGATATAGAAGATATAGTATCTGCCATAACTCTAATATTATCTATTACAGAACTTTCATCTATTACCTTTTTCATATTCGCTTCCTTTTGAATATATAGTTCTCCTGCTACCTGCTTTACCTTTTTGCTATTATCCCTTACCTTGCTTGCTCTTCCTTTAGACTCACTGGCATTATTACTTCCTTCCATAGCTCTTGAAGATAATATATTTATACTTGAGTCTACTTCTTCAATAGAAGCGCTTATTTCCTCTGTGGTAGCGCCGGATTCTTGTACACCTTCTGCAATTATATTTACAGCTTCATTAACAGTTACAGTTTTAGCTGCCAATTCTTCAACTGTTGCTGAAAGTTCTTCTGCAGATGCACTGATATTTTCTGAGTTTTCCATTATTATTTTTACTAATCCATTTACATTTTCTTGTGCAATATTTAAAGCAATAGCTGTTTGTCCAAATTCATCTTTACTCTCTATACTAATAGGTGCTGAAAAATCATAAGAAGCTAATCGAGTTGCAAAATCTTTAATTATAATTAAAGGTTTTATTATTTTTTTACTTACAAAAGATGATAAAACTATTGCTACTATTAATGAGGCAATAAGTAAAATTATATTAATAGCTATACTCTTTACTAAGTCTTTTTTTATAATAGCTTCTTTTTCAGCTATTATCTTATCAATCTCATCTATATAATTCCCTGTTCCTATTACCCAATTAAAAGGTTCATATAATTTACTATATCCTCTTTTAAGTGATGCTTCTATTTCTCCCGATTTTGGAAACCAATATTCAGTATATCCTCCATTCTCCTTTTTACCATTCTCTATTATTTCTTTCACAAGATATTTTCCTTTAACATCTTGTGAATTTAATCTATTTGTTCCTTCAGTTTTAGACCCTAAAAGCACAATATTTTCACCCTCAACAGTATCGATCCAAAAATAACCCTCTTCACCAAACTTCAACTCTCTTACTAAATCTGCACTTTGTTTCTTAGCTTCATCAACAGTTAGTTTGCCTATTTCAGTCTTTTTATTTATTGTATCTATCATACCAATTACAATTTCTACTTGTTCCTTAATTTTCATATCATAATCTTCATTTAAGATTTGTCTTTCACTATCTAATAGTGCATTGCTAGTTTGAATATTCATATAAGACATTACTACACTTATAGTAATCGCTGTTATTAGAGTTATTATTACTGTTGCAATACTCATTTTAGAACTAACTTTTTTTATACCCTCAATTCTCATAATATCAACTCCTTCACACTTTATTCATATTATATATATATTGTTTGATTTATCGTAACAATTCGGTTATAAGAATAGTGTAAAATTCAATTTTTATTGTATTTACTTTGCTATTGAATTTTTGCTTAAATAGTCTTCTATACATTATAAAAAAGATTGATTCAAATAATTATCCGAATCAATCTTTTATTAATATAGAGTCATAGCTCAATCATTGAGGCTGAACACTATTTTCTTTTTAAATAATAGAATATTGGAAGACCAGCAAGAGCTATACCAATCCCTATTATAGAATTCAATGGTGCAGATACAATTGTACTATATAATATATAAATTCCTCCCAATATTCCCACCATTGGAATGAATGGATAAAGAGGAACTTTATATGGTCTTTTATCTGCAGGTATTTTTTTTCTAAGTCTAAATATACCGAAGACACCCATAACAAAGAATATCCATAAAACAAATATTAATAAGTCCGTAAGAGTATTAAATGTTCCCGAGAAAATATAAATAGTAGCTAATACCCCTTCAAGAATTAATGCATTAGTAGGAGTTCCAAATTTTTTGTGTATTTTACCCAGTTGCTTTGAATAAGGCAATTGCTTTCTCTGTCCCATAGCTAATGGGACTCTAGCACCTGTTAATAAATATCCATTCATAGCTCCAAATACAGATACTATAATTCCTGCAGTTATAAATGCAGCACCACCTTTTCCAAATAGTGAAACTGCTACATCCGATGCTGGTGTTGTTGATGCAACTATATTTTCAATGGGCATTACATTAACCATTGCTATACTTATTAATGCATATATAAATATAACTGAAGTAACTCCAAAAATAATTGCCTTAGGCATTTCCTTAGAAGGATTTTTTAATTCACCTGCTATGTTTGTAACCCCTATCCATCCATCATAAGCCCATAAGGTACCCAATACTGCAGCTCCAAAACCAGCTCCTTCAGTCATAACGGTAACGGAGCGAAAATCATGAGTTTTACCACTAATTAAACCAAATATAATAATAGCAACTATTGGAAGAAGCTTTCCCACCGTTGAAATAGTTTGAATTACTCCCCCATATTTAGTACTAATTATATTCATGATTATTACAAACACTAAGATTCCTACTGCTAGAAGTTTTTGCTCGAAGTTATTCATTGGAATAAAAAATGTAGCATAAGTGGAAAAAGCTATGGCTAAAGCTGCTCCCGATGCAGGATAAGATATTACTGTTTGAACCCACCCTAATAGGAAACCCCATACTTCTCCATACAGCTCCTCAAGATAAACATATAACCCACCAGTTTTAGGTATAGATGAAGCTATCTCCGCAATTGTAAGAGCAGAAGCTAAAGTTATAATACCTCCAACTACCCAAGCCATTATGCCCATTATAGGTGAACCTGCATCATTAAAAACAATACCTGGTTTTAGGAATATTCCAGATCCTATTATCATTCCAACTACTATTGCAATGGCTTCAATAAATGTTATTGTCTTCTTTTGTATTTTTTCTATCATTGTTTCCTCCTAAATAGCTTTTTATAGCTTTATTATATCTTACAATTTGTTTTTTATGCTTAAGGCTTAATGTTATAAATTTCTATACTTCCATTAGAAATCAAATTTTTAACACCTTATTTTTTTTGTGTAATTTAACAAAATGTATTTCTTTTATATCAATTTTACAACTTAAAATCATGTACCTTATATTTTAAAAAATTTTTGCTAATTAGTCTAGTGTAAAATCACTTATATAAGAAAAACTATGCATAAAAATTTTTATTGATAATTTTTTATTAGAATGAATAATATATTTTTTTTTGCAAATTATAAGTTAGGTAGGAGGTGATATGTCATGGAAAACAACAATTGTAAAAATAATAACAACAAAAACAACAATAATAATAACAACAATAATAACAAAAATAACAACAACAACAAAAATAACAACAACAACAAAAATAACAACAACAAATAATATTTCACATACACAACTTATGGGAACAAAGGAATTTGTTTCTACATGTAAGAAAGTGGCAACAAAATCAGTATTAGCTGGCTTTGTTGCCACTTTTATTATAATAAAGTAATAAAAAAGTTATTTAGTTTTAAATCAAAAACCTGTTCCTAAAAATTATTGTAGCTAGTCTTCTGGTTTATAAACCACTTCACCATCAATTATAGTATACAAAGTTTTCGTAAATATCTCCATGGGATTGCCATCAAAGATTGCAATATCAGCATCCTTTCCAACTTCAATACTTCCAACTCTATGTGATACATTACATATTTCAGCTGCATTTATTGTAATTGCTTTAAGTCCTTCATCTATACCCAATCCTTCTTTTGCTGCGAATCCAGCACAAATTGCCAAATCTTGTATTCTTGTAACAGGATGGTCTGTAGTAATAGCTACCTTTACACCTGCCTTATGCAACAAGCCTGCTGTTTTAAAATCCATATTTTGTGTCTCTATTTTATTACGTACTGATAGCGTTGGCCCAATTATAGCTGGGAATCCAGACTCCTTTATCTCTTCTGCAATTAAATGCCCTTCTGTACAGTGATCAAGAGTCATTTTTAATCCAAATTGTTTAGCTATGCGTATTGCAGTTAGAATATCATCAGCTCTATGTACATGTGCTTTTAAAGGTATCTTTTTATCAAATACAGGTAACCAACATTCTTTTCTAAACTCTTCATTAAAATCCTTGTCTTCATTACCTGATTGTTGAGAGTTTTTCTTATTTTTATAATATTGCTGAGCTTCAAACAACTCTTCTCGTAAAAGAGCAGCTATGGACATACGTGATGTTGGCATCTTATCTTTATCATTATAATTTGATTTTGGATTTTCTCCAAATGCAACCTTCATTGCAGCAGGTTCCAGAACAACCATATTATCTATTGCTCTACCGTGAGTTTTGATAAATACAAACTGCCCACCCACCACATTTGAACTTCCTGGTCCAACCATTACTCCAGTAATCCCAGCACTCAAGGCTTTGTGGAAAGTGGAATCCATAGGGTTAATAGCATCTAAGGCTTTAAGGTAAGGTGTAACTGGCTCAGTCATTTCATTGCAATCATTACCTTCGAAACCTTTTCTTTCTTCTTGAATACCAATATGACTATGAGCTTCTATTATTCCAGGCATAACTATACAATTGCTTGCATCAATGACTTCAGAAATGTCACTGTTATCTTCATCAATGTATTCTCCTACCTTTATAATTTTTTTCCCATCTATTAAGATACATCCCTTATCATAATCCACACCAGCCATGGTCAATATTTTACCATTTTTAATTAATAACATAATCTTCTCCTTTCTAACATATAATAATCATTTGAAATTATAGCTAAACAACTCTAATTTCATCTTAATCTAAATGCATTTCTTAGCTAGACTTATCTCTTATCTAAGTATTTATATTTTGTAGGATTTTAAATAATTATTCATAATATTTTAAAGTTAAATATTACAAAAAACTTTCTTTAGATATTGAACTTTAAATCCACTTAATGTAAGTAATAGTTGAGAAGGAAGATAAAATAACCATATTAAAAAACCCAGAAAAAATTTTATGTTGCCTCCTGCTACTATATTATAAAGTCCCACATTTAAATCACACATAAAAAATAAAAACATACCTAAAGCAATTATCCATGAAGTTTTTTGAGAATATTTACCTCTAGTTATGGTACTCACTGAGCAGTAAAGACTAGTGATTAATAAAGATGCATATATAAGTGCTAAAACAACAAGATTTTTTCCTATTGATGCTATTTCTATTTTTAATGAAACTGTTAAGGCTATGGACAATGATACTATAAAAAACAATAAGTTTTTATATTTACTATTTTCCATAATACTATGCCTTATTATGTAAGTTATTTGAACTAGAGAAAAGAAAAAAACTCCCATAATATAATTGCCGGAAATTGCAAGAAAATAATCTGCAATTAAGGTAAATAGTCGAGCAAGCTGAACTAAACCTTTATCTCTTTTGCTATATCCATGGGATTTAATTAATAAGGATATGATAAAGCAAAGCACTATAGCTGAATATTTTAATGTCACTGAATATGTGTTTTTTAAATCTTTGGTTATAAAATCAATCCATAAAAAAATAAAGTAAATAATAATTATTATCCTAGAGCTAATTTTTATAAGATTTTTATTGCTTATAAGTTTATCCATTTACATCACCCAAGTATATTTATTTGCATTAACTGAGATTTATATTATTCCCCTTAATTGCTTATTATACTATTTGAATAAACCTTATTTATACAAAAAACTAGTAAGGATTCTCCCTACTAGTCTCTTTGTTATTAATATTTCTTTATTAAAGATGCCGCTTCTGTCTTTCCCTCAAGAATATAATTAAAAGGAAAAGCAAATTGGAGATATTTAAATACCCACTTGTTATTTTCTTTAATAAGCACACCCTCTAATCTAAATGGCCATATACAATCTTCACCTTTAGCATTTTCTTTGAAGGTTTCAGCAATTCTTCTTCTAATGTTAAAAAGCTTTTCTTTATCATTTAAATCCTTATTAAATATATCCTTTATTTTATTAACTGTGTTTTCAAAGGACTCTTCTTCTGAAATAACTTTTTCCATAATACCTCTTATTACTACCCAAGCTATATCCTCATTAAAATCAACCATAGAATTTTCACTGTCTAACCTGATCTCATCATAGCATCCTCTATGATCCTTAATTAACTTCTTAATTTCTTCTTTACTAGTGAATATTTCTTTATCTGTATTAGCAACAAATATATTATTAGAAGAAAAATATTTATCAATTATCAAATTTAATTCCATATCCTTATCTAGATACTCACTATTAAAGTCTTTTATTAATTCTATTATTTCATTTTTCTTTATCTTATTTTTATGATAAGCTTCTTCTAATTCCTTTATTTTTTTATTAACCTCAGTTCTATCACAACTATCTTTATATTCCCTTACATCTGGTAGATGTCCAACTACAGGTAAAGAAAACTGCATATGCTTTATAATCCATCTATTTTCTTTTTTTATTAATATAAAGGAAATACGTATATCCCATAGATAATCTCTTTCTATATCATCCCTTTGATTTAATAAATGACATAAGGACCAATTAATTTCTGTTAATTTAACCTTATTAGATTTTTTACTTTCATCAGAACTTTCATCAAAATATTCTTTAATATATCCTAAATAACGTGTATATGTGTCACTTCTACTGTTAAAAGAATATTTCACTGTAGCTGGAGTATAAATTATAGCTGTATTTTCAAGTTCCATTACAGTAGCCTCATCAGCTATAACTCTTAAATCTCCCCAATATTCCCAGTCACTTAAAAATATATCCTTAACTTCCTCATATCCAATACACCACTCGTCATCACATGTGCCTACTATAGTTACACTTTCATCCTTATCAAATAATTTATCCATAAAGATATCTATTTCATTAATATCCCTTTTAACATAGGCTTCATTAAATATATTCAATATTTCCTTAAATTCATTTTTTACTTGATTTTTCATATACTCATACCCCTTATCCTATTTATTTTTTCATTTTTACCTATCTAATTTAAAAGGTTAGATGTTTTACCTCTTCAACTAAATTAAAAAAGGCTGTAATAAAGCAACGCCTCATTACAACCAAAATATCTACAATATTTTACACAATAAAAAATATACTATATAAAGTGTAAAAAAGATTTTAATTTTAGTTCTATAAACTTCACATCGCTTACTTGTAAATTTTCTAAAGAAGCACAACAAATAAACCTAAATAATTAGGTAGTTAAGACTTCTTTCAGTATTAATTTTTACATTAAAAATTAATTAACAAGTAGCAATAATCACTTTATAGCACCTCCCATATGTTATGTGTAAATTTTACCATAGAAAACTTATAAAGTAAATAAAAATTATTAGACTATTTTATCAATTTATTGCATCACCAATATTTTTTCAGCAAAGTTACATAATTTAAGCTTAGTAGCATATTTTTTAATACATTTATCATAAATTATAAATTCCAACCAACCCATAGTGTATTAGTATAATACCTATACATTATTATCTATTAATCCTAGATCATATATCTTTTTAGCTATATCACTAGGACTGTCTTTACTTGTATCTACATGTAACTTTGCAGTTATGTCTTTCCATTCAAGTAACTGCTTGTCTATCATACTTTCTACTGGCTTTGGTAAAACTCCATTCATCCTTTTTGCAAATCTAGATTTTATTATTTCTGCATCAGCTGTAAAATTTATAGTAATAGCATCGTTAATAAATTTAAATTTTACTATATCCTTTTTTTCTGAGATTACATAGATTATTGATTTTGAGTGTAAATCTTTGTTATTACAACCTTCTTTCAATATTTCCTCAAATAGTTGCCATGCATTATTTTCATTTTTGTCCATACGTAAATAATCTTTTCCACTGTAAATCTGTACATCTGTAAGTTTTTTTAATTCTTCTGCTGCTGAAGATTTCCCCGAACAGCTTGGCCCCATAAATATAAATAACATAAATTCCCCTCCTAAAAATTTAATATAAACAGAGCTCTTTACTCCCACTTTGAAGAATATTGGAGTATTAGAGCTTGTAGGCATCGGATAAACAGTATCTGTTAACCTATTATACTAAGTGTAAAATATATCCATGCAAATAACAATCCTTTATATGTTATTATTTGTTAATTTATTAAAATAACTTTTCAAGTTTTATCTTTCTTCTTAACTACATTGATATTATTTACACGAATATTGCATACTTATTTTAAAATCCTTCAAAATTTACTTGTATATATCAAAAGTTTTATACATTCAACATCTATATCTATAACCATGATAATGTGCGCTATTACTAGATTAACACTCAATCAAATAATGCTATATTGATTTTAAAATATTTCATATTCATTTTTCACTTTTCCAATAATTGCAGTTTGACTTTTGTTTTTATTCATTATATAATTTTACTCACCATATAATTCTATAATTTTAGGTAAAAATTTAATTTATATAATAAAAATCATTAGAAGGGATTGGTAAAATGAAAAAAGGCAAAATAAGTTTATCAACAAAAATATTTATCGGATTAATCCTAGGTTTAATGACAGGTATTATATTCAACTTCATTCCAGAGGGTTTCATTCGCGATGAATTATTAATTAATGGAGTTTTCTATTTAGTTGGACAGGCATTTTTAAAAGCTATTATGATGCTTGTAGTACCTTTAGTTTTTATTTCTCTAGTTAACGGAGCTGCCAGCATGGGAGATATTAAAAAGTTAGGTAGAATTGGAGTAAAAACAGTATTATTTTACTTAGCTACTACGGCTATTGCCATTTCAATTGCATTATCACTGTCTACAGTATTTAAACCAGGTGTAGGATTAAATTTATCAAATTCTAGTTTAAGTGAAGTTACTATCAAAGAGGCTACACCATTAGTTGAAGTTATCCTTGATATGATACCGAACAACCCTATTGCATCCATGGCAAACGGGAACATGCTACAAATTATTGTATTTGCCATGTTAATAGGTGTAGGATTATCTACTCTAGGTGAGAAAACTAAAATGATAACAAATCTTTTTCAACAATTAAATGACCTTATTATGAAAATCGTAGACTTCGTAATGATAATTGCACCCATTGGAGTATTTGGTTTAATCGCTCGTACCTTTGCCACTCAAGGTTTTGATGCAATGATACCTTTAATAAAATATATGTCATTAGTTTTAATAAGCTTACTTATTCATGCTACTATTGTCTATGGTGGGCTATTAAAATTATTTACTAGATTAAGTCCTATAAGATTTTTCAAAAAATTCTTCCCAGCCATTTCAGTAGCTTTTTCTACCTCAAGCAGTAGTGCAACCTTACCAGTATCCATGGAAATTGCAGAAGAAAATTTAGGAATCTCAAAGGATGTTGCTTCCTTTACATTACCACTAGGGGCAACTATTAACATGGATGGGACCGCTATTATGCAAGGTGTAGCTACCGTATTTATTGCTCAAATTTATGGTGTTGATTTAACCTTAAGTTCTTTCTTAACTGTTATTTTAACAGCCACCTTAGCTTCAATTGGAACAGCTGGAGTACCTGGTGTAGGAATGATTATGTTATCCATGGTATTACAATCAGTAGGTTTACCAGTGGAAGGTATCGCTTTAATCATGGGAATTGATAGGATTCTAGATATGGCAAGAACCTCTGTTAATATTACTGGTGATGCAGTATGTACAATGATTGTAGCAAAGGCTGAAGGAGAATTTAATGAAGAAATCTTTAATTCTGAAACTGTAAAAAACAAATCCCTATAGTGATATAATTCTCATTGTTATGTCATCTATATATATACCAAACAGGTTAACACCTAAATTGAGTGTTAACCTGTTTTTTCTAGTATACTGTTTAAAATTCAATACTATTTCATTTACTAGTATAAAATAATTGGTTTTACACAAAATATAATCGGAGGTGCAGTATTATGGAAATAACATTATCACAAAAAGAAAGAACTTTACTAGAGGATCAAAAAAAACATGAGGAAATTTGCATTGAAAAGTATACAAATTATGCAAATCAAGCTAAAGACAGTCAGTTAAAAGATATTTTTAATGCTAATGGACAATCAGAAAGAACCCATCTAGGTAGCATCAATCAATTATTAAGTGGTCAACTTCCTCAAATGGGTCAGCAACAACAAGGTCAACAGAATCCGCAAAGTCAAAATCAAAACTCAGGGCAAAATATGACAGCTCAAGGTTCCACAACAAATACAAATAATATGCAATCAGGAGGAGTTAATTTATCTGATGCTGATATGTGTACAGATTTATTGATGACTGAAAAATATGTTTCAGGAACCTATGATACTACAATATTCGAATTTAGAGATACTAGAGTTCGTGATGTATTAAATCACATACAAAAAGAAGAACAAAAACACGGAGAAGCTATATTCCAATACATGGAGAAGAATGGCATGTATAACGTTCAATAGTATTAGGATTGTATCCAAATTATCTCTAGTAATATAATATAAAAAAATCATGGATAGTTCAGTATAAATAACTGATATCTATCCATGATTTTTAAATTCTTAAATTGTATAATTAATTGTAACAATAATCTATACCCCATATGTAAGATTATACCTATAGACTGGACACCACCTTTATTATAAGTTTTATGGAATATATTTGAGTTATATTCCATAAAAAAACCTTTTTAGAATATTTGTTGTAGTCCAAGTTAAACATATTTTCATCCAGAGTATTATTATATTTTATATATAGTTTCAAATTCGGAAGTATGTTTTCTACTACCTTCGTCTTCGTAAATATTTAGGTACCATGTTATTCCTTATCTAAACAAGCTATATTTTTTGACTTTAGTAAGTTTATCAATAGTGATTACATCACCGCATATTTAGTACATAGCCTGTCTAAGAAGGTCTTATATTCTTCAATATCCGATTTTCTATAGTACTTCATGCTATATGTTATTATTCTCTAAGATAATATACTGATTTCAGAATCATAGAATGGTTTGAAATTTCTGTATAAAAGATTCCCACAAAAGTTATATCGCCGACATAGCTTTAGCTTATTTAAATCCTTATTCTTTACATTAATTTCTTTTCATCCGTTGGGTCAAAAAAATTTCATCAATTTTAACCTCTGATACACGGAGACATTAGACAGCTCATCTTTCGCAGGTGTTACATTCAATGCATATATAATCTTTGAAAAGCGAAGTATATATTTTATACAAAAACAGTACCACAGCTAAAAGACATATTACTGTGCTACAAATTAGATTTTTGCTTAATATTTTTTCATTTTTTTATATCCTCGCAATTTATTTCAATAGATTTTTCATACATTAAAAGATGATTTTCAATATAGTCCTTTATTTGATGCTCATATAACTGTTTACCGGGATAAAATTTTATATTATCATCTATAGCTTCATATGGGAAGATATAACTAAGAGTAATATTTTTTTCATCGTTATATTTCACAATGTTATCTTCATTGCCTTCAATCGTGTATGGAACTTCAATAATGGTATCTTTATATAGAGTTTTACTCTGATAAATCAAGTCATTGATATTAACATCCTTATTACTAGTATTTTTAATATAAAGATTAATACTGATAATATTAGTGCTTTTATTATTTGTCAGCTTACAGTCAGTAATTTTAATATCAGTACTATCCAGTTTTACTTGATCATCCATCATGAACACTTCATTTTTAAATTTCTGAGGAACTCCAAAATTCATTTTATAATATCTATAACAGATAAATAATAATAAAACACAGCTTAAGCATAGTGAAATAATAATTTTAATCTTGTTTTTATGCCTCATTTTCATTTAAAATTCCTCTCACAAGTTTTTTATTGCATATTTTACCATTATCTATAGTGTAAATTTCATCACATATGTTTTCTAATTCTTCAGTATTGTGATTTGATATTAATACTAATTTATTCTGACTCTTTAATTCTCTTATTATATTGTTTACTTTTTTTACAGAGTCCTCGTCTAAGGCATTTATAGGTTCATCCAGGATTATAACCTCAGGGTTTTCCATTACAGCTTGTACAATACCTAATTTTTGCTTCATACCTAAAGAATATTTTTTAAATGGTTTTTTTTCCTCAGGATTAAGTCCCAAAGCAATCATAGTATCTTTAATCTGTTTATCGTCAATTTTATTATTTATCTCTGCCAAATATTTCAGATTTTTAAAACCTGAGTAACTATGCAAAAAACCTGGATTTTCTAATAACACTCCTACATTTTTAGCATATGAACCGTCCATGCCCACAGGCCTACCACCAACAGTTATTGTACCTTCAGTTTTAATAAAACCGCAAATAGCCTTGAATAGCATGGTTTTACCTGAACCATTTTTCCCCTTGATACCATAAATTTTTCCTTTATCTAAAGACAAATTTATATTATCAAGAATTATATTTCCGTTTATTTCCTTTATCACATTCTCCATGTGTATATATGAGCTCATAAAATCCCTCCTGTTAAAATATTTCTTTTTTTCTAGATATAAAAATTCCTGCTAATAGGAAAATAAAGCTCAAAACTATGTTGTATAAAATAGAATATCCTATAGATAAATTATGAATAGTGTCAAAAGGGTCATGTCTTAGCACTAAATTATGTTGTCCTGGGAAAAAACTGCTTTCAAAGAATACAGACGAGACACATATTATTATAGCTATAAGAAAGCAATATATAGGCTTTAATTTAAATGACAGTGTGTATAAAATAATGCATAATGTTAATGAAGTTAATGAATATAATAGCAATACAGTGATAATTAAATTATTAGTATCCATTTCATAATAATATGGAGCCATATCATTATAAGGAAAATAGTAAGCTACACCTAATACTACACTCATTAAAAGCAATACGCTGTAGTAGAATAGAATAACAAGAAAAGCCCATATTATTTTAGAAATAAAAATCTGCCATAGCTTTTTGTTCCTTACAAGTATATATTTGCTATTAACTTTTATATCCTTATAAAAATAGTCACCAATTACATAAAGAATATAGGCATTAATTAACAACCATTTTATAGGGAAAACAAAATTATTAGCTAAACTCCCCCCAAACTCGCAGCCCTTAAAATTTTCAAGAATAACACTTTTAACATCAATAAGCTGATAAGATTTTAGCACTTGTATTTCTGCCCAATTTAATAAAAAATAAAAAGCAAAAAATATACCTAACTTAAATAGTACAGATTTAATATTTATTTTTATATCACGGAACAGTAGTCTTTTAATATCATTCAAAGCTTAGTCACCTTCTATAAGTTATTATTTTTAATAAACTGATCTTTTTTCACCATAAAAAATTTACCCAATATATATAAAGACCATATAATAAATATATAACACAAGTTTTTGATAGCTAGGGTATTTATGTTAATAATATTATTCGAAGAAATAATATCACATTTTAATGGAGAGAATGTACATACCTTGGTATAATCAATAAAGACCAAGGATACCATAACTATAAAAACATAACGTTTTTTTATGAAAATGCTCAGTACATTTATAATGCTTCCAATCATGGAAAGACATATAAAAGTTGAAAAGAGCATAATAAGAAGTATTTTCTTTGTTGTGAGAATTCTACTTAAAGATGTCCATATGTTGGTATCACCGTATACTTTATAGAAAAACCCTCTGTCAGTAGGCCATGTGTTGGTAAAATCACCAAGAACTATACCACCGATAATATACGTTCCCAATACCAATAAAACACTGATGATAAATGAAAATAATATAATTAGAAAGAAATTATTATTCCATAAATCACCTTTCGAATTGTATCTGATTACTCTCACCATGCGTGAATTAATAGAGATTATGTATAAAGAACAGGCACAGAATAGTGGGTTAATCATATATGTAAAGTTGGTATCCTTAAGTATGGAATTAATGTCAAACGAAAGAATAAAATCCATATTACATAGAGAATATTCATGTAAACTACTTACTATATCATCAATATTGATAATATAATAAGCTGAAGATATTGCCCATATTAGTAAGCCTACTGTAATAATAAATTTAAGTTGCCCTTTTTTAAATAAATATAAATTATTACAGTATCTCATTATGTTTGCCTCCCCAGTAAAAAATCATAAAAGTCGATAAAACCATTACAATAAAAGAAATTACCATACTTAAGATATTTGCATCGCTATATAAATATAAAAAGTTGATAGGACTATATGACCTTATATTAATGACTGCAAAAAAAATGGATGTAAGCTGCATAACTATAAAAGGAATGACTAAAACAATAAATTTATTTCTGGTTATAATACTAACAGCCAGTGATATACTGGCAATAGCACCAGAGAAGATAAAGTATATAAATAACCATAGAAACGTATAAATCATAGGATGATTCAAATATAAATCTAAATTAAGACTTCCTATTCTGAGATTATTTGTATTTAAAATTTCTGGCTGAAGAGTTGCTTCAAAACATATATGAATTAAGAAATTTATTAGCAGTGGCAGAGTAAAAGCTATTCCAGCAAGAACAAAGTTGGCAAAAAATTTATTTATGAAGTATTTATTTTTACTACATCTTGAAAAAATGCTCTTTAAAAACCCACTGTTTAAATCTTCCAAATACGAATCTCCATATGCTATAGATACAATGATAGGCATAATGCAAAATAATATATTAGATACATCTGTAAATCTAAACATAATAAAGTTTTCACATGAGGAAACTATTCCACATTTCATGAAATCTTCTAAAAAATACGGATAGTTTGCATAAGGCATTGAAAGATAATAATAATCATTTTTAATAATATTAATTGCGCAAAAAATAAAAGCTATCAGCAAAGCTATAATAAATGATTTTCTTTTCAATCCCCTTTTAAGTTCAAGCTTTAACATAATAATCTCCTTTTAAAATAGAATATGATAAAATAAGCAAACAGTATGAGAAAAATTCTCACACTGCTTAAACATATGGATTAAACAGAATCCGGGCTCCATTTACCCTCTGAAGAACCACAGCCACTATTATAACCTCTATATTTAGAAATGTGCATCTTAACAGAACGATATCCATTTTCATAGGCATTACTTGGAACATACACTTCTACATTCCCTGGAAAACTAACTGCTGGAAGGACTCTATAAGTACCTGTCAAGTCTTTTCCATTATCTCCTCGTTTAAGCTGCATACCCATTCCATAGTTCCGATCGATGTTACCAGATATAACTCGACCATAGCCAGAGGTAGTATCAGTTTTAGGTCTTGCTTTAGTTAGCATTGAAGTTGAATTAGTATAGCTTGCATCAAGGTACCAGTCTGAATCCTTACAATTATTAGCCAAGGCTGTAGATAAGCTAAGACCTGATAATAATATTGCTGCAGATAAAGCTACATAAATTTTTTTACTTTTTTTCATCAAAACACCTCATCTATAAAATATTTACTATATAAGTTCTAATTAAGTCTATACATTAAAATTGCTTAAAATTTTAGATAGTATTAAATAGTTAAATGTATTTTCTTTACTAAAACCTACATAATACATAGTATACAAAAAAAGGATTATAGTAAATATATAGATATATAGTAAATAGAATTAAATATTTATAAATATATACTTATTTATAAATATTAATATAATTATATGAATAATTAAAAATATTGTATTAAATATTATAAATGTAAAATAATATAAATTAATCCAATATACTTCCCTTAGTATAGAAAAGTAAAAAAATAAAACTATTTATTATAAAAATAATATAGATGACTCTCAGTTAATAACTACCAATGAGAAAATTTAAACACAAGTTTTCTCAGTAATTATTTATACTGCTCCCCAGGCTACTTTCATGGTTTTAAAAGCAGCTTCTATTTCAGGTCAATAGTATAATTACCGCATTATAAATCCCATTAAGATTTCCTTCATAACAATAAACCTAATATTTTAAATTATTTACTGTAACAGGATAAACATCATTCTCATATTATTAAGATAGTTTGTCCTTCTTACATTACAAAAGGTGCTTATGAAATGATACAATAAGAAGATAATTAAGGAATTATCAAATTTTTGTGGTCATGCTTGAAACTTTCTACATTTTGAACTTGACATTTACATTAGTATAGCTATTTAAAATTTAAAAATGTTCCATAGGTCCCTGGGGTTATTTTTAAATTTTACCTAAATAATTTTATTAAGGATCATCTTCATAAAATTCTTTTTTATCTTCCTTTTCCTTTTAAAGCAGAAAATGAGAAATCCTGTATAAAGATAGAGATTAATAGTGAAAAAGATAAAAGAACTAATTTTTGAAAAAAAGATTGTTCAAAAATTAATTCTTTATTAGTTTATCTTAAATTATTTTTGTAAAAAGTTTGCCCATGATATATTTTGCATTAATCCCTTAAATCAAACTGCCTTTTCATCTTAATTAGTTAAATACCACTTACTTTGAGCTTCATACATCTCAATATATCTTCTATCTATACTCATAAGTTCATCATGGGTACCTACTTGTACAATTTCACCTTTGTCCATAACTACTATTCTATCTTCACTCTTAGCAGAACCAAGTCTATGAATAACTATTATGGCAGTTTTATCCTTGGATATCTCTTTAAACTTCTTATATATCTTACTCTTATATAGGGTCTATGGCCACTGTAGGTTCATCTAGGCTTATCATGTTACTATCATTGTAAAAACCCCTAGCTATAGTTAGCCTTTACCATTGCCCACCTGATAAATCTATACCATCAAATTCTCTAGATAGCATGGTATCATAACCATCTTGAAATTTTTCCTTTGAAACCTGAAAATCTGCTTTATCTATAGCTTCTTTTAACAGTTCCTGGATAAGTAAAACTTACATTATCAATTGCAATACTAGGCACTCCTATATTATCTAGGTTATTCTTTATTTTTCAATATCACTTTTACAATTTCAGGTCTGTTAAATAATCTTATAGGTATAATACTGTTTCCTAGTCCTCTACTTACATACATACAAGTGTTATCTTTCTGATACTCACCCGCTGTATATTTCGGGAAAAATCCTTGGTCGGGAGCAACTATTCCAATGTCAACAAATGGTATTCTAAACTGGCCTCCGTGTGCATGTCCACTTAATACTAAATCCACATTGCTCTTTGCATAATTATCTAATTGCTGTGGTTCATGGGCTAATAAAATACATAAGGCATCACTTTGTACATTCTCCATCATATCATTTAATGTATTATCTAATATATTTACATTATCATATGTATTAAAATTCTGGTCTTCAATACCCATTAAATAAAAATTATCATTTACTGATACATAGTCATTATCAAGCAGATGTACTCCTTTATTTTTCATATTTTCTTCTAACTTTTTAAAATCACCTTTACTTAAATAACACTCATGATTTCCTGTAACATAATACACAGGAGCTATATCAACAATATTCTCAACAAATGATATAGCAACATTAATATCTGTATGTTTACTATCAACTATATCCCCAGTTATTACAATCATATCTGGATTTTCTTCTGCTATCTTATCTATAAGTTTCTTGTTATCCGTTCCAAATTTCTTATTATGTAAATCAGATATGTGAATGATCGTATATCCATCAGTATCTGCTGTTACTTTTTCATTAATATAATCATATTCCGTTATCATTAAACCATTATTTTGCCAATAAAAAAAATAGTACAATAAAACAGCAATTACTACTACTGTAGCACAAACTATACTCTTTCGTTTTAACTTACTTTTCATATATGTCTCTCTCCTTTAAAGTAGTTTGTAGTATATATTATAACACCCTCTTTACTTAAATAACATATTTATACATAAATGTTTATTTATAATTGAAATAATCGTATTAGTGAAAGCTAATTTTTATTAAAATATTGCTTTACTCTAGGAGACTTAGCCTTAGTCATATCAATGGCATAAAGGTGCAAGAACATAAAAACATTGATTCTCATAAAACTTAACTTAGAGTTATATTATTGTATTTTTTAATTTTCTTTCTAACTTTCTTCAAAATAAAAAGAGAAAATCAGGTAACATTAATTTAGTTAGCCTTCTTATCTCTTACTTAAAATATCACTAAAATATTTCTAATCACACCTATGGGAATTTCTTTTAATATATTGCTGTGTATATGGACATATCTCAATACATTTTCCACATAAAGACATTTCTATTCCTATTCTTTGTTTTAGTAGTTCTCTTGCTTTTTTACGACATTTAAAAGGATTTATTAGTTCTTCTCTTGTTGAATTTATATTCCATAAATTACCTTTTATTGCTGCTGCTGGGCAAGCATCAACACACTTACTACATTTTCCGCACCTAGAATCATTGATATGCATATCTGGTATGACTGGCATATCAGTTAGTATTGAAGAGATACGAACTGCACTACCATATTGTTGAGTAACTAAAAGAGTATTTTTGCCAATCCAACCCATTCCTGCCCGTGTAGCAACTGTCTTATGTGGTAAATAAGTAGTCAAATTTTCATCACTAGTAACATATGTTGAAGTTTGAGCTAGTGCACTATATCCCTGCTTCTCTATGTATCTTACACAGCATATAGCGATATCATCAAGTTCTTTGTTTATTTTTTTGTTGGTCCTTCATAAATACCTTGTATAATTTCAGTCTTAAATTTTATTGCAAATGCAATACCATACTTTAGATTATTATGCAATGAGGTATTAACGCTATTTAAATCTGCAAATCCAACCAATGATGCCCCTAGACTTTTTAGATATGACTTTAATTCATTCTCCCTCACAATACTTTCTCCTAACTCAAAGAATTGATAACATAAATTTTAAATAGCTTCAAATTGCTAATTTTACAATTAATCCCTTCCTTAATTTTTCTTATAATACATTCTTCAGGAGTTTCTCTTTTCTTTTTAACAATTTTATACTTACATGTTTTGCACTTTCTTTAAAAGTTTAATCAAAAGTATTTTTTTCTATTCCTGGCAGGATACTATAAATAGATTTTCCTATTTTACCCTCAAAATATTCTTTTATTTCAAAGGTTTTCTTCCATTTCTCTAGTGTAAAATCAGTAAACCCATATCTTATAACCACATCAACCATCCTTTTTTCTATTAAACAAAATCCTGATGGAAGAGCTAATAAATCACATAATTGAATTAATTTATCGTATGAATTATATTCAATATTACCTAAATAATTTTTAATAAAGTTGTATTCTGTTTTAGTCAAATCCATTTCTCCACATATATCATCTACATTACTGCATAGGAAACCATGAGTTATTGAAATTCTAGCCACAAAATCATATCCATTTTCTAATGCATAGTTATATCCATCAATAGCATGTCTTACATAATGTCTACCATTCCTTCTTCCAATATCGTGAAGTAATCCCAGTACATAGGCTGTATCTTCATCCAAATCCCTATCATATTGAGCAATTAGAGCTGCTGCCTCTGCTACATATCTTGAGTGTTCCACCCATGGACCAGGATTTAAAATAGATGCTTCCTCTAATATTTTTTCAGCTATATTTCGATTGGGAACTTTGTATTTCAACTCTTCCATGATTCTTCTCCTTATTACTTAAATAGATTAATAATTTAAATTTTTTCATAACTTTCTCTAAACTATTCTATAGTCATCATTCAAATTCCTTTAAATACAAAAACCATGAAACTTATTTTTAAGAATCATGGTTTTTATCTCATTTTTTATTAACTTTAACTACTCAACATTACAAATTACTTAATTATAAAAGATAAAACTCCTAAACCTATACACGTAATTCCACCTAACAATTGGCCTATTCCAGAAGCTTCTCCTAATATTAAAAGGTTAAAAATATTTTTTCTTGTTTGCGTTTTCCCTACAAACGCCTTATCTGTTTTCATTCTATATACTCCCCATAATGTTAATACTACTCCGAAAAGTATAAATAATAGTTTTTCAATTATCATAATATTTTCCTCCGCTCATTATTTTATTATTTTATTGCATACATTTTTATAATTAGTCATCTTCTTCAAATATAAAAGTTTCTTCAATTGGTAGGTTAAAGACCGAAGAAATTTTATATGCCAATAAAACAGATGGATTATATTGTTGTTTTTCTAAAGAAATAATTGTTCTTGAAGACACACATACTTTATCTGCTAATTCTTGTTGTGTTATCTTATGTTCTAAACGCAATTCTTTTATCCTATTTTTCATAGCCTTCTCCTAATTAAAGAAAATAATTATAATATTTTTTAGCTAATATATTCGTAATCATGCAAAATATTATAATTATAAATAAAGCAGCATTTGTTGGAACTGTAATCCATTTTGAAAGAAACATCATAAGTATAATCACAATCATTAGAATTCTCATGGTAAAGTGTGAAGCTTTTCCTTCTATTAAATCATCTCTTTCATCATATTCTTTTGACATCTCTCTTTCCAACTGTTTTCTATTAGCATTATATTTAATGTGGGAAGTTATAGCGAAAACTAAAAACCCTACCCCTACGAAAAACATTATAATACCTGAATAAAATACTTCTGTAATACTAGCTCTAGTATAATTAAAAATTATTTCAAATAAACCCATTATGAGAATTGCCAATGAGCATAAATAAAGCTCAGTAAATCTATTTTTCAAACGAATCGCTCCTAACATAGTATAATATGAAGTTTACTTCATGTGAAGTTAATTTCATATTAATCTATGTTGAATGAGATGTCAAGAATTAATTTATTTTGTTAGTACCATTGTATTTTGACAGTGTTATGGAAAATTACTCTTGATAATCTACATATTGTTCAATAACAAGAGCAGCAGGCAACTTGATTAGTTATAAAGCAAAACTAGCCTATATATTAATTTACTAGTTAAATTAATATATAGGCTTCTGTAATTATTGAATATACTTATATCTCGCTAATATCTAAAACTTCATCTACAGCTCTATTAAAACTCCTTTTTAGATTGAAGATGCATAGAATAATTAGTATAACTGCAATACTTGTAAAGGAGTTACCTATACCAATTAAATTGTATAGTGGAGTAGCAATTAAAAGTCCTAGGATAGCAAAGAGAGTTAGTAGTATTTTGTAGAAGGAGAATACTCTTCCAAGATACTCTTTAGGTATACTATTTTGAATTATAGTGCTAGAATATATCCCCTGAAGGTTTTGAGCTAAACCTAAAATAATTAAAATTCCAAAGGTTATAATAAAGCTTTGTGAATATCCAAATATAATATAACTAATACCAATAATTACTGTAGAAAGAGTAAATAATGTTACATGATTTTTCTTAGATAATACCTTAACTACGAAAGGTACTGAAAGTCCTCCAAGAGCCAGAGCATAAGAAAAGTAAATAATGCCTTCTGGATTTAGATTTAATAAAATATCAGAAACTGCTACTTTATAGGTTTCATAAAACCTTCCTAATACTGCAAACATGCTCATTATAATAAATACAGTTTTAACACTGGAATATCTTGTAAATATCTTATATCCTTCAATGCCACTTTTTATTATTCCAGACCTTGTTGCAGCTTTATCAGACTTTATAAAGTCATATTTAATTAGACTAAATAAGACTCCAGCAATTAAGAAGCTTATAGCATTTATAGTAAACAAAATATTGCTACTATAAAGCTTATAAAGAACTCCTCCAATGGCAGGAGAAAGAAATACACTGGTAGATTGTAAAAATGAAAAAATAGAATTAGAGTAGGACAGCTCTTCCTTAGATACTAATTCAGGAAGAATGGCAGTTTCAGAGCTTACATCAATGTCATTAAGAGATTGCAGAATAAATGATAGAATATACACGAGCCATAATCTCTGTTCATTAATAAAAATAAAGAGAAATGCAAAAATCACACTAACTAGATTAGTAACCATAATAACCCTTTTCTTATTATAAGAGTCAGCTATGAGTCCTGATAAATAAAGCATAGGAATTCTTAAAACACCCCTAGAAAGCCACATAAGTGCCACCACACCAACGGATTTTGTTAAGCTATATATGTATACAGTTACACCTATATTGTAAAGATAATCTCCTATAGAAGAAATAAATCCTCCAATAGATAACAAAGTAAAGTTTTTATTTTTTAATAAATCTTTGTACAAATCACCATCCCCTAAACAATTATTATCTTTAGTTTAATAGCAAAATTTAGAAATTTAAAGTCTATATTTTGCATTTTTTAAGTGATATAATTAAGTTAGGGAAATAAATTATTGAAATAGAGCGTGTTTATATGTTATCAATATGAGCCAAGGACTTTATATTAACTCTTCAATTTTTTCATATAATTCATCTGCCGAATCCGCTAGAATCATTTCGTCATTAACAAGTGCATATGGATTAGTGGCACAGTCTCCACAATATCCTAAGCATGATTCTACGGTTACATCTACGTCAGGATAATTCTCTTGTAATTTCTTCATGGTATCTTCAGTTCCATATGTAAAATTATTTTCACAAAATTTTATTTCTGTCATATTTATTCTCTCCTTTATTTTTTACTTTGTATGTTATCCAATAATTCTGTTACTGAAATTTTAGATAAATCAATAGCTTCTAAGGATATTTCTTTTTCTATGGCTGATTTTAATATTGGTGATCGTTTCGTATCTCCAATTACAATAGCCCCTACTATTTTTCTATCTCTTATATATACCTTCATATATTGACCTTCATCATTATCCTCTACAAGAACATTAGTTGCATTATTTTCATCTACACACCCCATAGAAAATAAGGATAATTTAAAAGCGTTTAAAGTAGTAACAGGAACAATATGCTTATAAGTACTATCTTTTCCTATCATATTATATCCTGCAACTTTACCCTGGCCTATTGATATATTCCACAGTCCTGGAACAAAGTTATCAAGTTCAGCAACGTCACCTGCTGCATATATATCTGCTATATTAGTTTCCATCTTCTCATTTATAACAATTCCTTTTTCACACTTAATAGGCGTATCTTCAAACATTTCTATGTTAGGCTTTATTCCAGCAGAATATATAACTTTGTTACAAGGCATAAATTCATCTGAACTTATTACAACACCTTCAACCTCATTATTTCCTGCTATTTTATTAACTCTCGTATTTAAGTGTATATTAATATCAAACTTTTCTACTGAATCCTGAAGTATTTTAGATGCCTTTTCATCTAATTGATTTGGCATTAGTCTAGATTGAATCTCAACAATAGAAACGTTGATTCCATGCTGATTCAAATTCCAAGCAGTTTCTAACCCTTGTATTCCTCCACCAATGTTTATAACACTTTCACCTTTTTTTATTTTACTTTTAATATCCCATGCATCCTGTAACGTTCTTAAGTTAAAGACACCTGGTTTTTCTATGCCTTCAACTGGAGGTTTATTATTTCTTGCTCCATTTGCTAATAAAAGTTTGTCATACTTAAGTATACTTTTATCACATAAAACTACTTCTTTATTTTCAATATTAATCTTTGCCACTTTTTTGCTTACGTAAATATTAACCTTATTTTCTTCATACCAAGATTTCTTTAGAAGAAGAGTATTATCTTCAGAGAGTTCATCAAATAGATTCTTAGACAATTTTATTCTGTTATAAGGGTAAAATTTCTCTTCTCCAAATATAAATACTTCTGACTCTTTATCTACTTCTCTTATGGCTTTCACCGCAGTAATTCCTGCTATTCCATTTCCGATTATAATAATCCTATTTGTCATATTAATTCACCCCCCTTTTATATTCCTTTTGAATATACTGCTGATGGGTTTGGAGCTAATACTACAAATAATGACATATCATCATTGCCAGTATTTTTTATACTAAACACCTCTACTCCTTTACAATGAATTACATCTCCTTGTGTTATTTTATTTAAACTTTCATCTACAGTCATTTCGCCATCTCCGCAAAGTACATGAATAAGTAAATCACTTTGCTCATGATTATGTGGTGGCACACCTTGCCCTGGTCTAAAATTTAAAACAAAATTCAATATCTTATCTTCTTTGTAAATTATTTTCTTAGTTAAGGATTCATCATTGTACATTATTTTGTCAGATATTTTTTCTATTTTCATAAATTAATTCTCCTTCATCTTTGTGTTAGTATTATATAATATAAATCTTATACTCTTAGTATTGTGTAATTTTCATATTATTATTAACTATATTTTTAAAATATAATAATAACTCTTTTTGCATTTAAGTGGTGATATGCTTATTAGAAAAATTGCAAGGGTATTAAAATCCGTATTTACTAATGAACATATTACTTCAAAAATGCAATCTATATTGGATACCGCTGATAGCAATATGTATAATAATAAAAAATGTAAGAAGTTATAAAAAAAGACTAGACATTTTTATTTTAAAATGTCTAGTCTTATTTGTTTTTCCACTTTATAAATTTTTAATTCGATTTTATTACAAATAATCAATATTTATCTTAAAATTAAATATTTTTACATTACGTTTCAGCTATCTATTCTACAGTAACTGATTTTGCAAGGTTTCTTGGTTTGTCTACATCGCAACCTTTTTCCATGGACATGTAGTAAGAGAATAGTTGCATTGGAATTATAGCTATAACTGGAGCTAATAAGTCCATTACTTTTGGAATGTAGATTGCTGATTCTACAGATTTTTCTATATCTGTGTGACCTTCTTGAGCCACTGCAAACACTCTAGCTCCTCTTGCAATAACTTCTTTCATATTACTTACAGTCTTATCAAATAAGTCTTCTTGAGTTGCCATAGTTACTACTACTGTTCCTTCTTCAATTAAAGCTATTGGACCATGTTTTAATTCTCCTGAAGCATAAGCTTCTGAATGAATATAAGATATCTCTTTTAATTTTAAAGATCCTTCCATTGCTACAGCATGGTCAAGGCCTCTTCCTAGGAAGAACATGTTATTTTCACAGCAAGTTTTAGCTGCTAGAGCCTTAACTGCATCATCACACTTAAGTGCTGCTTCTGCTTTTTCTGGAAGAGCTAACATTTCTGTTTTAATAGCTTCTATCTTATCTTGAGGTACTGTACCCTTTTGCTCTGCAAAGAATAGAGCAATTGTGTACATAGCTATTAATTGAGTTACATAAGCCTTTGTTGATGCAACTGCTATTTCTGGGCCTGCCCAAGTGTATAGTATATCATCGGCTTCTCTTGAAGCTGAACTTCCAACTACATTAGTAACAGCTATTACTCTAGCACCCCTTTTCTTAGCAAGTCTTAAAGCTGACATAGTGTCTGCTGTTTCTCCAGATTGGCTAACAACTATCATAAGAGTGTTTTTGTCTATTATTGGATCTCTATATTTAAACTCAGATGCTATATCTACTTCAACTTGTATTCTAGCAAGTTTTTCAATAATATTTTTTCCAACTAATCCAGCATGGTATGCAGTTCCACATGCTACTATATATACCTTGTTTAATTTTTCTATTTGTTCTTTTGTAATAGTTATATCATCGATTCTTATAGGTTGACCAGGAATAATCCTTGAAGCCATAGTATCTCTTATAGCCTTTGGTTGCTCATGGATTTCCTTCATCATGAAGTGATCATATCCACCTTTTTCAGCAGCATCAGCATCCCAAGTTACATTAAATACTTCTTTCTTAACTTCTTTTTCATTTTGGTCATATATTTTTATTCCATCTTTAGTCATAACAACAAATTCTTTATCTTCTAAAAGATAAACTTTTCTTGTTTGATTTAATACAGCTGGTATGTCTGAAGCAATGAAGTTTTCATCTTCTCCAAGACCAACTATTAATGGGCTTTCATTTCTTACAGCTACTAGTTTATCAGGCTCATTAGCGGCTATAACTCCTATAGCATAGCTTCCTTCTAGCTTTTTAGTAACTTCCATTACTGCCTTTAGCAAATCCCCTTTATAGTAGAAATCTACAAGGTTTGGAATAACCTCAGTATCTGTTTCTGACTTAAACTCATAGCCTTTTTCCATAAGCCATTCTCTAAGTTCCATATAGTTTTCTATAATACCATTGTGAACTACAGATATAGTTCCATCCCCATTAGTATGAGGGTGTGAATTTAAATCTGATGGCTTACCATGAGTAGCCCATCTAGTGTGTCCTATACCTATATGTCCTTTTATTGGATCTTCTTCTAACTTTTCTTCTAAATTTGCAAGTCTACCTTTGCATTTTGTAAGATCAATACCCTTCTCATTTAGTATAGATACTCCAGCTGAGTCATATCCTCTATACTCAAGTTTACTTAATCCTTCAATAAGCAGTGGTGCTGCTTCTCTCTTTCCAAAATAACCTACTATTCCGCACATAAAAAAATCTTCCTCCTAAATGTCTTCTATTTCAAATTAGATTAACTCTATATGAACAAGAAAAACCTTTGATTTAGTATTTTTTTAAAAATACTTATCAACTTATCCACATTTAGTTAAGGTTTTACACCAGATTGCTTTGTAACAGGAATCACTTCCTGTCTTTATCAATCGTTAACGGTAGTGCGATACCGTGGGGCACCCGCCGAAGATTCGATACTCCCCATCCTCGTCAACTCCTCAGAGTCCTGGCGCTTAGTTATGTGGTTAGACTATTTCCTCCTTTCCAACACTTGGTTTTCAAAGTGTATTTTAAAAGAGTTAGGATGTCCACATTTTATATACTCTCCTATACTCATACTCCACATATACGATATAAAGAATAATAAAGTTTGTGAACTTAATATTAAAATTAATTTTTAAAACCAAATCTTAATATTTATTTATCCAAAATCTAAAACCAATTAACCTCATTATATTATATTCATTTAATACATTTTGGTCAATGGTATTTATTAATAGTGTCTATTAAATGAAATTCATCTATATATATACATATCCTAATTATAATATTATTCAATTAAATATTATTTTATTTCAAATTAATTCCACAATTATTAATATTTATTTAATTTCAATGTGAATTATACAAATATTTATATATAAACATAGCTAAAATTTTTTATATATAAATATTTAACTATGAAACTATAAATCTATTTACCTATAAAACTATATAACTAGTTAACTAGTTGTTCTCCCCATGCGGTCTTCCAGGTTTTTCACATTTAAAATATAAAATAAATAATATAAAAATGTATAGTAAACTTGACATTCAATGTAAAGTGTACTATACTTAAATTGTAAAGCATACTATACATTTAAATTCTAATATTTATTACAAATAATATTAATAGAACAGGATGTGATAAGTTGAAAAATAAAATCCAAGAACTTCGAAAAGAAAAACGTGTTACGCAAAGTGAACTTGCTGATGCTGTAGATGTTACTAGACAAACAATTATCTCTTTAGAAAACGGGAAGTATAAAGCTTCATTGGTGTTGGCCCATAAAATTGCTCAATATTTTGAAATGAATATTGAAGATATCTTTATTTTTGATTTGGAGGAGGAAAATTTATGTTATTAAAAGCCATTATATCTAATGCAACAACGGATAAGGACTACAAAAAAGTACTAAAGAAAAGAATTTCTTTACTTTACATTGTGATTATTCTAGGAGTAGCCACTCTAGCTATTAGCTTTATATTCTCTGTTGGAAAATATGATTATCTACCTGATTTTTTAAGTGGATTTTATACAGGAATCGGTGCTTCACTAATTACAATAGGTTTAATATTTATCATTAAGATAAAAAAACTTTTAAAAGATGAAAATAAATTAAAAGAAAAAAGATTAGAAGAACAAGATGAAAGAAATCAATTGATCACACAAAAATCTTTATACTCTGCTGCTATTATATTAAATATTCTTGCATATATCGGTTTGATGATATCTGGAATCTTTAACCTTGCTGTATTCTGGACTCTATGGACTGTCCTTATTATATTTATGGTTATATTTGTTATCCTACAAGTATACTATAGTAAAAAACTTTAGTTTGATCTTACAATAAGGGGCTTTCACAAAATATATTGCTAATCTTATATAAAATATTGAAGATGCACTTTAATATTATTGTTAGCGAATGCCATTTGTAGGGATATTAGATTTACTTAGTATTTATGAATGGTAAAATCGTTAAGCAACACAACTTGTTTGAGTGTATACGAGTTGTTGTGTTGTAAATTTTACCTTGAATAAATGCTTTAGTAAATCAATATTCCGAAACGGCTGAGCGTTAATAATATAAGTGCTTATTCAATATTTATTTAGATTAGCTTATTTTGTGAAAGCCCCTTTTATCATTTATCTATTTGCTTTTTCTTCTATTTTTTTAGCTAGGTCATGAGCCATTTTGTCTATCTCTTCTTGATTTTCACCTTCTAGCATTACTCTTACTAGTGGTTCTGTACCTGAAGGTCTTATTAACACTCTACCGCAACCTGCCATTTTATCTTCCATTGCTTTTATATCTGCCATGATTTCTTCATCTTTTTCATGGATGTCCTTCATGTTGTTTGGCACCTTAGCATTTACTAATACTTGTGGTAATTCCTTCATTGTTGCTGCAAGTTCACTTAAAGGCTTTCCAGTACTTTTTACTGTCTCTGCAAGTTGAAGACCTGAAACTAAACCATCTCCTGTGGTATTGAAATCTAAGAATATAACATGACCTGATTGCTCTCCTCCAATAGAATAGCCCTCTTTAGCCATCTCTTCTAATACATATCTATCCCCAACTTTAGTACTAACAGTTTTAATTCCAGCTTCTTTTAAAGCTATGTGAAGTCCAAGGTTACTCATAACAGTTACAACAACTGTATCATGATTTAATTTACCTATAGACTTAAGGTGTTTAGCTGCTATTACCATCATGAAATCTCCATTTACAAGATTTCCTTTTTCATCTACTGCCAGGCATCTATCTGCATCTCCATCAAAAGCTAATCCTAAGTTACATCTATTTTCAACAACAAATTTCATTAGATCCTCAGGATGAGTTGATCCACAATCCTTATTTATATTGATTCCATCTGGATCACTATTAATGATAAAAACTTCTGCTCCTAGTTCTTTTAATGCTTTTACTGATGTTTTATAAGCTGCACCATTGGCACAGTCAACGGCAATTTTCATACCACTTAGATCACCATCAATAGTAGATTTAGCAAATTCTACATAGTCATTTATAGCATCTTCTCCTATGTATTTTCTACCTAACATTCCTCCTGTAGGAATATTGATTCCTTCAAAATCACTTTCTATTAACTTCTGAATTTTATCTTCTAATTCATCGCTTAATTTAAATCCATCTTTATTAAAAAACTTAATACCATTATATTCAACAGGATTATGTGATGCAGATATTACAACCCCAGCTTCTGCCTTATACTTCTTTGTTAAATATGCAACGGCTGGAGTTGGAACTACTCCTAAACAAAGAGCTTCTGCTCCTACTGATAATATCCCTGCAACTAAAGCTGATTCAAGCATATCTCCAGATATTCTTGTATCCATTCCTACGATTATTCTAGGTTTGCTAGTGCACTGAGTTAAAACTAATGCTCCCGCTTTTCCAAGTTTATATGCAAGGTCTACAGTTAATTCCTTATTAGCAATTCCTCTTACTCCATCAGTTCCAAACATTCTACTCATATATAAATCTTCTCCTCTTAGTATGATTTTTTATCTTCAATAATCTTATTTTTCTATTAAGTTTACATCACTATGTGAAATTCTCATTACAACATACAGGTTAATTATAATATAAATTATGTATCATAACAATAACAGTTTACCATTATACATTCTATACGAATAAAAGCAACACAAAAACTGTGTTGCTTTTATTATATATTATTCCTATCTCATATTAACTTTCTAACACAATACTATTTGTTTTCTCTATAAGCTCTTCTACAGTACCATCACTGCTTTCATACTCCATTAATTCTTTACTTCCTTTAACAAAAACCAAGGCTATAGTGAATATAAATGATATTCCTAGAAGGGATAATACAGCTACTCTTATAGGTAAAATTTCACCTAAGACTCCACCAACTAAAGCTCCTATTGGCTGTAGCCCTCCACTTATGGTATTCATTAATGCTCCAATCTTTCCTCTCTTATCTGATGGTACTACAAGCATTATTGCAGAATTAAATATAGTATTAAAGACTACATTACATAAAAAGGATATAAATGCTATAGGTATCATTACATAAAAATTTTCCACTATAAATACAAAAGGTAATGTTCCAAGACATATCAATGCACCAAATTTATAAATTTTAAATTTCTGATTCTTTTTTATATTAATTATAGATAAAAATCCACTACCTATTAACATTCCCATAGGAATCACTGCCATAAAAAATCCGTACCTTTCTTCACCTAGAAAGGGCATAGTTTTAAAATATGGGAGTATTAATATAAATGCAGCATTAGCAAACAGATTTAGTAATGATGCAAGTAAGAATAAGTTTCTTAATGTCTTAAAGTTCCAAAGGAATTTAAATCCTTCTTTAAAGTCATCTACAAAAGTAATTTTATCATCTTTTTTCTCTCTTTTAGGCTCAGTTATAAACATTTCTGTAAAAGCTGAAATTAAATAAGATACACCATTAGCTAAAAACATGTATGGAGCACCTATTGTAATATATATAATTCCACCAACAGCACTCCCTATCATATCCATACCAGATGTTGCAAGACTTGTAACTGAATTAGCCTTCACAAACTTAGACTCATGAACTAATTCTGGTTTTATAGAACTTACTGCTGGACCAAAGAAAGCAGAACATAATCCACTAATTATCCCTACTACAAATACCATCCATACCTGTATAAATCCAAATATACCTGCAATACCTACAAAAGTAACAGCTACACCTCTTATAAAATCTGTTATAACTATGATATTCCTTCTATTCCACTTATCTACAAAGACTCCTGCAAAAGGTCCTAAAACTATCCTTGGTAGCATTGTAAGAGCACTTAAAAGTCCCATAAGTCCAGTAGATCCAGTAATATCTAGTATCCAAAAGTTTAATGCCATCATATATAATATGTCCCCAAGCATAGATACTAGCTGTCCTTGCCAAAGCAAGAAAAAATTCTTATTCCATAACCTTATATTTTCTCCATGATTTTTTAATTTATCCTCCATGATTTCCCCCTCATTGTAAAGTACATTTACTGTTAATTGCTTATATCCTTACAGATTCTTTAACTATCCCATTATCTTCTATAATAAGTTCCCCTGAGTATTCAACTTTGTTAATTATTGAACCTTTTCCTATAGTAACATTTTTGCCTCTTACTATATCTACCTTAGAATTTTTAAGTAGTATGTCATCTCCTTCTATACATTCACATTGAAGGCTTCCTTTATTTTTAAATGAACTTGAAAATAGTGAACCTATTATTCCATTCCTTGATATATTTTCTGTTACTGCTACAAATCTTCCACCTATTTCTTTAATATGATGGTTTCCTGACATGGTAATGTATATCTCATCACCATTTATTAGTCCATTACTGTTTATATCCCCACTTATAATTATCTTTTCTCCTTCTATGCCATCCTTTATAGTTATATCTCCAGATATGACTATATCTCCCCCAGTAACTTTACCTCCACATTCTATATCTCCTGAAGCTTCTATTTTATCTGCTTTCAAGTTTCCTCCCATATCCGCATCTCCGCTTAAATGAAATAGACCACTGCAATATAGATTACTTTTTACCTCTATATCCCCACTTATTTTAAGAGTTCCACACTCCACTCTTCCATCAATATTTACATCTCCACTTACCTTTAATTCGTCTTTTACATATAAGTTTTCATGGATATCTACATCTCCACTAACCCTTAAAGTTCCACATTGCAGGTTATTTTTTATGTCCACATCTCCACTTACCTTAAACAAGTCTTCACAGTATACATTTCCTTTTAATTCTGCATCTCCACTAACATTGATAGTTCTACAATTAACATCCCCTTTTATAGTTCCATCTCCGCTTATCTTTATATCTCTATAATTTCCACCTTCTGATATCCAGTCATCATTTATTTTTAAATCATTACAATTGTCGTAATTCATTTTTACACCCCATTTTTATACTATTAATTATTAACTATAGCGTTAATCTCATTTTAAGATTTTCTATAATATTTTTAATGTTTATTTCTCCTATGATTTTACTACCATCATCCACAATTATTTTTTCTCTGTATGCTACTACACAAATTCCAATTCCTAATCTTCTTATGATATATATTGTTCCATCCTTTTCTTCTATATTTTTATATTCCTTATTAATAAGCTTTAGTATAATTTCTATTTCACTAATGGTTAATTTTCCTAAGTCAAATTCCCTTTGAAGAATATCCATGAGTAACACATCTTTAAAATTATATTCTTCCTTTTCTCCAAATATATCCTTATATATAGGAAGGGTTTCTTCTCTTATAATTTCCTTTTCTATAAGATACTCTTCACTTACATCATCTACCTTAGGTTTGTTAGTAAACATAACTGCTAAATCATCTAAAGGCATATCATCCTTAAGATCTATAATTTTATTTATTCTATTTATTATCTTTTCTCTAGGGAAAAATGTTTCTTGACCTGTATAACTTGATTTTTTTATAAACCACTCCTCTGGAATAAGTTCTTTTCTCTTCCATCTATACAGTTGTCCGTAAGATATTCCCGTCATATCTAATATTTCTTTTTTAGAAATTAACTCTTCTTCCACTTTATTTCCTCCTCTTTTTTAGTTTAGTTTTTAGCTTTAATTTAACTTTTTATCTTTAGTAATTAAAATATTATAAAATCTATAGTTTCATTTCCTCTTCAATAACAGATTCTGAATTTAGTTTTTCAAGACTCTCACTATATTCTATTCTTTTAATCTTACACCCTTCTCCTATGGTAATTTTTCCTCCACGAACCACATCTGCTATGGTGTTTTCCAAATAAATTTCATCAGCTTCAATAGTTCTAGTAGTTAAATATCCAAAGTTCTTACTAAATAATTTACAAATAAATCTTCCTATAGCATTCATAGTAGAGTATTCCTTTAAAACTCTTACCTTAGTTGCTCCAATTTCTTCAACCTCACAACCACCATTTAACTCTATATTTACTTCATCCCCATTTACCATTCCTAGGGTTTTTAGTACACCTTTAATATTTATAATCTCTCCCTCAATACCATGACCTACTCTAATTGCACCTAAAAGCTTAACATTTGTTGCATTTATTCTTCCTTCAATTCTTCCTGATCCTGCCACAGTGAGCTCTTCACCTTTAAAGTTACCTCCTATTTTACCACTTCCACTGATGTTAAATTTCTTTGCATGAATAGAACCAAGAACAGAACCACTTCCGCTGATACTACCAGTAACGCAGTTTAAGTCTCCACTTACCTTTCCGCATCCACTAATACTAAAACCATTGCTTATAACAGCACCTTCAACTTTTCCACTACCACTAATACTAAATTTTTCACAGTTTACATCTCCAACAATTTTTCCACTTCCACTGATAGATGCAATCCTATATCTTCCTCCTGCCGCACTCCCTGAACCTGATATTTTTAAATCTCCAAACTGTTCATTACTCACCATAATTTATACCTCCATTTTATTTTCACGTAATAATGTTACATCAAATAATTACACACAGCTCCTTAATATAGTAAATAGCCATATATTCAACTATCTTTTATCATAATATTATAGTAACATAACATTGTTACGCTTGTAAATAGTTTTTTTCAATTTTTATACAATTGTTGTCATAAATAAAAAGTATAAAACTTAAACAATAAGTTTTATACTTTTTACTTTTATCCTTATTCTCTTACTTAGTTATATATAAAAAAGTGACTTTCGCAAAATATATTACTAATCTTAAAAATGTTGAGCTTGCCTTTTATATTATTGTTAGCGAATGCCATTTGCATAAGTAAGAATCTAAATCTTTGATTTAGTTATTCGAACTTAGTTCTTCTAACTTGTTAGAAGAACCTCCAAAACATTGACTACTTAGCATTTATGAATGGTAAAATCGTAAGCAATACAACCTGTTTGAGTGTATACCAGTTGTTGTATTGTAGATTTTACCTTGAATAAATGCTTTAGTAAATCAATATTCCGAAACGGCTGAGCGTTAATAATATATGGGCATGCTCAACATTTCTTTTAGATTAGCTAATTTTGCGAAAGCCACTTTTAGATAATAAGCTTATTTTACTACGTATGATGCTCCAATTTCTAAAGCTTTTCTATTGATTTCAAAGAATTTTTCTTTTCCGTGATCTCTTAGAGATTGAAGTAAAGTTTCCATAGAAACTATTTGTGTTTTTGCAACTAATGCTCCTAGAAGCACCATGTTTGCAATTTGTTTACTTCCAAGGTTATCAGCTTCTGTTTGAGCTGGTATTTTTATAACTTCAATATCTTCTCTTTCAACTGGTCTCTCAATTAAGTCACTATCTAATATTAATAGTCCACCTGGTAAAATTTCTTTTTCAAACTTATCAAGGGAAGGTCTATTCATAACAACTAGTGATGTAGGGTTAGTTACTATTGGAGAACCAACAGCTTCATCTGAAACAATAACAGAACAGTTTGCAGTACCTCCACGCATTTCTGGTCCATAAGAAGGTAACCATGAAACATTCATATTAACATCCATTCCAGCATAAGCTAAGAATTTACCCATTGATAATATTCCTTGTCCACCAAATCCAGCAAATATTATTTCTTGTGATGCCATATTATTTCCCCTCCTCAGTTGTTGTATCTTTTTTAACACCTAGAGTGTAGAATGGCATCATGTTATCTCTTAACCATCCAAGTGACTCTTGTGTTGATAATCCCCAGTTAGTTGGGCATATTGATAGAACCTCAACCATTGAGAAACCTTTTCCAGCAATGGCATTTTGGAAAGCTTTCTTAATAGCAGCTTTAGCTTTATTTACATGTGGTACATTATCTACTGATACTCTTTCTACATAGCAAGCACCATCTAATGTAGATATCATTTCAGAAACTCTTATTGGATGACCTTGAAGTTTAACATCTCTTCCATATGGAGAAGTTTCTGTAACTTGTCCTGGTAATGTTGTTGGAGCCATTTGTCCTCCTGTCATACCATAAATACAGTTATTTACGAAGATTGTAACTATGTTCTCTCCTCTTGTAGCTGCATGTACGATTTCTGCTGTTCCTATAGCTGCTAAGTCTCCATCTCCTTGATATGTGAATACAACTTTATCAGGATTAGATCTTTTTATTCCTGTAGCTACTGCTGGTGCTCTTCCGTGTGCAGCTTCAAACATATCACATGCAAAGTAGTCATATGCCAGAACTGAACATCCAACTGGAGCTACACCTATTGTTTTATCTATAACATTTAATTCTTCAAGTACTTCCCCTACTAGTCTGTGGATTATTCCATGGGTACATCCTGGGCAGTAATGGGTAGGCACGTCTAATAATGCTTTTGTTGGTTGAAATACTATTGCCATTATTTAGCACCTCCTATGAATTTTTTAACATTTTCAAGGACTTCATTAGGGCTTGGAACCATTCCACCTGATCTTCCAAAGAAGAATACTGGTTTTCTTCCTTCAACAGAAAGTCTAACATCTTCTACCATTTGACCACAGCTAAGCTCTATTGATGCATAACCATGTTTAGTTTTGTCCACAGTTTTTTCAAAAGCTTCTACTGGGAAAGGCCATAATGTTATTGGTCTTATTAAACCTAATTTTATTCCTTCTTTTTCAGCTAATTTTATAACAGTCTTGCATATTCTTGAAGTTGTTCCGTATGCAACCATTATTAAATCTACTTCATTTTCACAATTGTATAATTCATATTTAGTTTCATTTTCTTTTATAGCTTTATATTTTGCTTGTAATTTCAGGTTATGAGCTTCAAGGCCTTCAGGTTTTAAGTATAAGGAGTTTATTACATTATGGTTAGCTCTTCCGTTTAATCCATTAGCAGCCCAAGTTTTTTCTGGAAGGTTTTTTTCACTTCTTTCTTTAAACTCTACTGGCTCCATCATTTGTCCAAGCATTCCATCTCCCATAACCATAACTGGAGTTCTGTACATATCAGCTACATCGAAAGCATCTTGTACTAAATCTACCATTTCTTGAATTGAACATGGTGCATATACTGGCATATTGAAATCTCCATGAGAACCACCTTTAGTAGCTTGGAAGTAGTCTGATTGAGCTGGTTGAATTCCACCAAGGCCTGGACCACCTCTAACTATATTAATGATAACACAAGGAAGTTCTGCACCTGCTATATAAGATATTCCTTCTGCTTTTAAGCTTATTCCAGGTGAACTTGAAGATGTCATACATCTTACTCCAGTTCCTGCTGCTCCATATACCATATTTATTGCAGCTATTTCACTTTCAGCTTGTAGAAAAACTCTACCTATTTTAGGCATTTTTCTTGAAAGATATGCTGATATTTCTGTTTGTGGTGTTATAGGGTATCCGAAGAAACATTGACAACCAGCTTGGATAGCTGCTTCACCTATGGCTTCATTACCCTTCATTAAAACTTTTTCTGACATGAATCTTTCCCCCCTATTATTTCTCCACTGTAATTACAAGATCTGGACACATTTTTCCACATGATGCACAACCAATGCACTTAGGCATATTTTCTTCTGTAACTGTAGCTGGATGATATCCTTTTACATTTAGTTCCTCAGAATAAGTTATGATTTGTTTTGGACATGCAATTATACATTGTCCACATCCCTTACATCTTTCTTCCCTAAAAGTTACCTTTGCCATAATACTTACCTCCTTATATAGAAAGTTTAGAATGTTTTATTTACTATATATTGTTTAAGACCTACATTTAAGCTGTAATACGTTTACATTTTATTGTCCCATATACCTAAGGATAATAGAATAAATACGTTTACATATATATAATTTATCACTTTTTAGTACAAGATGTCAACTTAGCACTTGATAATTAGTGCTAAATTGAATCTTTTCTCCATGGTGGCAACATATATATGTGAATTGGAAATATCTTTCCTGAAACTTTACCTTCCACTTCATCTACAAGTTCTTCAGAACACACAGTATATGCATGAGGAATATCTAATTCTTTAGAAATCTCTGCTATTTCCATATCCCCTTTAATTATATGTTCCTTTGTAGTTTCATATGATAAGTTTGTATTAGATACTAGATGAGTTACTTTTAATCTTGAAGCTCTTTCTATATCTCTAAGAAACTCTATAGTATCTTTGTCATTAGATGTAAATGGTCTATTACCATTTATCACAAAGTACATATCATAAGGTTCTTCTTTAAAATGTTTGTTATATTGACCAAGAGCTATTGCTCCTGAATCATCTCCTCCAATATCAAAGATTACCTCATAACTTTTATCGTTAAATACACTTCTAACTTCTGCTGGTACCACCATAAGTTCAGCATTAACATACTCAGGATTTGAAGAAATAACCTTTATATTATATTTTTCCTTAAGTTCCTGTGTAAGATCTCTAATACAAAAATATGGATTTACTATATCTAAATCTACAAGGGCTACTTTTTTCCCTTCTTTAGCTAACTTAATTGCATAATTTATTGCTATTTCTGTCTTTCCACTTCCAAAGTGACCTGTAAAAACCCTTATTCTACTCATATCTTCACCCTATTTATATTCCTTAGCAGCTTCTTGACCTGTTAATACTCTTAGTCCACCTTCTGCTAAGGCAAGTAATTCATCTTCACCTGGATAAACAACTACTTGTGATATAAATTCTACTCTTTCTTTAATGTATTCTACTATATATTTTCCGTATGCAATTCCACCAGTTAGTAATATTGCATCAACTTTTCCTTGTAATACTGTAGCACATCTTCCTATCTCTTTAGCTACTTGATATGCCATAGCATCAAATATTAATTTAGCTTCCTTATCTCCTTCTGCTACTCTGTCTCCCACAAGTTTAGCATCATTAGTTTGTAGATAACCTACTATTCCACCTTTACCATTTATCTTTTTCTTTATTTCATCCATGGTGTATTTTCCACTAAAGCAAAGTTTAACTAAATCTCCTACTGGAAGTCCTCCACTTCTTTCAGGTGAGAATGGTCCTTCTCCATCTAGTGCATTGTTTACATCTACAACTCTTCCTTGTTTATGAGCTCCTACTGATATTCCTCCACCCATATGAGCTACTATAAGGTTTAGCTCCTCGTAAGAAGTATTTGTTTCTTTAGCATATCTCTTTGCTACAGCCTTTTGATTTAAGGCATGGAATATACTCTTTCTATCAATTTCTGGCATACCAGATATTCTAGCCACATCTTCTAACTCATCAACCACAACTGGATCTACTATAAAAGATGGTACATTTATTTCTGTTGCTATTTCATGGGCTATTATTCCACCTAGGTTAGAGGCATGTTGTCCTAAAACTCCTTGTTTTAAATCCTTAATCATAGCATCATTTACACTATAAGTTCCACCTTCGATAGGTTTTAAGAGTCCACCTCTACCTACTACTCCTGATAATTCTTTTATATCGAAGCCTTTTTCTTTTAGTACTTGTAATATTACTTCTTTTCTAAATTCTAATTGGTCATATATTTCTTTGTATTTACCTATTTCTTCTGCTGAATGTCTTAAAGTTTCAACTAATATAGGATTTTCATCATCATATACACCTATCTTTGTTGATGTTGAACCTGGATTTATTATCAATTGTTTATGTCCCATTTTCTTCCTCCTTATTATCTTCCTGCTACTAATGATGCAAGGGCAATAGAATTCATTTTTGTCTCTGGTGAATCTGCCCTTGATGTTACTATAACTGGTGCTGCTGCTCCCATTAATAATCCACCATTCTTAGATTCTGTAGTATATGTTAAGCATTTATAAACAGCATTTCCTGCTTCTATATTGGCCATTAATAATATATCAGCTTCTCCCGCTACTGGACCTGATATTTTTTTATGTGCTGCAGCTTCTTTTGAAAGTGCATTGTCAAGAGCCAATGGTCCATCAATTATACAACCCTTAATTTGACCTCTCTCATTCATTTTGGAAAGGTTTGCAGCATCAAGTGTAGCTGGCATACTAGGGTTTACAACCTCAACTGCACAAATTGGCGCTACCTTTGGCATGTTATTTTCAAGAGCATGAGCTACTTGAACTGCATTTTTTATAATATCTATCTTTTCTTTAAGTTCTGGATACATATTAAAAGCTGCATCTGTTACGAATAATAATCTATCATAGCCAGGAACTTCGAATATTGCAATGTGTGACATCTGTTTTCCTGTTCTAAGTCCTACTTCTTTATTAAGTACTGCTCTTAAGAAAGTAGCTGTATCAACTAAGCCCTTCATCATCATATCTGCTCTACCTGATGATACAAGTTTAACAGTTTCTATAGATGCCTTGTTTACATCTTTCTCATCTATAATTTCATACTCATCTATGTTCATTCCTATTGTTTCTGCAATTTTTACTATTTCTTCCTTATCTCCAACTAAGATAGCATCTGCAATGCCATTTTTTTTAGCATCTCTTATAGCTTCAAGCACTGGTTCATCTTGCGCTACTGCTACTGCTACTTTCTTCATTGATTGAGATTTAACCTTAGAAATTACCTCATCAAATGTTTTAATCATTATGATTCCCCCCAAATGTTAATCAAATTTAACTTCATCGTCATATATCTTTGGTGTTTCTTCACCATTTAATACCCTTAATGCTCCTTCTGCAAGGGCTAACATTTCATTTTCACCTGGTACAATTTCTACAGGTGCAATAAATTTTACATCTTCAGTAATCCAGTTAGTAACTCTTTTATTATAAGCTATTCCACCAGTTAAAATTATAGCATCAATGTTACCACATAGTGCAGTAGCCATTCCACCTATTTCTTTACTAAGTTGATATGCCATAGCTCTTAATATTAATTCTGCCTTTTTATCGCCTTCATCGATACGTCTATCAACTTCTCTTCCGTCATTAGTTCCAAGATAAGCTACTAATCCACCTTCTCTTGTAATTTTGTTTTTTAATTCTTGCATTGTATACTTATTGCTAAAGGCAAGCTTCACTAAATCTCCTACTGGAAGACCTCCTGTTCTTTCTGGTGAGAAAGGTCCATCTTCATTTGCATTGTTGCAATCAATTATTCTGCCACCTCTTACTGGTGATACAGTTATTCCTCCACCTATATGTGCTACTACGAAATTACTTTTCTCAAAATCTAAGTTTTTATCAGCACATACTTTTCTTACTACAGCTTTAATGTTTAAAGCATGCACAAGAGAACGCCTAGATATATCTTCCATGCCTGATATTCTTGTTACTTCGTCAACTTCATCAACAGCAACAGGATCTACTATATAAGATGGTATTCCTGCCTTCTCTGCAATTTCAAAGGCAATAACTCCACCTAAATTTGAAGCATGCTGTCCTTGAAACCCAACAATAAGGTCGTCTAACATCTTGTAAGTTATCTTATAAGTTCCTCCTGGCATAGGTCTTAAAAGTCCACCTCTACCTACTACAGCATGAAACTTTTCAAGTGAATAATCGTTTTCATTAAGCCAATTATATATGACTTCCGTTCTCATGTCCTTTTGTTGACATATATGAGAATACTTTTTCACTTCCTCTGCACTGTGAGATAAACTAGCTGAGGCTATACATTCCTCCCCCAAAAATACAGCTATTTTCGTAGATGTCGATCCTGGATTAATCACTAATACTTGCTTATCTTCCCTCATCACTATACCTCCACATAAATATTTATATTAGCTTTAATTTTTTTGCATTAGATTTAGAAGTATATAAAATTTATATATTTCTAAATCTTAGCAAAATTTATCCTAAAGGATAACAATCTCTAATGAGCAAAAGCTCTAAGAAATCTGTTTATCCTAATTCCTATCTTCACTTCTTGCTGCAAACTCATATCCCCGTAAAAGAAAAGAAGAATGGATAAAATAATCTTCTTAAATATTATATTATCAATGGATAATATAAATATCAAGTTTCTCTTTGTTTTATTTTGGTGAATATTCTGTGATAATCTGTTCTGCCACTCTAAGTCCATCTACTGCTGCTGATACAATTCCTCCTGCATATCCAGCACCTTCACCCGTTGGATACAATCCTCTAACATTAACACTTTCATAATTTTCATTTCTATTTATTTTTACAGGGGCAGAAGTCCTTGTTTCCATACCTGTTAATATTGCATCTTCTCCTGCATATCCTGGTATTTTCCTATCAAATACAGGTAATGCTTCTTTTATAGCATCTACAACAAAATTTGGTGCACAGCTTTTTAAATCTACAAATTCAGTTCCTGGAGTATATGTTGGTTTCACCCTTCCAAAATTCTTTGATACTTTGTCATTTAAAAAATCTTTTACAAGCTGAACAGGGGCGTTATAATTTCTTCCTCCAACTTCATAAGCTAAAGCTTCATAACGTCTTTGAAAAGCAATTCCCCCTAATGGGGTATTTCCTTCAAAATCACTAGGGTCTACTGATACTACTAAAGCAGAATTAGCATTTATCCCATCTCGCTTATAATTGCTCATACCATTTACTACTACAGTATTTTCTTCTGATGCTGAAGCCACTACCTGACCACCTGGACACATACAAAAACTGTATACAGATCTAGATAGTTTATTACTAGTATAGGTTAGTTTATAATCCGCAGCCCTTAGTTTTGGATGAGTTGCATATTTACCATATTGATTTTCATCTATCATATGCTGTAAATGTTCAACTCTAAAACCAACGGCAAAGGGTTTGGGTGATATAGAAACACCTTTTGAAAATAGTATTTCATAAGTATCTCTAGCACTATGACCTGTAGCAAGTATAAGATTATCACAAGGTATATGTTCACCTTCTACTACTATCTCAGAAATTTTACCATTTCTTATTGATATATCTTCAAGTTTAGATGAAAATCTTACTTCTCCACCATATTCCTTAATTTTTTCTCTTATATTTTTCACTACATTTTTTAATATATCCGTTCCGATATGAGGCTTCCCCATATATGTAATTTCTTCTGGTGCACCTGCTAAAACAAGTTTTTCTAGAACATATCCACATCTATGATCTTTAATTCTAGTTGTTAGCTTTCCATCTGAAAAAGTACCGGCTCCACCTTCTCCAAATTGAACATTACTTTCTGTATTAAGTATCCTATTATTCCAAAAGCCATCTATAGTTCTAGTTCTACTGTCTACATCTTCACCTCTCTCAATTATAAGAGGGTGATATCCCTTTTCAGCTAAAAGAAGTCCAGCAAATAGCCCTGCTGGTCCCATTCCTACTACTATAGGTCTACTCTCTAGCTTCTTTGTTCCAATTTCAAAATCAGCTTTATAATTATCTCCACCTAATTTAACATCATTACTATTTACTCTAGCTATTACTTTAGCTTCATTATCACATTCAATTTCTACAGCATAATTTATTTTTATTTCTGATTTTTTTCTAGCATCTATAGATTCCTTAGTAATTTTAAAGGATTTAAAATCACTTTCTTTTATTCTAAGTTTATTAGCCACCTTTGATTTTAAGGTGGCTAAACTATCTTCATTTATTCCTAAAACTAAATTATTTATCTTAACCGTCATTATTACCTGTCTCCTCTGTTTTGGCTTTTATGGTTATAGTTATATTTTCAGGTGTTTGGCTCTTAACTTGTACTGTATTTGGTACTCCTGCTAATTGTATCTTAACTTCATGGGAGCCTTCTGTTAAACTTTTCAAATCTACTGTAGCCTTAAGTTTATCTTCACTGATTTTACTTAGTTCACTCTCTTCTCCTGTAATAACTAACTTTAATGTTGGAGTTGAGTTTTCTAGTGTAAGTTTTTCTCCCAAATTAGTATAGTTTATTGGTATACTTAAAGTCTTTTCACTAATTTTCTTAACTGTAATTTTAACTTTTACAGTTTTCTCATTATTTACACTGTGTACACCTTCCGGCATTATTAGATTTGCATCTACCGTAGTGCTTTCAGTTATATTACTAATATTTATAGGTTCTGTATTAATGCTTTTTATGTTATCTATTATTTCACTTACACCAGCTACCTCTATACTCTTTGGTGCTGCTTCCGTACTTACTATAGTTACTCCTGGTACTGCCGTTCCAGCAGTCTGTATATTTATCCCCAAATATTTTCCTTTTTTCACCTGGATTTTCACCTGCACATATTCTGGATATATAGATAGTCCAGTAACTTCTCTTTCGTCTGAATCTACTAAAGTAACCTTACAGTTTTTATCTATATCAGTGCTTGCATTAGTTATATCTACTTGAGCTACTGCTCCTACCACTTGATCTAAATATCTTTGTGGCCCTGAAATTTTTACAGAATTAGGTGATATTACAGAATCATCATTATAATATCCTTTCGCTACTTCACCTACAATTCCAGATGTTACATTTACATATTTATCTGCTAAAGTATCCACATCTACTTTCATTAGAAGACCATCAGAGTTTACAACAGAAACTCCAGGAATTGCTTCTTTTACTTTAACTTGAACTTTATTTTCTCCCGGGGTTAGTGCATACCCTTGAAGGTCTGCTACTAGAGTGAACTCTTTTTTATCTAAATCTTTAATTGTAGATGCCGGAGCCTTTACTGTTAAATTTATATAAAAATCTTGATTTGGTATTAGTACTAAATCTCTATCTGCAAGAGTATCTTCATTTAGTATCTTTACCGGTACATATTTTATTACACTAGTAGTGACAGGGTCTTCGCTACTACGAATATACATCCACAATACTAGTGCTGCTATTACACAACAAATTCTTATTATGATGTCTTGTCTTTTTTGCTTATCCATAGCTTTACCCTCTCTTTAAATGATTCTTTTCTATTTTGTCTACTCTTCATTATTTTAAGTAGTACATTTCTCAGCTTATCTTTATCGTAATTTCTAAGTAATCTTCCATTTATAGCTAAAGAAATTACCCCTGTTTCTTCTGAAACTATAATAGTTATACAGTCTGCTACCTCTGTAACTCCTATTCCAGCCCTGTGCCTTGTGCCTAACTGTTTATTTAACTTATCATCATTTGTAAGGGGTAAAAAGCAACCTGATGCTACAACCTTATCATTCCTTATGATAGTGGCACCATCGTGAAGTGGAGTATTTACAACAAAAATATTTTGAAGAAGTGCTGAAGATACATCACCGTTTATTTTAGTTCCCGTGTTTATAATATCTCCAAGACCAGTCTTTTGTTCTATTATTATAAGTGCTCCAACTCTATCCTCAGCCAATACTTCCACAGCATCTACTATTTCATTAACCACACTCTTCATAACTTCTTCATCTTCATAAATTATTTTATCTACAAAAGAAGTTCTTCCAATATGTTCTAAAGCCTTTCTAATTTCAGGCTGAAATATAATTATAATAGAAATAACACTAATTGTTAAAGTATTCTCTAATATCCAATTTAGGGTTGTTAAGTTTAAAACATCACTTACTGGTATTAATAAAAATATAAGTACAATTCCTTTTAATAATTGTTCTGCTCTTGTCTCTTTTATTAATGTATAACCTTTATAAAATATAAAAGAAACTACAATAATGTCAATTAGAGAAAATATAGTCATTCCCTTAAAAATATTTATGAGTGCATTAAAGCTTTCCATATAGTCACCACCTAACGATAATACTATTTTAATTATACACCAATACTTCTATTTGTAATATAAATTTTAATTTTTAGACCAAAAATATTTTAATTAAATAAATGTTAATAACTACGAATATTTTAGTTTTAACTTTAATATAAAGAATTATAATATATTTTTTACAAATACAAAGGGGGATGCTGTAAGTGAGTGGAAAAAAAATTAAAATAGACAACATAGTAATGAAATATTTATGCTTTTTTATTATAGGTATAATTTTGTTTTTTATGAGTTATGGTTTTTTTAGTAAGTTTTCTTTTAACAAAGAAGAAAGATATATTTCTAACACTATGAAATCTATATGGAAGGTTAATAATAGCTGTAAAATCCTAATAGATAATAATATAGATGTTGAAAAAGCTCTTAGTGTTTTAACCAAAATGAAAGCTGACTTGATAGATATATCTATAGATTTAAATTCAAACCCTTCTGCTAAAGAAGTAATCTCACCAGAAAATTATGAAAATTTATCTAAGGGCCTAAATGAAAATATTCTCATTATAGAGCAACTTGAAGCAATGCTGAAAAATCCTAATGGAAGTGATATTCAGCTAGCAGTTAATAATTTAAAAGCCTTCAGAGATGCTACAGAAAACTATTATGACTTAATCAAGCTAAAAAAAAATTATAATTATGATTTAGGTGTTCCTATGTATTCAGTAATTGATTCAACTATAGACTATTGTATATCTTCTAATAATTTAAAGAAAATATCTGATTTAAAATCATCAGATATTACTAAATTTATTCATACTTTAAGAGAGCTAGTTATATCACTAGATAGCTTAAAATATAACTTCTATGAAGATGTCTTAAAATGTCGTAGTGGCAATATGACCTATGAACTTTTAATTTCTAATATAGATGATACTTCTAAAAAATTAGCTTCAGTACAAAACATTTTATCTCAAATGTCTATACCTGATGATTTTTCATCACTATATAAAGATTTTACGGAAGTTGTATCTTCATATAATGACTACTTATATGAAATTAAGTATGCTATTTTAACTGAAAAAGTTCGTAGAGATAGTAAGGATGTAAGAGAAGATTTTATGGACTCACTTTATGCTTCAAGTAATGAAGCCTATGATAAAATAGAAAAAATGTATAAAAATTTTACTAAGGAGTATAATAACCTAAATAGCAATTACTGAAAAAGGAGATGAATTATATGAAAAAATTCATTTTGATTCTTTTACTTTTCTGTAACATCATTATCGTATCTCCATATCACATAGATACCCTTAATAGAGTTAATCCTACTAGAATAGAAGTCTAATAACTTTAAAATAAAAATAGAGAGAATGGAGCTATAAAGTAGCCCATTCTCTCTATTTATGGTAGAACTATAAATAGGTTCTATTTTAATATAGCCTTTATCCTACTATTGTTATATTCTGATTTGCTAAATCTATTAGTAAGAATTTTAGCATATTTTTTTGACTTTTCTTTATCTATTCCCTCATTATTTATTGCTAGAGAGTAAAGACATTGTTCTATATATGAACCATTTTTTTCATACTTGTCTACATATATCTCATAATACTTATTTGCATTTTCTATATCTTCTAAACCTTCATAGGAACTGGCCATCATAAATAGTATATGTTCATTTAGATACATACCCTCACTATATTTATAAACTAAGGTGAAGTTCTTTATCGCATTATCATATCTCTTATCTGCAATATAACTAACTCCGTTTTCATATAAGGACAATACTCCTTTTTCCTTTATTAAAGTTACTGCATTTTGAGCTATGTTCCTATCATTTATACTTAAACTTTCTATATCATATTTTTCTATGTATTTAATAATGTTTTCATAGTCTTTCGCTTTTACGTAGGATTTTAATGTACTTACATTAAAACTTTCATTTTCAATATTAGAACTCTCATTTTTTTGTATTTCTTTTTTAATTTCATCACTTTCTGATTCTTTATGAGAATTCCCCTCTATTTTTTCACTATTTCCTTGGAAATTGTCTAAATTTGTTTTATCCTTATTAATTGCTTCATTCTTTTTTTCTTGTTTGATTTGTAACCATTGATGAGTTTTGTTGTATCCTTTAAATATTCCAATGCCTATTAATAATACAATACACACTGCAACTATACTTGTTCCTAATACCACCATAAACTTCTTAAATTTTACCCTAGTCTCTTTGGGTATAAAATTTAATTCTATTAACTGCTTTTTTAAGCTTAAAGCTTCTGGATTATGTTTATCAATAGTTAAAATATCCTCTATATATTTAACAGCTTTATTATGCTGCCCTAATTGCATATGGCACTTAGCTATGTATTTCCAAAGATTTATACTGTTAAAATGGGAACTTTCACACTTTAGAAAACACCTTAAAGCATCTTTTACCTTAAATTCATTAAATAGATGTACACCTTGACTAAATATATATATATCCCCTTCATCATGTCTAGAATCATCTAAATACTTTTTAGATACCATATCTCCATTTAATTTATAGCTTAACTTCCAAAGAGTCTTTGCTTCTTCTAATTGTCCACGAATATAATATATTAGTCCCTTTAAATTCAATGTAGGAGAATGACTTCTATCTTTGTTTAATACCCTATCACAATAATTTAATGCTTTATCTAATCTTCCATCACAATAAAAATCCATTGCCTTTTTATAAGTCTTATTTATATTAACCATCACTTCACCACTTATATTTTATTTTATAACTTATTATATATTTTATAGTATCTATTCCTATATATCTTTTTACAACTAATTTTATCATGTTACTAGTTTTATTATCAATAACTATGAATAAGAAAAAAGGTATTGCAACCTTTAGTTGCAATACACTATCTTATTCTATTTCTATTACATCTCCAAGAATATAATTGTCAAAAGTTTTAGATTTGTCTTCTTTATCATTCATCATGTCATCTAAATAAAGAACATATTTTAATATTAAGCTATCATCTTTTCTTGTTATAGATACAAACCGCTCTTTATCCTTAGCCGTAGCTATAAGCATTTGTTCACCTGTTGTTACATCTACGATTATAATACGTTCACCATTAACTAATGTTCCATATCCTAAACCATGAACTATCATAAGATGAGTGTCATCATACCAACTTATTGATAGTGGTGATTGCTGACTTTTTTTCTCTATTGCAGTATACTCATACATCTTATTTGTAGACGTATCTTTTACATAAAGTATACCTATTCCCTCTTCTATAGCCTTTTCTCCTTTACCTTCTATACTAGCTTCATATTTACCATCTTCTGTAGCTATAAATGGTGTATTAAAAGTTAACTCCTTAGACATAGTCACTTCCGCTTTACTATATAAGTCAACAATATTCACATTTACTGATTTCTTTATATCATCACTAGTCTTTTCTTCATTTGATGATGTCTCTGGAACGCTTTCTATAGGTTCGTTACTGTTGTTTTCTTCTGCAATTTCAGATTTAACTATATTTTCTTGCTTAGTAGAATTCTCTTCCTTTCCTGATGAGGCTGCTGAAAATATTTCTTTACCATCCATTAATTTCATAGCTACAGGAGTAACTATAACCCCTAATAAAAATGCAGCTGCAATAGCTAATGCTCCTTTGTATTTTCTTTTCATTCCTCTTCTCCCCCTTGTATATTTATTTTTATCTATACTCTCCATTATTTTTTCTGTAGAGTTTTTAAAGTTAATGTTTTCATAAGAAAAGGCCTCTTTAAAAGTTTTATATTCTAAAACTTCTTTGTCATAATCATCTTTACAACTTTGGCAGGTTAAAAGGTGACTCCTCATTTCTTCATCTGCTTCGGCTGACAAATTTTCTTCAATATATTCTGTTAACTTATCTTTGAACTGACTACATTTCATTGTGACTCCTCCTAACCTTACTTGCAAAAGACTTTGAATCCATCTCTTACTTTATAGTATCTCCTTTTCACAGTAGTTTCTGTAATATCTAGAGTTTCACCTATATCTCTAAAAGTTAAATTCTGAGAATACCTTAAATTTAATATTTGCTTATCAACTTGATCTAGAGTTTTTATATATTTATTTACATTTTCTTTTACTTCTAAATATTCTAAAGATTCTTCCGGTCCCATCTCAGAAGATGATATATTATATGCTTCATCAATATCACTTTCATAAACCTTTCTATATTTCCTCATATAATCTACGGTTTTATTTTTTGCAATCTGCAAAACCCAATTTATAAAACTATATTTATTATTATACATATCTAATTTATTATATACAGTTATAAATACCTCTTGAGTAATATCCTCACTTGCTTCCTTCTGTTTTATCATTCCATAAATAAATCTAAGTATATTAAGCTGATATTTCTCGACTATAACTTGAAAACTATCTACGTCTCCCTTTAATACATTGCTTACAAGAATGGCATCTTCTACAGGAGCTCTTCCTTGCGATTCTTTCATCTTCTTCCCTCTCTTTATATAAATAATACGATATTAATTTAATAAAGTTTACTTTATTAATAAGTTGACTAAAAATTTTATTATAATATTAGGACAGACAAATTAATATAATAAATAACATACTTATTATTATAATTCCTGCTATTAATGTGGTATTATAGGCATACTTGCCTCCATTATATTCTCTTTTTCATACATTCTTAAAAGGATCTTTTAACTTAGACATTGAAAAACCTCCTAAGTAAATAATTTACTTTCTCCTTATATGTTATCATAGTAGCACTGTAAATAAAATCTTTATTCCCCATTTTGTATTGTAATATAAATTCTAATTGCAATATAAAAAAAGTCTTCATTAATAATTTATAATGAAAACTTTATTATATAACTTATATTGTAAATTTAGATATAATCACTTTTAATCCCCTAGCACTTTCTTCATTTCGCAACATCTGATTTTCTATCTCTCCAATATTGATGTATAAACAACTGGTCTTTTCTACAACTTCAACTATACCTGTTGATCCTTTATTTACTGTTTCACTTATATTTACCATGGAACTTGTTATAGTAGATACAACAGCCTTTAATTCTTTTGCCATGTGACTAAATCTTTCTGTTAACTCATTTATAATTATAGAATCTCTATTATATTGTTCCCCTATGATGTACATTTTTTTATAGTCTTTAATTATTATATCATCTATAAATTTTAAAATCTTATTGGAGCTTATAGATAGAGTATCTACAGATTCCTTAACATTTTTAATTACCTGTTGCATATTTTCTACGGTAACTCTTGAATGTTCCGCTAAATTTCTAACTTCATTTGCAACCACAGTAAAGCCTTTACCGTACTCACCCGCTCTAGCTGCTTCTATAGATGCATTTAAAGCTAGTAAATTTGTTTGATTTGCAATATCTAATATTGATCCTGATAAATTTTCTATCTCACTGACGGATTTAGATTTTTCCAAAGCTTCTATGAGATTTTTCTTTGTTTCTTCTAATATTTGAAGTGCCTTCTTGTTAGATACCTCCACATTGTCTTTTAATTCATTAGCCCTCCCTCTAATATCTATTGCAGTTTTCTCTCCTTCTTTAGCCTTATGGGTTATATCATTTATAAAACTCTCTACTCCTAAAGATAAACCACTAACCTCATTAGAGTTTACTGCCGCTTCCTCAATGGCCATGGAAATTTCATCTACAGTATTCGTTGTTCTTTCTGCATTCATATGAAGCTCTTTTATATACCTAGCTGTATCCCTAGAAGAGCTTAAAACATTATCTGAGGAATTATTAACTTCCACTATTATCTTTCTTATATTATTCATAAACACATTGATAGCTTGTGATAATTCTCCTATTTCATCTCCTGACTCAACAATTATATCTTGAGTTAAATCACCACCTTTATTTACTAATTCATTTATCTTCCCCTTTAATCTATTTAATGGATATACAATTGAAATTGTTAAATATATACACACTACAATAGTAAATAAAATTATTCCAAAAGTTACGCCTATAAATGTAATTAATACTATTTTATAACGTTCATTAGCTTCTTTATTTATACTGTCTAAATAAATTAAATTCTTTTGTTTAAGTTCATCAATAGAGCTTATCAATTCATCAAATTGATTTTTAGATTTTCCCTTAATTAAAGTTAAAACATTTCTCATTTCTTTATTTTTTTTATTTATTTCTATAACTTCATTGTTAACCTCTAAGTAAACTTTAAGTTTTTCTTGTATATTTTCAATATCCTTTTTTTCACTATTGCTATCACAATAATTAAAATAATCCTCTAAAATTAATTGTATATTTCCTTTTGATTCTTTCATTTCTTGTTCTATTCTATTTTTTTCTTCTGAAAATGTCTCCATTATATATCCATATTCTTTAGTTCTAAAATTTAAAACATGATAACTAAGTTCATCTGACTTTTGAATTTTACCACCATATATACTTGATATACCTTCTATACTATTATGTAATTTCATCATTTGAAATATAGAATATACTCCAAATATTATTGTACTAATGCTTAATACTGATAAAGCTAAAATTAATCTGGTCTTGATGTTAAACTTTTTCTTAAATATTCTATTGAATTTTAATTTTTCTTTAGGCCACATTATTTCATCACTCTTTCCTATTTTATTTAACAATATAAATTTAACTTATTGCCAAATAATTTTGTACATATATTAAGAAAATTTAAACTTCCTAACCAAGATTTAACACAAAAAAATAACGCCTATCTAAGAATAAAATATCTTAGACAGGTGTTATTTTATTTATAATGTTTTTCTAACTACATCTATAACAGTTCCATCCCTATATTCTACAACTGCAACTATATCCTTAGATAATTCTATTGCTTTAGGAGTACCTGTTATTTTTTCAGCTATTTCCTTTAATTCCTCTATAGTTACCACATTAAGGTTTGCTTCTTTTAATTTTTCAATTAAATCAACCCTCTTAGGGTTAACAGCTATTCCTCTTTCAGTTACTATTACATCAATAGTTTCGCCTGGAGTAGTTATAGTAGTTAACTTATCCTTTATTATTGGTAACCTTGCCTTAGTTAGTTTTGTTACTATTATAGTAAGTTTAGAGCCTGCTGCGGTGTCTGCATGACCACCAGACCCCCCCATTATAGTTCCATCTGAAGCAGTAGTAACATTTACATTAAAGTTTGTATCTATTTCTGTTGCTCCAAGTATTACTATATCTAAGTTATTTACTACAGCTCCCTTGTTATGAGCATTTCCATACATAGAAGCTGACATATTTATATGTTTTTCATTTTTAGCACAAGACTCTACTGCCTTTAAATCAAAACATTGTACATCTAGTAAACTTTGGAATAATCCTTCTTCAAACATATCTACAATATAACCAGTTATTCCACCAGATGCAAAGCTACCTTTGATTTCATTCTTCTTCATATATTCTCTAAGCTCTGCAGCTACAGCTAGAGATATTCCTCCAGCTCCTGTTTGAAATGACATACCTTCTTTAACTAGTCCTGACGCTATCATAGTATCTAAAGCATTCTTTGCAATTTTAAGGCCTATAGGATCCTTGGTAATTTGTGTAGTTCCTGATACTATTCCTGCTGGATTTCCTATAGAATCTACCTTAACTACATAATCTACATAAACTTGGTTTATTTCCATTGGGAAGTTTGGATATGGCACTAAGTTGTCTGTAATAGCTATTACAGTGTCTGCATATTCTGCATCAGAAACTGCATATCCTAAAGCGCCACAAGCAGATTTACCAGTAAGTCCATTTATATTACCATACATATCACTAGAAGGTGCTGCTAAAAAGGCTATATCGATATGTAAATCTCCACTTTCAATAGCTCTTGATCTTCCACCATGGGTATGCATTATAGCTGGATATTTTAATTTTCCCTGTGATATAGCATCTGCTACAGGTCCTGATATATAATTTGCATATATTTTAGATACAGTACCATCTTCAATATAAGCAACTAGCGGCTTATGAGTTGGAAATATAGAACTTGCTGCCACAGTTAAATTCTTTATTCCTCTTTTAGCCATGGATTCTACAACCATGTTAAGAATATAATCCCCATTTCTTAAGTGATGGTGAAAAGATATACACATTCCATCCCTAATTTCCACTTTATCTAAAACTTCTTCTAAAGAATTTACTAACTTTGCATCTCCAGGAACTACAGGTTTAATCTTTGCTGACACCTTTTTTAAAGGATTCATATTTTTAAAAGCACCTTCAAAAATCTTTACATTTCCGTATCCATCTATATACTCCGGAATTTCTCTTCCTAATACATTCTTCATATTATTATCACCTCAATCCCCTCATTAAATAAGGCCTAGTTTTTTACTTAATTCCACAGTGGTTTTTGCTCTATTTATAACTGGTGCATCTACCATTTTACCATCTAGAGAAAATACTCCCTTACCTTCTCTTTCAGCTTCTTCCATAGCATCTAATACCCTTTGAGCATGGATTATCTCCGCTTTAGTTGGAGCATATACTTGGTGTATTGTATCAATTTGTCTTGGATTAATTGATGCTTTGCCAGTCATTCCAAGGGATTTTGCAAGTAGAGTATCCTTTTCTAATCCTTCAAAGTCATTAGTATCTGTAAATGGAGTATCAATAGCCCCTACTCTCATAGCCTTACAAGCCACAGCTACCCTGTTTCTAGCATAAAATATCTCACTACCTTCTTTAGTTCTCTTAATTCCCATATCAGAAGTTAAATCTTCTCCACCTAAAAGAACTGCTACTATTCTGTTTGATGATTTTATAATGCTATATACATTTTCAACACCATAAGCACTTTCAACTATTGGTATTAACTTTATAGATTTGTCTCCAAAGCCTTCTTCTTTTTCTATTTTTTCAAGTCTACTGCTAATCTCTATAAGTTCATCTTCCGTTGCCTTTGGAACCATTAGTGCATCTGGCTTAACTCTTCCAATAACTTCTATATCCTCACTTGAAAATTCTGTAGTAAGTGGATTTATTCTAACTACCACCTCTACTCCACTATAATCAACATTTTTAATTGCTTCTCTAACAAGAATTCTAGCACTATCTTTTTCTGTAAGACTTACTGCATCCTCTAAATCAAGAATTATAGAATCTGAACCTAAGATTGCAGCATCTTGTAACATTCCTGGATTATTTCCAGGCATAAAAAGCATAGTTCTTCTTAATTTCATATTTATACCCCCTACTGCGCTCTTTTTACTGCAGTTTCAATTCTAGCTCTTATTGTATAATCAAGAGCCCCTTTATCTTGAGCTTTGACAATGGCATTTTTTACTTGTAAAGTATCTAAAGTTTCTCTAATAGCTCTTTCTATTTCTGCTCCAAATTGTTTCATAACCATACTCTCAAGTTCTATAGCTATTCCGCCCTCTTCGTTAGGCATGATTATAACGTATATATCATTGGATTCTAGGGTTCCAGCCTTTGAAATTTTATTAATTTCCATCTAAATCACCTCTACCTATAAAACTTATTTTTTACTACTTAAGTAAGCTTCTCTACCTACTTCATATAAATTATTTCCTTCTGAATCTATTACTACAACTATAGGTAAATCCTCTACTTCAAGTCTTCTTATAGCTTCAGCTCCTAAATCTTCATAAGTCACTATTTCTGCTTTCTTTACGCATTTACCAATAAGGGCTGCAGCTCCACCTATAGCTCCAAAGTATACAGCTTTATTCTTTTTCATAGATTCTATTACTTCAGCATTTCTTAATCCTTTACCAATCATTCCTCTTAAACCATGGTCTAAAAGTGCTGGTGTATATGCATCCATTCTATAACTAGTAGTTGGTCCTGCTGAACCTATGGCCATTCCTTCTTTTGCTGGAGTTGGCCCTACATAATATATAACAGCATCCTTTACATCTATAGGAAGTTCTTCTCCTTTTTCTAAAAGTTCTGCAAGCCTCTTATGAGCAGCATCCCTACCTGTGTATATAACTCCACTTAATAAAACACTGTCTCCAGCTTTTAAATCTTTTACCTTTTCTTCTGTTAGTGGTGTAGTTATTCTCTTTTCCATAAACCTTACCCCCTAATTATAGCTCTATTTCTGCATGTCTTGTAGCATGACAATTAATATTTACAGCTACTGGAAGGCCTGCAATATGAGTTGGATATGTTTCTATATTTACAGCTAATGCTGTTGTTTTCCCACCAAATCCTTGAGGCCCTATACCTAGTTCATTTATCATAGTTACTAGTTCCTCTTCTAACTCTGCGTAGAATGGATTTTCATTTCTTACATCTATGGATCTAATAAGTGCTTTTTTAGCAATTGTTGCTGCCTTATCAAAGGTTCCTCCAATTCCTACTCCAACAATTATTGGTGGACATGGATTTGGACCTGCTTCCTTAACTACTTTTATTATAAAATCTTTAACACCTTGAAGTCCATCAGAAGGTTTTAACATTTTTATTTGACTCATATTTTCAGAACCAAATCCTTTAGGTGCTACAGTGATTTTTAGCTTATCTCCTGGAACTATATTATAGTAGATCATAGCTGGAGTATTATCCTTTGTATTTACTCTATCTAAAGGATCCTTAACTACAGATTTCCTTAGGTAGCCATCCTTATATCCTTGTCTAACACCTTCATTTATTGCATCTTCTAGTGCTCCTCCAACTACCTGAACCTCTTGACCTATTTCTATAAATACACATGCCACACCAGTATCTTGACACATAGGCATATCTTCATTTTTAGCTATATCAGCATTGATTAATATTTTGTTTAATATTCCCTTTGCAATATCCCAATCTTCTTCCTCATGAGATTTTATAAGTCTGTTTTTAATATCACTACCTAGATAGTAATTTGCATCTATACATAATTTTCTTATAGCTTCTGTTATCTGTGAAACTTTAATTTCTCTCATATATAATCCTCCTAAACTCATTGATTAAATATATTATTTCAATATTAATTCACTAATACAGTTTAATTTAAATCCCATGAATAATATATCTCATTTTTATAATTATTATAAGTAAAAAGGCAGTTTTAATTAAACCGCCTTTTTACTATATACCTAATGTATTATTTATTTCTTCTATTTACTAAGGCAACAACCCTATTCATTTCATTGTTCACTATCATGTAACCTTCATCAACACCCATACCTGGCTTAGCTAAGCATTGGTCTGCTCCACAAGCCATAGCAATGTTAGTGCAAACTTCTGCTGATCTATTTGTTTCGTTACATGTTCCTCCACAGTAAGCTCCAACCTTTTTCTTCTTACAATACAATATAGCTTCTATTGTATTATTTACTCCTCCAAGATCTGGAGTTTTTATTTGGAGCATATGTCCTGAGTTGTTATCTGCAAAGAATGCTACGTCTTCATAAGTATTACACCATTCATCTGCAACTAATTCTACATTGATATTTCTATTATCAAGTTCATCTGTTAACTCTTTTAATGCTTCCATTTGTCTTTCTCTATGCTCTACATCCATTGGTCCTTCTATTCTTAATTTAAATGGTTTAGCAGCCTCTTCCAATGTTGCTATGTAGTCTGCCATTGCTTTTGTATCACAATCAAATGCAACTCCTATAGTTCCATAAACATCTATATGGAATATTGGGTTATAGTCTTCACTAGTTCTTAATTTTAAAACTCTATCACTTAACCACTTAACATATTCAAGAAGCTTTTCGCCCTTTAAGCCTAATTTCTCTTCTACATTGTTTATTAAAGCATGAGGTAAAACATCTGCTCCCTTGATAATCATCTTATCAGCGTTGTTGTATCTGTCATCTCCTGATTGAGTAAATATAGGAATTCTATTAATTTCTACTCCAGTATTATATTCATCTCTTACAACTTCAGCCATAGTAACTTTTTTAGCTTTTGCTACACCATCAAGGATAGCTTGAGTTACTCCATATCTTATAGCTGTATGAAGTCTTTTTCCATTTACCAACATTTTATCAAATTCTTCAGCTAAACATTTAAAGTTAGTTAATTCTCTACCTATAAGTTTTGGTGCTATTTCCTTTTCTATAACTGGTATGAAATCTTTAGCTAAGAATAATGGATCACGTCCACCTGCTCCTGAATATTGAACAGCTGCACAATCACCGTGTGCTACTTGACCATCTTCAAGTATTAACATTACAGATATAGATTCTCCTGCTTGTCTTATAGATGTAAATCCTTCAGTTACTGGCTCTCCAATATAAGTAAATCCATCATGACCAGCTCCAGCTTTTATTGCTCTTTGGTCATCAAAATAAAATCCAGTTCTTCCTGCAGAACATACTACATCAACAATTTTCATTTAAATACACCTTGCTTTCTATAATTTAAGAATTTTATATTAGTTTATTGTTAGCTTATAAATTATAAATGTTATTTTTCTGGTCTTCCAACAAGCTTTCCTTTTCCTACAGCAAATATATCATCTATTGTCATTTGGAATCCAACTGGACGATTTTCGTATTTTCCTCTTTCGTCTAGCTTCTTCATATTGAAAGCTTTAAGCTCTGCTGTAAATGGAACATTTCCAAATTTAAGATATCTTACTGCTCCATTATTATCTCTTGCAGGCATCATTTTACCAGCGTTATATTTACTTGGTGCAAATGGAATATCTATAACTCCCATATCAAAGCCTTTAACAGCACCTTTCGCTAAGTCACCATTTCCTACTTCGTATAACTTATCTACCATGCATCTTGTTTCAGCTTTAATTATAGCAATTTCAGTTCTAAGTTCATCAGATAAGTGCATTTGTTGACCTTTTAATAAGTTTAAAGTCATTTTAGTTGCTCTTATACCTTGAGCATTTGCTTCTTTAGTTGGTATGCCTATAGCTTCATGTGGAGTTTTAACTATAACTTTTGTAGCTCCTGCTAATGCTGCAGCTGCTGCTCCAGTAGATATAACACCAAAAGCCTTAGCTTCATCAGCTGGGAAGCCTCCCATCCATTGATGGAATACTGTTGTTAGGTAAACATCACCATAACCATAAGCTCTTAAGTAATCGCTACATTGCTCTTCAAGTGCTCTAATTGCTGCTACGTCTTGTATTAAGTTACCACACTGACCATATCCAACTGTAATATTCTTAACACCTTGTTCTGCTGCAAGTAGTGCTTCTACTATTGCAACTGCATTAGATGTACTTGGTGGTACTAAAGTTCCTGTTAATGGACCAAATGGCTCTCTATTAATAGATATACCTTGCTCTTCATAGAAACCTACTAATCTATCACAATATTGCCAATCAAGAATAGTTTTTTCTAGAGTAACACTTTTAGCATATGGTATATTATATGATATACCGCCACCTTCATTTGATGTCCAACCTGATGCATGAGTAATTTCTGCAAGTAATCTACCATCTGGAGTACCGTGTCTTGATTCTAATGGTAAGTTAACAGATTCAAATACTTGTCTACATCCTTTAACCCCGTGGTTAACCCCTGGAAATCCATTTAAAAGTGATCTTCTAGCTTTTATACTTTCTTGTATCCCAACTTCACATTCTTCATATCTATTTTGTCTTGTGTAACTATCTATTGTTGATGGTAGAAGATCCGCTCCACCTTCTTTGTCTAAGTAGTTTAGTAATTCTATGTGGCTATCTAATAAAGCTACACCGGCCCTAGGTTGAGCTAATGTTATGCCCGCTTCCTTTGCTTCCATTAATTTTTTAGCAAAGTTCTTGTGTGCTGGAATTTTTTTGTTGTAGTCTATAGCCTCCTGTAAATCTACTTCTTTACCTGTTGGCCATTGTGCTAAAACCTCTTCTCTTGTCTTAAAAAACTCTTCCTCGGTCCACTTTTTGTTTTTTAGTTCCACTTTAATTTACCTCCTAGTAATTTACACTTCCACTAAATATTTTTTCATTATTCTTATTGCTTTGTCAGGATAATCCTGAGCTAACAAACCCATTGATGATAATATATAAGTTTTATCTACTAAAGTTTTTGGATTTCTAGGTCTTAAAGAAGTAGCATTTTCTTTATTAAAGGTTCCTGCTTTCAATATTTCACCTGGATGTTTACTATGAACTAAAACGCCACCTGTACCAATCATATATTTTACATCCATAAGATCTTTTCCTAATTGATTATATACAGCTCCCATTGGAGTATATATGCATTCAACAGTGCCGCAGTGTCTTTCCATAGAAAGTTCTGTAGCTGCCTTTGCCATAGCTTCATCAAATTTTATATCTTCATCTGTTTCAGGTACCATTTTAATATTGCTATTCCTATATTTACATCTTTCTTCAATTTGTACTTTTCTATCTTTATCATTTAAATATGATCTAAGCTTTCTACTACCTGCAGCTTCCCAAAGAGACACAGCTGAATATCTCATACCTAAGTCACCTTCTACAGTTCTTTTTGCAAAAGGTTCCTCTAACCCCTTCATATTTACTCCACCCTTTGTTGGCTCTCCATATCCTATAGAGTGTACATCAGTAGTAGCTCCTCCTATATCAACAATGATTAAGTCTCCAATACCTTCTTCTTCATCAGTACCTTCTCCTAACACTCTAGCTGCTTTAAGTACAGCTGCTGGTGTAGGCATTAGTATACCATTTATATAATTTTCTGCGTTGGATAGTCCTTTTGCATCAGTTATCCTATCCATAAATACTTTTCTTATTTCTTCTCTTGCTGGTTCCACATTTAAAGCATTTAATTGAGGCATAACATTTTCTGTTATGCTGAAATAGAACCCAGCCTTTTGAAATATTTCTTTTATCTCATCATTAGCACTTTTATTTCCAGCAACAACTATAGGAAGATTGACATCTAAATCTACTAGCATCTTTGCGTTATGTAGAATACATTGTTTATTTCCTCCATTAGTACCACCGGCTAAAAGAATTATATCTACATCAGAATTTTTTATCTCTAATACTTCGTCCTTAGTTAATTCATAACTATATACTTTTATAACTCGAGCTCCTGCTCCTAAAGCAGCTCTCTTAGCAGCTTCTGCTGTAAGATCTGGCACAAGCCCAATTGCAACCATCTTTAAGCCTCCAGCTGCAGATGAACAAGCAAGTTTTTCAACAAAATTTACTTCTTTACCTTCTAGCTTATTCATTAGCTTATCATAAGCTTTATTAAATCCTATCATTATATCATCTTCGATAGTTGTTATGTCCTTTGCTGTAGCTAATATTTCTTCATTATCTATATCTACTGCAGTCAATTTGGTATAAGTACTACCAAAGTCTAAAAGTAAATATGCATTCATTTAAATCACTCCAGCTCTCTATTAAAACTCCAAGTAAAATCTACTTTAGTTAGTTAGTTTATGTGCTTCTGTCTATTCTATTCCTAAATCTTCTTTTAAGTCATGTATAGTAGTGTCTATACTTGTTCCTGGTGGATAAACTCTATTAAAGCCCATTGCTTTAAATCTTGAATAAACATCATCCCAATCTTGTTTACCTACAACTATGTTACCACCAACATAGATAAGGATATCTTTTAATCCTGATTCATCACACTTTTCTCTTAAGCCTCTACAGTCAATCTCTCCATGTCCATAAAGAGAAGAAACAATTATTGCATCAGCATTTGTTTCCACTGCAGCATTTATAAAGTCTTCTTGTGGTGATAGCACCCCAATATTGATGACTTCAAACCCTGCTTCTGTTAATGCATAATCCATGATTTTGTTACCTACAGCATGACAATCTGCTCCAATAACACCAAGAACTAATGTCTTCTTTTCCATTTTTAATTCCTCCTGAATTAATTTTTTTGATACTTTAATTCTACAATTTTTGACTTAAGTGCCTTCACTGATGTAGAGTCTAAGTTATAAGAAAACTCTATAAGCTCTTTATTTTCATGATTGAGCTTACAAACATCCTTATATCTACCTGGAGTTACTATTAGTACCTCCGATTTATCAATTATGTGTTTTAATTTAGCTTCTTCAGTTATACTAAAATACTCAACTGATAAATCTGAAAGACCTGCATTATCAAGTGCCGACTTAATTTTAAATATAAACTCTTCAGATAAACAAATAAAAGTAAACTTTGTTTCTGAAGGATGTCTAGCGATTCTTACAATGGATTCTAGATTAGGGTTTACTGCTACTCCCAGTATTTCCTTGTTCATGCCTTTTAAAAATCCATCTACATCATTTACATGGTTAAATGGTGATATAATTACTTCACAAGTCGAAAGCTTGTCCTTTGTGTCGTCACTCATTTTTTCTAAGTCTGTTAAAGTAAATGGTATCGTATTCATACTTGTTATTGATGTTATTTCTTTACTAAACATTCTCGCTTGCTCAATATTACATTCTACAAATGCTGAAGTAACTTTATTCATAACATCCTTTTTCTCACTAACCCTATTTGTTACTATGTCCAAAAAATCATCTGGATCTATACCGCATTCTAAAGCTTCTTCTAGAGCTAAATCCACAAATTTATTAATTTTCCTTCTACTATCATAACTTTGCCATGATACTACTTCTTCTGCTACGAAAGTCCCTTTTCCTCGAATAGATTTTAATACGCCCTTAGCTTCTAGTTCATTATAGGCAGCGCTAATGGTATTTCTACTAACAACTAACTCTTGAGACAATTCTCTTTCTGTCGGCATTTTACTTCCAACTCTCAAAGTTCCATCTTTTATAAGATGCATTATTTGTTTTTTTACTTGGATATAGAGAGGTATCCCATTTTTTTTATCAATTGTAATGTTCAAAATCTCATCTCCTGACCCTTTGGACCAATGGCTTAATCCAATCCTTAATCATAATATCATATGGACTAATCATTTGCAATTTCACATTTTTGTATATTCTATAAAGAGCCCACCTTTTATAGAAAAAGTAGGCTCTTATCTTTAATTTGCTCCTTCTTTCAAGTAAATGCTTATAGATTCAGCTAACGCATCTGCAATTTTCTTTTGATATTCTTCATCCTTTAACTTTTGATATTCTTCAGGATTACTTAGGAATCCGCACTCTACAATAACTCCTGCCATAGTATCATTTCCTCTCAATACTTTATATTGAGTGCCTGCAGCCTTTGCTTTTCTCTTATTGGACTGGTCCAATTTATCCTTTAATGTACCTTGCATGATATTTGCTAACCTTTCGCTTCCTTCATAATTTGAGTACCATACTTGAGCACCCTTACAATATGATTCTGGAAATGTATTTAGATGTATACTAACAAATATGTCACACTTTGTTTCTTCCTTCAAACTTACTCTTTTATTTAAGTCCTCATATTTTTTCTCTTTTACTGATTTTCCTTCAGTATAAAGTCCTATATCCTCTGTTCTTGTAAATTCAACCTTATATCCTTGACTTTTTAAATTTGCCCCTAATAGAAGTCCAATGTTTAGGTTTATATCCTTTTCTGTAGTTCCATCTTTAGATGAAGCACCTCCATCTATTCCTCCGTGTCCTGGATCAATTAGTATTGTTTTATTTTTTTCTTGTTCTGATTCAGCATTTTTATAAGTTGTAACCACATTGTTTACATTAATTACAGACATGCATATGAATCCTAAAATAATTACTGTAAGTATTGATATTAATTTAGTATTCTTAATGGTTCCTCCCACCTTTTTTTTATTACTCTGTAATTATACTTATTCATAAATTCATACTATTATTCTTTTACCTATATAATAAAAACCTTTTGGATTCACATTATCCAAAAGGTTTTTAACATAAAAGCTATAAAAAACTATTAATTTAATTTTCATATATTATTTCAGCTATATTTATTGAGTGATCACCTATTCTCTCTAGATTGCTTATCAAATCCAAGAAAATTGTTCCCACTACAGCATTACATACCCCATTGTTTAATCTCTTTATGTGTGATGCTCTTAATTCTTTTTCTAGCGAGTCTATTCTTTCTTCTATTCCCCTTATACCTGCTGCTTTTTCTCTATTATAACTTTTAAAACAATCTATACTCATTTCTACTGCACTTATAGTATAGTCAAACATACCTTTTATTTCATTCATAGCATCTGGAGAAAAAGTCAACCTTTTAGTGATTCTTTCACTAGCAAGGTCTGCGATATTCTCTGCATGATCTCCTATACGCTCAATATCATTTACCACATGGAAATATGCAGCTAGTTCTGCTCTCTGTTCATCACCTAAATCTGAGTTAGATAACTTAACTAGATATCTTGTTATATCATGTTCTAATAGATTAATTATCTTTTCATTATTGTATGCTACCTTTATTAGCTCTTCATCTCCCTGTAAAAAAGAATTCATAGCTACTTTTAAATTTTCCTTTGCCTTCTCACCCATTCTTACTATTTCATTAGTTGTTTGACCAAAAGCTATTGCTGGAGTCTCTAGCAATCTTTCGTCTATATATTTAACACCCGGTACATCTTTTTCATCTTCACCAGGAATTATCTTATTAACAAAGGAAACAAGATATTTAATTAAAGGAAGTAATAGTAAGGTATTTACCACATTAAATAAGGTATGTGCATTTGCTATCTGTCTTGGTATAGCTTCAGCACCTACATCTGGACTTATTGATAAAACTATATTAGCTAAGAATGTAACTGGGATAATTAAGAATATAACAGCTCCTATAAGGTTAAATAACAAGTGAATAACTGCTGCTTTTTTTGCTGTTATTGAAGTTCCTATGCTAGATATTAATGCTGTTACACATGTACCAATGTTATTACCTAATAATATTGGTATTGCTACTGTTAATGGTAAACTTCCTGTAGATGCTAATGCTACTAGTATACCAGTAGAAGCTGATGAACTTTGAAGGACAGCTGTCATCATCATTCCTATTAAAAGACCTAATATAGTATGTCCTTCTAATTTTAGTATTAAATTTGTAAAGAATACTGAGTCCTTAAGCGGTGACATTGCACTTGACATAAGTTTTAATCCTAAAAATAATATACCAAATCCAAGGATAATTTGACCCAATTCTTTTACTTTTCTTTTGTTGCAAAAAAGTATCATAACTGCACCAATAGCTAAAAATACAGGTGCAAAAGCATCAAATTTAAATGTTATTAATTGGGCTGTTATTGTAGTACCAATATTAGCTCCCATTATAACAGATGTTGCTTGAAATAAATTCATAAGTCCTGCATTAACAAATCCAACAACCATTACTGTAGTAGCACTACTACTTTGAATAATAGCAGTGACAATGGTACCTGTTAGCACACCTTTCACTGGATTAGATGTTATTCTGTCAAAAATACCCTTCAGTTTATCTCCTGCTGCATTTTCAAGACCATCCCCCATAAGCTTCATCCCATATAGAAAAAGTCCTAATCCTCCTAAAAGGTTAATAATCAAAAATATGATATTATACATCAATTTACCTCCTACAATAAATCTCATTCCACAATATGTACTTTTTCTTTGTCCATTAAAATTCCATATTAATAATACACTATAATCAAAAACATGTTAATACTTATTTACATATTTAACACGAATTTAACATAACTTTTTATAAATATATTAAGTAATGTTATAATTTAAACTTCACTAATGATTATATATAAAATGAGTTTACCTAAAAATTTACACAAAATAAAAATAAGGAGTATATATTTACATATATACTCCTTATTTTTATATAACATACAGTTGTATGTACAAATATTATCTTTTTGAGAATTGAGAAGCTCTTCTTGCTTTTTTAAGACCGTATTTCTTTCTTTCTTTCATTCTTGGGTCTCTTGTTAAGAATCCAGCTTTCTTAAGTTCTGGTCTTAAGCTCTCATCAGCTTTTAATAAAGCTCTTGATATTCCGTGTCTGATAGCTCCAGCTTGACCTGTGTATCCACCACCGTGTACATTAACTAAAACGTCAAATTTGTCTTTAGTTCCTGTTAATACTAATGGTTGGTTAACTATGAATTTTAATGTATCTAATCCAAAGTAGTTATCCATATCTCTTTTATTTATTACAACTTTACCTTCACCAGGTACAAGTCTTACTCTAGCAACTGATTTCTTTCTTCTACCTGTTCCAAAATGTTGAACTTTTGCCATTATTTATTCCTCCTTACAATACTATATTAGTATTTTAATTCTAATACTTCTGGTTTTTGAGCATGATTTTTGTGCTCTGGTCCTCTGTAAACTGTTAGCTTCTTAGCCATTTGTCTTCCAAGAACTCCTTTTGGAAGCATTCTTCTTACAGCTTCTTCAAATACAAATTCTGGTTTCTTAGCTAATGCTTCTCTGTAAGGGATCTCTTTTAATCCGCCTGGGTATAATGAGTGATGTCTTAACATTTTTTGATCTAATTTCTTTCCTGTTAAAACAATTTTCTCTGCATTTACAACTATTACGTGATCTCCAGTATCTACATTTGGAGTAAATTCTGGTTTATTTTTACCTCTTAATATAGAAGCTATTTGACTTGCAGCTCTACCTAAAGTCATTCCTTCAACGTCTACTACATACCATTTTCTTTGTATTTCACTTGGTTTAGCTAAGTATGATTTCATCTTACTACCTCCCTGATTTTTAACAATTATAATTCTATGGATAAAGATCCGGGGCTAATGGATCTTACACACAAATATTTATTATACGAACAAAATTCATTATAATACAATTTCCCGGGTGTGTCAATGATTTTTACTATTAATAATAATAAACTTCAATTAAACATAAACCTTGGGGTGAACATGTTTTGCCTGCTTTTTTTCGATCTCTACTTAATATTATTTTAGGTATATCTTCTGCTTTTATTTTTCCATTTCCTGCATCTATAAGCGTTCCTATCATAATTCTTGCCATATTATATAAAAATCCATCAGCAGCTATATATACTTTGATATAGTGTTCGTTCTTAACTATATCAACTTTACTAATAGTTCTTGTAGTCGTTTTAACTGAACTTCCAATATTCCTAAAAGCTTCAAAATCATGAGTTCCTATAAAAAATTTTGCAGCATCCTTCATTTTCTCTATATCTAAACTCTTTTTATAGTGATATGAAAAATTTCTACATATGGGCATTCTTACTTCTGTATTTAGTATTGTATAGCAATACATCTTCCCTTTTGAATCATATCTAGCATGAAAATCATCATGAACTTGTGAGGACTTAATTACAGATATATCTTCTGGTAATACATGATTTAATGCTTCTCTAAACTTTTCTACAGGAATATTACTACTAGTCTTAAAATTACACACATATCCTTTAGCATGTACTTTACTATCGGTTCTGCTACAACCAATCACTTCAACTTTTTCCCCAGTGATCTTAGAGATTGCATTTTCAACTGTTCCTTGAATGGTTTCTCCCTTAGGCTGTTTTTGCCACCCCATATAATTAGTTCCATCATATTCTAGTATTAACTTAATGTTTTTCATATATATATCCCTTTATTCTACTACATCTAAAATCTCATATATATAACTATTATAGTTAATGCAGACATAACAATCATTCCTACATAATCTCTCGAAGTTACTTTCAGTATCTTCATTCTAGTTCGGCCTTCTCCACCTCTATAGCATCTAGCTTCCATTGCCATTGCTAATTCATCAGCTCTTCTAAAGGAGCTAATAAATAGCGGTACAAGTAGTGGTATAAGGCTTTTAGCTCTATTAACTATACTTCCACTTTCAAAATCTGCACCTCTTGCCTTCTGAGCCTTCATTATTTTATCAGTCTCATCCATTAAAGTAGGTATAAATCGTAGTGCTATAGTCATCATCATGGCAAGTTCATGAGCTGGTACACCAATTTTCTTAAATGGTCCTAGTAATTTTTCTATTCCATCAGTAAGTTCTATTGGTGATGTAGTTAATGTTAATAGAGATGTTCCTATAATAAGAAAAGTAAGTCTTAATATCATAAATATAGCTGTTACTATACCTTCTTTATATATTTTAACAAATCCCCATTGCCATAATAATACGTTACCTCTAGTTAAAAACACATTAAATAGTGCCGTTATTATCATTAATATAAATATAGGCTTTAATCCCTTATATATATATCTAAATTGAATCTTAGATACAATTATAGCCATCATTGTAAATATAAAAATAACAATATATCCTGAGAACTCTTTTATTAAAAATAAGTCTATTATAAAGAGTAAGGAAAATAGTATTTTTACCCTAGCATCTAATTTATGGACAAATGACTCTCCAGGTATATATTGGCCTATGGTAATATCTTTAATCATATTTACTCCTCCACAACTTTATAAAAGAGCCTAGTTTTTTGCTAGTATCTTAAGTAACTCTTTTTTAGCTTGTTCTAATGTGAAAATATCATCAGGTAATTCAAATCCAACCCTTCTCAATTCTCGCATAAGATATGTTACCTGTGGAACTGCAAGACCTACATTTTCTAATGTATCTACTTCTTTGAATATTTCTTGTGGTGTACCATCTAATACACATTTTCCTTCATCCATTACCAATATACGGTCTGCAACCTTTGCCACATCCTCCATGCTATGAGATACAAGAATGATAGTCATGTTATAGGATTTATGAAGCTTATATAGCTCTCCTAGAATTTCATCTCTCCCCTTAGGATCTAATCCAGCTGTTGGTTCATCTAATATTAAAACCCTTGGTTCCATAGCTACAACTCCAGCTATTGCTACTCTTCTTTTTTGTCCTCCACTTAGGTCAAATGGAGATTTATTTCTGTAAGTTTCATAGTCTAAACCTACCATGTCCATGGCTCTTTTAGTTCTTGCTAAAGCTTCCTCATCATTAAGCCCTAAATTCTTAGGTCCAAACATTATGTCCTTTTCTATTGTTTCCTCAAAAAGTTGATACTCTGCATATTGGAATACTAATCCAACTTTTTTTCTTATGTCTGTAAGCTTAACTCCACTAGCAGTAATATCTACACCATCAACAAATATCTTTCCTTTGTTAGGTTTTAATAACCCATTCATGTGTTGTATCAAAGTAGATTTACCTGAACCTGTATGTCCAATGAGGGCTACAAATTCGCCATCATTTATATTCACATTAACATTACTAAGGGCAACCTTTTCAAAGGGAGTTTTAGCCATATATATATGAGTTAAATTTTCTATTTTAATTGACATAATTCTCTCACCATCTCATCTATAGTTAATATATCCGATTTTATATTAACACCTGATTTATTTAATTCATAAGCCAATTCTGTCATTTGTGGTACATCCAAACCTAAGTTTTTCATAATTTCTACATTTTGAAATACTTCTCTTGGCTTTCCTTCTACTATAACTTTTCCTGAATCCATAACATATATCTTATCTGCTGCAACAGCTTCTTCCATAAAGTGTGTTATGTATACTATTGTAATCCCATTGTTTTTATTTAAATCCATTATCGTATTTATAACTTCTTTTCTTCCAGATGGATCAAGCATGGCTGTTGGCTCATCTAATACTATGCATTCAGGCATCATAGCTAATATACCAGCAATAGCTACACGTTGCTTTTGACCCCCAGATAGAAGATGTGGTCCATGTTTTTTATAATCATACATGTTTACTCTCTTAAGTGACTCGTCTACTCTTCTTCTTATCTCCTTAGGCTCTACGCCTAAATTTTCTGGTCCAAAAGCTACATCCTCTTCTACTATAGTTGCAACAATTTGGTTATCAGGGTTTTGAAAAACCATCCCCGCTTTGCTTCTTACATTCCATATGTTTTCTTCTTTGCTAGTATCATATCCAGACACACTAATTTTGCCCTCTGTTGGAATTAAGAGTGCATTTATATGTTTTGCAAAAGTAGATTTTCCTGATCCATTATGACCTAATACAACTACAAACTCACCCTTATTAATGGTAATATTAACACCATCTATAGCCAATTTTATATTACCTTCACTATCCGGAGGATAAGTGTATCTCAAGTTTTCACTAATAACTTCCGGTACTTTTTCACTGGATGAATTTAAATTATCTATTTTATTAATTTCATTAAGCTTTTCAATTTGATTATCTCTAGAATTTATATTAGTTTCCATCAATTATCCCTCCATTAGAGAGTTACTATCTAATACTCAATTTTATAACAAAACGGGGACTAAGTTAGCCTTACTTAATCCCCTTGAATTATTATACTAATTCTAATACAACAACCTCTGCTCCGTCGCCTCTTCTAGGTCCCATTTTCATTATTCTAGTGTATCCACCATTTCTCTCAGCGTACTTTGGAGCTACGTTATCAAATAAATTCTTAACAACATCCTCTTCTGTAACAAATGCAAGCACTTGTCTTCTAGCATGAAGATCTCCTCTTTTAGCTAAAGTTATCATTTTCTCAGCTAATCTTTTAGTTTCTTTTGCTCTAGCTTCAGTTGTTTCAATTCTACCGTGCTTTAAGAAACTAGTCGTAAGATTTCTAAGCATTGCCATTCTTTGATCAGTTGGACGTCCTAACTTACGTTGCTGTGCCATCTCTATACCTCCTTACTCCTCGCTAGGTTTGAATCCCAATCCTAAGCCTTCAAGTTTTTGCTCAACCTCTTCAAGAGATTTCTTTCCTAGGTTTCTTACCTTCATCATATCATCCATTGATTTTTCTGTTAACTCTTGAACAGTATTAATACCAGCTCTCTTTAAGCAGTTAAAGCTTCTAACAGATAAATCTAGTTCTTCTATAGTCATTTCTAGAACTTTTTCTTTCTTGTCTTCTTCTTTTTCTATCATTATTTCAACATTATCTGCATGATCAGTTAATGTCATAAATAGTTTAAAGTGTTCAATAAGAATTTTAGCTGATAAACCAATAGCTTCATCAGGTCTAATAGTTCCATTTGTCCAAATTTCTATAGTTAATTTATCATAATCTGTGATCTGTCCTACTCTTGTATTCTCAACTGTAAAGTTAACTCTTTTAACTGGAGTATATATTGAATCAACAGGTATAGTTGATATTGGCTTATCATCAGTTTTGTTCTTATTTTGAGAAACATAACCTCTACCACTATTAATATTTATCTCCATAAATAACTTTCCACCATCATCTAGGGTAGCAATATGAAGATCCTTATTAACTACTTCAACATCTCCGTCCACTTTAATATCTGCTCCTGTAACTTCACCAGGACCTTCAGCATCAATATATATTGTTCTTGGGCCCTCACCAGACATCTTAAGTGCTAATTCCTTTATATTTAGAATTAACTCAGAAACATCTTCTTTAACTCCATGTATAGTTGAGAATTCGTGTAAAACACCATCAATTTTAATCGAATTAGCAGCAACTCCAGGTAGTGAAGAAAGAAGAATTCTTCTTAATGCATTACCTAAAGTTATTCCATAACCTCTTTCTAATGGTTCAACAACAAATTTGCCATATGTACCATTTTCAGCGGTTTCAACACATTCTATTTTTGGCTTTTCAATTTCTAACATTTATAACCCTCCTTTTAAATTTAGTGGTTTTTTTATATCGAGGGCAACTGATTACATTATTGACTATTTACTGTATAACTCAACGATTAATGTTTCATTAACAGGAACGTCTATGTCTTCTCTTGCTGGTATTGAAGCAACCTTACCTTCAAATGATTCAATATTTCCTTCTAACCAAGTTGGTAGAGTTTTTGGATTTTCAGCAAAAACTTTGAATTTTTCAGAAGATCTGCTTTTTTCTCTAACTGATATAACATCTCCAGCTTTAACAGAGTAAGATGCAATATCTACTTTTTTACCATTTACTAAGAAATGTCCGTGGTTTACTAATTGTCTAGCTTCAACTCTTGAGCTTCCGTATCCTAATCTATAAACAACGTTATCTAATCTTAATTCTAGGAATTTTAATAGGTTTTCACCTGTAATTCCTCTTTGCTTTTCAGCTTTCTCATAGTACTTTCTAAATTGTCCTTCTAGAACTCCATATATTCTCTTAGCTTTTTGCTTTTCTCTTAATTGAGTTCCATAGTTTGACATTTTCTTTCTGCTTTGACCGTGTTGACCTGGTGCATAACCTCTTCTAGTAAAAGCGCACTTCTCAGTGAAGCATCTGTCACCTTTAAGGTTAAGCTTAAGGCCCTCTCTTCTACAAAGTCTGCATGTAGCGCCTGTGTATCTTGCCATTCATTACACCTCCTGTTAATTAAACTCTTCTTCTTTTTGGTGGTCTACATCCATTGTGTGGAATTGGAGTTACATCTTTGATTAAAGTAACTTCTAATCCTGCAGCTTGAAGTGATCTTATAGCCGCTTCTCTACCTGCTCCTGGACCTTTAACATAAACTTCTATGCTTTTTAAACCATGTTCCATCGCTGCTTTAGCTGCTGTTTCAGCTGCCATTTGAGCTGCAAATGGAGTACTTTTTCTTGAACCTCTAAATCCTAATCCACCAGCACTTGCCCATGACAATGCGTTTCCAGCTGCATCAGTAAGTGTAACGATGGAATTATTGAAAGTAGATTTTATGTGTGCAGCACCGTGCTCAACATTTTTTCTTTCTTTTTTTCTTCTACTTCTAACTTTCTTTTGAGCCATTATATTCCCTCCTTACTATTTCTTCTTGCCTGCTATAGTCTTCTTAGGACCTTTTCTTGTTCTTGCATTAGTCTTAGTCTTTTGACCTCTAACTGTAAGACCTTTTCTATGTCTTATTCCTCTATAACATCCGATTTCTTTAAGTCTCTTTATATCTAAGGCAACTTTTCTTCTAAGATCACCTTCAACCATTAAGCTCTTATTTACATAATCTCTTAATGTATTTACTTCATCTTCAGTTAAATCCTTGATTCTAGTATCAGGATTCACTCCTGTAGCTTCAAGTATTTCATGAGATTTTGGTAGTCCTATACCAAATATATAAGTTAGACCTATCTCAACTCTTTTTTCTTTTGGTAGGTCAATACCTGCAATTCTTGCCATCTACAATCTACACCTCCTAAGTATCACTACTTATTTATTTTTATTAACCTTGTTTTTGTTTATGTTTAGGATTTTCACAGATAACCATTACTCTTCCTTTTCTTTTTATAACTTTACATTTTTCACATATAGGTTTAACTGATGGTCTTACCTTCATAGCTAACCCTCCTTATTACTTATCTCTCCAAGTTATTCTCCCACGAGTCAAATCATATGGAGAAAGTTCTACTGTAACCTTATCGCCTGGTAAAATTCTTATAAAGTTCATTCTTAACTTTCCAGAAATATGAGCAAGTATCTTGTGCCCACTCTCTAATTCAACTTGGAAAGTTGCATTAGGTAGAGTTTCTAAAACGACACCTTGCATTTCAATTATATCATCTTTTGACATAAGGGTAATCAAACCTCCTCTATTATATCCTCAACCTGCAAAAATTTTCTTATTTTAGAATTACTGATCTTTCCATCAGATAAGATAGCACTTCTAATATCTTCAGCCAAAACATTTGTAAAAGATAAATGTTTAATTTTCTTTTTCTTTGGCCTATCAATTTTTCTAAGGTCTCCATCTGAAATATAGACATACTCATCGTCTATTATACCAATAATGATAAAGTATTTTCCTTTATCTCTTCCTGATTTTGAATGTACTACCTTACCTAAAAGGCTGTCATCATCCACATTAGTCACCTCATTAGCTCAAAGTTAGTATTTCTACACCTTCATTAGTTATTGCTATAGTATTTTCATAATGGGCAGATAACTTTCCATCACTAGTCACTACAGTCCAACCATCTGGCTTAATTTTAACTTTGTAATTTCCCATGTTTATCATAGGTTCAATTGCAAGCACTACACCGTGTACTAACTTAGGACCTTTACCAGCAGTGCCGTAATTAGGAACTTGTGGGTCTTCATGCATAGAAGTTCCTATGCCGTGTCCAACAAAATCCCTAACCACAGAATATCCAAAACTCTCAGCATGCTTTTGAATAGCTGCTGAAATATCGGTAAGTCTGTTCCCCACTACTGCTTTTTCAATGCCCTTAAAGAAAGATTCTTTAGTGACATCTATTAGATGTTGTGCTTCCTTAGAAATATTTCCTACTGGAAAAGTTCGTGCAGCATCACCATGATAGCCATTAAGTATTGCTCCACAATCAACACTGATTATATCTCCTTCAACTAATACGGTGTTATTCGGGATACCATGTATTACTACATCATTTACTGATGCACATATTGATCCTGGGAATCCTCCATATCCTTTAAAAGAAGGTATAGCTCCTTGTGCTAATATAAACTCTTCAGCAAGTTTATCAATTTCTGCAGTGGTTATTCCTGGTTTTATTACCTTTTGAATCATTGCTAGGGTATCGGCAACAACCTTACCAGCACTCCTCATATATTCTAGTTCTGTATCACTCTTAATATTCATCACTATTTATCGCTCCTAAGATACCACAGATATTCTTAAAAACATCATTAATAGCTTGCGTTCCATCAACCTCTGCTAATAGATTTTTCTCTCTATAGTATTCTATTAACGGTTGTGTTTGTGCATCATATATTTCAAGTCTTTCACTTACTGTCGCTTCATTATCATCTGCTCTTTGTATTACAACGCTACCGCAAACGTCGCATTTTCCATCGTTTTTAGTAGGATTATATTTTACGTGATAACTAGCTCCACAAGTAGTACATACACGTCTTCCTGTCATTCTATCTATAATAAAACCCTTAGGAACTTCAATCAATAAGGCAGTGTCTAGTTTTAAACTCATTTCTTTAAGTAAAACTTCTAAAGCCTCTGCTTGATTTACAGTCCTTGGATAACCATCTAGTAAAAATCCATTTTTGCAGTCATCCTGCTTTAATCTATCTTTAATTAAATCGATAGTTAATTCATCTGGTACTAGATGACCTTTATCTATATATTTTTTAGCTTCAATCCCTAAAGGCGTTGCTTGAGAGATATTATATCTAAAAATATCTCCAGTAGATATGTGTGGTATAGAGTATTTATTACAGATTGACTTTGCCTGAGTTCCTTTTCCGGCTCCAGGAGGACCTAATAAAATAACTCTCACTAGTATCAACTCCAAATTAAAATTTTTATTTAAGGAACCCTTCATAATGTCTCATTACTAGCTGAGATTCTAATTGTTTCATAGTATCTAGAGATACACCAACTAAAATTAGTAAACTAGTTCCACCAAATGAAACTCCCTTAAAATTACTGAATATAGCTGCTAATATAGGCACTATAGCTATAATTCCAGCAAATGTTCCACCTAAAAGGGATATTCTTGTCAAAATCTTCTCTAAGTAAATTTCAGTTTTTTCACCTGGTCTTATACCTGGAATAAATCCTGATGATTTATTCATATTCTCTGCCATCTCATCTGGTTTGAAAGTAATTATAGTATAGAACCAAGCAAAGAATAGTACTAATAAAAAGTATGCTACTACATATTTCATAGTATCTTGCTGAAATATACTCCAAGAACTCTTATTAACAAATACCGCAAAGGAAGATTCAGGCCATATTTGTGCTATAACCGCTGGAAATTGCATTACTGACATACCAAAGATTATCGCCATAACTCCAGAAGAATTTAATCCTATTGGAATATGTGATGATTGACCTTTTATAACTTTTCTTCCTATTGCTTTACCGGCATATTGCACTGGAATTCTTCGTTCTGCTAAATTTATAACAATTACTGTAATTAATAAAGCTAAAGCTACTGCTACGAATATTACAACCTCTACCGGACTAACTTCTCCTGTTTTAAGAAGCCCTGCTATTTGATAAGCTGTTTGTGGTAGTGAAGATATTATATTTACAAATATAATAACAGAAACACCACTTCCAATTCCATATACTGAAATTTGTTCACCTATCCATACTAACAAGGCTGTACCTGTTGTCATTGTTAGTATTATTAGTAAAAGGCCCATTGAACCTTCTATCAATATAGCTCCTGAGCTTTTAATTAAGGCATATGCTGCATATGCTTGAATAACAGCAAATACTAGAGCTGCATATTTAGTATAGTTCTGTATTTTTTTTCTTCCTTCTTGACCTTCTTTAGAAAGTTGTTCTAAATAAGGAATTGCAATTGTAAGTAATTGAATTATAATCGATGCATTGATATACGGAGTAACACCTAAAGCAAATATACTAAACTTACTAAAAGCCCCTCCTGCAATCATGTCATAGAAACTTAGAAGGGAACCAGAATTACTACTAACTAAAGTTGCAATCTTACTAGCATCCACTCCTGGTACTGGGATAAACACACCCATTCTAAAAATTACTACTATCATTAATGTAAATAGTATTCTTCTTCTTAGCTCAGGAACTCTCCAAGCGTTTCGTAGGGTTGATAACATCTATATCACCTCAACTTTTCCTCCTGCCGCTTCAATCTTCTCTGCTGCAGCTTTGGAAATCTTATTAGCTTTAACAGTTAATTTCTTTTCAATGTTACCATTTCCAAGAATCTTTATCCCATCGTTTACTCTCTTAGCCATTCCAGATTCACGAAGTAACTCTGGAGTAACTACAGTTCCATCCTCAAATATGTTTAGTCTATCTACGTTTATACAAGTATATTCTTTAGCAAATATATTTGTAAATCCTCTCTTAGGTAGTCTTCTATATAAAGGCATTTGACCTCCCTCAAATCCTGGTCTTACACCGCCACCAGATCTTGAGTTTTGTCCTTTTTGACCTTTTCCAGCAGTTTTACCCCAACCTGAACCAGTACCTCTACCGATTCTCTTAGGAGATTTTTTTGCACCTTCTGCAGGTCTTAACTCATGAAGTCTCATATTTACACCTCCTTAGTTTAAGCTTCTTCTACTTTTAGTAGGTAACTTACTTTATTAATCATACCTCTGATCTGAGGAGTCTCCTCGTGCTCAACAGTTTTACCTATTTTTCTTAATCCAAGAGCCTCTACAGTAGCAATATGATCTTTCTTTCTACCAATTAAACTCTTTACTAATGTTAATTTAACTTTAGCCAAGGTTTTCCCCTCCTATCCTAGAATTTCTTCAACAGTTTTGCCTCTAAGTTTTGCAACTTGCTCTGCTGTTCTTAATTTTGATAATCCATCTATAGTTGCGCTAACCATATTTCTTGGGTTATTTGAACCTAATGATTTAGCTCTAACGTCTTTTAATCCTGCAAGCTCAAGTACTGCTCTTGCTGGACCTCCAGCGATAACACCTGTTCCTTCTGAAGCTGGCATTATGTGAACTGTACCAGTTCCAAATTTACCATCTATAGTATGAGGAACTGTAGTTCCATCTAATTCAACTTTAACGATGTTCTTTTTAGCATCTTCGATACCTTTTCTAATTGCTTCTGGTATTTCGATAGATTTTCCCATTCCAACACCAACGTGTCCGTTCTCATCACCAACAACTACTAGTGCGCTGAATCTGAAGTTTCTACCACCTTTAACAACCTTAGCAACTCTGTTTATGTGTACAACTTTCTCTTTAAGATCAAGTGTGCTAGGATCTATTTTCATGTGTGTACCTCCTTTTTTTAGAATTTAAGTCCTGCTTCTCTTGCACCTTCTGCAAGCATTTGTACTCTTCCGTGGTATACATATCCACCTCTATCGAATACAACTTCAGTAATTCCTGCTTCTATTGCTTTTTTAGCTACTACTTCACCAACTAGTTTAGCAGCTTCCTTATTGCTACCAACTTTTAGAGAAAAGTCTTTATCTAAACTAGATGCAGCAACTAATGTTCTTCCAGCAACATCATCTATAATTTGAGCGTATATGTTCTTTTCACTTCTGAACACTGCAAGTCTTGGTCTTTCAGCTGTTCCATGAATTTTCTTACGTACTCTTAAATGACGTCTTTCTCTTGATAGCTTTCTATCAGCTTTATTGAACATGAAATTCTCTCCTTTCTAATAGCTATTATTTACCAGTCTTACCTTCCTTACGTCTGATAACTTCATCAGAGTACTTAATACCCTTTCCTTTGTAAGGCTCAGGTTTTCTCCAAGTTCTTATATCAGCTGCAACTTTACCAACTAATTCCTTGTCGATTCCTTTTACTACTATAGTATTAGCATCTGTTAATTCAAATGTAATTCCATCTACAGCAGCTATTTCAACTGGGTGTGAGAATCCTAGGTTTAAAGTTAATCCCTTACCTTTTGCTGTTGCTCTATATCCAACACCAACTAATTGTAATGTCTTAGCGAAACCATTAGTTACTCCAATTACCATATTATTTAATAATGCTCTAGTTAATCCGTGTAGAGCTCTATGTTCTTTTATATCGCTTGGTCTTGTAACGACCACTTGATTATCCTCTATAGCTATGTTTATATTCTTCACCATTGTTCTAGTTAATTCCCCTTTAGGTCCTTTAACTGTAACAACGTTGTCTGGCGTTACTGTAACAGATACACCAGCTGGTATAGCTATTGGAAGTCTTCCTACTCTTGACATAATCGCACCTCCTTGTTCATAAACTACCAGATGTAGCAGATAACTTCTCCGCCTAATCCTAATTTTCTAGCTTCTCTATCAGAAACTAATCCTTTAGAAGTTGATATTATTGCAACTCCTAATCCATTTAAAACTTTAGGGATATCATCCTTACCACTATAAACTCTTAGTCCTGGTTTAGATATTCTCTTAAGTCCTGTTATAACTCTCTCTTTATTTTGGCCATATTTCATGCTAAGTCTTAACATTGAAACAGTTCCATCTTGATATTCTTCTATATTTTTAATATATCCTTCTTGAAGCATAATATTTGCTATGCCTTTCTTTATTGTTGAAGAAGGAACTTCTACTATTTCATGTCTAACAATATTTGCATTTCTTACACGTGTTAGCAAATCTGCTATCGGATCAGTCATATTCATTAATTGTGCCTCCTTTCGCTATGATCTGTATATTACCAGCTTGCCTTTTTGCATCCAGGAATTTGTCCTTTATAAGCAAGTTCTCTGAAACATATACGGCAAATACCAAATTTTTTTAAGACAGAATGTGGTCTTCCACATAATCTGCATCTAGAGTATTCTCTAGTTGAATATTTTGGTTCTTTTTTCCACTTTTCTATTAAAGCTTTACGTGCCAAGTCATTCCCTCCTTTTATTGAGCAAATGGCATTCCAAGGAATCTTAATAATTCTCTTGCTTCCTCGTCTGTCTTTGCAGTAGTTACAAATATTATATCCATTCCTCTTACTTTATCAATTTTATCATATTCTATTTCAGGGAATATTAATTGTTCTTTTATTCCTAAAGCATAATTTCCTCTTCCATCAAATGACTTAGTAGGAACGCCTCTGAAGTCTCTAACTCTTGGTAATGCTATATTCATTAATTTGTCCGCAAATTGGAACATCTTATCTTTTCTTAATGTAACTTTACATCCAATTGCCATGTTATCTCTTATTTTAAAGTTGGCAACTGATTTCTTTGCTCTAGTTAATACAGCTTTTTGTCCAGTGATTAATTGCATATCACTTACAGCAGCATCTAAAACTTTAGAGTTATCTTTAGCTTCGCCAACTCCCATATTTATAACTATTTTTTCAAGTCTAGGTACTTGCATTATATTTTTGTATCCGAACTTATCCATCATAGCTGGTATTACTTCACTATTGTATTTCTCTTGTAGTCTTGTAACCATTTGTTAAACCTCCTTTCGCGAATTAAAATGTTTCTCCGCACTTTTTGCAAACTCTAACTTTTGTACCATCATCAAGTACTTTATTGCTTATTCTAGTTACGCTCTTACATTTATCGCAATATAGCATAACCTTTGAGCTGTTAATAGCTGCTTCAAAGTTAACTATTCCACCTTGCATATTTTGTCTGTTTGGTTTTTGATGTTTAGTTACTACGTTAACGCCAGCAACTACAACTTTTCCAGTCTTAGGATAAACAGCTAAAACTTCTCCAGTTTTACCTTTATCTTTTCCAGAGATAACCATAACAGTGTCTTTCTTTCTAACATGAACTTTCATCTTTGCTACCCCCTATCCTATAGTACTTCAGGTGCTAGTGACAATATTTTATTATATTCTTTATCTCTTAGCTCCCTAGCAACAGGTCCGAAGATACGAGTTCCTTTTGGATTCTTATCGTCTTTTATAATAACAGCTGCGTTCTCATCAAATCTGATATAAGTCCCGTCTGCTCTTCTCAAACCTTTAACTGATCTAACAATAACTGCTTTTACTACGTCACCTTTTTTAACAACTCCACCTGGTGTTGCACTTTTAACGCTAGCAACAATTACGTCTCCGATGTTTCCCCATTTTCTTTTGGAACCACCGAGTACTCTAATACACATTATTTCTTTAGCACCAGAGTTATCCGCTACTTTTAATAATGTTTGTTGTTGTATCATGTAAATACCCTCCCTTCAGTTAACTATTTAGCTCTTTCCATGATTTCAACAAGTCTCCATCTCTTATCCTTAGATAATGGTCTTGTTTCCATTATTAATACTCTATCGTTAACTTTTGCTTCATTATTTTCATCATGAGCCTTAAATTTAGTTGTTCTATTAACTGTTTTTCCATATAATGGATGTCTAACTTTAGTTTCAACAGCAACAACAATTGTCTTATCCATTTTGTCAGAAACTACTCTTCCGATTCTACTTTTTCTATTTCCTCTTTCCACAAGATGAACCTCCTTTCAGTATTACTGCTCACAAGCCCTTAATTCTTCTTCTCTAAGGATGGTTTTAATTTGGGCTATAGACTTCTTAACCTGTTTAATTCTCATTGGGTTTTCTAACTGTCCTGTAGCTAACTGAAATCTAAGGTTAAATAATTCTGATTTAAGATCAGATAGTTTTACATTTAAATCTTGAGGAGTACTTTGTCTCAACTCTTTCAATTCATTAGCCTTCATTGATTTCACCACCCATTTCCTCAAAATCTCTTCTAGTAACAAATTTGGTTGTTACTGGTAATTTGTGAGACGCAAGTCTCATAGCTTCTCTAGCAGCTTCTTCAGATACTCCAGATATTTCAAATAATACTCTACCTGGTTTAATTACTGCTACCCAGTACTCTGGTGAACCTTTACCAGATCCCATACGTGTTTCAGCTGGTTTTTCAGTTACTGGCTTATCAGGGAAGATTTTTATCCAAACCTTTCCTCCTCTTTTAACGTATCTATTTATAGCTATTCTGGCAGATTCGATTTGGTTGCTTGTAATCCAACCGCACTCTGTTGCTTGTAAAGCATAATCTCCATAAGCAATGAAGTTACCTCTTGTAGCTTTACCTCTCATTCTACCACGTTGTACCTTACGATGTTTAACTCTTTTAGGCATTAACATGTCAAATTCCTCCTTCCTTACACGTTATTATGAGTTACTTTCTTCCTTCTGAACTTTCTTAGTTGGAAGAACCTCACCTTTATACACCCAAACTTTTACACCAATTTTACCATAGATTGTATTAGCTTCTGTAAATCCATAGTCGATATCAGCTCTTAAAGTTTGTAGTGGGATTGTTCCCTCATGATACTGCTCTGTTCTTGCGATTTCAGCTCCGCCTAATCTTCCTGAACATGCAGTCTTAACTCCTTTAACACCTGTTCTCATAGCTCTTTGAATCGTTTGTTTCATAGCTCTTCTGAAAGATATTCTCTTTTCTAATTGAGCTGCTATGTTTTCAGCCATTAATTGTGCATTGTTTTCTGGTGTTTTAACTTCTACTATGTTAATTAAAACAAATTTATCTTTAACAACTTCTTTTAATGCAACTTTAAGCTCTTCTATACTTTGACCGCCTTTTCCTATAACCATTCCAGGTTTTGCGGTATGTATATTTATTTTAACTCTTTTAGCTGCTCTTTCTATCTCAATTTTAGATATTCCAGCAGTGAATAATCTTTTCTTTATATATTCTCTGATAGCATTATCTTCAACTAAGTTATCTGCAAAATTTTTCTTGTCTGCATACCATTTAGCGTCCCAATCCTTGATAACACCAACTCTTAGGCCGTGTGGATGTACTTTTTGACCCACTCTATATCCCTCCTTCTTATGCTCTTTCTTTAACTACTATAGTTATATGGCTAGTTCTTTTTAAAATTCTGAATGCTCTACCTTGAGCGTGTGGTCTAAATCTCTTTAATGTTGGACCTGCACCTGTATGAGCCTCTGCAACATATAATCTATTTCTGTCTAAATTAAAATTGTTTTCTGCATTCGCAACAGCTGATTTTAATAATTTATTAACAACAACAGCTGCATCTTTTGGAGTATATTGTAATATAGCGAAAGCTTCATTTACATTCTTATCTCTTATAAGGTCAAGAACAATCCCAACTTTCATAGGAGACATTCTTACATATTTAGCTATAGCTTTAGCTTCCATTGGTAATTTCCTCCTTCCCGTACTATCTCATTCTACTTGATTTTTCCTTCGCGATATGACCTTTAAAAGTTCTAGTCAAAGCGAACTCTCCAAGTTTATGTCCTACCATGTCTTCTTGGACATATACTGGAACATGCTTTCTTCCATCATGTACAGCAATTGTGTGTCCTATCATTTGAGGAAAAATTGTAGAGCTTCTTGACCAAGTCTTTATAACTTTCTTCTCGCCAGCTTTGTTCATTTCTTCTATTTTATTTAGAAGAGACTCTTTTACAAAAGGTCCTTTTTTAATTGATCTACTCACTATTAGTGGCCTCCCTTCATGTAAAGTAGTTATAATCAGAAGAGAATTTATTTCTCTTCTAACTATTTACTATTTCTTTTCTTAACAATAAATTTGTCAGAGTATTTCTTAGTTTTTCTAGTTTTGTATCCAAGAGCTGGTTTACCCCATGGAGTACGTGGACTAGCATGACCTACTGGAGATTTACCTTCTCCACCTCCGTGTGGGTGGTCATTAGGGTTCATTACAGATCCTCTTACTGTTGGTCTGATACCCATATGTCTCTTTCTTCCTGCTTTACCTATATTAACAATTTCGTGAGTTAAGTTTGAAACTGTTCCTATTGTAGCTCTACAGTTTACTCTTACATATCTAACTTCTCCGCTTGGTAGTCTTACTTGAGCGTAAGCTCCTTCTTTAGCCATTAATTGAGCTGAAGAACCTGCTGATCTAACAAGTTGAGCACCTTTTCCTACTTGTAATTCAATGTTATGAATTATTGTACCTACTGGTATGTTAGTTATTGGAAGTGTATTTCCAACTTTAATGTCTGCATCTGATCCAGATACTACAACATCTCCAACCTTTAATCCAACTGGAGCTATTATGTATCTCTTTTCACCATCTGCATATACAACTAATGCGATGTAAGCTGATCTATTAGGATCGTACTCGATAGTTGCAACTTTAGCTGGTATACCATCTTTAGTTCTTTTAAAATCTATTAATCTATATTTTTGTTTCGCTCCACCACCGTGGTGACGAACAGTAATTTTACCTTGAGCATTTCTACCACCAGTTTTTTTCTTACTTACAAGAAGTGACTTTTCAGGTACATCTGTTGTTATTTCCTCAAATGAAGCCATAGTCATATTTCTTCTTGAAGGAGTGGTAGGGTTAAATTTTTTAACTGCCATTAGGTTTCCCTCCCTTTTCGCTTATCTGGCTCTAGCCAATAAATGCGTTATATTATTGCATTCCTTCAAAGAATTCAATTGTTTTGCTGTCAGCTGCTAATTTAATAACTGCTTTTTTGAAGTCAGCTCTTTTTCCAATGTGAACTCCAACTCTTTTAGTTTTACCTAAATTTCTTAGAGTTTTAACATCTTCAACTTTTACTCCGAAAACTTCTTCAACAGCTTTTTTTATTTGAACTTTGTTTGCGTGTATGTCAACGATGAAAGTGTATTTTCTTTCTGCCATAGCAGCCATACTTTTTTCAGTTATAACAGGTTTTCTTATTATATCATAACTAGTCATTTTCATTATGCATACACCTCCTCAATTTTTGATACAGCGTCTCTAGTAATCATTAAGTTTTCATACTTTAATATGTCGTAAACATTTATGTTGTTTACAGGCACTACAGCTACTCCAGGAATGTTTCTTGCTGATTTATAAACATTCTCATTAGACTCAGCTACAACTATTAATGTTTTTTTAGTTTCAAAAGCATTAAGAACTTTTACCATATCTTTAGTTTTTGGTGCATCGAAAGCCAAGCTTTCTAATACTATCATTTCATTATCTTGTACTTTTGAAGTTAAAGCTGATTTCATAGCTACTCTTCTCATACTCTTTGGAACGGAAACTCTGTAATCACGTGGTTTTGGTGCAAATACGATACCCCCGTGAATCCATTGTGGAGCTCTTATAGAACCTTGTCTTGCTCTTCCTGTTCCTTTTTGTCTCCAAGGCTTAATTCCTCCGCCTCTTACTTCAGCTCTTGTCTTAGCACTTTGAGTTCCTTGTCTTTTATTAGCTAATTGAGCTAATACAACTTGGTGCATTGCTTCAACACTAACTTCTACTCCGAAAATGCTATCATTTAATTGAATTTCTCCAACTTCTTTTTTCTCAGTGTTATACACTTTTACTGTAGGCATTCTGCATCCTCCTTTCCTTATGCTTTAACAGCGTTTCTTATTACTACTAAACCTTTGTTTGGTCCTGGTATTCCGCCTTTAATAAGAATAATATTCTTTTCAGGTATTACTCTTACTACTTCTAGATTTAACACTGTAGTATTAACATTTCCCATATGACCAGGCATTTTTTTATTCTTAAATGTTCTTGATGGGTCTGATGATGCTCCCATTGAACCTACTGCTCTATGGAATTTAGAACCGTGGCTCATTGGTCCTCTGTGGAAGTTCCATCTTTTTATAACGCCAGCGAATCCTTTTCCTTTAGATATTCCAGATACGTCAATTTTATCTCCGGCTGCGAAGATTTCTGCTTTTATTTCAGAACCTACTTCGTAAGCACTTGTATCCTCTAATCTAAATTCTTTTATGTGTCTTCTTACAACAACACCAGCTTTTGCGAATTCACCTTTCTTAGGTTTATTCACTAACTTTTCTCTTATATCTCCAAATCCAACTTTTATGGCTTCATATCCATCATTTTCTACTGTTTTCTTTTGGATTACTACACATGGACCAGCTTCTACAACTGTTACAGGTACTACTCTTCTATTTTCATCAAATATTTGAGTCATTCCTAATTTTTTACCCATTATAGCTTTTTTCATTTAAATACACCTCCTACTTATTAGCGGACCACATTGTGATCATAATAGTTAGTAATAGTTTTTCTATTACCCGTACATCATAGTTCAATTTCATGTACTATGTACGATTATAATTTTATTTCGATATCTACACCTGCTGGTAAGTCTAATCTCATTAATGCATCAACAGTTTTTGGTGATGGACTTAATATATCGATTAGTCTTTTATGAGTTCTGATTTCGAACTGCTCTCTTGAATCTTTGTATTTGTGTGGAGCTCTTAGAACAGTTATTACATCTTTCTCAGTTGGTAGTGGTACTGGACCGGCTACTTTAGCTCCTGTGTTTTTAGCAGTCTCAACAATCTTCTCTGCTGATTGATCTAGTATTGTGTGATCAAACGCTTTTAATCTGATTCTGATTTTTTGTTTTGACATTTCATTCCCTCCTTTTCATCGCACGCTATTACTTCTTACGCGCAACAGCGGAAGTTCTGTAAACTGCTCCTGGCGTTTCTTATTTTAAGAAACACAACAGCACTACAGACCCCGTCGCCCAATTCGTGATTGAGCATGCTCGGTTAAGAATTCCCCCGGAAGCCCGGCAACCTCTTACCTCATCGCTGTTACCATATTGCAACTTCTATAGTATACATTATTTTGTTAGCTTTGACAAGAGTTTTTATTCATTTTTTACTCCTGTAAATTTTTAATATCTTTAATTTTCTTTAATAAAAATATTATATATTTAATATGTAACTTTACTAACTATTTGTTTATATAATTGCCTAAAATTCAGAATATATAAAGTTATTAGTAATCTTTTTTTATATTTAATTAAATATACTATATAAGTTATATTTATGTATAGTACATCATATAGCATATAAATTCAATAGGTAAAATTATGCTGAATCTATAAAAATAGATTTTTCTCCATATTTATATATGCAATCTATATTTTATTGTTGTATATATTGTAGGAGAAGTTATTTAGATATAAAAAAAAGAGAGATAGGCGTCCCCATCTCTCTTTTTACCTAGGTTTTATTGTGCACATTTCCTTTTCAGGATAATAAATAATTTATTATTTTAAATCTTAATTATTC